>NZ_JADCLR010000003.1:0-356261 GCF_015233815.1 Dysgonomonas sp. GY617
TAAGAAGGCTATTGCTACTATTACGGGTATTGGTGGTATGGCTGGTGGTGTGGGTTCGTTCCTTATTAATAAGGGTTCGGGTGTGCTCTTCGATCATGCGGGGGAGACTCAGATGGTATTCATGGGATTCAAGGGTGAAGAGGCTGGTTATTTTATCATCTTCTCGATTTGTGCCGTGGCATATCTCATTGGATGGGCTGTCATGAAAACTCTTGTACCCAAATATAGTCCGATTACTGATCTGTAAAAAAAAAGATTCTCTAAGATTAGTTTATTATAATAATTTGTTCCAAAAAAGGCTCATTGAAATATCAATGAGCCTTTTTATATATATGATTGTATTTTATTTTTTCCGTCTCTTCTTACTTTTAGAAATTCGAGAGAAGTAAGAATTGTAGTAAGGTTGAATAACATCAAGAAAAGGTAATGTTAAATGAAACCGAGTTGAAAGAAAATGATCGGCTGCTTTATTTAAAACTAAAACTTGGACTGTATATCTTATGATAAAAAATAGAATTGCAACAGCTAAATATACCCAAAGAAGTAATATTGAACTATAAACTATTGAGGCTATAGTTAGTAAATAAAACAGGTATCTGGTGAATGTTTCCAAAGAAAATATTCCAGCAGTGAATCCTTTGAAATTAAATTTTGCTCTGCTATATGCTGTCTTAATTTTTCGCCAATGAGAAAAATTATCAAGTTCGGTAGATACATAACTATCCTGATTTAAAGCTACGGCAGTGTTATTGTTTGTCATAATGTGGTTCACAAAAACCTCTTCAGCATTGTCGTAGTTGAGTGTTGCCGAAAAACCTTTATTATCGAAAAACAAGTGCTTCTTATATGCTAAGTTCTTGTATAGACCTGCAAATGGCTTGTTTTTAATAGCCATCGACATACATTGCAGAGTGAATAATAGATTATCAAATAAGGCCGTTTTATTGTTGAAATCTTCACCTTCTGTAAAACGACTATAGCCTATCACAATATCTTTATCGGCTAAGCTATTCATCATTGATTTGATCCATTGATTTGTCATTGGGAGAGAATCGGCTTCTGTAAACAGTAATATATCTTTACGTGCAGCCTTGATCCCTATAGTAAGTGGTAGTACTTTGTTTTGAATAGACTCATTATCATCTGAATAGGGTGAAAAGGTGCTATATAAAAACGGATACTCTTTTTTTAGATTTTTCAAAAGGAACTCACTCTCATCAGTTGATCCGTCGTTTACAACTATTACTTCATAATCGGGATAGTCCTGATTAAGAATAGAGGGTAAACATCGAGCAAGGTTTTCGGATTCATCTTTGGCTACTATGATTACAGAGACAGATGGTAAATTGGTTCTATCTTCATTTTTATTGCTAGTTTTATTGAAATAAGACACAGGCTTCTTGTAGTACAGAATATAAAAGAATATCTGAATAATAAGAGTTACTAGTAGTATTGATAGTAGTGTTATTCCAATAATATCAAGCGTAAAATAAGATGAAAATTGTTCCATTATAGAATATATATAAGTACCGTAAAATATTTATAGCTGTGTTTAAGGTCTCAGACCTTTTAATACTTTATCAAGCATAATACTATGACTTGATAATATATCATCAAAACTTTCAGATAATTAACATAGAGAGACATATATACAATGTATCTCTATCCAAATATTAGACAAAGATACTAAGATTTATAAACCTTACCCCTTTACAACAGAAGAAAGCCAAGAATTATCTGCTCTTGACTTTCTTTAGATATTGATATCCAGTGTTTATGCTTATAGACTATCTGATAGATAAGCTTTAGGCAATTCTCTGCAATTGTATTGTGAGGCCATTATCTCGCCATAAGCTCCTGCAGAGCGAAGGGCTACAAAATCACCTCTTTTAGTTTCATTCAATTCGTAATCTTTAGCAAAGCAGTCAGAAGATTCACAGATAGGACCTACCACGTCGTATTGTTGAATGGGTAGATTCGATGAAATGTTCTCTATCTTATGATATGCTTGATATAGAGCTGGACGAATTAAATCGGTCATACCTGCATCAAGAATTATAAATTTTTTGCTTTCGCCTTCCTTTACATAAGTAACTCTCGAAACAAGAGAACCACATTGTGCTACCATGGCACGACCTAATTCGAAATGAAGGGTTTGTCCTTTTCTTAATTCTAATTTACTATTAAATCGATCGAAGTAATTTTTAAAATCAGAAATTGGATTTTCATTAGGATTATCATAATCGATGCCTAATCCACCACCAACATTGATGTGTTTAAGAATGATACCTTCGTTTTCGCATTGTGTTTGCAACTCGTTTACACGTTCGCATAATGGATCAAATGTATCAACTTCTGTAATTTGAGATCCGATATGGAAGTGAATACCTAATAGTTCGATATTCTTCAATGTTTTGATCTTTGCAAATACTTTAGGCAAAGAAGACATTGAGAAACCGAATTTATTTTCGTTCAGTCCAGTAGTAATGTATTCATGAGTATGAGCATCTACATTAGGATTGATACGAATAGCTACAGATGCTGTTTTTCCTTTTTTCTCAGCCAATTCATTTATTACCTCTAATTCGGGTAATGACTCAACGTTGAAACAGAAAATATTGTAATCTAATGCTAAATTTATTTCTTTGTCGGTTTTACCAACTCCTGCAAAAACAATTTTAGAAGCAGGAAAGCCAGCATTAATAGCTGCTTTTACTTCGTTACCACTAACACAATCTGCTCCAAAACCAGCAGTTGCAATTATTTGTAAAATTCTGTGATTTGCATTTGCCTTTACTGCATAATGCTGTATATAACCATACTTATGAGTTATTTCCTTAACTATAGATAGGGTTTCTTTTAATAGATTGACATCGTAATAATAGAAAGGAGTTTCGAGCCCTTTGAAGCTCTCCACAGGAAATGTTCCTTTTGTCATATATTGTAATTAAGTAAATGAAAAATATTTAATGATATGTTTTAGAGTCATAACGTCTCTGGATATTGCAACAATCAAAGCTATAAAAGGTTTAAATCTTACCGCTTAGAATATTTTATTATTTAGAGATTGTAATGTCTTTTCTTTGTCTTCTTCTTTGATAATGAAGGATATATTATAACTGCTTCCTCCATATGAAATCATTCTGATAGGCACATTTTTGATGGCATCCAGAACTTCTGCTTCTAGGCTTGCATTTTCCCAATTAAGATCGCCTACAACCGAAATGATAGTCATATTTTGGTCTACGGTTACTATGCCTAGCTTTTTCAGTTCATCTGTGATTTCAGTCAAATATTTAGGACTATCAATAGTAACAGCTACGCCGACTTCAGAAGTGGTAAGCATGTCAATTGAGGTTTGATGATTCTCGAATATTTCACAGACTTTTCTCAAAAAGCCATGAGCGAGTAGCATTCTGCTCGATTTAATATTGATAACGGTGATACCATCCTTAGACGCTATTGCCTTAATCTTTCCCTTTTCAGTCTGATTAGAGATAAGTGTACCTTTTCCTTCTGGTTTATATATATTCAATAAACGTACTGGTATATTTGCCATTTTAGCAGGAAGAATACACATTGGATGCAATATTTTAGCACCAAAATATGCTAATTCAGCAGCTTCATCAAAATTGATCTGATGTACAATATGTGTATTAGAAATCAATTGAGAATTATTACCATATAGAGCATCAAAGCCTGTCCAGATTTGAATTTCTTCTGCTTGGATTGCTGCACCTACAAGAGATGCCGAATAATCGCTTCCTCCAAATTGAAAGTTATCTATTTCGCCATAGGCATTCTGACAGATATAACCTTGGGTTACAAATATATCAGTATCCTTATTTTGCTGTAATAACTTAGTAAGGTTTTGCTGAATGAAAGTAGAATCGGGTTCTTGCTTCTTATCTATTCTAATAAAGTCTTTAGCTTGTAGTTCAAGAGCTTTAATATTTAACTCTTTTAGCATTAATGTAAAAAGCCCTGTACTTAGAAGTTCGCCTTGAGCAAGTACTATTCTTTGTTCGAAAAGTGTGAACAGATCATTTGTTAATGAGCGGATATAAGAAATCGTTTCTATAACAAAAGATTCAGCTTCGCTTTTTATAGCTTGTGCAGAATATAATTCTTCAACTTTTTCAAGATATTCTTTTTCCAGACGATTGATAGATTCGTTCGCTCCTTCAGGGTTTTTCTTGTATAAATAATCTGAAATTTCTTCTAATTGACTGGTTGTACCTGCAATAGCAGAAAGTATTACAATACTATTAGGTATTTGACTAACTAGTTTAGTAACAATTTTAAGCCTCTCGGGGCTTGCAATAGCAGTGGAACCGAATTTCAGAACTTTCATCTTTATATGTTGTATTAAAAAATGATTACTAAGGTATAGACCTAAATATATTGTACAATGTAAGTATACGGATAATAAAGCAAGCTTTAATCTCTTTAGTATAAATTATGTAACAATAGATATCTTCCAGTATCAATATACTGAATAAAGATGAACAAAAATACAAAAAAAACTTGTATTTTCTTGCTTTGGATCAAATCTGATACCATTTTTTAAGTTCTCCTTACAGTTGTTTCATTTTTAGAATGTTTTGATGCTTATCATTGGAGTGGCAGACGGTTTGGTTAATTCGGTAAGTGAAATATACCTAGTTAGTTATCCTTATGTAATGTGGCAATAGATATTTATCATTATTTAAATTGGTTGAGAATGGTTATTAGATACTTGCAGGGTTGTTTATCTCTTCAAAATATCTACCTTTGCACCTCGTTTTAAATTAAGAAGAATAGAAGTACATGCTGATAGTTGAATCGCTTAAAGTAGAGTTTGGAGGAAAAACTCTTTTTGATAATATAAATTTTATAATTAACGCTAAGGATCGTATAGCTCTTGTTGGTAAAAATGGTGCAGGCAAAAGTACCATGTTGAAGATACTTGCTGGTGTAAATAAAAGCTATCAGGGTTCGGTTTCAGGTCCCGAAGGGATGACTATCGGTTATTTGCCTCAGGTTATGCAGGTTTCGGATGATAGAACTGTTCGTGAAGAGGCCTCATTGGCTTTTTCGCAGATTTATGATCTGGAAGCACTTATAGAAGAAATGAATCGTCAGTTGGAGACTCGTACAGATTATGAGTCGGACGATTATTCGAAATTATTAGATGATTTTACCCATGCCCATGAAAGGCTGGCAAATATAGAAGATACCAACTTCGATGGTGAGGTTGAGAAAACATTGATGGGACTTGGTTTCAAACGTGACGATTTGGACAGAGCAACGAGCGAGTTTAGCGGTGGTTGGCGTATGCGTATCGAACTAGCTAAATTGTTGCTTCGTAAACCTGACATTATGTTATTGGATGAGCCTACCAATCACCTAGATATTGAATCTATCGGTTGGTTAGAGGATTTTATAACTACTCAGGCAAATGCAGTGGTTCTTATATCGCATGACCGTACTTTTATCGATGCAGTAACTACTCGGACTATTGAGTTGACTTTAGGTAAAATTTACGATTACAAAGTAAACTTCTCTAAATATATAGAATTGAGAGAAGAACGCCGTCAACAGCAAGTGCATGCTTGGGAAGCTCAACAAAAACAAATACAGGAAATTGAAGAGTTTATAGAGCGATTTCGTGCTCAGGCAGCTAAGGCTACTTTGGTACAAAGCCGTGTGCGCCAATTGGAAAAACTGGATAGGGTAGTGATTGATGAAGAAGATCGTTCATCTATTCGCATTAAGTTTCAACCAGCCACACGTTCGGGTACTTATCCGTTAACGGTTGATATGGTTACCAAAAAATACGATGATTATCTTGTTTTTGAGCATGCCAATTTAATGATAGAGCGTGGAGAGAAAGTTGCTCTTGCCGGTAAGAATGGTGAAGGTAAATCAACTTTTGTTAAATGTGTGATGGGCGAAACTCCATACACGGGAACAATGATGTTGGGGCATAATATAACGATTGGTTATTTTGCTCAGAATCAAGCTGATTTATTGGATGAAGACTTAACTGTTTTTGAAACAATAGATCGCGTTGCTGAAGGTGATATACGTACGCAGATACGTAGCATATTAGGTGCTTTTATGTTCAATAGAGATGATTCTGATAAAAAGGTAAAAGTACTATCAGGAGGAGAACGTACACGTTTAGCAATGATTAAATTATTGCTTGAGCCTGTAAATCTTCTTATTCTCGATGAGCCTACCAATCACCTCGATTTGAAAACGAAAGAGGTTTTGAAAAATGCTCTTCTGGATTATGATGGAACTGTAATATTAGTATCTCACGACCGTGATTTCCTTGATGGATTAGTAACTAAAGTATTTGAATTCTCCGATAAGAAAGTAAGAGAACATATTGGAGGAATCAAAGAATTCTTAGCTAAAAAAAGAGTTCTTTCTTCTTAATATGATATATCAATAATGAAAATAGCCGAACTAATTTGTTCGGCTATTTTTATATACTACTTCAATTGAGTACCATTAAAGGTAATATTTTATCTGCATAACTACTTATTCTTTCTTCTTTCTGTATTTGCAATAGAGTATAGCTAAGATTGCACCGATTAGAATAAGTGGCCAGATATTGAGTAGGAATATAAGTAATGAACTTACGATAATCCATCCATTATATAATGCGTCTTTTGCTTTTTCGCCTAAGCTGGTTTCATATTCTTCTACAGGTTTTTCACGTAATACTCTTTCTGTATATACACTTGTATTTTGGTATAATTTAATAGTGATGGTGCTGTATTCTACCTGATCGTTTATTTCGTATTCAGCCAACTTTGTTTTATCGGCTTCTTCGAGAGTATTGTCAAGAACTTCTTCTGCATCTATTACGTCGTTCAGTTTATGTTCTTTATTATTAATAGCATCTGATACTCGTCTACCTTTTTTACTCATGCGCTCCTGTTTCATTTTCTCAGAAAGTAGCTGTAAAGTAATATCTTTTGCTTCTATAGTTCGATAATCAATTTTAAGAGCTAGTGGTGCAATTTGCTTTAATACAGTATCTAATTTGGTATGTGGTACTCTTAATACGAGATCGGCAATAAGATTACTGTAATGAGTAACTAAAGATGAGTCGTTAGAAATATTAGTAGTCGTTGAATAGCTATTCTCGTTATTTATAGTTGAATGGATTATAAAACCATTGCTCTTTATAATGATATCTTCTATCGTATAAGTTGCTTTGGGAATATCTTTTACTTTGAATTTTATTTGGGCAGTTCTTATAAATTTATGAACACCATCATGGTTGCTGGTAGATGCTGCCAGAGAGCTTATAAAATTAGATTGAGAAGAACTTGCTGATGTTCCTTGCAGTATGGTAGGGGGCGTAAAAGCTATATTTGCTTCGGTTTCTGCACTTGCTGCTGATTCAGAAATATCACTAGCTTGATGCTCTCCTTGAGAGGATTTGTTGGAGCATGATAACAAAAGGCATACTCCTAGTATAATACTTATCGATTTAGTTTGTAGAATCATAATATGCAAATTTAGATTATATAATTATAGAGGGGATAATGCTCTCCGATTCCATAAGGAGGAATAGGAATCGTAGAATATTACACTTTGAGATATTATAGTCTCAGACCTTTTTATTGCTTTGGCAAGTAAAAAACATAGTTAGTTATAACATTAAAACGTGGTATAAATATTTTATATTACTTAGTTGTACAAGTTTTGTTTAAACTTAGATGTTCCTTTATTTGTTATTATTACTTTAGTGTGTGAAATAAATTATTCTTCTATGAAACGTATATCCTTATTCTTATACTTGCTCATTGTTTCTACAGTTTTAATGTATGGACAAGTATATAAAACACAAGCATTATCGGACGAAATACATACTATACAAGTCAATGCAGGGGGCGATTGGCGGCGTTTGCCCTATATTCAATTAAACAATAATGATTATATCCAGATAAATTTCGATAGGATGGGTGCCAACTCAACTAAACAGTTGCGCTATCGTCTTATCAATTGTTATGCTGATTGGACTCGCTCGCCGCTGATAGATGTTGAATATGTAGATGGATTTAATGATATTCCGATCGAAGATTTTGCTTTATCCTTTAATACAACTGTAGATTATATAAATTTCAATATTGAAATACCTAACGATAGGCAACGGATAATGCTCTCAGGTAATTATGTCGTAGAGGTGTATGAAGAGGACAACCCCAATAAGGTTTTGCTGACTGCCTGCTTTTCTATATTAAATCCTGAGGTGCAAGTAACAGGCTCGGTTTCTTCTAATACAGATATAGATAGTAATAGAGAGCATCAGCAAGTATCGTTCGTTATCAATACTAATAATTTGAGGATAAGAGATGTGTTCTCTGACTTAACGGTATTTGTCCGTCAAAATAATCGTCTGGATAATCAGAAATCAGTTATTAAACCAACTTTTATTCAAGGTAATAGATTGGTGTATGAATTGAATAGGGACTTAATTTTTGAAGCAGGTAATGAATATCGAAGATTCGAGTCTGTAAGTTTTCGATATAATGGTTTGAGGATAGAATCAACAAAGTATATAAGACCTTATTACTATACTTATGTTGTTCCCGATAAAATAAGAGCAGGCAGAAGGCATGTATATGATCGTGATCAGGATGGGAGATTTTTTATTCGAAATGCAGAAGGACGAGACAGTGATGTTGATGCTGATTATTTTATCACCAATTTTACTTTAAAAGCCGATAATCCATTCTTAGAGCCAATCTATTTAAATGGTGCTTTTACAAATGATATATTCGATGAGAAGTCATTGATGACATACGATTATAATGAGAAAGAGTATCGTGGCTCTATGCTATTAAAGCAAGGTGCATACAATTATCAATACTTGGCAAAGTCGGGTAAGAATTATACTACCTCTGTAGTAGAGGGTAATTATTTTGAAACACAGAATCAATATTGTATATATGTTTACCATCGCCCATTGGGTTATCAAAGTGATAATTTGGTAGCAGTACTGTTAATATCTGGTAACTAATAGCTGCAAAGGTTAAAAAGAGGAGTAGCTGTATGGAATTTTCCTTTCAAAATTACCTATTAAATAAATGAAAGTATTTAATGCTATACTTTCTTATTATAACAGTCTATTGCTGTTGTTGTAGAAAAGGTTTAAAGCTTTATTTCGAGAAACGTAAAATAATAAAAATATGAAGAAGCGATTAATTTTAGGTCTGACTCTGCTCTTATCAGTTGGAGTATTTTCTCAGACTTTAAAAAATGGAGGTTCTATGAAGTCATATGAACAAAAGTGGACGCAGATACAGAAATTAGAGAAGGACGATCTGCCTAAGTCTGCAATAAATGTAATAGATGAAATTCTGAAACAGGCAATTGCTGATAAAAATACATCGCAGACAATAAAAGCCCTGATCTACAAGAATAAATATCAAATAGCTACGGATAAGCAAGAGAATATTCAGTTATTTACTGATCTGGAAAATCTGATAGCTACTTCTAAGGTTGTTAATGATAAAGCATTATTACATTCGATGTTGGCCGAGTTATATCTGAACTATTATGATGCGGATAGATGGACCATTGATCGTAGGACTAATATTGCAGGTTTTGTACCTGATGATATGAAAGAGTGGTCGAAGAATATATTTCAAGAGAAAGCTCTAAGCAATTTGGAGGAATCAGTAAAAGATCAACCATCATTGTTGAAGCAGACTACAAAGAACTATAAGGATATTATAGAGCTAGGTGATGATTCTCAGACATTGTATCCTACACTGTATGATTTCTTGGTGAATCAGGCAATAGATCAATCTACGAGGATAACTTCGGCAAATAATCAAGAGTCAGGGTTTCAAAAAGCTCTTACTGCAAAGAAATATAAAGTCTCAGATTTGGCTGTAACTGCATCCGATTTTGTGAAATTAGATTTTTCAGGAGAGGATAATCTCATTACTTTACAATATTATAAAGAGTTTCTTCAATCTCTTCTTAGTCGTAATAAGAATGAATCTTTAATGTTGTTAGAGCTGCGACGAAATAGCTACTTATCAGGTCTTTCGGAAACATATCGAACCAAATATGCTTATAATTTTTTAGAGTCATTAGAAAAAAAGAATCAGGCATATGATTATAATGTAGAGGTTATTAGTGCTTTAGTTGATTACCTGAATAGCAATAATTTATCCAGATGGGACTACTATCGCCGTGTAGATCAAGGTGATAATATTAATACTAAAAAAGCATATGATTGGTGTAAATATGGTTTGGAAAAGTATCCTAACTATAAGCGTATTAATTTACTAAAAGGTAAATTAGCTTTACTGGAAAGCCCTTATGCAAGAATAGATGGAGCATCGGTATATCATCCTGATAATAAAAGTAAGACTTTCAAATTGACATATAAAAATTTGAAAGAAATGACCATCAAAGTCAAGGATAAAAAGACCAATGCCATTGTTAAGACTGAAAAAATAGCGCTTAATCCTAAAACTACTTATTCGACTGATCAACATGAGTTTACTTTAGAATTAGATAAAATAGGTAATTATGAAGTAACAGCCGATTTTGATAAGAAGAGTAATACATCAACTAACGATTGGTTTTCATTTAGTATTTCTACGATAGCCGATTTTGCGAGAATTACAGGTGAAGATCAGTATGAGTTTTATACAGTAGATCGCCTTTCGGGTAAGCCTATGAAAGATGCTTCTATTGTGATTTATGCAGTGTCATGGTCTCCTGAAAAGTATACGAAGGTTGACGAAGTAAAGACCAATGCGGAAGGTTTTGCTACTTATGATCTTAAGAAATTATTAAAGGATAATAAAAACAAAGACAATTTCAGATATGTATATAGAGTGAGTAAAGATGGGGTAGAGTTACCTCAATACCAATACTTCTCTAATACTTCGGTATATTCTCCTTCTCTTAATGATGACGTGATTAGTATATTTACTGACAGAAGTATATATCGTCCCGGTCAGATTATGTATTTTAAGGCTGTATCAGCAAAACAAGTTGATAAGAAAACAACAGTATTAAATACAAATAAGAAGTATAAAGTGAGTTTATATAATGCAAACAATCAACTGGTTGTAGATAAAATACTTACTACTAATGAATTCGGATCAATATCAGGTGAGTTTGTGTTACCTCAAAACGGACTTACGGGTCAATATAGAATTGAAGTAGGAGAATCTTCTCAATATTTTAATGTTGAAGAATATAAACGTCCGACCTTTCAAATAACATTCGATAAAATAGAAAAGACATATGCTTTTGGTGATGTAGTGAAACTTATAGGTCGTGCCGAAAATTATTCGGGAGCTAAAGTACAGGGAGCTAATGTAGAGTATAGTATCACGAAAAGTTCATTCTTTAGATGGTGGTCTCCGGCACCTACCGAGAATATAGATAATGGAACTGTAACAACTAACGATGATGGTTCTTTTGAGATTACTTTTACTGCACCTTTAAATGATTCTCCTGCAGGAAGATTCAGTAATAATATTTTTAATTTTTCTGTAAATGCGGAGGTGACTGACATAAATGGCGAAACACAAAGTGGAAACTATAATTTTGCTATAGGTGATGTGTCGATGATATTGTCAGCTAATATTCCCTCACAATTAGATAAAGCATCGAAAGAAAAGATACATGTGACGGCAACAAATCTTAATGGACAAGCTATCGAAGCTAAGGGTAATTATACAATATATAGTGTATTACCTAATGATAGTATTAAAGCTGAAGTGTTGTCAGGTGGTTTTACAACAGATACTGCGGTGTTTGATCTTAGAAATGAGATTGTTAAATTACCTTCGGCTAGATATATGTTATCATTAAATGCTAAAGATGAGAAGGGTAGGGATGTAGTATCTCGCAGTTACTTTATCTTGTATTCTTTGGATGATAAAACTCCTCCCATTGAAACAAATGAATGGTTAATTGAAAAACAAACGACTTTTAATTCAAGTAAAAATGCTGAGATAGTATTAGGGGTATCTGCTAAAAATGCAACTATACTTTATGACTTGCTAAAGGGAGATAAACTATTGCAGCGTCAACATCTTGAGTTGAGTAACGAGAATAAGAAATTTGTAATTCCTTATAAAGATGAGTATGGTGATCAGATTACAGCAGTATTTACGTATGTAATTGATGAAAAACCATATACTAGACAAGTAACTCTTTCGAAAGAAGAAGAGACTAAGAACTTGAATTTAAAATTCGAAGTATTTAGAGATAAACTTCGCCCCGGTCAACAGGAAGAATGGCGTATTTCAGTAAAAGACAATAAAAATAAACCAGCCTTTGCTGAATTATTGGCTTCGATGTACGACACTTCATTAGATCAATTACAATCTCCCAATATTTGGTTATTAAATCCTAAATATGAAGAGTATATTTATCCTAGAGCATTTAGTAGCGATGGCTCAGCTTTTGGAACTGCGAGTGCATCATCATCTTTTGCAAGTGTAACTTGTAAATACGATCCATTTAAATGGGATCAACTAAATTGGTTTGGATTCCGTTTCTATGGCAATGGGTACGGTGTTATGGTAAGAGGTGTGTCTGTGATGTCTCCTGCTCCTGAAATGTTGCAAGATAGAGCTGCGGGAGCAGTTTCTCTTGATGTTGCTGAATTAAAAGAGCATAAAGTTATTGCTAGTGAGGGCGAAGAAAAAAGTCTTGTAGAGAATTATATGGATGAGTCTACAAAACCTCAAATTCGTACTAATTTCAATGAGACAGCGTTCTTTTATCCTCAATTGAAAACAGATAAAAACGGAGAGACTATTATTAGTTTTACTGTTCCAGAAAGTAATACTACTTGGAAATTCAGAGCTTTAGCATACGACAAATCATTAAATATAGGAAGTTTAGAAGCTTTGTCAGTTTCTCGTAAAGAATTAATGGTTACACCTAATATGCCGCGTTTTGTTCGTGAAGGCGATAAAACAAGCATATCTACTAAAATATCTAACTTATCGGATAAAGCAATCAGTGGAAAAGTTAGAATCGAATTCTTTGATCCTTTGACAGATCAAGTGAAATCAATTGGGGTAACTAATCAATATAAAGACTTTACTTTAGAGAAAGATGCTTCGGGATCGGCAACATGGACATTTGATGTTCCTGCTGATATTGATATGCTGGGTTGTCGAGTTATTGCAGAGAGTGCCTCATTTAGTGATGGTGAGCAACATGTAGTTTCGGTGCTTCCTAATAGAATGTTAGTGACTGAAAGTATGACTATGAATGTGAACGGAAATCAGACAAAAGATTTTGCTTTTGAAAAATTGATTAATAATAAATCGAATACATTATCTAATTACCGTTTGACTCTTGAGTATACAGGCAATCCTGCTTGGTATGCAGTACAAGCATTACCTACGTTGAGTAATCCTACAAATGAAAATGCTGTAAATTGGTTTGCCAGTTATTATGTAAATACTTTGGGATCGTTTATGATGAAACAATATCCAAAGGTTGCTACAATGATTGAAGCTTGGAAAAAACAAGGTGGAAATAAGGAAACACTTGTATCTAAATTACAGAAAAATGAAGAGCTAAAAGCAGTGTTGTTAGAAGAAACTCCTTGGGTTCTAGATGCCAAAAATGAAACTGAGCAGATGAATCGTCTATCGTTATTATTTGATTTGAATAATACGAATATGCAGACACAACAAGCTATTGCTAAATTGCAGGATTTACAAAATCCAGATGGAGGATGGTCGTGGTATAAAGACATGTATTCGAGCAGAAGTCTGACACAATATATATTATATGGATTTTCGCAATTGGTAAAACTCAATGCAGTTGAATATCCTAATGAAGTGCGTGTTATGCAAATGAATGCTTTGAAATATATTGATGCTCAGATTTTAAAAGATTTTACAGAACTGAAGAAACATAATACAGATTGGACGAAGATAACAAGTATATCTACCAATCAGTTAGAATATTTGTATGTAAGATCTAATTACAGAGATATTCCAATCGACCAAGCTACAAGAGAGGCAGAAAAATTTTATACATCTGTAGTAGAGAAAAATTGGACTGATCTGAATTTATATGAACGTTCTCTACTTGCAGTATTGTCTGTAAGTAATGGTAATAAAGCGGTGAGTGATAAAATTATGAATTCGATTCGTGAACACGCAACCGTTAATGATGAAATGGGAATGTTCTGGGCAAATAATGCAAGTAGTGCCTTTATGAGTAACTCTGCTGTAACAGTTCACTCTTTCATAATGGAAGCTTTCCAAGAAACAAAGGCATCTCCCAGTGATATGGATTTAATGAAACAGTGGTTGTTGAAACAAAAACAAACTCAGGTTTGGGAATCTACTCATGCTACTATTGATGCTATATATGCATTGTTGAGTACTGGCAGCGATTGGTTTGCATCAACAGGAGAATCTAAAATCTTTGTGAATAATAAAGAGATTGAGTCTAAAAACAAAGAACTAGGTACAGGCTATATCAAAGAGTCGTGGTCAGGAGAGCAGATTTCAAACCAAATGGGTAATGTGAAGATCGAAAAATCGGGAGATGGACCAGCATGGGGTGCTATGTATTGGCAATATTACGAAGACTTGGATAAGATAACTACTCAAAAAGGAGAGCTGAATATTGACAAAAAGTTATTTGTAGAAAAGGCAACTGCTAATGGTAAGACATTAGTAGAAATTACAGAATCTAATCCTCTGAAAGTAGGAGATAAAGTAATTATGCGTCTAACTGTTCGAGTAGATCGTGATATGGAGTTTGTACACTTGAAAGATATGAGAGCGTCTTGTTTCGAACCCATAGAAACTTTATCAGGATTGAGATGGCAAAATAATACTTACTATTATCAATCAACCAAAGATGCTTCAACAAATTTCTTCTTCGATCATTTAGCAAAAGGAACATATGTTTTTGAATATCCTGTATACGTAAATCGTAGTGGTGAATATTCTAATGGAATAACTTCTATACAATGCATGTATGCTCCCGAATTTATATCTAACACAAATGGTATAAAAGTGATTGTTCAGTAAATAGAGAAAGTCTCATATATATTATGTATGACCTTGTGCGAAAGTGCAGGGTCATATTTTTTTGCTAAGATTATTTTAACTAGAGTACTACTATTTCAGAGTTATGCTATAATGACTCGATAGAGAAAAAATGACCTATGTGAAGTCCTGAATATTTGCGAAAAGTAAGGTTAGTAGCCGTTTCAAATATAATATGACAACCTCAGAGAGTTAAAAAGACGTTATTTCTATTTGAAATCTTTGTTTACTAAACTTTTATGACCTCTTTGGTGTTATACCTAAAAGATGCCTAAATAGACTGTTTTATTCAATAAATGGCTATTTATTGTCAGGGGGAGCATCTTAGCTAAGGATACAGCTTGAATCATAAAATGATTCCTCTTTCCAATACAATTTATTCCTAATCGATAGTTTAGTTTCTTTAAATAGTTGTTTATCTGATAGTTTAGTTTTTTAGGTTTAGTGTTCTATAAAAGTGTTTTAGTTGTAAGTGTTATTTATTCTGCAATATTATAAGGCTATAATATTGTGTATTAGATTATTTAGTATAGAAAAAGGAGCTAATATTTATATTAGCTCCTTTTTAATTATCTTATATAGTTAATCGGTCTACATATTATGCTCCTATTGATTCTCTTAAAAAGTCAATAGACTCAAATATATCTTCTTTTGTAGCTGTTTGATTCAATAAGCATTGCCCTATATCAGACAATAGAGTGAAATTGATTTCATCAGCTGAAGCATTCTTCTTATCGTGCTTCATTAACTCGTATAGAGCCTCATATTCGTCACAACCAAAGTAGAATGTGCCATAGTTCTCTTTGATGAACGATAAGGTCTGCCATAGCTTATCTTTGGGGAAATTACATTTCTTGTGAGACAGATATAATTCACATACAATTCCCCAAGCTACTGCATAACCGTGTTGCATAGGTTGTTTCATTGTATAGGATAAGCTTTCGAAAGCATGTCCTATAGTATGACCAAGATTCAAAGACTTGCGAATATTCTTTTCTAAAGGATCTTTTTCGACAATGTCTTCTTTTACTTCTACCGATTCAACCACTAATTCTTTTAGAATTTGATAGTCAATATTGCGAGTATCGAATTGAAGAAGTTTTACCCAAGTTGATTCATTTGAGATAAGTCCATGTTTCAGCATTTCTGCATAACCGGACATGAAATTAGAATGGTCAAGTGATTTGAAAAATACCGAGTCTATCAATACTGTTTCGGCAGCCGCAAAAGCTCCAATCTCATTTTTTAGACCATTGAAATTGATACCTGTTTTCCCTCCCACAGCAGCGTCTACGGCTCCAAGTAAGGTAGTAGGTATATTTACGCACTTTATGCCACGTTTAAAAGAGGCGGCAGCAAATCCGCCGATATCGGTAATCATTCCTCCTCCAAGATTGATAAGGAGAGAATTGCGTGTTGCTCCATTGTTACATAAGAATGTCCAGATAGTAGAAAGACTCTCCAGATTCTTATTATTATCTCCTGCTTCTATGGTTACTTTTCCAGCATTCTTTATTTCATCCAGATTATTGATAAGATGAAAACATAGCTCCTCTGAATTTCTATCTGTTAGAATAAATAGTTTATCATGAGGAATTGCCGATAATATATTTTTAAGATCTGTATTCAGATCAGTCGATTTGATTACTTTCTGCATTATTTGATATTTTTATAGTGCAAATATTAGTTTGTATATGTAGTCTTATTTAAAATAGCTGCCTTCGGGAAATTTGTAACCTCTAAGGAGTTCATCTATTTTCATAGCCTTTTTTCCTGGTAGTTGTATCTCTTTAACTTCGATAGCTCCTCCCTGGCATGCTATCTGCAAATATGTTTTATTATCTGTAGAGATGCTACCTACGGGAAGTTGTAATTCGGTCTGAATTTTATTGGCTGAATATATTTTTGCTGCTATCGGCTCTTCTCCAATAGTATATAGTTCAGTCCAAGCAACAGGGTAGGGAGATAGTCCCCTAATGTGATTATAGATCTGCTCAACAGGCTTATTCCAGTCTATGCGACATGTTTCTTTAAATATCTTCGGCGCAGATTTGAGGTCAGCTTCATTATTGAAGAATTGCTCTTGAGGGATAGCGTCTACTTTATCTTCGAGAAGTAAGTCAACAGTCTTTTGTACAAGTTTTGCACCCATATTCATTAGCTCGTCATGTATCTTTCCAACATTGTCCGACTCTCCAATAGGAATGCGTTCTTGTGCTATTATCTTACCTGTATCAATTTCGTGTGTCAAGAAGAATGTAGTTGCTCCAGTTTCTTTTTCGCCGTTGATAATTGCCCAGTTAATAGGTGCTGCACCTCTGTACTGAGGCAATAAAGAGGCATGTAGGTTGAATGTTCCAAGGCGTGGCATATCCCAAATTACCTCGGGTAACATTCTGAATGCTACTACAATTTGAAGATCGGCTTTTAAAGCCTTTAGTTCTTCTATAAAGTTTTCGTTCTTTAGCTTTTCGGGTTGAAGAATAGGTAGGTTCTGCTCTAATGCATATTGTTTTACAGCCGAATGTTGTATTTTATGCCCTCTGCCACTTGGTTTGTCGGGCATGGTTATAACTCCTACTACATTATAGTTATTCTCAACCAATACACGCAAACTTGCCACAGCAAAGTCTGGTGTACCCATAAAGACGATTCGTAAATCTTTTTTATCCATTAATATTTCGTAAATATCTTTTATATCTTAATTTATGACAGGCTTCTATTGCCCTGCTACCTAAGCAATAAAAAAGTTGGTGACCTTAATCGCGTTCAGAGAAATTATCAACTAACACCTTACGATAGTTATTCAAGATGCTCGATTTGGATACAAATCCCAAATATTTGCCATTCTCATCAATAACAGGTAGATTCCAAGCTTTTGTTTTATCGAATAGAGACATGATTTCCTCCATGTGCATATTGATGCTAATAACCGCAGGAGGAGACACCAAAAAGCGGGTAATCTTAAACTTATCGTATAACTCGGGTCGGAACATAATGTTCCGTATATTGTCTATTAATACAACTCCACTAAGTTTTCCATCATTATCTACTACCGGAAAAATATTTCGCGATGATTGAGTAATTACCTTTACCATATCACCCAAAGTCATGTCTGGATTCACGGCTTGAAAGTTGTGTTCTATCAGCGATTTCAAATCCATAAGTGTTAAGACAGCCTTGTCTTTTTGATGAGTTATCAACTCGCCTTTTTTAGCCAATCGCATAGCGTATATACTATGAGGTTCAAATAATTTGATTGTGGCATATGAGATCGTAGAAACGATTAAAAGAGGAAGTAATAATTCATATCCACCAGTTAATTCCGCGATAAGGAATGTTCCAGTTAAAGGTGCATGCATAACCCCAGCCATAACTCCTGCCATACCCATAAGTGCGAAATTTTCGTGAGGAAGAAATGGTGATAGATGAAGTTGGTTAAGGATATATGCAAATACAAAGCCTGCTATACAACCAAGGAATAACGAAGGTGCAAAAATACCACCGGTACCACCACCTCCATTGGTTGCACTAGATGCAAATACTTTAAATATAAGTAAGGAAACTAATAGTCCGACAATTCCCCAAGATGAATTTTTCAAAGGATAGAATAAACTACCATTCATAATAGATTCATTGTCTTTTAGTCCGCTTAATAAAGAATCTATTGTGTCGTAACCTTCACCATAGAAAGGAGGAAAAAGGAAAATAAGCACACTTAATAAGCTTGCTCCAAGTGCGAATTTCTGCCAATAGTTGAGTTTGCGAAATACATTTTCGATGGCATTCATTGCTCTTGTGAAGTATAAGGAAACAAGTCCGCAAAATATACCTAAAAGAATTACATAAGGTATGCGTTCTAGATGAAATATTTCGACATAAGCATATCTGAACATTGCTCCTGTGCCAGTAGTCATATAAGCAAAGGTAGCAGCAGTAACAGATGTTATCAATAAAGGAAGTACGGTAGTCATTGTTAAATCGAGCATCAATACTTCGATAACAAAAACTAAACCTGCAATGGGTGCTTTAAAGATACCTGCAATGGCTCCGGCAGCTCCGCAGCCTATAAGTAGCATTAAATGACGTTGTTCTATTTTGAAAGCACGACCTAAGTTTGAACCAATAGCTGCACCTGTCAGTACAATAGGTGCCTCGGCTCCTACTGATCCCCCGAAACCAATCGTTACAGAACTGGCGAGGATAGAGGTGTACATATTATGAGCTTTTATATAACTTTTGCGTTGCGATATGGCATAGAGAATTTTAGTTACTCCATGACTAATATCATCTCTTACCACATATTTTACAAAAAGTCCAGCGATGAGAATACCTGCTACGGGATAAATCAGATATAAAAAATTGACATGTGAATCAGTGAAATTGTCAGTAAGAACGTGTTGTATAAAATGAATTATTGTTTTAAGTATAAGCGCAGCGGCAGAAGTAAGTATACCAACAAGAAAACTTAGAAAAATAATAAAGTGCTGTTCTTTGACATTCCTGTTCTTCCAGGCTATAAAACTGTTAAAAGTGCTTTTCTCTGACATACCTATAAATCTTATGAACCTCAAATTTACAAATAAGAATACAAAGAAAGAAGCTTTTAAACAATCAAATTCGGAAAATATGCAGAAGCTAATATATTGTTATATTCTATTGCAATTTTACAGGATCTTATTCCATTTTTTCTTGAATGCTGAGTCATGTAGGATTATTAATCATTTAATCCCTTACCATCGAGAATTTGTTGTGTGTATTTCTCTACCCTCAATTCTCGGGTTTTTATTTGTTTGGCTGTAGAAAAATACAGGATGTAGGCTCTTTGACGTCCCGGGCTTAATGATTCAAAAGCCGTTTTTAAGGCTGGTATCTCATCTAATTTCTTTTGAAATTCCTCAGGAATCTTAAATTCAGTATTCTTCTTGAAATTTACTTCCAAACCAGACTTTTCAATATCAATAGCTTCATAGATATAGGCTTTCAGGATTGGTTCTATGTTAACTATTTCTTGAATATTGGTGAACCGAACTTGTCGTGCTGCCTGAATATTCTCAGTTTGTTGGACTAGAATATTATTGGGATCTTTTAATAGAGAACCTTTGAAAAATAGAATCGCACAATATTCTTTAAACCCGTGTATTAATGCGATGTTTCGATTCTCAAATAAGTAACAAGGCTTTCCCCATTTCAATTCTTCGGTCAGATGGCAATCAAGAATGATGGTTCTCAATCTTTCGAACTCTGCCTGCCATTTTGTGGCTTCACTTAAAAAAATATCAACCTTAGGATTCATTATATTCTTTGCCATAATATGTTCTTTTATTGGGTTGAATACTTTTCTTTCTAAATTACTATCCGGTTGTTTTTAGTGCGATTTTTAAGTTTAGGTTCTGTACTATGTCTTCCTTTTTCTATATTTATCTAAACAATAGAAATGCTAAACTCATGAAGCAGCCCCGATAGATTGTTTTCAGAAAATACAGCTTTTTTTATATTGTTCTGCGTAGGACTTATTATAAAATTGTAAGCAGTACTTAAGTTGGCCTCTTTTAGATTGGTATTTGAAAATGTAGCTTCTTCAAGATTAACTTGATCGAAAAGGGTATTTTGTAGTTGAGTTCCTACCAGATCAACTCCCTTCATAGAACACTTCCGAAAGGATGTATTTGCCATCTTAAGTTTCTCAAACGAGCAAAAATCGAGAATGCAATCCACAAAATTTACTTCAAACAGAAATCCAGGACAACGGCTAAAATCGACTCCCATTATTTTACAATTCTCAAATTTAATATCATTCATTTGAGTGTTTGTCAGTTTGCACATAGACAAGTCGCAATTCTTGAAGATACAATTAAAAAAGATGCAGTCGTTTAATTCTTGCTCGAACAGATTACATCTTTCAATAGTACATTCGAAATATTCAATGCCGTACATTCCTGCTTCAAGAAATGCTTCTTGTGTAATAGTTTGGTTTTCGTAAATTTTGCCCATGCCTTTAATAAAATGGTATTATTCTCTAATTACTTTAATTTCTCCTCCTAAACCTAATTTAATAATGCTTGAAGGTTTTGGATTAGAGGTTTCTTCTTGTCGGAAACCTACAATATAATCAACCCCATCTTTGATGACATCCGATATTTGTGAAAAATTCTGAGGAGATGCTTCTCCACTCACATTTGCAGATGTAGATACAATGGCTTTTCGGAATCGTTTGCATAGTTCTTGTGAGAATTTTTCCTGAGTAACTCGTATTGCCAAAGTTCCATCTTCGGCTATTAAATTGGGAGCTACATAGCGGGCCTTATCATAAATGATGGTGAGTGGTTTCTCTGAGATTTCAATTAAATCCCAAGCCATGTCGGGTACTTCGTCCAGATAGTATTCTAATTTTACAGGAACATCTATAAGTACAATCATCGATTTGCTGTCCGAACGTTTTTTTAGTTCGTACACTTTGCGTACTGCATCTTCATTGGTTGCATCGCATCCAATTCCCCAGATAGTATCAGTGGGGTATAGTATAATACCTCCTGCATTCATTATCTCGCAGGCTTTTAGTATATCTTCTTTCATCTTCTTTCTATAATTTAGGTCTCAGACCTTTTTATTGTTTTGCTATGAGTAGAATAGTTATTATGCCATCATTTTATAATAGTCTATGATCTTATGAGTTGATAGATATAAACATTCTTGTAAATAGAATCGTAATGTACCCAATCTACTAACTCACCGGCACGTTTATAACCTGCTTTCTCGAATAGTCGTATACTTTGAGGATTGTCGGTAGTTATGTAGGCAAATATTTGTTTTATGTGTAAAAAAGCAAATACATATTCCTTGATTAAATCAAGAGTTTGCAATGCATAACTGTTATTTCTGTAATTTTCATCAATAAGGATTCCTATCCCTGCTCTGCTATGATGAAAATCAAATTCATATAAATCGATGGTACCAATAGCTGTATTAGTAGCTTTCAGTTCTATCATAAACCGAAGTTGTTTAGCCTCATATATATCTTGTTGTTGTGTTTCTGATATATATTGCCTTAGAGCAAGTTTAGAGTAAGGGGTTAATGTATTGCCATGCACCCAAAGGTTGGTGTTGTTTTCCCATTTGTAAAGAATGTCCAAATCTTCAGGCTCTAGTGAACGAAGTTTAAGTATATCATTTTCAAGAAACATAGTTGTATATTGTTTGGTGAATGGTGTACTAGATTATTTAAAATTCCTGATTTTGGAATTTTGGGTATAAGATTTTATTATTGTTTACTCTATTCTGTATTCTATGCTTTTATTTTGATTACTGTCCATTTTATTAATTATCTCTTCGTAACTGAGATCGTTTGTATTAAATGTGACAATATTATCTTCGGAAATATTTTTTTTCGGTTTCGATACTTTTAGTTTTCCTGCTAGCTGCTCTATCATTACCTTAGTTTTTATACCAGTCGAAACAAATATTGAAAACAGTTTATCATGAGGATAATATTTACTGTAAAATATCTGCATTGCTCCATAAAAAGCATTCGTGTATTTCGAATCGTTTTTATTAGTGCTCTTGCCTTTATAATGTATAATACGTTCGGGCAGATAGTAATTTTTATAGCCTGCTAGCTCTATTCGGTACGATAGGTCAATATCCTCTCCGTACATAAAGAAAGCTTCATCCAATAATCCGGCTTTGTCTAAAGCCTCTTTTCGTATCATCATAAAAGCTCCTGCCAATATTGGAACTTGATGTATGCTATCTTCATCCAAATATAGCAAATTATATCCTCCCCAAAAAACGGACTTTGGAAATATTGAAGCCAGACCAAATATTTTACAAAAGGAAGCCCATGGGGTGGGGAAGCCTCTTTTGGATTCAGGCAGAAACTGTCCCGATCCATCTATCATTTTTACCCCTACGGCTCCCGATTGAGGTTCGGAATCCATAAATCGGCAAACATTAGACAGAACATTTTCACCTACAATAGTATCGGGATTCAATAGTAGGATGTATTCTCCTTCGGCTAATTTTATGGCTTGATTATTTGCTTTCGCAAATCCCGGATTTGTTTTATTCTCAATGAAGTGAATGTTCGATTGTGGAAATTTACCTTTCAAATATTCAATAGAGCCGTCGGTTGAGTTATTGTCTACTATAAATATTTCATAATTAAAAGCAATGTTTGAAGCCAAGATAGACTTCAAACATTGCTCTAAAAAATATTTTACATTGTAATTAACAATGATAATAGACAATTTCATTTTATGGGTGTCTTCGGGTCAATAACCATCGCGTTCGAACATTTCACCCAAGCGGATAAAAAAGTTTTTCTTGCGACGTCTTCTTTGTTGATTTTCTCCGGCAGACATCATAATGCGTTCAAAAGAAAACTCTCCACGCTCGGCAGCTTTTACTGCATTGTAAATCACTCCCCAATCTGGTAATCCTCCAACGTTACGGTCATCAATAAACAGTTCGGCTGTTAATTTTCGAGACGCTCTCGTAGGGTCTTCTTCCGGATAGTTTTTATTGGCAGCAAAGAAGGTCAATCCTTTTTTAGCACAATAATCAATAGCTTCTTGTAGGAGAGCACCGTCTCTTACTGTCCACAAGATGAGTACATGGCCATCTTTTTGAAGCTTCAATAAAGTATCTATCGCGAATGGTATGGGAGCTCCCAATCTAGGGTATTCGTGTTCAACAATTGTTCCGTCAAAGTCAACAGCAATAATCATAATTTTGTCCTATATTTAATTGCAGTAAATCAGATACTGCTTTATTGTTAAGTTGTTTATAGCTCTCTTTTTTATTCTTGTATGTTAGTCTCATTCTCTATATGTGTCTTACTAGGAGCACACAGAAGCAATGCAAATATACTAAGGAAAGCCAAGTATCTGAAATTTTCGATAGCTGTCAGATTCAAACAAATCAGATTAAATATCGAAATCGCATTCAAAGCAGCCAGACGAGTAATATATTTTGTGAAATATTTTTTTAACGCCGTCTCTGTGTCTGTTCTATCACTTTCACTCAATCGGGGATGGAGCAATTTCAAAGATGCAAATATCCCTCCAAGAGTGATAATTATTCCCCATCGTTCCAGTCCAGTGTTTTCGATTGGCAGCGTATATTTACTTGTATATAATACGTCCAGTACAAAAGCTGTGAACATAATTATAACACAACTCCAGTAGATAAGTTTTAGTTGCTTATGTGTTTTATCAAGCATTTTAAAGTCTATTTTTATAGGTTGAATGATTCGTTGAAAAGAATTCTGTTTATAATCGATCTGCCAAGTGTAACTTCGTCAGCATATTCAATCTCATCGCCAATAGATATACCTCTGGCTATCATCGATATTTTGATATTATATGGAGCTAGTTTTTTATAAATATAAAAATTGGTTGTATCACCTTCCATGGTTGTGCTCAACGCTAATATTATTTCATTAATATGTCCTTCGGATACACGTTTTACAAGGCTTTCTATTTGAAGATCTCCGGGGCCAATACCATCAATCGGCGATATAATTCCCCCTAATACATGATATAAACCTTTAAACTGAGAAGTGTTTTCTATTGCCATTACTTCTTTGATGTTTTCTACAACACATACAATCGATTTCTCTCGCCCAGGATTTGCACAGATTGGGCAAATATCGGCATCCGAAATATTGTAGCATGACTTGCAGTACTTCACTTCATTTTTTAGAGTTAAAATGGCTGACGAGAAATTTTCGACACTCTTATTGTCTTGTCGAAGCATATGCAGTACAAGTCTAAGTGCCGTTTTTCGACCTACGCCCGGTAATTTGGCAAATTCATTTACCGCATTTTCTAATAATACGGAAGGATATTTTTGGATCATTAATTAACTCTTGTTTTAAGTAGTGTACAATTTGCCTTTTTTATAATTGTCTTTAGTTATTTTATTAGCCAAAGCAATAATAAAATTAGAGGTCTTATTTCACAAAGTTATATATTTAGATAAGAGAAATAATACTTCTCTGCCTTTTTCGAAAGAAGTTGTATGTTGAGTAAATCAGAGGCATCGGAGATGCTCTTGATTTCTCCATTTTTATAGAGTATATCTATACTGTTGTCTTTCAGATTGTACATGTCTGTTGTGACAGTTCGCGATGATAGAAAATACTCAGCTTCGTTTGCTGATAGATTCCATTTATTCATATATTTTTTTATATATGTATTTATATGGTCTTTTGATGCTGGTTCTGCTAATATTTCAGTTTTAAACAAGTCTCTATTTACAAAGGCATGACTTAATGTAGAAAGCAGAAAATCGTCGGAATTAGTCCAAACTTTGAGTGCACACCATATGTCAGAATCATCTAGATTTACGAAATGCTCAATAGCTTCGTCTCCGAAACTCTCTTTCGCTATATTTTTTGTTAGAAAATAGCTTAAAGAAGGGGAAGCGAAAAGTTCGATGCCTTGGTTTGTTAGTTCCTTTGCTCTTTTCAATGTGCTGATTAATACATTCTCAGCTCCAATAGCTGTCTTGTGGTGATACACCTGCCAATACATTAACCTCCTCGATAAAAGAAAGTTCTCGATAGAATATACTCCTTTGGATTCTACTACAAGTTGATTGTTGCGAACATCAAGAATCTGGATTATTCGTTCCGAACCTATATTGCCCTCATTTACACCAGTAAAAAAACAATCACGACGCAAATAATCAAGTCTGTCAACATCCAATTGTCCGCTTACCAACTGGTGTAAAAATTCTTTTGGATATTCGTTTTTGAATATAGCAATACAAGTATTAAGTTCGCCTTTTAGTTCTTCATTCAGTTTTTGCATCAACCGAAGAGATATTTCTTCGTGGTAAATTCCATTGACAATTGTGTGCTCCAATACATGTGAAAAAGGTCCATGTCCTACATCATGTAGAAGTATACATGCTAAAGCTCCGTTTTCTTCCTCCTTGGTTATTTCATTGCCTTTTGATCTTAGGTTATTTATAACCTCCTGCATAAGGTACATGGCTCCCAATGTGTGATGAAAACGAGTATGTTGTGCACCGGGATAGGCAAAAGAAGCCATACCCAGTTGTTTAATTCTGCTGAGCCGTTGCAAATATGGATGATTTATAATTTGGGATATAAACTCATTTGGAATGGTTATAAAGCCAAAAACAGGGTCATTTATTATTTGTTTGTTCTTTATCACGGTGTATAAAATTAAAAAAAGCACAGATTTGAATTTCAAATCTGTGCTCAAAGGTATAAAATATTTAAGTCTTTTATTGTACAGTATTGGAAGATGTAGGAACTTGTAGTGTAAGTTCCATGTTATTTGCTTTTGCAAATGCTGTTTGAGCTTTAATCATTTCATCCAATTTTACATCAGTATCTTCTAATGTTTTGTTGATGGCTTCGTCCATCTTCATTAGTTCCTCATCCGTATTTTCATTCGATAATTTTGCATATTGCTCATTATATGTATTTACCTGATTTAATAATGATTCTACATATGCTACAGTTGTATTTGCAAATGCTTCGGCTCCCGAAGGTTTTTCCAAAAGTTTGATTTTATCCAAGTCACTTTGGATGCTATCTTTTACTTCTTTCATAGATTCACTCAATAGAGTAAATTGATCAGCAGAGAATTCTTCACTATCAAAAAATGCATCAATTTTGCCATCTAGAACTTCCAGACGTTTTTCTGCATCTTCCGAATATTTCACCAAATTGTCATTATATGCTACAGGATCTACTTTTTGTTCGCAAGATGTAAAAATAACAGATAATGGTAAAAGCAGTAATAATAATTTTTTCATTGTTTTTTATTTATAAAATTAGTTAGTCAGAGCATTTAATTTTGCTATATATGTATCACGCATTCTTTTAGCGTGCTCTACTGTTTCTAAGAAATTAGAATCGAGATTTTTGGCTGTACTAGTCGATGTTGTGTCAGTTATTGTTGTGTACATCTCCTGTGCATTTATAATCTTTTGCAACGATTTGATGTATGCTATAGCTGAAATACGAAGTTCTTCGGCGGGAGGAGGAATGATCAGGTTTTTCAGATCATTGATCTTCACATTCGAAGAATCCATCGCTGTTTGAGAGACAACCTTTATATAGTCATATTTTTTACTGTCGAGTGCACTTTGTACGTTGTTATCATATTTGTTGATAATAACTTCGGCTTCGTCAACCAAAATAGATATATTACTGAAATCCTTATTGCTTCCGGGTTTACATGAAGCAAAAATAAGGGTAAAAGAAATACAGAAAAGAATAAATTTATTCATAAGTATGTTCTGATATATAATCTTCTGCAAAGATAAGTTATCTCTTTGACTTACAAAAATTAAAATAATTTGATATGTAATTTTGACTCATTTTTATTCGAAAATGAATATCCAGTAGAATGAAAATCAGTTATATTTATAACTTTGTCATTGTATACTGTAAATTCTCTAGTCTCGGTCTTCTTTGTTGTGTGGGCAAATAGTAATAACGAAGAGGTTGCAATGATTATAGATAAGAAATAAATGTTTAGTGTTATTTATGGAATTTAGGATGGTGAAATCGCGGATCTTAGTCTGTTATTTGTTATTTGTTGTTTTTGGCTTGACAATCTTTACGTTTTCCTGTAAACCGGTTAAACTTTCAGATGCAGATCGTCATTTCAAAAATGGGGAATATTTTGAAGCAGCAACTATGTACCGTAAGCTATATAGAAAAACTCCTCCTAAGAATAGGGAGTTGAGAGGGCGTATAGCCTATCGTCAGGCAGAAAGTTTTCGCCTCATTAATAATGTAGCATTAGCTAGTGCTGCTTATGTTAACGCTATCCGCTATAATCCAACAGATAGTTTAATCCGACTACAATATGCACGCACACTACATAAAGATGGTAAATACAAACAAGCTATAGAACAATATAAGTTATTCTTGAAAACAATGCCCGACAATCAGTTTGCTCTAAATGGATTGAAAGGTGCTGAAATGGCAACGGAGATGAAAGA
The DNA here is from genome assembly GCF_015233815.1 of Dysgonomonas sp. GY617. Classification (NCBI taxonomy): domain Bacteria; kingdom Pseudomonadati; phylum Bacteroidota; class Bacteroidia; order Bacteroidales; family Dysgonomonadaceae; genus Dysgonomonas; species Dysgonomonas sp. GY617. The sequence continues at coordinate 28,062 of NZ_JADCLR010000003.1, forward strand.
AAATCCGACTAAATATATTGTGAAGCGGATGGATGTCTTTAATTCTCCACGTGGTGAATTTAGCCCTATGTTATTGCCTCCTGATTACGATCTTATTTATATAAGTACCAGTAGAGAAGGCGTACTTGGTGAGGATAAAAGTTCTATTACCGGTGTGAAAAATAATGATATTTTTGTTGCTCGTAAAGACGAGAATGGCAAATGGATGAAGCCCGAATCGGCAGGTCCTGTAAATACCGAAGCAGACGAGGGTACGCCCGCTTTTTCGGCAAGCGGAAATGTTATGTACTATACATTTAGTAAACAAGAACTAGACTGGTCTACTACTGCTGTAATTCATAAGGCACAACGTGCCGATGGGGCTTTTGGTAAGGGCGAAAAGCTAGCTCTTATGACAGACACCATGTCTATGTACGCTCATCCTTCTCTTTCTCCTGCCGGCGACTTTCTGTATTTTGTATCAGATATGCCTGGTGGTTATGGTGGTAAAGATATTTGGAGAGCTATTATGTTTGGAGACGAGATTAGTTATATAGAAAATCTAGGACCAGATATAAACACTTCAGGAGATGAGATGTTTCCTTATGTAAGAACTGATTCTACATTTTATTTTTCGTCAGACGGACATCCGGGAATGGGTGGTTTGGATATCTTCAAAGCGACTTTAAATAATAAGACAAAGGCTTGGAGAATCGAAAATATGGGTTCTGCCTTGAATTCGCAAGCAGATGATTTTGGGCTTACCTTTGAGGGTGATAAAGAAGCCGGTTTTTTCAGCTCCAATAGAGGTGATGGTAAAGGATTGGATCATATTTATTCTTTTGAATATCCGATTGTAAGAGTAGCAGTAGAAGGGTTTGTGGTTGACAAAGATGATGAGTTTGTACCCCGACCTATCATTAGAGTGGTAGGTAATAATGGCACAAACGAGAAATTTGGAGGGAAGCCTAATGGAACATATCGTTTGGATATAGAAAGAGGTGTCAATTATGTATTTTTAGCTAGTGCAGAGGGCTATCTGAATACTAAAATGAGTTTACGAACTGTGGAAACAGAGAAGGACTCTATATATTATGTTGATTTTGTCATGTATGCAATCAATAAGCCGGCTGTTCTTGAAAATATATTCTATGATTTTGATAAGGCAGCCTTGCGAGAAGAGTCTAAAAAAGAATTGGATGATCTTATCGAGCTTCTTGAAATAAACCCGAATGTAACTATTGAGTTATCAGCACATACTGATAGAAAAGGTACGCAAGAATATAATCAACGGTTATCTCAGCGTAGAGCACAATCAGTGGTAGATTATTTGATTGCACACCGAATATCTAAAGATCGTTTAACTGTTGCCGGCTATGGTAAATTACAGCCAAAAGTTGTTACTAAAAATATTGTGAAGAAGTATGATTTTCTGACTGTTGGCGATGTATTGACAGAGGAGTTTATATTAGCTTTACCTCCGGAGCAACAAGAGATTGCTGATCAAATAAATAGAAGAACAGAGTTTAAAGTTCTATCTATTACTTATGGGTTGCATTAAGATTTCAGCTTTTTGATTGCTTTTAGCATTATACGTACAACCAGTTATTGCTTAGCAGTACAGTAATAATTATATGACATTATTATTAGATGAAAAAAATATTTATATGTATATTTTCTATCATTATATTAGGTTTTAGCATTGTTGAAGCACAAGAGCTAAATCTGAAAGTGACGGTCAATAGTAATCAAATTCAAGCGACAGACAAAAGCATATTTACTAAAATAGAAGAGTCTCTAAATCAATTAATAAATGACCGCAAATGGACGGATGCAACTTTTGCATCGAATGAACTAATTGAAGGAAGTATATTGATTACACTAAGTGAAATTCCTCAAGAAAATTCATATAAGGGCGAGATTCAGATAATAGCTAATCGTCCCGTTTACAATGCGACTTATAATACACAGCTCTTTAACTTTCGTGATACAGAGTTTGAGTTCAGTTATTTATTAGGTGAAAATCTTGAATACATAGAGAGCAACGTAAATAATAATCTGGTAGCTATAATTTCGTATTATACTTATATAATTCTGGGACTCGATTTTGATTCTTTTACTTTACAAGGAGGTAGACCCTATTTTGAGAAGGCAATGGAAATTGTAAATGCTGCTCAGTCGCTGAATGCTAAAGGATGGGCTCCTTTTGGTGGAGATCGTAACAGATATGCCATAGCTTTGGCTTTAACAGAAGAGAGTTCTTCGGTATTTCATTCCATGTGGTATAATTATCATCGTAAAGGTTTAGATGAAATGGCAGCAAACCCTGCCCGTGGTCGTGCAGGCGTTATTGCTACTGTTCCCGATCTGCAAACTATCTATAAAGCCCGACCTGCCTCGGCTATTCTCTCTTTTTATGGAGACACTAAGCTCGATGAGCTTATTAATATTTACTCGGAAGCTACTACTGAGGAAAAAGCTGAAGCTTACAAAATTCTTCAATCTATTTATCCTACAAAAAGATATATTCTAGATAAAATAAAAAAATAAGAATTCTTGTTTTTTTATTCATTTTCCTTGCTCATATAAAAGATATACGTATATTTACGAAAAAATAGTAGATTTACTTAAATAAAATAATAGTATGGAGAAGTTAACTTATCAGGAAGAAGTTGTAATGTTACATATCTGGCAATTAAAAGAATGCGTTGTCAAGGATATTGTAAATGAAATGAAAGAACCTAAGCCTCCTTATACTACTGTGGCATCTATAGTTCGTAATCTGGAGCAAAAAGGATATTTGAACTCTAAGAAATATGCTAACGTTTATGTTTATTCTCCTCGGGTTGAAGAGGACGAATATAAGAAAGTATTTATGTCAGGGGTTGTAAAAAGCTATTTTGAGAATTCATACAAAGAGCTTGTATCCTTCTTTGCTAAAGAGGAAAAAATATCTTCTTCGGATTTGGAAGAAATAATTCGGATGATAGAAGAGGGTAAAAAAGATCAATAATAAAACTATTACACTATGGCAAGTTTAATTATATCATATGTAATCAAGGCATCTTTGGCTATGATTCTGTTATGTGGATTATATGCATTGTGCTTTAGGAATGATACTTTTAATAAGACGAAACGATTTTATTTACTATTCATCATATTGTTTTCTTTAGTATATCCTTTCTGTAAATTGAATATTTCGTCAGTCAATGATATTGCTATTTATCAGGCAATACTACCTCAAGTAGAGATAACCAATAATGCTTCTGATACTGCAACTGCAAGTGGGTTTAGTTTGGGATTAACCGAACTATTAATATTTGGAATTATAGGTGGAATAGTAATAATGCTTTCCCGATTTTTAATACAAATGTCAGGCATATTAAAGCTTCGATGGAAGAATAGATCTAGTAATAGTCTTAACTATAAGATTATAAAACTAGATAAACCAATGGCTCCTTTCTCATTCTTCAATTGGATATTTGTATCGAATAATGGTCTGAAAGAAGAAGATTTGGAAGTAATGATGGCTCACGAAGAGGAGCATGTTGATCAATATCATTCTTTTGATATACTATTGAGTGAATTGTTTTGTATTTTATTTTGGTGGAACCCTATTGCATGGTTATTAAAAAGAGAAATTAAAATAAACCTCGAATATCTTGCTGATAAAGGAGTTTTGGAAAAAGGTGTAGAGGCGAAAAAATATCAGTATCTCTTATTACAAGTCATAAAACCTAACGCTACTATACAGATTGTTAACAATTTCAATGTTTCACAATTAAAAAAACGTATTACTATGATTAATAAAAAAAGAACCTCAGGACTTATGTCCTGCAAGTATTTACTGGCTTTTCCGATTATAGCACTAATGCTTTTAGGAAATGCTCAAAATACATTCTCTAAACAAATTGAAAATACAGAAGAGGAACACCTTGCTGCAGAAACGGTTTCAAGTCAAAGTTATGATATGCCTCAACAGAAGGAGACGGTTTATACAGCAGTTGAAGTAATGCCTGAGTATCCGGGAGGACCTAGAGCTTTGTTAGAGTATATAAATGCGAATCTAAAATATCCAGAACAAGCAGCAAAAGACAAAGTGGAAGGAAGGGTAGTGCTTCGCTTTGTGGTATCTAAAAAGGGAGAAGTAAAGGATGTTACAGTGCTAAGGAGTCTGGACACCCAATGCGATGAAGAAGCTATGAGAGTTGTTCGAGAAATGCCTACTTGGACACCCGGAAAACAAAATGGGAAAGATGTAGAAGTGTATTATACGCTTCCTATTTCATATAAGTTACAGAAGGATACTAAAACAGAGAGTTAATAGACTTTTATAAATGTGTAGATTTTTATATAGAAAATGGGCAGATGTAGCAAAACATCTGCCCACTTTTTATTCTTGTAAATAAATATTATTCAAAACATTGTATGCTTTCTCTACATTGTCGATATGCTTGATAATAATAGATCGTTTTCCGTGATTCTCTCTTAATTGACAGTCTCGATGATGACCTTGTACATAGCTCAGTAACTTATCGAAAGCTTGAGATTGATAATATAGGGAGTCAGGGTTCGAAACCAGATATAATAGCATCTGTCCTTTTTTCAAAATTACTTTCTCTATACTTAGATATTTGGCTATTCTACGGATTCTAATTACGCCTATTAAATCCTGACCTTCTTGAGGTATTTCACCAAAACGGTCTTTCAGCATTTTCACAAACTCGGTTATCTCTTCCTCTTTCTCTAAATTATTTAGAGTACTGTAAATAGATATACGCTCCGAATCGTTGGGGATATAAATAGGAGGGAACAGAAGCTCTAGATCACTATCAATAACCACATCATCCACAAAGTTATCACCTTTGTTTTTCTCTCCGTCTTTACTTTCGTGATATAGTTCTGCAAACTCGTTATTTTTCAATTCAGTAACGGCTTCGGTCAATATCTTTTGATATGCTTCGTAACCTAAGTCGGCAATAAAACCACTTTGCTCTGCACCTAAAAGATTTCCTGCACCTCTTATGTCCAAATCTTGCATAGCGATATGTATTCCACTACCCAATTCAGCAAAGTTCTCTATTGCTTGTAATCTTCGCTTAGCCTCAATAGTTAAGCTATCCAATGGAGGAGCGAGCAGGTAACAAAAAGCTTTGCGATTACCTCGACCAACACGTCCACGCAATTGGTGTAAATCGCTCAGACCAAATCGTTGAGCATTATTTATTATTATCGTATTGGCATTAGGTATATCTATACCCGATTCTATGATAGATGTTGCAATCAGTACATCAAACTCATAATCTACAAAGTCAGTGATTATTTCCTCTAGTTTAGCAGGAGGCATTTGCCCGTGTGCAACTGCAATACGTGCATCGGGAACGCCTTTGCGGATAGTTGCTTCTATTTCGGGAAGATTGTTGATTCTATTATTCAAGAAAAACACCTGTCCATTTCTACTCATTTCAAAGTTGATAGCTTCTGCTATGATTTGAGCATCGAAAGTATGTACTTCCGTTTGAGTAGGGTATCGGTTGGGTGGGGGAGTTGTTATAGTGGAAAGGTCGCGAGCACCCATCAATGAGAATTGAAGCGTTCTGGGGATAGGTGTTGCAGTCATAGTCAATGTATCAACATTAGACTTCATCTGTTTTAGTTTCTCTTTAACAGATACTCCAAATTTTTGCTCTTCATCTATGATTAGCAATCCTAAATCTTTGAATTGAATATCTTTATTGACAATACGGTGTGTACCGATAAGTATGTCTATTTCGCCTTTTTTAAGTTTATCCAGCAATTCTTTTACAGCTGCCGGTTTACGTGCCCTGCTTATGTAATCTACCTTACAAGGAAAATCTTTTAAGCGATCTCTGAAAGTATGGAAATGTTGAGTTGCTAATACTGTAGTAGGCACAAGAACTGCTACTTGCTTGTTATCAGCAACAGCTTTAAAAGCTGCTCTGATAGCAACCTCTGTTTTCCCAAAACCTACGTCCCCACAGATAAGTCTGTCCATAGGACGATGGTTTTCCATGTCTTTTTTTACATCAGCCGTAGCAGTTATCTGGTCGGGAGTATCTTCGTATACAAACGAAGCTTCCAACTCGGTTTGCATAAAGGTATCAGGAGAAAACTTGAAGCCTTCTTCTTCATTACGTTTCGAATAAAGGACAATTAGATCACGAGCAATGTCTTTAAGACGTTTTTTCGTGTTTTCCTTCATCTTTTGCCATGCTCCCGAGCCTAATTTGTTTAGGCGTGGAGGTTCTCCATCTTTTCCTCGATATTTAGAGATCTTGTATAAAGAATGGATAGGAACAAATATGGCATCATTATTCAGATACGATATTTTGATATGTTCTTGTAGCTTCTCGTTTACAATGAGTCTTACAAGTCCTCCGAATTTACCGACTCCATGATCGTTATGAACAACAAAATCGCCAACCTGCAATTGCTTTAATTCCTTTAGGCTTAATGCAATCTTACCGGTACGAGCATTGTCTGATTTTAGGTTGTATTTATGGAAACGATCGAATATCTGATGATCGGTAAAACAACATATCTTTAGAGTCTGGTCGTAAAAACCTTCATGTAAGGTTTTGTTTATAGGTACCAATGGTATCTTATCGCCCCGGTCTTCAAAAATTGTTTTCAGACGCTCTATTTGCTTCATGCTATCGCTCAGAATATAGATTGTATATCCTTGTGCTATAAATTCGTGCAAACTTTTGCTGACTAAATCGAAATTTTTATGGTAAATAGGTTGTAATGCAGTATTATATTCAAAAGAAGCATCGGGAACTCCAGAGCAAGTATTTCCGAATTGCATTTGCTTAAACTTCACAAGTTCGCTTGTAAAGAGTGGCTCGGATATTAATTTCGATTGGACATCGGCTTCGTATTCGGGGTTGTCTAATATAGCACTGTCTTCATATATCGAATTTAGGCGTCCTTGTATCCAAGAATAATCCTTAAATCCGATCACCGTCTCAGCAGGTAGAAGGCTCAATAACGAGTCTTGAAGCTGGCTGGCTTTAGACATTTCGGGTATAACTTGTATAGATGTCAGTTGTTCTTTTGATAATTGACTTTCGATATCAAAACGTCGTATGGTCTCTACTTCGTCTCCAAAGAAATCAATGCGAAAAGGGTATTCGCTGGAGTACGAAAAAACGTCGAGAATACTTCCTCTAATTGCATACTGGCCGGGTTCATATACATATTCAGTGTATTCGAAACCATAGGAATCGAGAACTTCTGAAACGAATGCCGAATCGATTTTCTCACCTACTGCAATTCGCAAAGTATTTTCTTTAAGCGTATCTTTCGATACTACCTTCTCAGCTATAGCTTCGGGATACGTAACTATAATAAGTGGCGTATTTTCTCCTTGCAATCGGCTCAAAACTTCGGTTCTGAGTATGGCATTTGCTGGATCAGATTGTCCATACTTAATTGCCCTTTTGTATGCAGAAGGGAAAAAAAGTACATCTTTTGATCCTAATAGCTGATTGAGGTCGTGATAAAAATATCCGGCCGTCTCAAGATCATCTAATATGTATAGATATTGCCCCTTTTTTTGATTGAATAAAGCTGACACAAAAACTGACCATGAAGAGCCAAGTAAGCCTTTTATATGTAAGTTTTTGTCTTTATTTAGGGTGCTTGATATCGCTTTTATGCTTTTATGTCCATCGAAAAGATGGAGAGGAGAAATCGATTCCAAAATAGAGTTGTTTTATGCCTACAAAGGTAATAATAATTGAAGATAGCAGCAATATAGATGTGAATAAAAGAGAAATCACAACTTTTTGATGAAAAATGTTTAAAAATCGGAGAATCTATGCATAAACTGAATTATGGAATAGCTAATTTTGGGTAAAAATATAATGTGATGTCGGATTCTATTGTTATTATTCCAACGTATAACGAAAAAGAGAATATCGAAAAAATGATCGAAACGGTGTTTTCTCTTTCGAAATCTTTTCATATTCTGGTAGTCGATGACGGTTCTCCTGATGGTACGGCTGCTATTGTTAAGCGATTGCAGGAAAAGTATTCTGATTTGTTATTCTTACTCGAACGAAAGGGTAAGCAAGGGTTGGGTACTGCCTATATTGCAGGTTTTAAATGGGCTTTGGCTCGCGATTATCAGTACGTTTTTGAAATGGATGCTGATTTTTCGCACGACCCGAATGATTTGATACATCTCTATAATGCGTGTGCGATAGATGGTGCAGAGATGGCAATCGGTTCACGATATTCTACCGGAGTTAATGTCGTAAATTGGCCTATGGGAAGGGTTATCATGTCGTTTTATGCATCGAAGTATGTAAAACTGGTGACTGGAATGGATATACATGATGCGACAGCAGGTTTTGTTTGCTATAAGAGAAATGTATTAGAGTTTATAGACTTAGATAAAATTCGATTTAAAGGATATGCTTTCCAGATTGAAATGAAATACACTGCTTATACTTTAGGCTTTAAGTTGAAAGAAGTATCTATTATTTTTGTCAATCGTGTTTTAGGCGAATCGAAAATGAATGCAGGCATTTTCGGAGAAGCTTTTTATGGTGTAATAAGACTTCGTCTCAATAAAATGATGGGTAAAATTAAGGGTAAATCCCAGTAATTGATATTTAATAAAATATATACACACTAACTTACGACGAACCAATACTGAGGGTCGAAGCCCTTTGTACGAATACACTCCAATTACATATAGCGTATAATCGTTTATTTTTGATTATTTTTGTCTTATGAAAAGAGATTGGGCTCAATCCCTCTAACATTACAGATACAAGAATGAGAGTAGACATTATAACCGTACTTCCACAAATGCTCGAAGGAGCAATGAATTGTTCTATCCTAAAAAGAGCACAAGATAAAGAACTTGTCGAAATACAAATTCATAACCTTCGTGATTATTCGTCAGATAAACATCATCGGGTTGATGATTACCCTTTTGGTGGAGAAGCCGGAATGGTGATGCAAATTGAACCTATTGATAATATTATATCTCTTTTAAAAAGCCAAAGATCGTATGATGAAGTAATCTTTACATCGCCCGATGGTGAGCGCTTCGATCAGAAGATGGCAAATAGAATGTCGTCTTTCGAAAATATAATTATCCTTTGTGGTCATTATAAAGGTATAGATTATAGAATCAGAGAATACCTCATAACTAAAGAAATCTCAATAGGAGACTATGTCCTTACTGGAGGCGAACTTGCTGCAGCTATCATAACGGATGCAATAGTTCGGTTAATTCCGGGGGCTATCGGCGATGAGCAATCGGCTTTATCCGATTCATTTCAAGATAATCTACTCGCTCCACCCGTTTACACACGCCCTGCAGAATATAAAGGTTGGAAAGTTCCCGATATATTACTATCTGGTCATGAAGCTAAAATAGACGAGTGGAAGTTGAAGCAAGCCATAGCCAGAACTAAACTGCTTAGGCCTGATTTGTTAGAAGAAAAATAGGTAATTAAGTGATATAGGTTATTTATTACACTGGTTTTAGTTGTAACAAATACCCTATATTATTTTATTCACAAGGGAAGTCTGATACATTAGAATGGATATCCTACAGCTATATGCCAAGCTGTATTTTCCCTGAATTTAAGAGGTTTTAAGATAGACCATTTCGATTGATAACCATCTACTACTTGATATCCACTATCATCCATTCTATAATTAGGAATATCAGCCGGATTATATAGTTTCCACCCACAATCGAGACGAATGATTACAAATTCGAGATCGAGTCTTACCCCCATTCCCCAAGCATATGCAATCTGTTTGTAGAAGCTATTTACTTTAAATTCTCCTTTTTCTTGACGATCGCTCCCTCTTACAGTCCATATATTTCCGGCATCCAGAAACGTAGCTAATTCGAGTTTCCAGAATACTTTGCTTCGGTATTCAATGTTTGCATCAAATCTGATGTCTCCTGATTGATCATTGAAATTGGCATCAGCACGATAAAATGCTCCGGGACCTAATTCACGGGCAGCCCATCCTCTTACACTATTAGCTCCTCCAGAGAAGAAACGTTTCTCGAAAGGCACTTGTGTGTTATTACCATACGCATAGGCTATACCGCCACCTAATCGCCAAGCAAAAGCATTTTTCTCATCAATACGTATCGATTTGCTATAATCAAAATTCCCACGTATATATTGAGCAAAGAACGTGTCAAATACTTTTCTCGATCCGGTCTCAGGATCTTTCTTTACGTTAGCTAATGCAGCTGCCAGTGCGAGTGCATTACCTGCTGTCTCGATAGATGCTCTTAATGAATATGTAGATCTGTTGGTATTTCTTCGGTTTGAAGCGATGATTCCCGGAACTATACTATTCGTTTTATAGTAAGTGTATCCTGTGGCTAGTATAAACTGATCAGTAAAACTATATAGCTTGGCATTGGGCGATAACGTATTTTCGAATCTAGGATCTAGGTGAGGTATATGAGCATAACTTATCTCTACAAGATCAAGAGTGTGACGTACAGTGTTATTATTTCTGTTTTCCCATATATACTTTACTCCGGTAGAAAAAACCGTTCTTGTAAAGTAGTTTGGACGGCGTTGGTATGTATAGCTTGAGACTACTTGTGTTGACGCTCGTAGCCTACGCCTTAGATCGTGATCTAAGAATGGAAATAGAAACCGAGGGAATGTTAGTGATGTTTCTCCACCTATTTCAAAATAATTGTCTTTGAAGCTCGAGAAGTTAGGTGTAACCGCCTCGTACGAACCTAATATTTTAGCATTGAATACCTCTGAGCCTTTAAAGGCGTTTCGATGTACATAGCCTAAGCTAGCACCAACACCAAAAAAACCGGCTGAATTTGTTCCTTCTACTTCCGCAGATATACCTTGTCTTTTATCAGGCACTGCGGTTATAATACATCTGAGTTTGGTTGAATCATTCTCTAAATATTCTTCGTATTTGATATTTACATTTTTAAGAATATGTAGTTGCGACAATGAATTGTAAGTCATTGAAACCTGATTCTCATTATATAATGCCTGAGGTTGGATATAGCAATTATCTAAAATTACAAAAGGCTTTATATATTTACCTCGTGTGCCATAATATATCTTGTATTTTCCTCTGGTTACAGTATCTGTGGCGTTATAATTGCTTATGTCACCATCTGCAATAGGATCATAATCAACATATATATCTATTTTACCTACATAGTATTGGCGATGAGGTACTTCTATTGATTCGTTATTGCCGATACGTTGAGTAAAGGGATAAATGATAAGTTCTAAATCTACTTTGTTTTTTTTCTCTAAAGTATCAGCCACAAAGCCTATATATTCTTTATTGAAAGCCATGTAGCCATTTCTTTTCAAAATAGAGGTGATGCGGTTACGTTCTTCATCTAGTAGATCTAAGTCGAATCTATCTCCTTCTTTTAGGAGGTTTCCTCTGCTTAAGTATTTGTTTAAGCTTATTTGGGTAGAGTCTAAGGTTGATTGTGCTCTTCTTCGTCTGTTAGACAGAAATGATTTATCTATGACTTCGGGAGAAAATACTGTGTCACTTACATTTATAGTATAGCTTTCGATGCTAGAAGGTTCTCCGGATTTTACTTCATATATTACTTTTGCTTTTTTGTCTTTTTGTATAACCTTAGGAGCTACTTCTGCTTGTAGATATCCTTTGTTATTCATTATTCTCTCAAGGTTTACTATTGTTGGCTCTACTTGTGTACTATCATACAAAACGGGAGGTTCTCCTCCATTCTTTAAAGCTCTATTGTACCACTTGGTAGAGTCTCGCCCTGATAGATTATACATAAATAAAGGGAACTTAAATACTTCAAATGTTTTGAAATTGGCTTTTTGTTTCACATAGGGCTCTAAATCAAAAAACGAAACATCTTTTGCATCCACTTTTACAGTGGCTACATCGAGTAAATATTCGTTGTCGGGGACATATTTGGTAGAGCTACAAGAATAGCCCAATATTAATAAAGTGCCTATTATGAAAATTATATTCTGAGGTCTGAGTTTCATTTATCTGTATGTATAGGTAACATTATAACAATAAATAATATTGTTACATTTTATAATTATAACTGCCTCTAATTATTTACTTGCCAAAGTAAGAATAAGGTTTGTGACCTTAAGAGACTATTGATTGTTTAAAAAACGACAAATTTAGGATATAATTGTATCTTTTTTGTAGATTTGCCTAACAAAGAATTATTAAATAATGTTGGTTATCATAGTTGAATGAATTTAAGTAAGAATAAAATAAAATATATACAATCTCTGAAAGATAAAAAGTCTCGCGAAGAGCATGGAACTTTTGTTGTGGAAGGGGATAAAATGGTAGCCGAATTATTAAACGTGATGAAATGTCAATTACTAATTGCGACTCCCGATTTTATTCAATCAAATTTTATTCAACAAGCCAATATAGACGAAATTATAGAGGTATCCAAATCTGAACTATCCAGAGCCAGCTTTTTAAAAAATCCACAACAAGCTTTAGCTGTATTTTATCAGCCACAGTATGCTCTTGATAAAGAAGATTTGAAAGAACAGTTAAGTTTAGCTTTAGATTGTATTCAAGATCCCGGAAATTTTGGTACGATAATAAGATTGGCCGATTGGTATGGCATTGAAAATATAATATGCTCTACTGATACTGTTGATATTTATAATCCTAAGGTTGTACAAGCTACTATGGGAGCTTTAGCGAGAGTTAAAGTCCATTATGTAGATTTATATGCATATTTGAAAAATACAGAAGGAATCTCTCTTTACGGCACTTTTTTGGATGGTGATAATATGTACGAACAAGAATTAACACAAACGGGTATTATTGTCATGGGAAATGAGGGCAATGGTATCAGCGCAGAGATAGAAACACTTATTACAAACAAACTTTTCATCCCCAATTATCCCCAAGACAGAGAAACATCCGAGTCTTTAAATGTAGCAATTGCAACTGCTATAATTTGTACAGAATTCAGACGACGTTTGCAAAAACAATAATGATATTTGAAGTGTTATAATTAACTAGAGTAATCAATTTGCTCAAGATTGTTTGAGGCTGAATTTTTTTGGTCTTGATATAGGTTATGTACATTTCGATAAAATGTTATAAAACATTCTAGATTTTAAGATTTTAATTAAGAAAATTCTTAAATTTAGGATGTGTTTACTTTTTGTCATTTCGCATTACTAAACAAAACACTATTATATACTATGAGCTATCTTAATTTTAATAAAGATGAATTAGTTAATCTACAATATTCATTGCATCGAGAGATTTTGAGTACTAACAGAGCAGGTGCTTATATGAGTACAACTATCGTAGGTTGTAATACTCGTAAATACCACGGTCTATTAGTTTGTCCCATTGAGAAATTCAATGGCGAAAGTTATGTATTGCTGTCGTCTTTGGATGAAACAGTGATACAGCACGATAAGTCATTCAATTTGGGGATACATCAGTATCCAGGAGGTATATATAATCCTCGTGGGCACAAATATATTATTGACTTTGAGTTTGAGCCGACACCAACTCTGGTGTATCGTGTAGGAGGTGTAGTCCTCAAGAAAGAATTCCTGATGGAACACAATGCAGATCGTATACTTATAAAATACACTCTATTAGAAGCTCACTCTGACACAAAATTACGTTTAAGACCTTTTCTAGCCTTCAGAAACAGACATAAACTAAGTAAAGCAAACTTATTTGTTAATACAGATACAGATCATATCGAAAATGGTATCGCTTCGAGATTATACGATGGATTTCCAATTCTTAACATGCAGTTGAGTAAAAAGAATGAATTTGTAGAAAATCCCGATTGGTACTATAATATCGAATATTCGGAAGAGAAAGAAAGAGGTTATGAATTTCAAGAGGATTTATTTACTCCCGGATACCTCGAAATGCCAATAAAGAAAGGAGAAAGTATTCTTTTTTCAGCTTCATTAAAAGAAGAAAAAGTGAAGACGTTAGCAGATGCTTTCGATAAAGGAGTTGCATCGCGTCAGCCAAAAGATAGTTTCCTCAATTGTTTGAAAAATTCAGCGACTCAATTTATAGTTCAGCAAGGTAACGATATGGAGGTTATAGCCGGTTACCCTTGGTTTGGACGTTGGGGGCGTGATACATTTATAGCTTTACCTGGACTTACTTTAGCTGCTAATTACGACTTAGAGAGTTGCAAAGGTGTGCTAGATACAATGTCAGGAGAAGTGAACAACGGGCTTTTCCCTAATATCGGAAAGAGTGATCATGCAGCTTACAACTCGGTAGATGCTCCTATGTGGTATTTCTGGGCTATTCAGAAATATGCAGAGGCAATAAATGATAAAAAGGCTATCTGGAAATCATATGGTGAGAAAATGAAATCGGTATTGTCTGCTTTCAGATCAGGAGTAAATGAGCATATCCTTATGCATGAAAACGGACTTATCTGGGCTGGACAAGAAGGTAAAGCTCTAACATGGATGGATGCGGTAGTTGCAGAGGGGCCTGTTACGCCTCGTAGAGGCTATGCGGTTGAAATAAATGCTTTGTGGTACAACGCCATTCAATTTACAATAGAATTGGCTGAGGCGAACGGAGATAAAGAGTTTACCAAAGATTGGAAAGATCTGGCTAATCGTATACAAGAGAGCTATGTTTCAACATTCTGGAATGAAGATTTAGGATATTTGGCTGATTATGTAGATGAGAATGGTCAGAATCTGGATATTCGTTCCAATCAGGTTATAGCAACATCATTACCATATAGCCCTATTAATGACGAGATTAAAAGTCATGTATTGAATGTGATCAAGAGAGAGTTATTAACCCTTAAAGGCTTGAGAACATTATCACCCGGACATCCCGATTATAAAGGAATATACAGTGGCGATCAAAGAACGCGAGATTTGGCTTATCATCAAGGTACAGTATGGGTGTGGCAATTAAGCCATTATATAGAAGCTAACTTCAAACTTTATGGTGATGCCTTTTATGGTGATGCAAAATGGATTGTTGAGCATTTTGAAGAAGATATGACCGATTATGGAATTTGTAGTATAGCCGAAGTTTATGACGGTAATCCGCCTCACCATGCCGGAGGAAGCATTTCGCAAGCTTGGAGTGTAAGCGAGGTGCTTCGTATTATGCAAATGATAGAACAACACAAAAAACAAGACAAAAAATAATATGAACAACCTAAATGCTATGATATAATATGAAAGTATTAATGTTTGGTTGGGAGTTTCCTCCTCATATATCGGGAGGGCTAGGAACTGCCTGTTATGGATTGACAAAAGGTTTGGCACAACAAGGTGTCGAGGTCTTATTTGTTATGCCCAAGGCTGTAGGTGATGAAGATTCTAGTATTGGAAAAATAATCAATGCTAGTGATGTTGAGATGCCAATAACGACATCTTATGTGGATGATTTTTGGCAGAATGTAAGTTTTCTACCTGTCAGCTCAGGTCTTATCCCGTATTTAGGTTTGGAAGAATACGAACAATATGTAACCGAAACTGAAAATGGAGGAGGTCAACGATCTTTTACTCACTTAGGAGGTAAATTTCCATTTTCGGGAAAGTATGGTACTAATTTGATGGAAGAAGTAAGAAACTATGCTTACGTTGCTTCTAAAATAGCCAGAGAAAATGATTTTGATGTAATTCATGCTCATGATTGGCTTACTTATCTAGCAGGTATAGTTGCGAAAAAAATCTCAGGAAAACCTTTGGTAGTGCATGTGCATGCTACTGAATTTGATCGAAGTGGCGAGAATGTAAACCGAGTGGTTTATGATCTGGAACGTCTGGGAATGGAACAAGCTGACGCCGTAGTAGCCGTAAGTAATCTTACTCGCAATATCGTTATTAACCGATATGGAATAGATAAGTCTCGTGTATTTGCAGTACATAATGCTGTGGATTTTTCGGGACGTAAGGAGATTGAGGTAAAGAAGGCTGTTAAAGAGAAAGTTATTACTTTCTTGGGGCGTATTACTTATCAGAAAGGACCTGAATATTTTATAGAGGCTGCAAGTAAGGTGTTAAAACGTTATCCGAATGTTCGTTTTGTAATGGCTGGTAGTGGCGATATGATGAACAAAATGGTACAGCGTGTAGCTAAATTGCGTATAGGGTCTAAATTTTCATTTACAGGTTTTCTTACAGGTGATGATGTAAATCAAATGTATGCTCAAAGCGATGTATATGTGATGCCATCAGTATCCGAACCCTTTGGTATATCTCCATTGGAAGCTATGCGCACGGGAGTTCCAGTCATTATATCAAATCAATCTGGAGTGGCGGAAGTATTAGAACATGCGATGAAAGTTAATTTTTGGGATATAGATGCTTTAGCAGATGCCATGTATGGTCTTTTGGCATATCCAACTTTAACAGATACACTCAAGGTAAGAGGCACCGAAGAAGTTAATTCTTTGAATTGGGATGATAGTGCGATAAGAGTAAAAGAAGTGTACGAAAAGATGTTAGCAGACTCTAATTTAGGATAATATAGTTTAGGATTTGTATTCATATAGAAGTGAACACTATATGCTTAGATGAATACAACGATTAAAAAAAACGCAAAATATAACAGACATACATAATTAGTCATGAAAAAAACTTTATGCTTTTATTTTCAAATACACTTACCCTTTCAATTAAGAAGATATCGCTTTTTTGATATAGGAAATTCTCATCAGTATTACGATGAATTCAATATCCGAAACTATTTGAATAAAATAGTAGAACAGTGTTATCTTCCAATGAATAAAGTGCTATTAGATATCATTAAAGAACATGGTAGCAAATTTAAAGTAGCGTTCTCTATTACGGGCGAAACTATAGAACAATTAGAACAATACGCACCTCAGGTGTTAGATAGTTTTAAAGAATTGGCTGCAACAGGTTCTGTTGAATTTATATGTGAAACTTATGCACACTCTCTGGCTTTTTTGAAAGATGAAAAGGAATTGGAACGTCAGTTGAAGAAACAAGCTGCAACGATTAAGAAATATTTTAATCAAGAGCCTGTTACTGCTCGTCTCACAGGACTTATGTACTCTGACCAAATTGGAGAAAGAGTTGCTAATCTAGGTTTTAAAGCTATTGTAACGGAAGGAGCTAAACATGTGCTAGGATGGAAGAGTCCTAATTATGTGTATAGTAATGTCAACAATCCCGATTTAAATGTATTACTCCGTAATTTCCATTTGAGTGATGATATTGCTTATCGTTTTTCGGATAGAAGTTGGAGCGAATGGCCTGTAACAAGCGAGAAGTTTGTAAATTGGCTGGATGTTGTTAATGAAAATGAAGAGGTTGTAAATCTTTTCATGGATTATATTACATTCGGAAATCGTCACTCGCGCGCTACAGGAATATTTGAATTCATGCGCTACTTACCCAAAGAGGTATTTAGTCATGATAAATTTGAATTCCTTACACCTTCGGAAGTTATTAAGAAACATAAACCCGTAGGACCAGTGCATGTACCTTATCCTATTTCGTGGTCGGAAGAAGAGCGGGATTTAAGTATATGGCTTGGTAACGATTTACAAAATGATGCTTTTACATCCCTCTGCGATTTAGGCGAGAAAGTTCGTTTTGTAGATGATGCCTCATTAACACAAGATTGGGAACGTTTACAAGATAGTGACCATTATTATTATATGTGTACCAAATGGATGTCGGATGCTGCTTCTCGCAGATTTAAGAGTGTCTACTCAAGCCCTTACGATGCATATATTAATTATATGAATGTTTTAAGTGATTTAATATCTCGGGTTAATGAAGCAGTAGCAGAAAAGGTGGATTTGTTAATGAAAGATAGCCATTATGCAAATGAAATTTCTAAATTTGTTACACCTCATGAAACTGAATATTCATCATTACAAATAAAAAAAATAGTTGAATTACTAGGTCAAAAAGCTGGAAAATCTCTTTTAGAGTCAAATTAATTGAATATAGATTAGTATATTAATAATAATTTTATGCAAAACGAAAAATTACTAACGCCGGATTATTTATTTGAAGTAAGCTGGGAAGTATGTAACAAAGTTGGAGGTATACATACCGTTATTGCGACTAAGGTTCCTACTTTGGAAAAGGTTTTAAGAAAACCTCACATTTTGATTGGTCCGGATGTAGTAAAGGAAAATGAGACAAATCCAGAGTTTATAGAAGATTCTCTGTTGTTAAAATCGTGGAGAGCCAGAGCTGCTAATGATGGATTACGCATTCGTGTAGGTCGCTGGAATATAGCAGAAAGACCTATTGCAATATTGGTTGATTTCACTCCATTTTTTTCTCAGAAAGATGATATTCTATCATTCATGTGGGAGAAATACAAACTAGATTCTCTTTCAGGACAATGGGATTATATCGAACCTGCATTGTTTGGTTATGCAGCAGGTAAAGTTATCGAGAGTTATGTAAAATACCATTGCTCGCCAAGTGATAAGATTATTGCTCAATTCCATGAGTGGATGACTGGTACAGGTCTATTGTATCTGAAATCGGCAGTTCCTCAGATTGGATGTGCGTTTACCACTCACGCAACAGCACTGGGTAGATGTATTGCTGGTAATAATTTACCTCTTTACGATAGCTTGAAAACTTATAATCCGGATAATATCGCTCATAACTTTAATGTAACAGCTAAGCAGTCTCTTGAGAAAATTGCAGCACAACAAGCTGACGTTTTTACAACGGTAAGTGATATTACAGCTAAAGAATGTGAGCAATTTTTAGGTCGATCGGTTGACCTAGTGACACCTAATGGATTTCAGGATTTTATAACCAATGAGGCTGAATTTGCTCAAAAGCAAAAAGATGGACGCAAAAGGTTAATAACTGCTGCTGAGGCAATTTTAGCAGAGCCAATTGACAGTAATGCTTTATTAATTGGTATCAGTGGACGATACGAATACAAAAACAAAGGGATAGATGTATTTATCGAAGCTTTGGGTAAACTGAATAAGAGTGATGCTCTAAATAGAGAGATTGTAGGTTTTATATTAGTACCCGCAGGACATCATGGACCATCCAAAGCTCTTTTACATAATCTACAGAGCAAGGAGGCAATATCTCCTCTTGCAAACCCTTATTTGACCCATGATTTAAATGATGAGAATTACGATCCTGTATTGAATGCTGTAAGACAGAATGAGCTTTATAATACGAAAAATGATAAGGTGAAAATATTCTTCGTTCCTTCTTATTTGAATGGTAATGACGGAATATTTGATGTTCCCTATTATGATTTGCTTGCTGGGCTCGATCTTTCTTTATTCCCTTCTTATTATGAACCATGGGGTTATACACCTTTGGAGAGTGTTGCATTTAAAGTTCCTACTATTACTACAACATTAGCGGGATTTGGATTATGGGTAAAAACTCATAGTGAAGGTGAACGTCCCGGTATTGCTGTTATAAATCGTACGGATACAAATGATGCGGAGGTTATTGATCGTATTGAAGCTCACATAATCCGTCATGCTAAAAATAGTGAAGCAGATTATCAGGCAGCTAAGCAAAATGCTCTTGAAATATCTAAGATTGCCCTTTGGGATAATCTGATAACTTATTACATGCAAGCTTATAGCACAGCTCTTGATAAAGTGGCTACACGCTATACCGAAAGTGATTTTATTATAGAAGAACCACAAAATAATTATATTCCACAAATGTCTCAACATACAACACCTAACTGGTTTAACGTTATTGTACATCGTAATGTACCTGAAAAACTTCATGCTTTAGAAGAATTAGCTAATAACCTTTGGTGGTCTTGGAATCAAGATGCAAAAGACCTGTTTGAATCACTAGATCCAGTTGCATGGAAAAAAGTATATTATAATCCTATCGTGTTGTTAGATAATATTAGCTTACAACGCTATCAGGAGTTAGAAAATGATGATGAGTTTGTAGCTAAACTTGCTGCTGTATATAATCATTTTCAGACATACATGAACAATAAGAGCGATTTGAGCGAAGCTTCTGTTGCTTATTTCTGTATGGAATATGGTTTGCATACATCTCTTAAAATCTATTCGGGTGGACTTGGTATTCTTGCCGGAGACTACTTGAAAGAAGCTAGTGATAAAGGGGTACGTATGACAGGTATTGGTCTTTTGTATCGCTATGGTTATTTTACTCAACGTTTGTCAACATCAGGAGAGCAAGAAAATATTTATGAAGCTCAACTATTTGATAAAATACCCGTATCAGCGGTACGTGATGAAGATGGCAATTGGGTTACTGTAAAAATAGCATTGCCAGGACGTGATTTACATGCACGCGTTTGGAAAGTAAATGTTGGACGTGTTGAGCTATTCTTGATGGATACTGATATTGAAGATAACTTACCAGAAGATCGTTCGGTTACACATCATCTTTATGGTGGCGACTGGGAAAACAGACTAAAACAAGAGCTTCTATTAGGAGTTGGTGGTATTAGAGTTCTTCAAAAAATAGGACGTCATTTTGATGTATACCATTGTAATGAAGGACATGCGGCATTTACAGGATTAGAGCGTATTCATCAATTGATGGTTAATAGAAAACTATCTTTTGAAGAAGCGAGAGAAGCAATTCGCTCTTCTTCATTATTTACAACTCATACACCTGTACCTGCAGGACATGATGCTTTTGATGAAGGATTGTTACGTAAATATATATCGCATTACCCTGATCGCTTCCAAATAACTTGGGAACAAGTAATGGCATTGGGGCGTGTACATGCCGATAATTCTTATGAGAAATTCTCAATGAGTAATCTTGCAGTTCATCTTTCTCAAGAAGTGAATGGTGTAAGCTGGTTACACGGGAAAGTTTCTCAGGAAATGTTTAAAGATATGTTCCCTGGTTATTTAGCTCAGGAATCATATATCAGCTATGTAACTAATGGTGTGCATTATCCTACATGGGCTGCTCCAGAGTGGAAAACTCTACATGAACGTGTTTTTGGTGCAGACTTTGCAACGCATCATTATGATAAATCTTGTTTCTCTAATATTCAAGATGTTGAGGATAAAGAGATATGGGATATCCGTCGCAAGCTACGTGGAGCTATGATTGAGCATATCAAAGAGCGTATCACTAGTAATAATGAGTTATTATACTATACCCCTCGTGAGATTGTAGAGATAGTTGAAAGACTTGATCCTAACAAATTAACATTCGGTTTTGCTAGACGTTTTGCTACTTATAAACGTGCTCAACTATTATTTAAGAATATTGACACATTAAATGAGATCGTAAATCATCCGACAAGACCAGTTCAGTTTATCTTTGCCGGAAAAGCTCACCCCGCGGATAAAGCAGGTCAGGACTTAATCAAAAAGATTGTTGAAGTATCTAAATATCCTCAATTCTTAGGTAAAATCTTATTTATAGAGAATTACGATATGGAGTTGGCTTCGAAATTGGTTCAAGGTGTTGATATTTGGTTGAATACTCCGACAAGACCAATGGAAGCATCGGGCACGAGTGGCGAAAAAGCCGTTATGAATGGTGTTATGCACTTTAGTGTGCTTGATGGATGGTGGGTTGAAGGTTATCAAAAAGATGCTGGATGGGCTTTACCTCTTGAGCAGGTTTATGAAAACAACGACTACCAAAACGAATTGGATGCTGAGATAATTTACAATACTATTGAAAATGAAATAGCTCCGTTGTATTATCAACAAAATTCAGAAGGTATTCCTTCAGAATGGGTACAGCATGTAAAGAACTCTATTGATAAAGTTGCTTCAAACTTCACCATGAACCGTCAGTTGACTGATTATGAAGATCGTTTCTATAATAAGTTGAGCAAACGTGCACATGAGATCAGAGAGAATGACTATGCAATGGCGAAAGACATCGTTACTTGGAAACATAAAATGTCGAGAGAGTGGGATGGTGTTGAGATTATTTCAACAAAAATGCCAAGTGTCTATAAAGAGCCAATTGTACTAGGACAAGAGTACGAAATGGAAATAAGACTTACTTGCGGTTCACTTTCTGCTGAAGATATAGGTGTTGAGTTGGTTATCACTAACGATCCAACTAGTAAAGGCGAAGAATTCTTGATTAAACATGCATTTACTTGTGTATCACAGGATAGTAGTGTTGCTACTTATCGCTTGAAGCATACCAGTGAACAAGCCGGAACATTTAACATGGGACTTCGTATTTTTGCTAAAAACGATTTGTTAGCACATCAACAAGATTCAGGTTTAGTGAAATGGATGTAATACTCTTATTGTTTTAAAATTAAGACAATAATAATGATAATTATATGGCTATTTTGTAATCCAATTTAGCCATATAATATTTAAGGTCGCAGACCTTTTTATAGATTTGGTTATTCTTATATATAAAGGCATGCTATACAAGGATAACAATAGAGAACTTTACTTAAACTAATACCTGACATTATAAATGAAAGCTTCAATATATGGT
Organism: Dysgonomonas sp. GY617; assembly: GCF_015233815.1. Lineage (NCBI taxonomy): Bacteria > Pseudomonadati > Bacteroidota > Bacteroidia > Bacteroidales > Dysgonomonadaceae > Dysgonomonas > Dysgonomonas sp. GY617. Next base: position 50,504 of record NZ_JADCLR010000003.1, read on the forward strand.
GATAGTGGACTCGAAAAATATCGATCTACTATTTTACGAAGACATGAAAAATATCAGTTAAAAGTGGCTGAACTGACAAGCGGTTCGGATCTGAGTGATGCCGCTAATGGATACTTGTTTTATGGATTGCATGCATATCCTGATAAATGGGTACTGAGAGAATGGGCTCCTAATGCTACGGCGGTTTATTTGATGGGTGATTTTAATCATTGGCAAATAGACCTTAAGTATGCTTTCTATCCAATACCAGGAGGTAATTGGGAATTAGAATTACCCTTGGAGACCTTGCAGCATGGCATGCTGTTTAAACTATGGGTAAAATGGGAAGATGGGGCAGGAGAGCGCATCCCTGCTTATATTCGGAGAGTTGTGCAGGATGATGTCAGTAAAATATTCTCGGCTCAAGTATGGCAACCCGAACCTTATGTTTGGAAATACGATCAGCCTAAGGAAGAAATAGCTCCTATTATTTATGAAGCTCATATCGGGATGTCGGGAGAAGAGGAAAATGTAGCCACATACAATCATTTTAGGGAGACGGTATTGCCTTATATCGCTGATATGGGTTACAATACTATACAATTGATGGCTATACAAGAGCACCCTTATTATGGTTCGTTTGGTTATCAGGTTTCTAATTTTTTCGCCCCAAGTTCACGCTTTGGTACTCCCGAGGAGTTGAAAGAATTGATTGATACAGCTCATAAATTAAATATTAGAGTTGTTTTGGATATTGTGCATTCACATTCGGTAATTAATGAAGCTGATGGATTGAGCCGTTTTGATGGAACTTTTGATCTCTATTTCCATTCAGGAGAGCGTGGAACACATTCGGTGTGGAATTCACGTTGTTTTGATTATGGTAAAAATGAGGTTCTGGCTTTTCTATTATCCAATTGTAAATATTGGTTAGAGGAATTCAAATTTGATGGTTTTAGATTCGATGGTGTTACCAGTATGATGTATTACGATCATGGTATTGGTCGTGATTTTACTAACTATTCCATGTATTACGATGGTAATCAGGATGAAGATGCGATCGTTTATTTGACCTTAGCTAATAAGCTGATACATGAAGTGAACTCTCTGGCATTTACAATTGCCGAAGATGTTAGCGGAATGCCGGGATTAGCTTCGTCAATAGAGAATTTTGGTATAGGTTTTGACTATCGTATGGCGATGGGAATTGCCGATTTTTGGGTCAAAATACTCAAAGATAAGAAAGACGAAGAATGGCACGTCGGAGATATGTTTTATGAACTAACCAATAAAAGAAAAGAAGAAAAGACAATCAGCTATGTAGAAAGCCACGATCAGGCAATGGTGGGAGATAAAACTCTTATTTTCAATCTGCTTGATAGCTTGATGTACACAAATATGAACGTTTTTGAACGTAATACTAAAGTAGATAGGGGTTTGGCTCTTCATAAGATGATCAGATTGGCTACACTAGCCACTGCGGGAAATGGCTATCTTACTTTTATGGGGAATGAGTTTGGACATCCCGAATGGATCGATTTTCCTCGATTAGGCAACGATTGGTCTTATAAATATGCTCGTCGTCAATGGTCTTTGCTTACTGATACAAATTTGAGGTATCGATTTCTAGCTGAGTTTGAGAAAGAAATGTTAGGCTTGATAAATAAGCACGATATATTTTCGTTCAGACCTTTTGCTATTATACAAAGTACGCCCGATCAGGTATTGATATTTAAGCGTAATAATTTGGTGTTTATTTTTAATTTCAATCCGACAAAATCGTTTACTGATTATGGTTTTGAGGTAGATAAAGGACAATATAAAATTGTTCTAAACTCTGATGATTCCGAATTTGATGGTTTCGACAGGGTAGACGATAATTACGATTATTCAACTCTCAGCATCAAAGGAAAAGATGTATTGAGGGTATATATTCCTGCACGTACTGCCTTTGTGTTGGAAAAGCAGTAAGTTGCATTAGAACATAAATAAAAATAAGGTTGCTCAAATAGGGCAACCTTATTTTATTATACGAATTAAGATTATAGTATTTATTTTATTTTTACAGCTACTGAGCTTCTCACATCAGCCGAAGATGCTGCACAATGCAATGTAAATTGATCTGACTCTACAGTCCAATTATGAGCTTTATCATCAAAAAAGGCTAAATCTTTAACAGGAACAGCTAATTCTACATTTTTAGTCTCACCCGCTTTTAAGAATACTTTTTTGAATGCCTTAAGTTCTTTTTCTGGACGTTCTACAGATGGTTTCGATTGAGAGGCATATACTTGCACAGACTCAGCACCATCTACTTTACCTTTATTGGTTACAGTAATAGAAACTTTGATTGTTTCATCCTTTCCATATTCTTTTTTGTCAGTATTGGCTTTTCCGTACTCAAATGTTGTATATGAAAGACCATAACCAAAAGGGAATAAAGCAGGAATATTTTTAGTATCGTGCCAACGGTAACCTACCAGAATATCTTCTTTATAGATTTGTTTGATGCTGTCTCCGGGATATGATATCGTACCGAACGAGATAGCTCCATTATCTTCTAATTTGCGAGGTACACTATAAGGTAACTTACCCGATGGGTTAATATCGCCAGCAATAATATTTGCTGTTGCACTACCTGCTTCTGAACCTAAATACCAAGATTGCATAAGGGCTGGAATTTTATCTAGCCAAGGCATCGAAACTGCATTACCACTGACAAGTATTACACCTAATTTTTTATTCACTTTTAGTAGGTCATCAATCAATTCGTTTTGTCCGAAAGGCAAATCATATGTAATACGATCTGCTCCTTCGCAGTCTTGTTGGAAATTTTTATTCAATCCTCCGAAGAAAAGAACTACATCTGCATTTTTAGCAAGAGCAAGAGCTTCTTTCTTTAACGAATCAGCATTGTAAGGTGAGGGTACAAAGTTGTCATACACAGTAGGACCTGAACCATATCCCATTGTATAGGATACATTGTTTTCGCCATACTTAGCTTTAAGACCTTCTAATGGAGAAATTTCTTGCTTTACTTTAAGTTCGGATGAACCTCCGCCAACGGTTAACGATCGGCTTGCATTTTCTCCTATCACTACAATTTTTTTGTATTTGTTTTTTGCAATAGGAAAGAAATTTTTCTCATTCTTCATCAATACAATACCTTGTTCTGCTACACGACGAGCTACATCTGCATGCTCAGGAGTTGCAAAACTTCCGTAAGGACGGTTGCGGTTCATATTGGTTCTGAAGTTTAGACGAAGAACTTTTTTCACTTTATCATCCAATGTCGATTCGGAAACTTCGCCTCTTTTTATCATATCTAGATAGGGTTGAGCCATAAAATAGTTGTCATAGGCGAAACTCTCGCCCCATGTTAATCCATTTGTCCAACTACCCATTTCTATATCCAAACCATTTAAAGCAGCTTCTTTGGTATCGTGAGCACTGCCCCAATCTGTTACCAGAACACCATCAAAACCCCATTCTCCTTTTAGAATCTTATTTACAAGTATTTCGTGATGACTACAATATTGCCCTCTGAATTTATTGTATGATCCCATAACAGCCCATACATTTCCTTCTTCAACTCCTGCTTTAAATGCAGGCAAATAGATTTCATAGAGTGCTCTGTCGCTTACTTCTACGTCTATATGTCCACGCCACAATTCTTGATTATTAAGAGCAAAGTGCTTCATACAGGCAGCAACTCCATTTTGTTGAACTCCTTTGATGAAAGGAACTACCATTTTAGATGCCAAATAAGGGTCTTCTCCTAAGTACTCGAAGTTACGACCATTCATAGGAGTACGATAAATATTTACTCCGGGACCTAGAATAATGTCTTTTTTTCTGAAACGTGCCTCTTCTCCTAATGCATTTCCATATTCGAGAGAGAGCTCTGGATCAAAAGTTGCTGCTAGGCAAGTTAAAGCCGGAAATGCGGTACACGAATCGTTTGTCCATCCTGCGTGTCCCCATGTATCCCAATCTATTTCCATACGAACTCCGTGAGGTCCATCGCTCATCCAAATTTCGGGGATGCCTAAACGAGGACATCCGGGTGTGCTGAATTTAGATTGTGCATGTATCATGGCAATCTTTTCTTCGAGCGTCATTTTCGACAAAGCATCGTTTATTCTTACCTCTATAGGTTTACTTTCGTCCAAATAAACAGGCACCGATTTAGTTTGTGCTTGAGTTTGGGATGTAAACAAAGCTAGTATACTACAGAAAAACAGTTTTTTCATATCCTCTTCTTTGATTTTGTATTTAAGTAATTTGATTATCTATCAATGTATTTCTATTATTCTAACTTGTGCTTATCAAAGCATAAAGAGGTCTGAGACCTTATCAGAATTGTATTGTTATCTTTTCTGCCTTCTTTAATTGGAAATTTAACTTACCCTCATTGAGTGTATAATCTTTTACACCTTTAATTGAGGGTCTCCCTAGGGGTAGCTTAAGTGTAAAATTGTTTGGTACATTAGATTTAATCTCAATAAAATCAACAACTCCGTTTTTCCAAGAAAAGTCCACTTCGGCTCCACCTCTTACTTTTAAGCCTTTAACCGAGCCATCTTTCCATTCTGTAGGTATTGCAGGTAATAATTCAATATAGCCGGCATGACTCTGTATAAGCATTTCTATAATTCCGGCAGAACCTCCAAAGTTGCCGTCTATCTGCATCGGTGGGTGAGCGCTGAATAGGTTAGGGTAGGTTCCTCTTCCCTCTCCGGCAGGTTTAAGCAAATCACCGATCAATTTATAAGCTCTGTTTCCATCTTTAAGTCTAGCCCAGAAGTTTATTTTCCATGCCATAGACCATCCTGTCGACTCATCTCCTCGTCTTTCTAATGTTACTCTTGCAGCTTCCATTAACTGAGGAGAGGTCGCTTCATTTAATTCGTATCCGGGATAGAGTCCATATAATTGCGATACGTGGCGATGGTGTATTTCCACCTCTTCGTAGTCTTGTAACCATTCCATCACTTGTCCGTATTTACCAATAGAAGTAGGTGCAAGTCTTTCCTTTTTGGCTTCTATTGTTTGAGTCCAATCCTGATCAATATTCAATAATTTAGCAGCCTCCGAGACATTGGTAAATAGTTCTCTGATTATTTGATTATCCATTGTAGAACCTGCACTGATGCTAACGGTTTCTCCCGTTGAAGCGAAGTAACTGTTTTCGGGTGAAGTGGTAGGAGCTGTAACCAGATAACCGTTGTTAGGGTCTTCAATCAACATATCTTCAAAAAATAGAGCTGCACCTTTCATAGTTGGATAAGCCGATCGTAGATAATCCAAGTCTTGTGTATATAAGTAATGTTCCCAGAGATGTTGGCATAACCAAGCTCCTGCTGTATTAGTAGCTCCCCATGATGGGTCTTCTGAAGGAGAGGTAAAATCCCAGACATTACCTAAAATATGAGTAACCCATCCTCTGCTGTTATAATAGATACGAGCAGTTTTCTCTCCAGGTTCAACTAGGCTTTTTGTGTATTCGATCATAGGTAAATGCAGTTCAGATAAATTACCAACTTCTGCACCCCATAGATTCATTTGTAGATTGATATTCAAATGATAGTCGCCATTCCAAGGTGTAAGAATCTGAGGAGCCCACAATCCTTGTAAATTTGGAGGTAAGCCACCTACACGTGTAGATGATATAAGCAAGTAGCGTCCGTATTGCATATACAGGGCAACCAAATCGAAATCGCTTTTATCGGAAGCAAAAGCTTCTAACCTTTTATTAATAGGCAGGTCAGAGTTTTTATTTTTATTCAGAGTTAGATCAACACGATTAAATAAATACTGGTATTTTGATATGTGATTTTTCTTTAGTGTAGAATAATTAGTATCGGTACTTTTTATTAATTGGGTGGCTATAGCCTTTTCGTCTTTGCCCTTGTAGCTCGTAGCCAGAGAAACAAGCAAGATAACTTCGTCTGCATTTTGTATCTGAATATCTTTATTTCTGGTAACTAAAGTTCCTCCTTTGTGTATGACTTTCACTTGACCAAAGTATCTGATCCCATCGTTCTTTACATTATCTTTCATTTGTCCACAAATAGATAAGGTATTGCCTTCGGTTGAAACTTCGTAATTTTCGTCTCTTTGAAGTGATATTGTAAGGTTCAGAGCTTTTGCTTGGTTTGCAGTGTATCTGATAACTCCAATATCATCAGAAAACGAAGTGAAATATTCTCTGGTGTAGGCTATTCCTCCTTTTGTGTATGAAGTAGTAGATAAGGCATTATTCATATCCAATGTCCTCTTGTAATTGGATATAGGTGCCGATTGATCTGGATATACAAAATCGACTTGTAGGTTTCCAAAGTTCTGAAAATTACCATATGCCGATGTATCAGCGCTACCTTTGCCTAAACAAGTGAAAGTTTTGTACATCAGGTTTTGTGCTTCTTTGTTCTTATTCTCAAAAAGAAGCCTGCGTATTTCTCCTAAATATTTATAGGCTTCGGGATTGTCTGCATCTTGTTTATTACCTGACCAGAGTGATATTTCATTTAATACAACTCGTTCTTTATCCACATCACCCCATGGCATCATTCCTATACGTCCGTTGCCGAGAGGTATAGATTCTTCCCAGATTGAAGCGGGACTGTCAAAATAGTATTGCCATGAATTTTGTGCGGACATTGATAATGTACACAGGCATAAGATAATGCAAGATGAGATTTTTGAGATCATTCTGTAATAGTTATTTGTTGGGTTAATTGAATATTTTCAGAGGAACTGCCAATCATTAGATTAACTTTTCCTGCTTCTATTTCATATGAATGTGTATCCATATCCCAATAAGCTAAATCAGATGCTTTTATATTGAATTTCATTGTTTCGGTTTTACCGGATTCGATCATAATTCGTTCAAATCCTTTAAGCTGTTTGATTGGTCTGCTTATTCTGGAATTAGGAAAAGATACATAGAGTTGCACAACTTCTTCTCCGTTTAATTTACCAGTGTTTTTTACATTTACTGATACAGTGATATTCTCAGCCTTTTTTAATGTAGAGGAAGATGTACTCATCTTAGAGTATGAGAAATCAGTATAGCTCAATCCATAACCAAACGGATAGAGAGGTTTCTCTTTTGCATACATATAAGTACGCCCATTGCGGATATTGTAATCCATCATTGGAGGAAGATCAGCTATTGACTTTACCCATGTTTGATTGGTACGTCCTGCGGGATTAAAATCACCAAACAGAACATCGGCTATTCCATTGCCAAGCTCTTGACTATTATTGGTTACATGTAATATGGCAGGTATGTTTTCTTGCGACCAGTTGATCGTAAACGGAAAACTGCTGACTAATAGCATGATAGTATTAGGGTTAACTTTGTTGATTATCTTTACGAGATCTTCTTGTTCTAAAGATAATGATTTTCGGTCAACTGCCTCTCTTCCATCACTTGGTACAGGCGAATATTTCCATTTTGGGTCGGTTCCATATACATGATTTCCTACACAAACAATCGCAATATCTGCTTTTTGTGCAGCAATGGAGGCTTTATCTATTTCGTTAGATGCTTCGTAATATACTTCGATATTATTGCCAACTGCATTTTTTATTCCTTGCAAAATACTTACTGTATAGGGTGGGGTTCCACTATACCAATCGAGAAGTATTTCATCGGCACGAGGACCAATAACTGCTATTGATTTGATTTTGTTTTTATCAAGAGGTAGTAATTTCTTTTCGTTCTTAAGTAATACTACCGATTTCGCGGTAACAAGGCGTACGAAATCTTGCACTTCTTTATTTAGCCAAGGCGAAACAGTGTCTGTTACTCCGATATTGGAATAGGGTAGATGTGTTTGATCTCCATCTAATAACCCTAATCGTAAAGCGACAAAAAAGTTTCCTCTTATAGCCTCGTCTATATCTTTTTCAGATAGAATGTTTTGCTTTAGAGCCTCATACACATAAGGTTTATAATTATCCAAGAATTGTCCGACTCCGGCTTTTACTATTGCAGCTGCTCCTTCAACATGAGAGGGATAAGCCTTATGTGAGGTAATAAGCAAGTCTAATGCTCCTCCATCGGTACATATTATACCATTGTTACCCCATTGTTGACGGGTAATTTCTTTTAGCACGGGATGTACTGTCATTGCTGTGCCGTTCCAACCATTATAGGAAGCCATAAAGGCTCGAGAGCCTCCATCTTCGATTCCTCTTTGGAAAGGGTAAGCGTAGTATTCATGGAATAATCGTTCATCGAAATTAGAAGATGTAGAGTCTCTTCCATCTTCGTTGCTATTAGCTAAGAAATGCTTCATAAGTGATGCCGATTTCCAATACTTAGGATTATCTCCCTGTAAGCCTTTTATGAATGCGACACTCAGTTGAGAGACTAGAAACGGATCTTCTCCAAAACTTTCTTCAGTGCGACCCCATCGTGGATCACGTGCTAAATCGGCATTGGGGGCACGCATAACTAAACCTCCCTTTTTATATTTTTCGTTTTGAGTATAAAAGCGTACTTCGTTTGCCTCTATTTCGGCTACTTTCTTTATTAATTGAGTATCCCATGTTTCACCCAAACCGTATGCCTGAGGAAAGGTGGTAGTATAAAATACAGCAGGTACTTGTTGATAATTGATAGTTTGGAAACCACCCCAATTGCCGGGACCTCCGAGTGCCATTCCATGTAAACCTTCGGAGTGACCTGTATTGCGTATTCCTAAACGTGGAACACCCAAATTAGTAGATAGAGCATTGATTTTTTCATCGATTGTCATTAATGACAATAAATTAGATATCCTCTCTTCATCCGAAAGAGCAGTATCTTGAAAAGGGTGTATGTATTGAGCAAATGATGCAATATTCAGACCGAATATGCACATTACGAGCATAACAATTTTTCTCATGGCTATAGGTTTCTTAGACTAACTATGCAAAGTTATTGTTTAATTAGTAAGTCGCTCTATACCTGTGTTTCCGTTGAGGGTATCCCTTAAATTATCATAGGGGTTGTATGCTAACTATAGGGTGCTAATATGTTTCTTTAGGTTAATTTGTAAACTTTTTCTTGTATTCGTTTGGTGTTACTCCAAACTCATCTTTAAAATATTTTCGGAAGTATTTAGGGTCATTAAATCCCACCTGAAAGGCTACTTCGTTTACAAACATCTGGCTTTTTTCTAATAGATTGGCTGCACGTTTTAATCTTATAAAACGAATAAATTCGGAGGGCGATTTATCGGTGAGTGCCAATATTTTTTTATAGAAGTAAACACGGCTCATAGCCATTTCACGGCATAGGTCTTCCACCAGAAAATCGGCATTTCCAATATTTTCTTCTACAATAGAGATAGCCTTTTTTACAAACTTTTCGTCCATTGTCATTATCTCTATTTCGCTTGGAGATATTTCTATCTTCTTTTTAAAATTGTTCTGATTTTTCTTTTGACGTTCTATTATTTTTGAGATTTTCAGGATCAACATATCTATATTGAATGGTTTGGAGATATAGTCGTCCGCACCAGCTTCTATACCTGAATATTGATTTTCTTCGGATGATTTTGCTGTTAAAAGAATAATCGGAATATGAGAAGTTCTTATATCAGCTTTTATCTTCCGACACAGTTCATAACCATCCATTCTAGGCATCATTACGTCGCATAAAATAATGTCGGGTAATTGATCTAATATTATTTGAGAGGCTTCCTCACCATCGTTTGCGGTAATTATTCGATAGGAGTGAATAAATAGGCTCTTGATAAACTCACGGAAATCTTCATTATCATCAACTATAAGCAATAGAGGTAATTTTAAATCTTTGGGTGTGACAGATGAAGTTTCTGGTTCTGTTAATAAAGTGTCTTGAATATCTCCCGAATAAATAACATCTTGACTCTTAGATTCTTTATAAGTAGAGTTGTCCATGGGAATTAATACAGTGAAAGTAGAGCCTTTGCCAGCTGTACTTTCTACCGAAATTTCTCCATTATGTAGCTTTACATATTCACTAACTAAATGTAATCCGACTCCGGTACCAGCCTGATTATTCTTTTGAGATTGTTCTATACGATAAAAACGATCGAATATTTTCTCCAGATATTTACTTTCTATTCCTATACCTGTATCCGAAACTTTGATACATAGTTGCTTCTTTGCATCTTTTTGAACTTCTTCGGTAATGCCTACACTTACATCAATATGACCTTCTTCGGTATATTTGAAGGCATTAGAAATCAGATTAATAATTATTTTACTCATCTTTTCAGGGTCAAAATCCACCTGAAGTTCTTTGAGGTAAGTTGTAAATGTGAATTTTATGGACTTATCAGCAGCTAGAGACGAAAATGATTGACATATTTCTCTTACTATTGGTATTATATCTCCAGTTGAAACACTCAAATTCATTTTATTCAAATCCAGTTTTCTGAAATCCAGAATCTCATTAACCATATTCAAAAGGCTCAAAGCATTTTTTCGCATGATGTTCAGTAAAGTCTTTTGTTCCTCTGAATGTGGCTCCTTCATCAGTTTTTCGAGAGGAGTCAATATAAGCGTAATAGGTGTTTTAAACTCGTGACTTATATTTGTAAAGAAGCGAAATTTGAGTTCGTCTACTTCATGAATTTTGTCGGCTTCCATTATCTTCTGAGCCTGCTTGAATTCGTGTTTTTGCTTATTTAATTTGTATAGAATAAAGAATCTCAGTACAATAACGAATATAATGAAGTAGATAAAGAATGCCCACCATGTAAGCCAAAAAGGAGGTTTTACAATTATTTTCATTATCAATGGAGTATCACTCCATACACCATCATTGTTTCCTGCATATATTATCAATTTATATGTTCCCGAATTAAGATTCGAGTATGAAGCTGCTCCAACTCCATTTTTAACCTCTATCCAATCGGTATCTAAGCCCTCAAGCATATACTTGTAGTGATTTTTCTCAGGATGTATATAGTTAAGTGCCGAAAATTGTAATGTAAAATTGGTTTCTTTATAATTAAGAGTTATTTGATCGAGATAGGTAATTGATTGATTTATAATTACCCGATTATTATACTTTTCGTTGGGTCTGATTACCTGATTGGCAATCAATAACTCCGTAAATCGGGGTTTGGGAATGTATTCGTTGAATACTATATTATTAGGGTCGAAACTCACATACCCATTTGTACTTCCTACATAAATAATTCCACTTTTGTCTTTGAACATAGCATTCTGATTACAGATAGAACTGGGCAAGCCGTCTTTAGAGTCGAAATAAGTGATCGTATAATCGAGAATATTATTTGTGTACTGACAATGGATACATGCTAATCCATTGCGTGTACCTGCCCAAATATTGTTGTTATTATCTTCTATAAGAGATACTACTTCATCGCTCGGTAACCCTTGTTTTGAGGTTATATATACAAACCGTTTGGTTAGAGAATTATATATATTCAGACCATTATCAGTGGCTATCCATGTCAAATTTCGGGAATCAACTAAAATGTTATTGGTCGAAATATTAGATAACGAATCTTGTTGTATCTGATCTTTAAAATAAGTACTTATTGCTTTACTATTGGCATCTATAATATTTACACCCCTGTCTGTGCTCAGATATATATTCTTATTAATATCTGTATATACGGAAAGGATATAATCGGAGTATAGTGCTTTTGTATTTAGAGTTGTAAATCTTGTGAAATTCGTGCGGTTGTCATTTAACTTATTTACGCCACCTCCTAAAGTGCCTATCCATAGATTGTTATCTTTATCTTCTGCAAGTCCATATACGCTTTTGCCCGAGATTGAATTAGAGTCTGTTTCATTAATCTGATATCGGGTGAAGCTTTTTCCATCAAAGGAATTTAGCCCACCTAAGAAAGTTCCGATCCATAGAGTTTTTGAATGATCTTCTAAGAGAGATGTAACTATATCAGCAGAAATGCTTTTGGGATTATTCGCATTGTAATTGAATGTTTCTACGCTTTGTTTTTCTTCATTATACTTTATTAAGCCTCTGCCATTTGTACCTATCCATAGATTATTGTTGTCGTCTTTATACAAGCTGTTACAATCAAAGGTATCCGAGTCTTCTTTTAAGTGATAGAATAGGGGAGACTTCTTGAACTTAAACATATTAGGGTGATAATAAGAGATACCTTTTTTATATGTTCCTATCCAAATAATTCCGTCGTTGTCGCAAAATATACTGATAATAGAATTCTGACTAATTGAATTGTTATTATATATATTGTTACGTAAAACAGTAATTTCCTTTTTTGATTTGTCGAAGATATTTAAGCCTCCATGATCTGTTCCTATCCAAATTAAGCCTTCTTTGTCTTGATCCATACACCGAAAGAAATTGCTGGAGAGAGCAATCTCCGAATCTTTATTTAAGAAAACCCAACTATTTGCTTTTGTATCATAGTAAGCACTGCCTTTGTCGGCTACTCCGGGATAAACCCATACATCGTTATCAGCATCTACAAATAAAGATTTCTGAATAGTAGAATTTTTAGAGTTTTCTCTAAAAAATGTATTTCGTATATCTACAAGATTAGTTTTCTCATTAAATCTTTCGATCAGACCATCTCTGTATAATACCCATATGTATTGGTTGTGTATTTTTAAATCAATAATTTCTCCGGAACTTAAAGTTTGTCCTTGTTTCGACTGGTTAAATATTACATACTTATCGGTTTCGATATTGTATTTATATATTCCTTTCTCTTTGTAGTAAAGATAGAGATTCATATGTGTATCTATTTCCACAAGTGAAGGAGAAGGAGGCAGCCCCATTTTAGTAACTAAGGAATCGATATTCTGAATGAAACTTTCACTTTTAAAATCATATATAATATACCCCGTATTTCCTATTTGCAACCATAGCATGCCTTGTGCATCTTCCTGAATATTGGTAACTCTATCGAAAGGAATGCTAGAAAGATCATTACGGCTATGTTTGTAAACTTTGAAGTTTTGACCATCGTAACGATTTAAACCCTGATTAGTTCCAAACCACATAAAACCACGGCTGTCTTTGAAAATACACTCCACTTGATTGTTAGATAAACCGTTTCTGTTATCTAAGTGAGAGAAGTCAAAGGATTGTGAATAAATAATGCTTACTGCACTATTGAGTGCTAGTAGTAGCAAGGAAATAATTATTTTCATGAAGATTTGGCTAACATTGGTTCTTTCTCTAACAAATTTAGATAAATTATATAATTATAGAGGATTTATTACAAATTTAGCCTCCATATAGAAACATATACACCCCTCCTTTGTTCAAGAACACCTTCTTTTCAAAACATTTAAACAGAACTTTTGTTATTTGATGGCATACATTTGTATTGTTACTAAAATCTAAAAATATAATTGACCATGAAGAAGCATCTATTATTAATAATGGTGTTATTACCTGCTCTGTTCTTTAGTTGTAATGATTCCTATGAGAAGACTCGCGACGGAATTATTGTAAGCCTGAAGAATGATTCTACAAATGCAACAAAACAAATTAGATTGCAAGTTATCACTGACGATATTATTCGCGTTAGTGCAACTCCTAAAGACAAATTTTCAGATAGAGAGAGTTTAATAAGCGTTTATGACAAAACTCAAACAAGTGGCTGGGATGTTTCCGAACAGAAAGACAATGTTATACTTAAAACTGCTACAACAATAGCAAAGGTTTCTCTAAAAACAGGAGAAATAGTATTTACCGATTTACAAGGTAATGTATTACTATCTGAAAATAAAGGTGGAGGGAAATCTTTTAAAGACATTGAAGTTGAAGGCAAAAAAGCATATACACTACGTCAGGTGTTTGATTCGCCCGATGATGAAGCTTTTTATGGTTTAGGTCAACATCAATCGGATGAATTTAACTACAAAGGAAAAAATGAAGTACTGTTCCAGTATAATACTAAGGTATCTGTTCCTTTTGTTGTATCCTCTAAAAACTACGGTGTTTTATGGGATAATTATTCGTTGACTAAGTTTGGAGATCCTAGAGATTACGAAAACCTAGATCAGTTCAAATTATATGACAAGAATGGAAAAGAGGGAGGTCTTACTGCTACATACATGGAGAGTAACGATCCCACACATATATTTACTGAACGTACAGAAACTACAATAGATTATGAAAATTTGGAGACTGTGAAGAACTTTCCCAAAGATTTTCCTTTCAATAATTCGAGAATTACATGGGAAGGTGAGATAGAATCAAAAGAATCGGGTACTCACCGATTTATATTATACTATGCGGGTTATACCAAAGTATATATTGATGATGAATTGATTGTTCCCGAAAGATGGCGTACAGCCTGGAATCCTAACAGCTACAAATTTGCTATTGATTTAAAAGCCGGAGAGAAGCATAAAATTAAACTGGATTGGAAACCCGATGGAGGTATATCTTACATAAGCCTTAAAGCTTTAGATTCCAAAAATGAGAAAGATCAGAACAAATTATCTCTTTGGTCGGAAATGGGTGACGAAATTGATTATTATTTCATCAGAGGAAATAATATGGATGATGTTATCAAGGGATATCGCACAGTTACAGGAAAGTCTCAAATTATGCCTAAATGGGCTATGGGATTCTGGCAAAGCCGCGAGCGTTACAAAACTCAGGATGAATTATTAAGTGCAGTAAAAGAATATCGTAAAAGAGAGATTCCTTTAGATAATATTGTTTTAGATTGGTCTTACTGGCCTCAGGATGCATGGGGAAGCCATGATTTTGATCTTACCCGTTTTCCAGATGCAAAAGGTATGATTGATAGTGTACATGCGATGGACGCACGTATCATGATCTCAGTTTGGCCAAAATTTTATCATACTACTGATAATTATAAAGCGTTTGATGAAAAAGGATGGATGTATAACCGTGCTGTAAAAGACAGTATCAGAGATTGGATTGGTCAGGGTTATATAGCCGGTTTTTATGATGCTTACAGTAAAGATGCTCGTAAAATGTTTTGGGATCAAATGAATGAAAAGCTTTACTCGAAAGGTATTGATGCTTGGTGGATGGATGCTTCAGAACCAGATATTTTATCGAATGCGAGTATGAAATACCGTAAGGAGTTGAGTACTCCTACTGCTTTGGGTTCTTCAACCGAATATTTTAATGCATATGCTTTAGTGAATGCAATGGCTATATATAACGGCCAACGTTCGGTTAACCCTGATAGTCGTGTATTTCTTTTGACCCGTTCGGGATTCGCAGGGCTACAACGCTATTCAACAGCTACATGGAGTGGTGATATTGGTACTCGTTGGGAAGATATGAAAGCTCAGATTTCAGCAGGACTAAATTTTGCTATGTCGGGTATTCCTTATTGGACTATGGATATTGGCGGTTTCTGTGTAGAGAAACGTTACGAACAAGCCAAAGAAGGATCGGAAGATCTGAACGAATGGCGTGAGTTGAATACACGTTGGTTTCAGTTTGGTGCTTTTTGCCCTCTGTTCCGTAGTCATGGACAATACCCATATCGTGAGATTTATAATATTGCTCCCGAAAACCATCCTGCATATAAGAGTATGGTATATTATGATAAGCTTCGTTATCGTTTGATGCCTTATATATATTCGGTTGCAGGAATGACACACTTTGATGATTATACTATCATGCGTGCTATGGTAATGGATTTTGGACGTGATACTAAAACTTATAATATTGACGATCAATATATGTTTGGACCCGATCTTATGGTTTGTCCTGTATATACTTACAAAACTACTTCGCGTGATGTTTATTTTCCTGCTAATACAAACTGGTACGATTTTGAATCGGGCAGATATATCACAGGTGGAAAAACGGAGAAGATTTCAGCACCATACGAACGTATTCCTTTGTTTGTTCGAGAAGGAGCTATTCTGCCCTTTGGTAAGGATATCCAAAATACAAAGCAATCTCAGGCAGATAATATTCAACTGAAAATATATGAAGGTAAGGACGGAGAGTTTACAATTTATGAAGATGAAGGTGTAAATTATAATTATGAAAAAGGACAATTTGCTAAAATAAAAATCAACTATGAGGAGAAAACCAAAACTGTAACCATTGCAGACATTCAGGGAGAATACTCGGGAATGCCTAATACCAGAACTTTTGAAATTGAATTAATAACTAAAGACAACAAAAAACAAAATCCTAAAATCGTAGAATACTCAGGTAAGAAGTTATCTGTAACTGTATGAAAAAAGTAAAGTAAAATAAAATATTTGATACTATGTTTTAGAATCATAACTATCTATTGTTGTTTTACTAGCCAAAGCACAATAAATAGTTCTGAAAACTTAATAATTTCTTAAAATTTCAAAACCATGAATAAACAATTAAAATTATTAGTTAACCAATCATCTCATTTTGGCTTTTTGAAGCTGTGTTTGATGATTATACTAAGCTTTGGATTGATTCTCAATCTGCAAGCTCAGACTATACAGGAAGTTTCGGGGGTTGTAACTAGTAACGGAGAGCCTCTTGTGGGAGCTTCGGTAGTAGAAAGAGGTACAACCAATGGAACTATTACCGATCTGGATGGAAAGTTTACTCTTAATGTAGCCGGTAATGCTTCTCTGGTAGTTACTTACTTGGGATATACAACCCGAACAATATCGGTTAATAACCAAAAACAATTGGACATTCAATTACAGGAAGATAGTAATATGCTTGATGAAGTAGTTGCAATTGGATATGGTGTTCAAAAGAAAAAATTAAATACAGGTGCAACTATACAAGTAAAAGGTGATGAATTGGCTAAGTTGAATACAACTAATGCACTTCAGGCTTTACAGGGACAAACCGCAGGGGTACAAATTTCATCTACTTCGGGACAACCAGGTGCTGATATGAAAGTGACCGTTCGTGGATTGGGAACTGTGGGGAATTCTCAACCTCTTTATATTATAGATGGTATCGAAGGTGATATTACTGTCCTAAATCCCGCTGACATAGAATCTATTGATGTACTTAAAGATGCAGCATCAGCAGCAATCTTCGGATCTCAAGCTGCAAATGGTGTGGTTTTGGTAACAACAAAAGGTGGTAAAAAAGGAAAAGGACAAGTATCGTTCGATGCTTTCTATGGAGTTCAGAATGTAGCACGTAAGGCTAATATGCTTGATGCTAATGCTTACAAAGTAATAATGAATGAGCAAGCTATAAACTCAGGCTCTGCAATGTATGATTTTGATGCGATGGGCGAACTTGCTAATACTAACTGGATAGACCAGATGTTTAAGGACAATGCAAAGATCGAAAACTATTCATTAAATGTTTTGGGTGGTTCAGAAACTTCGGTTTATGCCTTATCTCTAAACTACCTATCTCAAGAAGGTATTATTGGCGGTAGTGATGTTTCGAATTACGAGCGTTATGGATTTCGTGTAAATACCGAACATAAACTGTATAAAGATGTATTGAAAGTAGGGCAACACCTAAACTTTAACTATATTAAAAGTAGAGGTATAGATGTTGGTAATCAATATAATAATACTTTAAGAGGAGCTTTTGCAACTTCACCTCTTTCTCCTGTATATAGTGATAATAATATCTACGATAGTCCATTTAATGATACCAGCAATTCTCTTTGGTACAAAGGTGATGGCAACCCTTATGGAGCTATGATGACTAACAGCAACAATGCTAATGATGCTCAAAAATTATTAGCCGATGTTTATGCTGAACTTGAACCAATAAAGAACTTAAAGATAAAATCGGTGCTTGGTATCAACTACTATTCATCTGAGTACCGTAGTTTCGATCCATTGTATCAATTCTCTATTTACTCATACAATAACGATCATACTACTGTAAATCAAAATATGAGTAAAGGACATACTTTAACATGGATGAATACAGCCGGATACGATTTTAATATAGGAGAAGATCACGCTTTTAGTGCTTTAATTGGTACAGAAGCTGTTCGCTATCAAGGCACTTATTTATCTGGTTCGAACTGGAATCTTTTGTCTCAGTTCAATGACTTTTCTCATGCTTATTTGGATAATACAACAGGTCAGGCGCATTTAGATGAAAAAGGAAATATTGTAGAAACTAAAACAGTAGGAGGAAGACCCGAAAATGCATATCGCCGTATGTCGTATTTTACACGTATAGGTTATAACTATGCTGAGAAATATATGATCAATGCAACATTGCGTGCCGATGGTTCTTCACGATTTGCTCAAGGACATCGTTGGGGATATTTCCCATCAGTTTCGGCAGGATGGATTATTTCGAAAGAATCTTTCATGGAAGATCTTACAAAAGGATCATGGTTGGATATGTTGAAATTGAGAGCAAGTTGGGGACAAGTAGGTAATCAAGATATCAAAGACTTTCAATATGCATCACCCATAAATACCTCTACGGGATACAGCGCAGATAACCCTGCTGCCTATTATACGTTTGGCACAAACAAAGTAAATGTACCGGGTGCATATGCTAATCGCTTATCTAATCCCGCTTTGACTTGGGAAACTTCTGAGCAAACAAATATTGGTTTGGATGCTTTCATGTTGAGCAATCGCTTAGGTATTAATATGGACTTTTATGTAAAAACAACCAAAGATTGGTTAGTTGAAGCTCCTATTTTAGCAACAGCAGGGGCAGGAGCTCCTTATATCAATGGTGGTGATGTTAAGAATACAGGTTTTGAGTTAGCTGTATCGTGGAAAGACAATATTGGTCAGGTTGGTTATAGTATTGGAGCAAACGGAGCTTACAATCAAAACAAGGTAGGTAACATTCCGGGAGAAGCTGGTACTATAAATGGAGCTGAAAATATGCTTTATGATGGTTCGGTAGAATTTTACCGTGCTCAAAACGGGTATCCTATTGGCTATTTCTATGGTTTTAAAACATCTGGAATTTTTCAGAATACACAAGAAATAGCGGATTGGAAAGCAGCTGGAAATGGTATACTTCAAAGTGATGTACGCCCAGGTGATGTAAAATATGTAGATATGAATAAAGATGGTAAAATAGATAAATTAGATAAAACTGATTTAGGCAATGGTATGCCCGATTTTACTTTTGGTTTCAATATTGCTGTTGACTATAAACATTTCGATTTCTCGGTAAATGCAAATGGTGTTGCCGGTAATAAAATTGTACAATCTTATCGTAATCATGCCAATAAACAAGCCAATTATACTACGGCTATACTTAATCGTTGGACTGGTGAGGGAACATCAAACAGAATGCCTCGTGTTACAGAAACCAATACTAACTGGCAGTTTTCTGATTTATATATCCAAAAAGGTGATTTCCTTAGGATAAATAATATTATGCTCGGATATGACCTTGCACAAGTAATCAAATGGAAAAATCTTAGTCAGTTGAGAATTTATGGTGCTGTTCAGAATGCATTTACGTTCACTAAATACGATGGTATGGATCCTGAAATTGGATATGGAACAAGTGCATGGGTATCTGGTGTTGATGTGGGTTATTATCCTCGTCCAAGAACCTTCTTATTTGGTGTAAATCTTAAATTTTAAGGTGATAGATGTATTTACTAAAAAAAGAGAAAACAATGAAAAAGTTTAAATTAAATATATTATTAGCAATGGGAGTGAGTTTAGGCTTATTTTCTTGCTCCGAAAGTTTTTTAGATGTTGAACCCGGAACCAGTATTCTTGATAACAATTACTATAAAACAGTTAGTGATGCCGAAATGGCTCTGGTAGGATGTTATGATGGATTTCAACGTACATCATCTAATGGTAACTTATCTATTTATGTAGTTTCTGAAGTTCTTTCCGATAACTGTTTTGGAGGAACTGGTAATACCGATGGACGCGGTTATCAGGCACTAGACCGTTTTGATTTGTCACAATCACCATCGGATGCCAATTTGTTTAACGGAACTTGGACAGACTATTATGCTGCAATATTCCGTTGCAATACACTATTATCCAAATTAGATGGTATTCCTTTCAAAGAGGGAACAAATACAAGAAATCGTATTGAAGGAGAAACTCGTTTCCTGAGAGCAATTCTATACTTCGACTTAGTTCGCTTGTTTGAAAGAATTCCATTATTAAAGGTTCCTACTACGGAAAATCTTCCTCAAGCAGAACCTGTTGAAACATATAAACTGATAGTGGAAGACTTGAAGTTTGCCTCTGAAAATATTCCGGCAGATGCTTATTCGAAATCAAAAGCAAGTGAAAATGATGGTAGGGTAACTCCTTATGCAGCTAAATCGATGATGGCACGTGTGTATTTATTTTATACAGGATATTATAAAGTTGATGATTTGGGTATCACTAAATCAGAAGTATTGGCAGGTTTAGAAAATGTGATTAGTAGTGGTGAGTATGGTTTAATAGATTCTTACAAATCTCTATGGCCTGCAGCTAGTTATATTCCTTCAGAAACAGCTAATACCCTTGACAAATCGGGATATATAGGTGAAGGAAACAAAGAAACAGTATTTGCTCAGAAGTTTAATAGTACTACCGATTATAATGGTAATATCGATGGCAATCGCTGGTTGGTAATGATGGGTATGCGTAATACCAACTGGTCTCCATATGGAAAAGGGTGGGGCGCTTGTACTGTAAATCCTAAGTTGGTAGCAGCTTATTCAGACAACGATACACGTAAGAAAGCTTCTATAATCGATATTGTAGGTGAAGGCATCAAAACATTCGATTTGAAAGATGCACGTGAGTATACAGGTTATTCAACTAAAAAATATACTCCGACAGCTTTACCCGATGGTACTTCTGATACAGGTGGTTCTAAGGATAATCAAATATCTCAGGATCAGGATTACGTTCTTATCAGATATGCAGATGTGTTGTTAATGGCAGCAGAATTGGGTTCGCCTAATGCTCAGACTTATTATGACAGTGTACGTAAACGTGCAGGCTTGAATGGTAGATCAGTATCATTAGCTAATATTCAGGAAGAACGTCGTTTGGAGTTTGCTTTTGAAGGTATTCGCTATTGGGATTTGCTTCGCCAAGGCTTAGATGTTGCGGCTTCTACCATTGCACAAACACAAAAAGTAAAAAGTGGTGCAGCCGATGATGAAGTGGTTATTACTGCAGATAATGTTAGAAAGACTAGAGGCTTTATGCAGATACCAAATACGCAGATTATAATATCTCACGATGTTCTGATCCAAAATCCAGGATGGTAATAATCAACATTTAATATTGAAACGTTATGAAAAATATATATAAATCGATATTAGCTATTTTAAGTATGGTACTGCTCTTTACGGCTTGTTCTCCAGACAATCCGCAACTAGGGTCTACTTTGGCAAAAGATCAATTAAAATTTAGCATTACACAAAATCCAGATGATCCTAATATGGTGATATTGGAAAGTTTTACGCCTAATGCTTCACCATTCTGGACTACACCTTTAGGTCGTTCTACTCATGTAAGAGATACTGTAAGGATTGCTTTCCCCGGGACCTATACATTTACTTATGGAGCTCTTTCGAGCGGAGGAGCTACACAAGCCGATCCTTTTGAATTGACTATCACAACTACTAATTTAAGTTATGTAGACGATCAGTTATGGACAAATCTAACAGGTGGTGTAGGCAATGAAAAAGTATGGAGATTAGATTATGGAATGTATGGATTGAACTCAGGGCCTTTGACCTATTGTGCTCCTCTAACAACTTGGACTCAGTGGCAAGCTGGTACAGCCGAAGTGGGTTGGGCTCCATCTTGGAATGATAATCAGTGGATTATTGAGGAAGCAGATAAAGAAAGTCGTATGACCTTTAGTCTCAAAGGTGGGGCTTATATGAAAACTCATAAAGTAACTGAGGGTGTAAATGAATCGGGTACATTCTTTTTAGATGTTAACAATCATACATTGACAACTACAGACGCAACTATCCTGCGTTCGAAAAGTTTTATTGCAAATGCAACTAATTGGAACAAAGACTTGGTTGTACTTTCTCTTACCGAAAATCAGTTGATGGTAGGTGTTAGACGTACCAACTCGGAAGGTGATTATTTATATGTTTGGAATTTTGTATCTGAAGAGTATGCTGAAAAATATGTTCCTGAAGATGTAGAAGATCCTAATTTCGATTTTGGAAATCAAACGGAAATCCTTGCAGTAAATACGACTAAAACATGGTACTTAGATACTGAGGTTCCTTTTAACTGGGCAGATATCAATGGTAAACTATTGAATGAATGGAGTAGCAGAGCTGATATTATATCTGCGGGATGGACTGGCTATGACGATTCGTCGGTTGCTAATATTGATGGTTGTTCTATCACTTTCACTCAAGATGGAAAAGTAACTGTAAAACAAGATAATGGAACGGAAACATCCGGAACTTATAAGAATACTCAATCAACCAATACAATTACATTCAAGGATGTTACACCTTCTTTCCTTATTGCAGGTTGGATAAGTGTTGCTACAACAGACGAAAATCAATGGAAGATTGTAAAAGTAGATCATAATGCCTTAGGAAATGTAAGCGGTATCTGGTTTGGAAAAAGAGATCCATCAAAAGCTGAATATATGGTATTCCATTTTATCAGTAAATAAGCCGTAGAAATGGGTTAGATAACTTATTGTCGAAAATAAATCAATAATGACTACCTCTCGGATGCTCACCGAAATGAACTCTCTGAGGTAGTCTTTTCTTTAATACGATTTGTATATGAAACTACTAAAATGCTTAATTCCTATTATATTGGTATTCTTTTCCTTACAGAGTTGTAGTAATTCTGAAGATGAAATAATACCAGAAGAAATAGTTCCGATTGTATCGGTCAGTTCTGTGGCTATCTCTTTTGAAGCTGTGGGCGGTACAAGCCCTCTTGAGATAGTTAGTAATTCTAACTGGAAAATAAATTATACGTCTACTTGGTGCAGACCTTCTATTCAAGCATCTAAAGGAAATGTTAAGGTAACTATAACTGCAGATGCTAATGATAAAGAAGAAGAGCGTAGCGAAACTTTTACTCTTTCGGCAACAGGAATGAAGGATGTTGTGGTGACTATCACACAAAAAGCGAAAGATCCGGCTGTAATCATACCAGACTATATTGATCCAGATAAAACGGGAATGACAAACGATGCTTTGCTATTAGCTGCTAAGATGAAACTGGGATGGAATCTAGGCAATACAATGGAATCGTGTGATGCTACAAATGCAGGAGAAACGATGTGGGGAAATCCGATGACATCTAAGAAACTGATTGACGCAGTTAAAGCAGGAGGTTTTAATGTTGTTCGTATTCCTTGTGCATGGAGCGGATATATAGAAGATGCAGCAACTTATAAGATAAAAGAATCGTGGTTGGCACGTGTAAAAGAAGTTGTAGACTATTGTATTGATAACGATATGTATGTTATTCTCAACATCCATTGGGATGGTGGATGGTTGGAAAATAATCCTACCTACGACAAACAAGAAACTGTAAACGTAAAACAGAAAGCCTTGTGGAAGCAAATAGCTATTTATTTCCGTGATTATGATGAGCATTTGTTGTTTGCGGGTACAAACGAAGTGCATAAGGACTATAATGCACCTTCTACTGAAAACCTTACAGTTCAGATGTCATATAATCAAACCTTTGTAGATGCAGTGCGTGCTACGGGAGGTAGAAATACTTGGCGTAATCTTGTAGTGCAAGCTTATAATACAAATATAGAATATGCTGTAAATTATTTAAAGATGCCTACTGATGCTACTGCAAGTCGCCTAATGTCGGAAGTTCATTTCTATGATCCGTATGATTTTGCATTACAAGAAGATGGTACATATAAAACTCAGTGGGGAAAACCTTTTGTAGGTGGAGATGTATCTTCTTGGGGACAAGAGGCTTGGATAAATGAAGCTTTTGGTAAAATGAAAACCAACTTTGTAAATAAAGGAATACCCGTTGTCTTAGGTGAATATGGTGCTATTCTTCGTACATCATTATCTGCCGAATTACAAACAAAACATATTGAGGCACGTAACTACTACTTGAATTATGTAACTAAAGCAGCAAAGAATAATGGTCTGATTCCTGTCTATTGGGACAATGGTAATGCCGGCGATAAAGGCTTTGCATTATTTAATCGTAATACGGGTGATCAAGTACATGCAGATGCTTTAAAGGCAATAGTAACAGCAATAGAGTAATTATTTGGATAAAGAAACAGACCATGAAAATATTATATGGACTTATAATTATTTCTATTCTATGTGGGTGTTCTACTCAGGTAAAAGTAAGAGATAGAGCTGATTTCACAGAAAACTGGAAATTTTACTTAGGAGACGATTCTCTGGCTAATAAAGCTCAATATGATGACTCTAAATGGCGAACTTTAGATTTGCCCCATGATTGGAGTATCGAAGCCGATTTTTCGCTGTCAAATCCTGCAACACCGGGTGGGGGAGCACTTCCCGGAGGAGTTGGATGGTATCGTAAAGAGTTTACCCTTGATAAATCGTCAGAAGGTAAGACCGTTTACATAGATTTTGATGGCATATATTGGAATAGCAAAGTTTGGGTTAATGGTCATCTAATAGGTGAACGTCCTAATGGGTATATATCATTTAGATATGATCTTACACCGTATTTGAAGTTTGGCGAAAAGAATATCATCTCAGTACGAGTTGATAATTCTCAACAGCCTAATTCCCGATGGTATTCAGGTTCGGGTATATATCGTAATGTTTGGTTGGTAACTGTAGATCCTGTTCATGTTGATTATAATGGTACGTATATTACGACTCCGGTAGTAACTAAAGATTCTGCTGAGATTAAGATTGTGACCACTATTCGGACTACGGAAAATACTCTATCGGATGTAGAATTGTATTCGATATTAGTAGATGCAGAGGGAAAAGAGGTTACAAGGATTAATAGTTCTGTGAATACAACAGCTTCGGGAGTAGCAACATCAGAACAGGCGTTAAAAGTAGAACAACCTAATCTGTGGTCGGTAGACAAACCATATATGTATAAGGTAGTCTCTCAAATTAAACAGAACGGAAAAATTATTGATGAATATGAAACTCCTATTGGAATACGCTATTTTACATTTGATAAAGATAAAGGCTTCTTTTTGAATGGAGAATCAGTTAAAATAAAAGGGGTCTGTAATCATCACGATTTAGGATGTTTAGGTGCAGCTGTTAATGTGAGAGCTATTGAGCGTCAGTTAGAGATTTTGAAAGAAATGGGCTGTAATGGCATACGTACAGCTCATAATCCACCTTCGCCCGAATTATTGGATTTATGTGATAAGATGGGTTTTATAGTGATGGATGAAGCTTTTGATATGTGGAGAAAGAAGAAGTCCCCATACGATTATTCTCAATTTTTCCCAGAATGGCACGAAAGAGATTTAACAGATCTTATTCTGAGAGATCGTAACCATCCATCTATTTTTATGTGGAGCATTGGAAATGAAATTTTAGAGCAATGGTCGCATATTGATGCTGATACTTTGGATTTGCAGCAAGCTAATATGGTGTTGAATTTTGCAAATACGTTAGATAAAAAGTCTGTTCCATCGAAAGATTTGCATGTAAACTCTCTTTTGACTCTCAAGTTGGCAGATATAGTAAAACAACTGGATCCGACGCGACCTGTAACAACAGGTAATAATGAAACTGAGCCAAGCAATCATATATTTCGTTCGGAAGCGATGGAAATTATAGGATTTAATTATCATGAGAATAATTGGGTGAATTTCCATGAGAAGTTTCCCGGTCAGAAGCTTATTATAACCGAATCTACTTCAGCACTTATGTCTAGGGGCTATTATATAATGCCTTCCGACAGTATGAATATTTGGCCGGAACGTTGGGATAAACCTTTTGACAGAACCGTACATCAGTGTTCATCGTATGACAATAATCATGTGCCTTGGGGAACGACTCATGAGGATACTTGGCGATTGATAAAAGAATACGATCATATATCGGGAGTATATTTGTGGACAGGTTTTGATTATCTGGGAGAACCAACTCCTTTTTGGTGGCCATCGCGTAGTTCTTATTTCGGAATTATAGATTTAGCAGGCTTCGCTAAGGATGTTTACTATATGTATCAAAGCGAATGGACTAATAAAGATGTATTACATTTATTTCCTCACTGGAATTGGGATGAAGGGCAACTTGTTGATGTTTGGGCATATTACAGTAATGCAGACGAAGTGGAACTTTATCTAAATGGAAAATCATTAGGAACGAAAACTAAAAAAGATGGAGAGTTTCATGTGCTTTGGCGAGTTCCATATACTAAAGGAACATTAAAAGCTGTATCTCGAAAGAATGGAAAAGAAGTATTATCCAGAGAAATAAAAACAACAAGTAAGCCAGTTTCAATCCGTTTAACCGCAGACAGAAATAAGATAACCGCTGATGGCAAAGATTTGTCTTTTGTGACAGTTGAAGTATTAGATGCCGATGGTCTGGTTGTTCCTACGGCAGATAATCTGATTAAATTTTCGATAGCAGGTAATGGTATTATTGCTGGTACTGACAATGGAAACCCTACGGATTCTTTATCCCTAAAGAAACCCGAAAGACAGTTGTTTAGTGGAAAAGCAATAGCAGTAATTCAATCTACAAGAAAAGAAGGAAAGATTGTTTTGAAAGCAAGCTCAGAAGGTTTAGAAAGTAATTACATTGAGATTAGTTCCAAGAAAAGGTGATAAGTAAGAATAAAGTAACATCTTTATTATTGTGATTCAAATACCTTTTTATTGTATTTAATGTTATTAATATAAGAGATTTAAGTTAAATATGTTTCATCCAAAAATGAAATATTAGGTGAATTTTATGTATATTTATAATGTGAAAATATTAAATCTTAAAAAGGTCAGTTATGAAGAAAAAGAAGATTGCAGTATTAGTCGGAAGTTTAAGAAAAGGTGCTTATTCGAAAAGTGTAGCCAATTGTCTTATTAGTCTAGCACCTGAGTCCTTTGATATGAACGTTATAGAGATAGGAAAGTTACCTATTTATAATCAGGACTATGATGAAGAGACAATTGAAGCATATACTAAATTTAGAGAAGCTGTAAAAGAATCAGATGCTGTTTTGATAGTTACAGCAGAGCATAACCGTTCTATACCTGCAGTACTTAAAAATGCCTTAGATGTAGGGTCACGACCATTTGGTAAAAGCGTTTGGGGAGGTAAACCCGGAGCTATTGTCAGTCAATCCTATGGTGCTATTGGTGGTTTTGGAGCTAATCATCATCTTCGTCAAGTGTCGTCATTTCTTGATATACGTATGATGAACCAACCTGAGTGTTATCTAGGTGAAATTCAGGATTCTATGGATCAGAATGGAGTTATTACATCGGAAAGAACTATCAAATTCTTACAGAAATTCATGAATTCTTATGAAGAATGGGCTAATCAACATCTTGATAAATAATCAAATTGAATATAGTTTTATAAAGAAACCTTACTTTATTTAGTGAGTAATTCTAATAAAAAGAGGCTGTTCATTACAAACAGCCTCTTTTTATATAGCTTGCATTCTATTGACAATGATCTAAGTAAATATAAAATTAAACTCTTATTGCTTTACTGAACTACCAAAGAATCCGAAGAAGGATATATATAGGAAGCACACTAAAGGAACAATAAAGCCAATGCTCATATTTGTTTCACCTATCAGTCCCATTAGTGTCGGAGCAATTGCTCCACCCACTACAGTGAATACTAATATAGAAGAAGCCGTCTTAGTTTTTTCACCCAGATGCCTTAATCCTAAAGCGAAAATAGATGGAAACATAATAGACATAAACAAATAACTTGCTATTAAAGCGATAAGCCCAAAACGAGTATGGCTTGCCATTGCAATTATCATCAATAGTGTATTTATAAGAGCAAAGCTACCCAATAATACCTCGGGTTTTACTTTTTGCATAATCATACTACCCGACAATCTGCCTATTGCAAATAGAGCCATCCCACCAAGACCCAATAATAGTCCTGCTTGCATTTCATTTAATTGCAGAGCTTCTATTTCAACAGTATAATTAATAAAAAAACTACCTATACCAGTTTGAGCCGCAACATACAAAAATTGGGCTATCACCGCCATTACAAAATGTCGTTGTTGTATCAAGGGTCTATTTGAGATCCGTTCATTATTAAGACTTGCAGCAGCATCTTCCGAAGATGTTTCCGATTTGATTTCTGGCAGTTTTACGAAAATAAATAGTACCAAAACCAATAGAACAATTGTTCCCAATCCTACATATGGTGCTACTAATGCAGTGTTATCTGTTATAGCTTCACTTGCCGAGGTTGTAATATTCTGAACTTGCTCGGTAGCTCCTAAGAATACTTTCTTTACAGCCTCAACGAATAGTTCTAATATCGATTTTTCGGATTCATTACTAAATATTAGTATAGAACCAACTAGAGGTCCTAGAATCCAACCAATTGCATTAAATGTTTGAGCCAGATTAATTCGGCTTGCAGCTTTTTCAGGAGAACCTAATACTATTGTATATGGGTTGGCTACAGTCTCGAGGCACGCAAGACCACAAAATAACACTAATAGACCTATTAAGAAAGCCCAAAATGTATTAATACCAACTGCCGGTACAAACCAAAAGGCTCCTGCAGCAAAGAGAGAAAGCCCAACTATAATTCCGAATTTATAACCAAACTTTCGTGCTATAATTCCGGCAGGAATTGCCATAATAAAATAAGCACCGTAAGCAGCTGCTTGTACGGCTCCCGATTCGGCTTTCGTAAGGGATAATGAATCCTGAAAATGCTTATTTAAAACATCCAGCAAGCTATGTGCAAATCCCCATAAGAAAAACAGACTGGTGATAAGGATAAATGGAAATAAATAATTTACTCCATTTTCTCCTGTAAACATCGAGTTTTTTTTCATACTTTAATTAAAATAAGTGTTTTACATTTTCTGCAATTTCTAACCATTTCTGGTTGTCTTTAGGATAATAAGATTTAAGGATAAAGCTGTTTTTTATAATTTCGTGCCCTTCATTCCAATCTTTGACTGTTCTATCGGCAATTGCCTGCTGTATAATATTACCAATGGCTGTAGATTCAGTCATCCCTGTTGATACCACAACATTAAGTGCATCAGCTGTATATTGGTTTAGTAAATCATTTTGACTACCACCTCCTACAACATATAATTGGTCAATTTTCCTACTAGAGCATTCTTTTAGTTTCTTAGCAACAAAATGATATTTTAATGCTAATGATTCCATAACACACCTTACAAACTCTCCTTTGGTTATAGGCGTAGTCTGATTGGTATTAGTACAATAAGATTCTATTGCAGTACTCATTGAAGATGGATTCGAAAACGATACATCATCTGGGTTTACAATGCTTTGGAATGCTTTTGCTTGAATTGCTTCTGACAATAGATATTCATACGAGTATTTCTTTTCATCCTTCTTTTCCCATTCAGCAATTAGTTGCTGTAAAAGCCAAAGACCTGTGATGTTTCTCATAAAGAGTATTTTGCCATTCACTCCACCTTCATTTGTGAAATCGTTCAGCATTGCTTCCGATGTAAGAATAGGTTCATCTGTAAGCAAGCCCAACAATGACCATGTACCCGAACTTAGGAATGCCCAATTATTACCTTCTGCCGGAATTGCACCTATTGCACTGGCTGTATCATGCGAGCCAACAGCAAAGACTTTTGCATGTCTGGCTCCTGTTTCTTCTACAATTGTTTTTGAAAGACTACCGATAATTTCTCCTGGTTTTATGATTTTTTCCATGACAGAAAAGGGCAACTCTAATTGACGAAATATATATTCGTCCCATTGTCGTGTTTTTGCATTTAATAATTGAGAAGTAGAAGCTATTGTGTATTCGTTAGCTGCCACACCTGTCAGGAAATAATTTATAAGATCGGGTGTAAAAAGTAGTTTATCTGTGGAACATAAAGAAGGATCGCCTTTAGAGTGAAGACTATACAATTGAAAAATGGTATTTATCTCCATCTGCTGAATACCTGTACTTTCATACAAATATTCTTTAGATATATTTTGTGTAGCCTCATTTGCCATACCTAAGGTACGATGATCTCTATAAGTAACAGGATTGGAAACCAAATGCCCTGCTTTATCTATAAGACCAAAGTCTACACCCCATGTATCAACAGCTATGCCTTTTAGGTTATATCCTTTTTTTATGGCAAGAAATATACCGTATTTTATATTCTCAAATAGAGATAAGAAATTCCAATGTAGTGTATTACCCAATTGTACAGGCTTATTCTCAAATCTGTGAATTTCATCTAAACAAATCCTTCTATCAACAATCGTCCCGACAATGGCTCGACCACTGCCAGCACCCAGATCTAAAGCAAGATATGCCATAAGTGATCATTTAGATGTTTTGCCTAGAATATATTTATCAAGATCGTCAACTTCTTGTTCCGTAAGAGTTAAATAATTGCCTGCTCCCGCATTTACAATTATCTGGCATGCCAATTCAAAGAATACTGCTTTTTGGAAAGCATCATCAAAGTCTTTTCCACAAACTACTTGTCCGTGCTTGCTGAGTAATGCAGTATCATTATTTGTTAATGCTGCTGTTACAGCCTTAGCAAGTTCGGGAGATCCTGGTCTATGATAGTCCACAACCGATATTTCGCGACCACAATAACAAGGAACTTCTGCAATAACATTAAAATTAGTAGGTTTATCCTTCATACACGAAACTACTGTTGCGTATTGAGATTGGAAGTGTACAACAACATTAACATCTTTTCTATTACGTAACACACCTAAGTGAAAAGAACTTTCCATAGATGGTTTTACACCTTGTACAGGCATGCCATCGGAAATGCGACATGTTGCTATTTTATTTTCGGTAATGCGAGGAAGCCAAGAGCCTGTTCCTGAGATTAAAGCTAAGTCTTCTTCTACTCTCCAGGATATGTTGCCACTACTGCAAAGTTGTAGACGTTCTTTTCCTACTCTTTGAGCTTGTGCTATAAATTCAGCTAAATGTTTATCTGTTATCATGGTATATATGTGCTTATATCAACTAAAACGAATAAACGTAAAGTCTATCCGTTTTAGTGTATTATTAGTATTACTTTTGTTCTTATTTAACAGTTAATAAAGTGAAGCTCGAATTTGACTTCGGACTTTTAATTCATAACGTGCAATTATAGGTGTATTCAGATGAACCGAAATAAGGTCTCAGCCCTTATTTATACAAAGGTCCATAAGTATTACAAGCACGATAATCAGCACCTTCTTTATCCATTCCAAAAGCACTCCATACTGCAGGACGGAATACGTCTTCTTTATCTACGTTATGCATAGAAACAGGAATGCGAAGCATTGATGCTAAAGTGATTATATCGGCTCCAATATGTCCATAACTGATTGCTCCGTGATTAGCTCCCCAATTATTCATAACAGAATATACATCTTTGAAGTTAGAGTCTTCTGTTAAACGAGGCACAAACCAAGTTGTAGGCCAGCCTTTATCTGTTCTGTCATCTAATATTTTATGAATTGCAGGATCAATGTCTACTGTCCATCCTTCAGCTATTTGAAGTACAGGACCAAGTCCTTTAATTAAATTCAGACGAGCCATAGTACAAGGCATACCACCTTTTGTCAGGA
This sequence comes from Dysgonomonas sp. GY617, assembly GCF_015233815.1. Classification (NCBI taxonomy): domain Bacteria; kingdom Pseudomonadati; phylum Bacteroidota; class Bacteroidia; order Bacteroidales; family Dysgonomonadaceae; genus Dysgonomonas; species Dysgonomonas sp. GY617. Next base: position 82,089 of record NZ_JADCLR010000003.1, read on the forward strand.
ATTTTGAAGAATAGCCACCTCCTCTGAAATATTCACGGTTGGCAGGCATCCAAGTAGTTGCATCAAGACAAGCTTTGGTTTCAGCTTCGCTAATATCCCAAAATGCTTTCATTGCCGGATTACCATTTTTATCTGATTGTTGACCCGAACCATCTAATGTTGCAGCACCCGAGTTTATCAAGTGAATCATACCATTAGCTGCTACTCCTTCGAGTTTTTTGCCTGTAACACGTTCTACAGCCTCAGGGCTCCAATAAGTACGAACATCGGCAAATATTTGAGCTGTGTTGGTTAACAAATAACTGAATAGCATTACCGTTCCATTTAAAGCATCATTTTCTGTTGCTAACATATATGGAGCGCGAACACCTGTCCAGTCGAAAGATGAATTAAGAATTGCTTCTGCAAAGTCTCCGTTCGGATAGAAATCAGTCCATTGGCGTTGACCTTGGAATCCTGCTGCAATAGCATTATGTCCCAGAGCTTCTTCTCCAAATCCCATTTCCTTAAGTTTTGGATTTCCCACCATCAAATCTCTGACAATGATAGCCATCTTTACAACAAACTCCCAGTCTGCATCTTTTCCGGCTCTGTCTTTTATCAGGTCTTTTCGGTTGATAATATCTTCGCCTTCTTTGCAGTTGGCTTTAGCCCAAGCTAGTGCTTTTTCGTATTCTTCTTTATCGTATATGCCTTCGGTCATACGACGAATTATTTCCACTTCGTCGATACCTTCGCAACGCATGCCTAAATAATCTTCGAAGAAATCTGGACTCACAATCGAACCGGCTATACCCATACATACAGCACCTATTGATAGATATGATTTACCTTTCATAGTGGCTACTGCCATTCCGGCACGGGCAAAGCGCAATAATTTTTCGGTAACATCTTTTGGAATAGAAGTATCTGATGATTCTTGCACATCGTGCCCATATATACCAAATGCTGGTAATCCTTTTTGTGCATGTCCGGCTAATACAGCTGCTAAATACACAGCTCCGGGACGCTCTGTTCCATTAAATCCCCAAACAGCTTTAACTGTATGCGGATCCATATCCATAGTCTCACTACCATAACACCAACATGGAGTAACGGTAATAGTAACACCTACACCTTCTTTTCTGAATTTTTCTGCACAAGCAGCACTTTCGGGTACACGACCTATAGTAGAGTCTGCAATTACACATTGTACAGGAGTACCATCGGGGTATTTTAAATTATCAGATATTAATGTAGCTACACTTTTGGCCATGTTCATAGTTTGAACTTCCAACGATTCACGTACACCACCCATACGACCGTCTATAGTTGGGCGTATTCCGATTTTAGGCCATTCTCCTTGAAATCTGTTTTTCTTCATGATATTTACAATAGTTAGGTTAAAGTAATGTCTCCGATACTATGTAGCTAGAGACATTTATAATAAATAAGGTTTAATAATAGAAATTGGTATAACTTATATGACAAATATATGTTTAAGATATTACAATCGCTTTCACTATTTCGACAGACGACTAATACAATATCGATATTCTGATATTTGAATTATATGTTATTAATTATATATAAGTATATTTACACATTCTTGGTATGATATTAAAACGATATGCCATATGCTTAAATCTAATGAAGACCTTAGTCTTATTTTGCTCAATGTTGGTTATTCTGAACTGAATGCAAACTGGAATTGGAAAAATGTGCATAGCCCTTTTGCCCGTATATATTATGTAAAAGAGGGAAAAGCCAGAACTAAGATTGGAGATAAAACATATATTTTAGAACCCGGATATTTGTATTTAACACCTCCCTTTACTTTACACGATAACGAATGCGACAGTTATTTCTCGCTATACTATATCCATTTCTATGAAAAGGTATTAAACAAGGAATCCATATTTGATAAATACGATTTTCCGATCGGAATAGAAGCCTCTTCTTTGGATTTATTATTAACACAACGGTTATTGGAAATAAATCCTGATAGGTATTTACATCATTTCGATCCGAAATTGTACGATAATCCTCCTATATTTTCTCAGTATATAGCAAACAACAATAAGATGGCTTTGCATTCTAATATTGAGACACAGGGTATTCTTTATATGCTGATGTCGAAATTTCTCGAATTGATAAAGATGAAATCGAATAATAAAGATATTCGTATCAATAAAAGCCTCCTTCATATACACGAAAATATAGATAAGGATATTTCTATCGATCAATTGGCGAATATAGCTTGTATAACAGAAGATCATTTTATTCGTTTGTTTAAGAAAGAGATGAACTGTACACCAACTAAATATATCAATTTGAAGAAGATGGAAAAGGCTCAGTTATTTCTATTGACTACGGATATGTCCATCAGAAGTATTGCTTTTGATTTATCAATAGACAATATATCGTATTTCAATAGAATCTTTAAACAGCATACAGGAAAAACTCCTACTCAGTATAGAGAGGAATATAATAGGTAATAAAAAGAGCCGACTATAATTGTCGGCTCTCTTAGTATATATCTAAAAAATGAGTATCAAAAGACTTCAATTACATCTTTCCTTCTATTTTCTGGAGTTACTTTCAATAAAGTAATTTCACCATTTTCTAGTTTACATTCCACAATTGTATTGTAAGGTGCATGAAGTTTAAAATGTACATCCCATGATTTATCCCACGCCGGAAGAAGTAATATTCGTTCTCCATCTGTTTGAAGTAACATCTCTTGTAAAGCAATCATTCCACTTCCTCCCCAATTATGGTCGGGAGTCCAATCGTATCCGGGTCCCCAGAATGTAGGAAAGCGTGTCTTAGCACTTTCGAGCTTCTTTGTAACTAATTCCTTTGCTTCATTAATTAAACCTAGCCTAGCCGCCCAAATAGCATCTTGTTTCCATCCAACATGACTTCTGAATTTTATAACATCCTTATCATATTTCCACGTGTTGAGAGCAATATCTAAATTGGGTTTGCCTACTCCATAAATACCCCAAGGGAAAACAGGATATAATTGAGGTGTTTCTACATTGTTAACTCGTTCCCATAGCCAAGCAGGCGAGATGGTAGTATGTCCGTCAATTTCTCGTGTTCGATTTTCAGGGATTCTAGTTAAAAACTCCTTGAAATATTTACTCTTAATAGTATCAGATTGTATTTGGGGCAATTCTAATAAGCGAGAACTAACGGTTTGTAATGCTGCAACTGTAGATGCTGCATTATAAGCCATTTTATAAGTCTCGCAAGCCGACCCCGGATAAAGGACTAGTTTGCCTTGTTCATCTAGAGATTTTCGTCCTCGTTGTTTTGCCAGATATTGATAATGTTCATCAAAGAAACGAAGTGTACTTTCTATAAGTAGTAGGTATGTCGAAATACCCTTATCTGTGTATCTTTTAGTTTCGAGAATCATAAAGCAAAATTCGAGGGCAGTATCCCATTGGTATTCGAGCCAAGCATTATATTCCATGCCCATGTCGTACCATTCAGGACGTTTCCATCCATATTCACTAGGGTTAGGTAATCCGAAGTTCTCAATTTGCTCTGTAAAACAAGCTCCCTCATGCCCCCAATAGATTTTGCTTCTTAATTCTGCTGTGGCAAGTATACGATTGTAGAAATCAAACTGAGGTTTCATCATATCCGCATCTCCGCTTCTTAACATAGGAAAGTAAACTAACCGTTGATTTTGGGCAGTGTGTGTGCCACCTCCCCATTTCCTGAAATCGGGCGTAAAATTTAAAGTACTGTCTGTATGAACAGGATCATAAGTAAATAATCCTCCATTGAATTTAGTAGGATATTGTCCGTATGCATTACAGCCTAGCATATAACGAAAAAGTTGATAGTTACGGGCTATTTCGAAACCTTTACTCTCTTTTTTTTTAGATTGAATATGTATGAAACTCTTATCCCAGAACGCTTTCCACCAGGTTTTATTCTTAGTTAAATCAGATACGATAGGCTTATAAAGCTTACTTTTCCAATCATCAATATTCTCTGTTTGTTCTGTATGTAGCTTTATTTTTATCTGAGCATTCTTAGTTGGTTTATTACTTTCTAATTTCCATGCCTTATAATCCGTATCAGCATAAATGCCTGTTGATATATCGGATGCTTTAAAGCCTTTAGCTTCAATAACTCCACCGAAAGTAAGGTTCTTTATAGGGTTAAACATTTCTGATTTAACAGCCTCTAGTCCTTGTTGCTGAACAACGACATCAAAGAGAGTTTGCTTATCATTTTGATGAAAGAATAAAATCTTATCTTCATCAAATTGAATTTCGTCTTTCTTTGTAGCTAGATCTTTGGGTGCTGCCCATTTATAAGAGTTCTGATTGCTTTCGTTTTTTCTCAATAACCTGTCTTGATAACGCCAATTTTCATAAAAGACTTCCACTTTTAGATTTTGGTTGTTAGAAATATCTACATTAATAACAGGATTAAAAACATCTGCCCAAATACGAATGTCTGATGAAATAGTATTGTTTTTTCCTTTGATAACAATATGACCTTCTTCAAGTTTTAGTTCCTGACTAAAATCATTCCCCTCAAAAGGGTTCGGGGTAAGTCTTACTCTTACTCGTCCTAGTTTCAATAAAGTATTGTTTTCGTCAAAAGTACCGCTTCGTGAAAAATAAAAGAGCACATCTCCGTTTTCTACCCAAACATTCATTCCTATATCTCCACCTCCACAAGGCATACTCTCCGAAGAGTTTTTACTCGGACTGTGCCATACAATATTGTAATCTGAAATATTCTGAGCCATTGATTGTACGACCCAGAACATTAAAAAGAATGTGATTAGTTTAAAATATTTATTGCTATATCTCATAGTTATATTTCTATGCTTACTGAATCTATACTAAAACGTTGAAGCTTTAGCTTTTTTTATTTATCCCAATTATCACTTCTAAAAGAGGATAGGGGGAGTCCTTCTGTACTGAAAAGATCTCCTACAACGAAATCTTTGAAAGCGTATCTAACCGCAACGGGTTTACTAACCTTATCGGAGGATACTTCTACTTTGCTTCGTTTAATTTCAGCTTTAGCTGGATAGAAAACTTTGTCTGCTCCTGCAACCTCAAATTCTTTCAACTCTTTTCCGAAAGCGGTGAGCCACATTGGTGCATTTTCAAACGTAAGTATAACTTTGTTTTCTTCGAGTACCATTTCTTTGAATGTAGGACTTTCGTATGCAAATCCTTTTAATCCGTAGGTTTTACCAAGAGCCATCATAGCAAGGCGTTCGCCGCCTGTTTTTTTATTTTGAGGGTGAATGCAGTTTTCTTCTCCAATATCCATCAATACCACCATTCCTACGTCGGGAACTTGTATTGCCGATTTAGATTGTGCTTCCCTCAAAAATGCAGAATTGAATTTCCCTCCTTGTTTATCAGGAGTAGAAATAGATGCATAGTTATAAGGTGCTATCTGGCAATAGTAAAAAGGAAATTCACCTTGTCCCCAGACCTTTCGCCACTCGTTCACCATTTTTCCGAAAAGCAGAGGGTATTGATCTGATCGTTCGTAGTTAGATTCTCCCTGATACCAAATACAGCCTTTAATGGTATAACCAGCAATTGGATTGATCATACTATTGTACAATACCATTGGAGTACGGTTAGGTACTTTCATATCTTCTTTGGTTGTTGGAAGTTTTATGTCATTGAATTCAGCAAGCATATCTTTACTCATCCACGCTTCAATAGAAGAACCTCCCCAAGACGAAAGGATTAATCCAATAGGCACATCCAACATTTCATTTAATAATTTGCCATAATAATAGCCTGTCGCACTAAATTCTTTTACAGTTTCGGGTGTTGCTTCTGCCCATTCTCCGATAATGTCATTTTGAGTTGTTAAAGAGGATGCCCTTTTTACGGTAATAAGCCGTATATTTTTATTTTTAGACTTTAAGATAGCTTCATTACCACCAAGTACAGGCTGATTTTTAAATCCTTTCATAGGCATTTCCATATTCGATTGCCCTGAACAAAGCCATACTTCGCCAATCAATATATTATCGAAAGTTATCTTATTTTTATTGTCAGATATGTTTATTTCGTAAGTCTCATAACTTGCTGCAGGTGTAGGAATTTTTATCATCCACTTTCCAGCATTATCCGCTTTTCCAGCATACTTTTGAGTAGACCAAGAGGGGCTTACAGTTATTGTTTGTCCCTTATTAGCCCATCCCCATATATTTACTTCCGTATTTTGTTGAAGCAACATGTTTCTACCGAAAATGGCAGGAGTTTTTAGTTCTGCGTGAACTGATATAACGACAAAAAAGGTTATTAATAGTATATATATATTCTTCATAACTTATATAATGCTAAGGTTTTTATTAATGGATAGGAGTCCACTTTTGAATCACTACATTTCCTGTTAATCCACTTTTTACCAATTCTTTGACAGGTAGACGGAAAGGTGCATTTGTCCATATCTTCTTACTCTCGTCTTTTTCTGCTCCAAAATCTTCATCTCTCATAATACGGTTTGCCCATGTATTTGCAACTTCTATCTCTATTGTATTTTCTCCATCTTTTACACCATCTGTAATGTCTAAACTATATGGCTTAGTCCAAAGAATACCACATGATTTTCCGTTAATTTTCACCTCTGCCAAATTGAAAATTTCGTCGAATACTATGGTAAATTTATCTTTTGCGTTAACCTTTAGGTTTACAGTATTCTTATAAATAGCTGTACCCGAATAATATCGTATACGATCATCTGAATTTGTACTCCAATCTGTAAGTTTTTCAAATATAACAGGCTCTTCAGGTCCACGTTGTGTAGGATCGAATTGTACTGTCCACGCTTTTTTAGGAGAGTAGCCGCTAATCCTTCCCATTTCCTCTTTTGTTACTTTTTCTTTTATGTCTTTTGTTGTTTCTTTAAAGACTATAAATAAAGACTGATAAGCATCTAATGATATTCGCAAATCTGAGCGATGCCCCGAATCTTTAAAATGATGAGAAGTAGATATAGAAGAAACTTCTCCTGTCACAGGATTCCATATTTCAGGTGTCTTTCCACTGACGCGTAACGAAATATTGAGATCTCTCATTTTATCGGTTTGATTGGATACAAAATAAATATCAACTCCATCTCCTTGTCGATGAGTATAAGCTATATTTTGTGCATATTCTTTAAAGCTCGAATCTTTAGCTATAAAATCTCGTTCAATATTCAGAAATGTATCGTCATTTAGAGGAAGATTCTTTGTTTTAGGAGCTTGTTCTGTCCAATTTATTACTTTATCTCCACTTTTAGTCTGATTAGATATTTCTCTTTTAAGGTTATTCTCCATAAATAAAGTAGCCCCTTGCAAAGCAAACTCTTTAAGCTTATTTGCTACCTGCTCAGATATGAATTCGGGATTGGGTTGCATAGGATGCTTTCCTGGAATAACAAGTGCTGCATAACTCATGCCATTAGGAAGTACAATACGTCCATCTACTACTTTTGCGAAATTAAGAAGTACATCAGGATTAAAACTATCATATTGATAGCCTCTTAATGGATTTATCCAATCCTCGGCCCCTGTTATATTAGCTGAATGATTTACACCAACAGGCATTTGACGGGTAGGCTGTCCTATATTAGCCAAACGTTGTTTTTCGAATTCCACTTTTTCTTTTCCGAATATTCCGGGTAAAAACGGTAGTAGTCTATCGGGTAGAATTGCCCTGCGAGGAAACCCTTCTCCGGTAAATACAGCAATGTCTACAACAGGTCTACCAAATTGAAGTAATGCCTGACAGCGTTGTGCATAGTCTACCCAAGCACGACCCAACTTCCACCATGTCTGATCTCGTTGGAAATACAATCCTATACCATCTAAAGTCATACCGGGTTTACGGTCTAGCCATGGATTTAGCGCATTTACGTGATAACTCAGACGGTTAATACCTAGTGCATAATGTCTATCTTGTAATGCCTTAAGCATGGCAGGATGCTCGTCGAACATTGCTCTGAGTTGAGTGAAAGCTTCGGCTTGAATGATATTTTTTTCATAGATATGTCCTCCTGAAATAGCATCTAAAACATCGTTAGGTTTGTCATGTGTAGGACTTTGCAACCAATATTCGCCCATAGGGATATCAGTATTCTTATAATGCATCATTCCATCGCTCATCATAGTAGGCGATACACATTCGGCACTGAATTGGGCTCCTTTAGCGTTGGCTTCCTCTTTCAGCACGGCATAGAATTTGTCTACGACCAACTCTGATATGGTTTGTCGTACATCGTATAATACTCTTTCCGATGTTTCGGCATTTTCTATTGGAATACCTGCCATTACAGGTAGATATGGATATATGTCGTAACCTCTGCGTTTCTTGAATTCATCCTTAAAATTTGACGACCAATTTTGACTGCCACACTCCCAACTATCTACATGAAATACTTTTAAGACACGAGCTGCTAAATCTTCGCCTGCCACTTCCACAGCTTTTCCAAACCAAGAGTTAAATTGCAAGCGGATAGCTTCGGGATTGAATTTATCACATTCCAAGCCTATACCTTTTCCGCCTGTGGCATTAGTATGCCCTGTTGAAGTATGTCCCATGCGAAGTATTGTCCAATTTCCTTTGGGTGCTTTCCAATTTAATTTTCCGTCCTTATCTACATATTGAGATATATCAATTAATTGTTTAGGATTGATGCATAAATCAGCAGTTATTTGCTCATTGGTTGTGCGAGGGCTTATTCTCCATGCTTGTGCACTTTTACCTTCATATTGATGTATACGTGCTTCGGATGATAACCAAATCCCTTTTATTTTCAAGGATTGTTTCCATTTGGCTGCATCTAAATCTTCTGCTCCCGGCTCGGTTCCTGATATATCGTACAAGAAACGGAAATAGCGAGCAGTTGTGCTTGGTATGCTACTTGTCATAGGAAAATCATCATTTTGCCATCCTTGACGTGGTGGTTCTAATTGTACTATTTTACGAAAGTTCACACCATCATCACTGGCTTGGATAGTTAGGCGTTGCCCCTGAAAACTCCTTGGTGGAGTTTGTACCTGTATTGTTCGACAGGTAAATGGTTCATCAAATGTATATTGTATCCAGCAAGGTGATTCACTACGGAAGATCTCTTTGCTGTTTTTATCAGTCAAAAACTGAGGATCAGTATTTGGAACATTCGTTGTTACTTTGGGTTTTATTGTTTCTGTCGAGACTCCTTCTCCTTGTGGAGTAGGATAGGCAAATACCGCAATATCTTTATAATATCCTTCGAAACTTTCGGGTTGAGAAAGCATCTGATTAATCGTTTTTCCTCCTTTAATGTTTGTCTGCTTCCAAACCACTTTTTGCATAGATAATTCGGGTGTAATCCAAGGACCTCCTGCTAGAGCAAATCCATCACAGATATGAAATCCGATCTTTACACCTACACGATCGGCTTCTTTGAACGCAAATTCGACCATTTCCCACCAAAGTGGGCTAAGTTGTTCTACTATAGGAGTAACAAAAGGTTTTTCGGGGACTCCTTTTATAGGCATCAGGTATGCGCCGGCAATTCCTACTTCTTTCATTGCCTCAAGGTCGGCAGTGATTCCTTCTTTGGTTACAGCACCTTTCATCCAATACCAAAACACCCACGATCTAGATGCTTCGGGAGGAGATGTCCACAATTGTCTTAAGTCTTGAGCATAGCTTAGGCTTAAGTTTAGACAAAGGATTAAACAGATAAAATATATTTTTTTCATAACTTTATTTTGCTTCGAATTTTAGATAAATACTACCTTGCTGCAAACCGCTTACCCATTGAGCTTGGGACGATGGACCTACCAAGTCCGTAGAATTTACTTTATTACGGACAGCGGGAATCACTTTTAATACAGAGATTCCACTCTGAGGAATAGTATATAATAATACATCACGTCCATCACGAGGCGTATAAACTCCTAAGTAGTTATTTTCGTTAGTATTGCCTAAACTGATAACACCCTCGGTAGTATTAATGTCAGCCCATTTCCAATTGTTGAAATAACCCTTAAATTCAGGATAGATAAATGATTCTCCGGGAATAGGATCATTATAATCGTTTTCCCATATTCCGAAGTTAGAGCCATGTATACGGTTTTGCCATACACGATACGGACCTTCGCCTAACCATCGCTTAGATATTACTTGATTTTCGGGGTAATCAAATTTTATACCCATCAATTCTACGACTCCTTCATACTGATAGCTATAATCTAAACGAATATTTCCATCTGATTTGATAACCCAATGTGCCTGACGCATATTTCCGAAATAGTCGGCAGTAATAGTGATACTGTCTGGCGTACTCTGAAATGTAAAATTAGTAAGTTTGTTTTCGCCCGAAATATCATTGTAAATCCGTTCTTTGCTTCGTGCTTCGGCATCATCATGATTATAGAAAACATCCATAGACCGATCGCCACGGCGAGCTGCTATAAAGCGAGGACCATTACCAAAAGATATATCTTTATTATTCTGTTTTACAGAACTCAGTTCTCCATTTTTTGTATTGAAAGTCAATAGGGTTGAACCTACTGTTACAAGGAGTTTATTATCTTCTTCTTTTGCCGATAAGTTGTTTTTTCCTTTAGAGAACGAATAATACTCACTGGGCTTTTTCCATTGCCAATCCCATGTCCAAAGTTCTTCGTTGGTTGGGCTATAAACTGTAAGTGATAAGGCTCCTGCATTCTGCCAATCAGAGGGGAGATTGACTTTAAATGTACCCGAAGTATGTGGAGCAATATCAACACCCCTTATATCTCCTGTTTTTATTATTTTTTCTTGATCATCAAACGATTTAAGTGTCCATACAAAACGACAATCTTTAAGATTGGTAAAGTCATATCTATTCTCGACTGTAAATGTACCGTCAAAGTTATCGGGTAGGGTAGTATTCATTATTTGTACGGGTGACCATACTTGTTTCACGGTATAGAAGCTTCCTTCTTTTTCGTGGTGAGGCCCTACGATACCATCTGCACCATAATTGCCCACATTATCAATACGTCCGTTCTGATCGGTTCTTACGACTCCTTCATCTGCAAACATCCATATAAAACCACCTGCACAACGAGGGTGTTTGCGCATCATCTCCCAATAATCCCAAAGACCTGCACCAGCTCCACCATCATAAAGGGCATGAAGAAATTCGGTAGGCATAAAAATTTCGGGTAAACGCATATATTCCTGACTTTCGCCATAGGAACGATAATGCATAGTTTCAAATCCTCCAAAGTTTTTCTGTGGATGCAAAACGGGTCTTTTTTGAGGATCGAGCGGTGCAAACTCTTTGTCTATTTCAAGATTGTGACCTCCTTCGTTACCATTGGCCCACCATGTTACTGATGGATGGTTTACATCTCTTTTCACCATTTCGTGAATAAGTTTTGCTCCTACATTGCTGTCGTACTTTCCATGCCACCCTGCAAGCTCTACCATCACGTATAATCCCAATTCATCACATGCTTTTAAGAAATCAGGATCTGATGGATAATGAGATAGACGAACGGCATTCATATTCATTTCTTTGATGAGTTTTACATCATCATAATTATCTTTTTTACTCAGAGTTCTTCCTGTTTCGGGACGGAAGCTATGGCGGTTAACTCCTTTTATTATAACTTTTTGACCGTTTATATATAAACCATCACTTGGACGAACTTCAATAGTGCGGAATCCGAAGCGTTCAGTAACAGTATGTAGTACTTTATTGTCTTGTATCAATGAAAACTTAGCATAATACAGATTGGGCGTTTCAGGTGTCCAATTCTTTATATTATCCAATTTTGTCTTTATTATTGCTTTGTCTGAACCTCCTGAAATGGGAGTTTCTGTGCTTTTACCGATTGATTTTCCGTTTATGTCGGTCAATTCGGCAACTACCTTAGTATTGTTGCCCATTGCTAAGCCTAGAAATACATCTGCATAGAAACTACCGTCTGCATCTGCATCAATTGCTGTACGATCGATGAATTCGGCAGGAAGTGCTTCTACAAACACAGGACGGAAAATGCCTCCAAAGTTCCAATAATCGGCACGTCTTTCAGCCATATTCACGCTGGGGTTGGCAGATTCTTTACTAACAGTGAGTTCTAATACATTTTCTTTATCTCCAAAAAATATACGGTCGCTAACATCGCTCTTGAAGCGATAAAAAGCTCCTTGATGCAAATTACCACATCGACGACCATTGATTAGTGCTTCTACATCGGTCATCACTCCATCAAAAACAATACGTACAGTTCTGCCTTCCCATTCTTTGGGTAGCTTGAATTTGTATTTATATTTACCTTGTTCGTTTGCTATTCCCGGAGGATTAGCTTTGCCGTAAAAAGGCATTCCGTATTGATATGTACCGAAGCCTTGTAATTCCCAGCAGGATGGAACGGGAATAGTTGTCCATTTACCGCTGTTACGTCCATCAGTACAGAAAAACTCCCAATCGACAGTATCATCTGATCCTGTGCCTGATAAATATTGTATGCCAGTTTCGGTAGGATGAAAAGGCTGGACTTTATTTTGTGCATTTATACATTGTGAGGCCAAAATGCCGCAGAATAGCATAAATTGGAATAAGAGGTTTCTTTTTTTCATAGTCTAATATAGAGTTCTATTGTTATTAAGGTCTCAGACCTTTTTATTACTTTCGAAAGCATTTCATTAAATACTTTTATCTACTTAATTTAGAGGTTTAATAACGAAATTTAATTTGTACGTTTTTTTCTCGATGGCATATTTCTTTAATACACCCGGTCCACAACTACTGTTTCCTAAACCTAACATAATAGCATCAAGAGATAGTACTACTTCTTCTCTTGGTTTCAAAAGATAAGCATGAGTTGCAGCATCTAAATCTCCTGCTGTAAAATGTAATGCAGAGCCCGACATGGTTTCAGATAGGCGAGTTATGGAGATACCTTTTCCGTTTCTATCAGCTAGATTTATCCACTTTATCCCTTCCTTATTTCCTGTTTCTTGTGGATGAGGGTAGGGTATATATTGATCTGTAACAGTACTTGAATATATACCAATGGGGGTACTAGTCTTACGATCCGAATAATTTTCGAAAGGACCATGACCATACCATTTTATGTTTTCTAAATCAGAGTTTAAAGACATAACTACTCCTAATCGGGGTAATTCGGGTAAATCTCCTGATGGGGTAAATTTGTTGTTGACCTCTATACTTCCATCACCGCTTATTCTCCAAATACATTCATGCATAAACTTTCCATTTTTAGAAAAACTTTCGGCAATGGTTTTTATTTTGATGTATGAGCTGTTCTCTTCTATTATTTCAGCTGATTTTACTATTCGTTTTAAACTATCTAATCCTTGTTGTTTCCAGTCTTTTGCCAACCAATTACCAAAACCTTTATCGTTGTCAACAGGAGCACGGTATCCCTGAAAAATAGGAGCAGAAACAATCATTTCTTTTCCATTATATATAAGAGAAGATAAGTTTCCTTTTTGTAAATCAAATACAGTTGAGAATCTTTTTCCTTGAACTTCAATTCTATCAGCATATTTATCAATTTTAGAGATAGGTGTTTTATCTTTTAATACAGCTGCATCTTCTCTAATATTTAGATCAAATTGTTCAAAGCCTATTTCGAATCCTTTATCTGCCCAAAGAGTATTTTCTTTCAGGTGAAAACTTACCCGTAACCAATAGTCTGAATTCGGCTTAACTTTTATAGCTTGTATGGGGAGTTGTATATCTCGTTTCGCTCCTGCCGCAATATTTAGATTAGGGATAACTCCTTTTTGTATAGTGTCTCCTTCAGTAATTATCTGCCACCTCATTTCATATTCATTAAGATTTATGTGATGATTGCGATTTGTTATATAGAACGATGCTTTATTTTTATTTAAAACCAAAGGCTCAATAAGTATAGGTTGATATACTTTTTTTACTTCAAAGTATTTAGGCGTAGTTTCACGTTCTCCAAATACAATTCCGTTAAAGCAAAATGCTTTTAGGTTGGGTTTATCTCCGAAGTCTCCACCGTAAGCCATAAAGCGAATGCCGTTTTCGTCGGTTTTATATAACCCTTGGTCTACCCAGTCCCATATAAATCCGCCTAACATTCGTTTATTAGAATAGATCTCATCCCAATACTCTTTAAAATTGCCTAGGGCATTTCCCATCGCATGAGCGTATTCACTGGTAAGTACGGGGCGATTGTCAACAGTATCTTGTGCAATACTCAACAGTCTTTCCCAACGGGCATTTTCTGCACGTTCTTTGTCTTCTCCTTCTTTGATATTTGGATTGAGATATTCTTGCTGTACACGTGGATAAAAACGACTAATTACATCTACCGTTTTAGGGTCTGTGGGTGTACCTTGCGCTCCTTCATAATGAATAAATCGAGTAGGATCGAAGTCTTTCAGCCAAGCTGATATAGCGGCGAAATTAGGACCGTAACCAGCCTCATTACCCATCGACCAACATATTATTGAAGGATAATTTTTGTCTCTCTCAGCCATTCTAACAGCTCTATCCATAAATGCAGCATGCCAAGCAGGATCGTTTGCCAGTTGCCCTCTTAAGCCATGTTCTTCTATATCGGCTTCGTCCATTACATACATTCCGTATTCGTTGCAGAGCTCGTACCACTGTGTATTATTCGGATAATGAGATGTACGAACGGCATTTATATTAGCTTGCTTCATTAGAATAATATCCTGTTTCATCCTTTCGTAGCTAATGCTTCGACCTGTAGCGGGGTCGTGTTCGTGACGGTTTACTCCTCGTAAGCGAATAGGGTTCCCATTCACTAAAACTTGACCGTCTTTTATTTCTACACTACGAAAACCGACTTGAGTACGAACTGTTTCTACGACTTCGTTTTTATCATTTTTTAAACTAAGAACGAGTGTATATAAATTGGGTGTTTCGGCTGTCCACTTCAATGGATTAGACACATTCGCTTCCAACCAAGCAAATTTGGCAGGTCCACGCTGAGGTGCTCTATCATTCATTATTGCCGCTTTGTAATCCGCATTAAGTATGGGTAGGGCATCTTGTCTCAGAGCATCTATAAATACAGGCTTTTTTTGCGCATCATACAATTGCGCTTCGATGTTCCAACCTTCGAGTTTATTTCCTTTATACGATTTCAGTTCGGGTTTTATTTGCAGACTTGCATCTTTGTAGTCTTTGTCTAAAACAGTTCTTACCGCAAAATCGGAAATACGGACATCACTAGTCGAGTATAGAAACACTTCTCTGTGAATGCCGCTTGTTCGCCACATGTCTTGATCTTCTAGATAGCTTCCATCACACCAGCGATACACTTCTACTGCCAATTGATTCTTTCCTTTTTGAACGTAGTCTGTAATATCAAATTCGGCAGGTTCCATACTACCTTGGCTATATCCTACTTTTTCGCCGTTGATCCACACATAAAATGCACTTTGTACTCCTGCAAAATGAATGAATGTTCGACGCCCATTCCAGTTTTGAGGTAAGTCGAACGAATGCCTGTATGAACCTACGGGATTTCGTTCTTTAAACGCCGTGTAGTCGGCTTTAGGTTCGCCCATCACACGGGGAGGGTCTATTTTAAAGGGGTATCCTGCACTTACATAAATAGGTGTACCATATCCTTGCATCTCCCAATTGGAGGGAACAGAAATGGTTTTCCATTGACTATCATTGAAATTTGTTTGATAGAAGTTCAGAGGTCTTTTGTCGGGTGTATTTACCCAATGGAATTTCCAGTTTCCGTTAAGTAATACAAAATAAGGAGATTTTTCCCTATTGCCCGACAGTGCTTGTTGAGTATCGGCAAAGGGTACAAAATCAGCTCTTGCATCTTCTCTGTTTATCTCCAATATTGATAAATTTTCCCAATCGGGTTTATCGTATTGTGCGAAACCCGAAAATGCCGATGCTAGGAAAGTGGATATAATTAAAATTCTTTTCATCTTAAGTGAATTATAATAAAAAGGTCTGCAACCTTCACTGCATGTCTAAACCATCGAACCAAAGTCCGTTAAGATTATCTCCACTAATCACCACCCTGTAATGTCCTGCATTAATATAAGCTCCTGTAGTGGTACTTACCATACGCCATTTTTCGGGAGCAGATGGGAATTGGATGTTATCTTCACGCATCACTCTGTCATCCGAGGCCAATACTTGAATTTTAGCAATGATGGGTTCTTTAGTCACATTCATATACTTGAAACGAAGAGCATACACTCCAGCCAATCCGGGTGAAATAGTCCAAGTGATGCTATGTGCACCATTTTGTACTATTTTCATTCCGTCTTTTTTGCGGTGATTAACTTTTGCCCAGCCTTTTCCTTTGGTAATGGCTTCTTCTGCTTCGTAACTGATTTCTGGGCGAAGATTAGGTTCTTCTATCCAATTGATTTGAGGAATGGCTACAATATATTTGTTTCCGCTGATTATGATCGACTGATTTTTAGGATATGATTTCTTTACAAAACCTGTATCTTCTTTGATATAAATATCTGCATTGTCAGTCAAACTGAAACTGATTTCTTTAGAGTCTTTATTCGGAATTATATATTCTGCTCCATAGAATAACGGAGGAAGTGTTTTGAACTCTCTACCTGTATCAAGCCACGATTTTTGCGTACCTCCTTTTACATCAGTAACCAATTGAGGAGATTGTGGTGCAGCCTTAATATTGTTATTTGTTGAAGCAATGGCAATGGCTGAAAGGATAGCTTGCCCTGCCGTAGTATTCGGAAAGTATATTTCTAGAATACCATTTTTAGCAGATGCTTTTACAATCTTTTTAAGTAGTTTGTCGTGTCCTGCTTCTTTCCAAATATCCAGACTTTTCAGAACAGTATCTCCACTTATTGCCACGTCAAAGATGCGGTAGCCTTCACAGTCCATGCTTCTATCCGTTCCCCACCAAGGTTCGATAAAATACATTTCTACCAAATACTCTCCATCGGGTAGGGGAAATTGATATTTAAGTTTGTCTCGACCATAGCGGAAAGTTTGAAATAATTCCCAATTCTTAGTGCCTTCAATCGGGTCTTTAGTAACTCGTTGAGAAGCTAAAAAATTAGGAAGATTGCCAAATTGATCTGTCCACGAAAGAGAACCCCAATAGTTTCCGTCTTTTTTATGAACATCAGCAGCCCAGAGGTTTCCGTTTTCGTCTGTAAAATCACCTCCTCCGCAATTGACACGGTATATGTAATTATATCCCTTTTCGGGTAAAGTTGGATTGGTGACATTCTTATATAATTTGTCAAAATCGGGAGATTGAGGTAGGTTTTCCAGAACAATAAAATCTTCTGTAACAGCTTTTCCGTCAACATAGCCTACTGCATAAAGTACATTGTAACGAATGTCTACATTATCCCACTGAAAATGTGTGCCTATTCCGCCTCTGGTGCGTTTACCTAGCGAAATGGATTTTACATCGTTGAAAAGTTCTACTTCGTCGCAATTCGAATATACAATGATACTGTCTTTTTTGCCTGCTTCTGTCCATCGGTGATTCCAAGTATGAGAAACCAGATAGACCATTGGTTCTTCTTCTTTCGATACATAATTAGAACGGTACATGTAATATACATCCAAAGGTTCTTCCCATGGTGTGACTAAACCTTTATAATTGAAAGGTCCTATACGGTCTATATCCCGAAACCCTTCTTCGTTCTGTATTCTACCTGGGTTATCATGCGAACTGTATATCCACTGAAATTGTCCACAAACGCTGTCTTTGGCTTGTTCTGCTAAACGAATTTTCATTTCCAGGAGTTGAGTCATTCGATCTTCACTCCAGATTCCATCTTGCTTAAAGCCTCCTTCAGCATGTAATCCGATGCTTCTCCAAGCACCGTATTCACCGTTGAGTAGTTGCTCTTTTTTACTAAGCTCTTTGTCATATTTATAAGGATCGCCTCCATAAGTTCCCGACCAGTTTTGTACTACATTCCAATCCGTTCCCGAGCCTCCATTACAAGTAGTAACTAAACGTTGTGATGGTGAAGTAGGATCCATCTCACGGATAATATCAGTACATTCTTTGGCAAAATCTTCGGGTAGTGTGCTTTCGTTTTGCAATCCCCACAGAACAACTGATGGACACGAACGTCTTTCTTTTACCCATTCGCGAAGGTTGTTTTTGAAGTTCTCTCTGAATTCGGGAGTATCGTACCATACATGGGCGGATAACTGAGTCCAGAAAAGCATACCTGTTCTATCCCACATATTCTGATAGATAAGGTTGTGCGGTTGGTGAGCATCCCGAAAGGCATTAAATCCTGCTGCTTTCATCTGACTGATACGTGATAGTATCTGATCTTCACTGAAAGCATGGCTGTCTCCCAACATGTGTTCGTATTCGCAAACTCCATTTAGAAAAACAGGCTTACCATTCAAATAGAATCGCTGGTCACCATCTGTACGATAGATAGGCCACGAAACCCAACGAAAACCATAAGCGGTAGTCTCTTGGTCGATGGTTTTCCCGTCTTCTTTTATCATTGTAATCAGTTTGTAGAGATACGGATTTTCGGTATCCCACAAATGTGGATTTTCGATATCTTTACTCTTTTGACTGATAGTTTTTATTTCGTTGGGTTTTAAGATTACTTTATCGGTAATACGCTCTACCTGAATACCATCTTTGTTAACCAGTTTTTGAATTACCTCGAAAGTACGCTCTCTTGAACTATAATTTTTGACTTCTGTATTTACATTTAGCATAAATATCTTTTTACTATTACCAGTGGGTTCGTTATTCCATGCATGAACACCGAAAGGTTCTATTCTCACTTCATCTGTAACCACTAATGTTACAGGTCGGAAAATACCCATAGGTTGAGAACCTTCAGAGAAACCCCATTCTGACGAACAACCTCCGCATACCCAGGGCAAATCGGAGATCATAGATGGATGGTCTGCCTGCACCGCTAATGTATTAGGACGGTCGAAGTTGACAACGTCTGTTACATCTAAAGTGAATGTGGTACGACCACCTGCATGGTAACCCACTTTTTTACCATTTACAAATACAGTTGCATACGAGCCTACACCTTCAAAATATAAAAAGTATCTTTTATTTTCGCCTTGTTTTTCTATATTGAAATCTTTTCTGTACCAAGAATATCCGTGTTTATTTCCATGCTTCAGGCGTCGGATACCCTCGTATTTGTCCCAATTGTGAGGAACACTTACACGTTCCCATTGAGTATCGTTATAAAGCGGATTTTCAAATCCTTTGTGTGCATCTCTGTCTGTTTCGTTTACTATCGTTTTCCAACCTTCATTCAAAGAAAACTCTTTTCTGAAAGTTTCTTTGTCGGATTTTGGAAAACGAATAAGACTCTTACCTAAATCTTTAGATGTAGCTACGGCGATTGCCCGTTGATCATTCTCATTTACTCCACAATAGAAGTGATATACAGTTCCGTTCCATTTTACAACGTACGATTTATGAGCAAAAAGATTATCATATTTTTCAGATGGTATAATCAAATCTTCACCATCCCAATCGGTCCAGTTGACTAAATCATACGAGCAAGCAAATGTATTGAATGCTTTATAAGGACGGTCTTTACGGAAAGCACTGAAATAGAACATCACATATACATCGCCTATTTTTTGTATCACACCGTCGCCTGTAATGCCCTCTTCGTGGTTAACTATCGGATTGCCTTTGTAGCGTTTCCAGTTAACCATATCTTTTGACAGTGCAATACCTATGCGTTCAGCTTTTACATTATTGGCAGGATTGATACCGCCAGCATTGTAATACATAATGAAAGGATAGCCCAATGTCTTTTTCTTATCCCAAATAACAGACGATTTGTATTGTGTAATGTTTTCCCACCACCCTTTATTAGGGTCTAAAGGAGAGAGAACCGGTTTATCCAAGTATTTCCATTCGTGAGCTTTGGTTATATCACCATCAGTATAAGCAATACCTTCTTCTAGTCTTCCTTGTTCGTATCCTTGACCAATACCTCCAAAGTATGACAACCAATATTTATTATCGAATTTCTGAGCTTTATAACTTCCGCCCCATTCGTAATCTATGAGGGAAATATACCCTCCACGTTGATTCTCGTCCCATCTACCACTCCCAATCTGAGGGAAAGACATTATTCTACCTAGTGTTTTCCATTGCAAAAGATCGTCGCTTTCTGCTAACCATGTCTCATATCCGCGTCCGTCTTTGCCCGATTTTCCGTCATAAACTAGATATGACATATACCATTTTCCATTTTCTCGAAAAACGGTAGGGCAATCCATCTTATGTTTGTTATCGGAAGGAGCAAGTACAAGCCCATATTTAAACGGAGTTTTTACTTCTTCGTAAATTTTCTGCATTACATCTTTAGTTACTGTCTTTTGTGCAGACAGCAACGATATATAGGTAATGCATAACAGTATGGTAACGAATGTTTTTTTCATAATTATTAGTTTATTGACTTTTCTACACGAACGTTCTTTTTTACTGACGCACCTCTATCGAGGTTTGTCTTTCATTTTGCCTTGATACAAAACGAAACAAAAAATCAAGACTGTACCTTTTGCCTGACCCGATTCGTGCTCGAAAGCGAAAACAAAAAAATACTTTTAATGCTGATTTCTTTTTGTTTTTTGTGCTTTCTTTTCACATCGGGTGCCCCGTGCAACCGGTAAGGTCGTGAGCCTTACGGGCATAATCTTTAATTGTGCGTAGGTAATTCAACTACTTATTCGCATTATTTATCAATAGAATAACCAATCAATTTTACTTGAAGCATCTTCTCCTCCAAATCCTGCATTATGAGGTGTGATTTTCTGGTTAGCATCTATAAATCCGAGAATCATTAAAGCTCCTTTACCCAAATTCAACGTGTTTTTTCCTGCGGGGAAAGTATAAGAGTGAATATTGATAGAACCTCTTCCCGGAATGTCTAAAGCATTGGCTATCTTAACATCTCCTTGTCCATACTGATTAGCACTTGCATCTGTCTCTAAAGTAGGAGCTTTAGCATATTCTTTACGTTCGGTATTAAGATATCCAACTAAGATGCTAACAGGTTTCTGATTTTCGAAAGATAGGGTTGTTCCATGTTCTGCTTGTTTATCCTGACTAAAGCGAATTGCCTTCATATTCTTCAATTCAGGAGAGAAATCTCCGATCACAAAATCTTTATCAGAGAATACTTTTTCTCCTTTTTTAATAAGGTAAGAGACTCCTTCTTTATTGTCTATTTTAACCTCAACAGGTTTTAGTACATCAAAAGTTTGATTATCTGAATTTCCATTCTTTTTAATAAACTCAACATTTTTCTTGAAGTTTGCCAATTCTGCTTGGTAGTGAGGCAGAAGTTCTTCCCACGTTTTATTTTTTGCATCATCGCCTCCAATCGGAATACGGCGTTGAGCTGTTTGCATGCTATTTGCATATAGATAGGCATCTTTGGTCAGATTTACCAATTGTTGATAATATTCCAAACTTTTTTCGATATGAGGAATTGCATTCTCTAAGTCGGCAATTTTATTAGAATGTGTATATTGAAGTATTAGCATAGCAGCTTTTACTTTTTCTGAGAAGAAGTTAGCAAATGCTTGATAGCAATACATATCGTTTTTCAGACGGTTAAACTCGTCTTTGTTTTTGTTTACTTTAGGTGTAGCTTTGTCTATGGCAGCAACAGCAGCATTACCATGCGCAACAGCTTCAGAAATCAACTGAGGAGGAGTTTCACCTACATGAGGTTGTTTGTTCCATTCTTTGTTCATGTAATCAATTAGCATTTCGCCTTCGGGTCCGCAAGACTCATGAAATCCAGGATATACTTTCCATTTGGCTGGATTCACTAATTGGCTTAAGAACATACCCAATAGGAGGGTTTGTCTGTTTCCTTCTGTAATTCCGAATTTGCGAAGCAGTTTAGGTGCTATTTCTCCCGATTGTTCGTAAGCTTCGAGTATGTTTTTGCCTCCTTCACCACAACCATACATATTGTCTAGTTGTTTTGTCCAGTATTTTATTTCATCATTTCTGTCTCTGTTTACATTCCAAGCATAGCGTCCCCAAGCTTGATACCAAATCCAATCTCGTTCCATTTCTTTTAAACGAGGTTCAGTTTTATCGGCAGTATAAGGCCAGTCCCAATACGATGCTTGTGGATATAGGTGAAGGGCATTGGCTCCATGTACTTTATGCATAGCTTGTACACATTTTTGGATAAAATCGGGAGATCCATAACGGAAAGGCTCAAGATTAGCTAGAATATGAACATTTGAGATATGTACTGAACCCAAGCTACTAAGATCGGTATGAATCTTAGACCACGAACCTCGAGGTTCGTAAGTGGTTAACGATTCTCCATTGTATTTGTGCATAGTATACAAGTTCTTATAAAGGGGTAGGGAAGCATCCATCACCATTTTGGCATCAGTATCATGTGCTCTTACAACTATTGGAGGTTGTATTGTAGTATTTAATTTAGCTAACCCATCTTGTACTCCCGGAATAATCGTTTTAGTGAACCATTCTACATCATCTTCATAAGTATCCATTGCTTCTCCCAAACAAACCAAAAGTCCAACATTGGGATATTTCTCAATAAATGCAGCTACTGATTTTCGAGTATAATCTGAAATAAGTGGCGTAATAGGGCGGCTTCTATCCTGTGTTTTTATTCCATAATGTTCGGCAAAAGGTTTAGATACGAATATATTGTAAAACATCTGTATAACCCAAATACCGCGTTTGTCGGCTTCTTCGGTAAGAAATGCAAACATATCTTCATTCTTTTTGAATGTTTCGTCATCTACCTCTACTGCAAATGGATAATCTTCCAGTTTTACCAACGAAGCAAAAGGATGCCCGTTCCATAAGTATAAAGAGTTCATTTTATTTTCGACTAACATATCCAGATATTCAATCCACAATGCTTTATCATAAAACCAAGGGAACGTTTCAGGGGTATATGGGTATTCATATACATTTCTGTCAGGTAGATAGTATGGTTTTTGAATACCTACACAAGCTCCACGCAAAACCATTTCGGGCTGATCAGTAATGTTGAAATTTGCAGGTAGTTTCTTTTCCTCTTTAATTTGTTTTACCAATTCTATACAACCATATAATGTGCCTGAAGCGTCATTTCCTTTGATTGAAATCGATCCGTTTTCGGATGCTATTGTATATCCTTCCTTTGCCAAAGAATCGGTTTTATTCTCACTTATAGTAATAACTAGTACGTCGTTATTCTCGTTTACAGTTTTTATTGAAACTGTATATTTAGCTTCTTCAAGAGCTGATTTTAATCTCTCAACACCAAAGGTTACACGAGTTGATGGATTGTCTTCGACTATGATTGTTACTTTTTCCGTTGAGCACGAAATAAATAAAATCATAGAAAAAATAGCTAATAATAATTTATGCTTCATAATTTATAGATTTTGGATCAAGGTTGCAGACCCATTTGTTATTATTTCTTCTTATAGAGGCAGATTTATGTATCTCCCTTATATTGATAGATTTTATCTTTTTAGATTCATCCAAACAGTCATATCCGATTTACCTCTGTTACCCCAAGCGTAGTAGGGGATTAATTTTACTGAACTAAGCTTATTTACAGGTGATACTTCACGATATAGAGTGTTATCCCAATTACTATTTTCAATATATGCTTGTCCTTCTAAAGCCATGAATTTGCTATTATCGATATTCATTGTGATAGGGGTAAATTTAGTATCAGAAGGAATAACTACTTGAAATATATCTTGCTTAGGCAGATCGTTACTTTCAAGACAGTAAACTACTGGTCCCTTTTTTACTGCTATCTGATTACGTGTTTCTTCTACCAAAGGATTTGTTTCTATCAATTTGGCTTCCATTGGGAGATTTAGTTCTACTTTGTCGCCGTTTTTCCATGTTCTTGTTATTTGAGCATAGGAACCCGATTCCAAATTGACTTCTTGCTTTTTGCCATTAACGGAGATTGTTGCTCCTTTACACCATCCGGGAATACGCATCGAAAGTGTAAACGATTTCTCAGGTGCTTTATCAATGGTTAATGATATTTGTCCATCCCATGGATAATCAGTTGCTTGAGTCACTTGAATATTATCACCGTTTTTAAGATTGGTTTTTAATTGACTTCCTCCATAAAGGTTTACATATAAGCCATCCTCTGAAAGATTATAGACATAATTTTGAACTTCTGATATAGTTCTCACTGTATTTGGAGGGCAGCAATTGGATAAGGCTATATAAGGAATCCTACCTCCTGACCAACGCATGGTATACGGAAACTTATCGGAAACAGCCAAAGGATTTGTATAGCAAAAGTCAAGACCATTAAGACTAACACCCGATAAAATACTATTGTAAAGAGTCAACTCAACTATATCGGCATATTTGGCTTCTCCTGTGAGTTGAAGCATCCGCCAGTTCCAAAGCAGGTTACCTATATTAGCACAAGTTTCGTTATGTGCGGTCATATTGGGTAGTTGATAGTCTCGACCATAAGATTGATGTGTTTTCTGAACCTCCAATGGATCATATGATGTTCCGTTAGGAGATACTCCATCATAAAGAGCACCACAAGCTCCTGTTATATACATTTTGGTATTCACCAGATTGTCCCATATAAGGTTCAATGGACGAATCAAAGATGTGTCTCCCGTTTCGGCATACACATCGGCTACACCTGCATACAAGTAGTTTGCACGTACAGCATGCCCCATTGCCTTGGTTTGTTGACGGAAAGGAACTCTATCTTGATTATCATCTGTTCCATCTTCCATCAATCCTCTGATGTCGATAAGGCTTTTCGATAATTCCAAGTATTTAGGATCACGGGTAGTTCGGTACATCTCTACCACTCCCATATAATGTGAAGGGCAAATGGCGTTTCGGGCTAGTTCGGGTGATGCTGTTTTATAGAAATTATAGAGATAATCGGTTGCTTTTACAGCTACATCCAATAAAGTGCGTTTTCCGGTAACCCGATAATGTAAACAAGCCATAGTCATTAGATGTCCCATGTTGTAAGTCTCGAAGTTTAACCGATCGTCAAATGCTTTTGCTTTTTGACCGTTTTTACGTTCTTCAATCATTACAGGTGTGTGGATATATCCGTCTTCACGTTGTGATTTAGTAATAACGGGAATAATTTCATCCATTAATACCATCAGGTTTTTATCTCCAGTAGTGGCATATAAACTTACCAGACTCTCGAATGCTTTATAGAAATCTCCATCATGAAATGGAGGACCAACATGAGAACCTGTATCAATTCGAGCTGCTATCTCGAAATTTTTAAATGAATGACTGATACTTTCATCCATATATGTTTTCATCAAACCGGGAGACATAGATTGTTTGCAGACTTCAAAGCGATCTGCCCAAAATCCGTTTGTCCAATGAACATCGCTCATACCTACACCCGAAAGTTTGGCATATGGGCTTTGAGATGTATTTACCAGACTTTTATTTTGAGCAGGTAGAGTAAAAGTCCCACTCAAAAACAATGCTGATAAAAATATATAACTTAACTTTTTCATTCTTTTACAATGGCTTATATGTTATTACGTATTCTTTTCCTTTAAGTATTTCGACTTCATAAATATTGCCGCCTTTAGAATTTATAGTGGCATCTTTAGAGGCTGGTTTTGATTTACTTTTGACAGTTAATGTTCCTGTTCCTGTATCCGATTTTACTTTGATCTGTTTGGTGTCACAATAGACGTAAATATCCCCGTTAGGAGTTGGTACTTTTCCTTCGATCCATTTCAAATCAGCCAGATTTGGTTCAATCGTATATGTTTCGTATCCGGGAGAGGCAGGTTTTACTCCTAAATAATATTTACCGAATAAGTATATAGGGCTTGCTCCCCATGCATGACACAGGCTTTTACCAAAGGGACGACCATACATCGCAAGATGTTCTGCTCCTTTTTCGTTTGGATTGTATTTTTCCCAGAAAGAGGTAGCTCCCTCATTGAGCATTCCACCCCAATAATCACGAATTTCTTTTAGTACATAATTTTGTTCACCAAGTATACAGAGTGCTTCCAATTCATAAAAACGCATATAAGGAGTGGTGATTTTTAGCGCATCGGAATTCAACAATACATTGTATTTTACCGCATTTGTTTTATCCTGATCTAAGTAGTCAAAAAGAACTGCAAACATATTAGTATAAGGGGTTACTTGCTCGCTTTGCACACCATTCTCACGATTATGTATAAATGCATTTTCTTTTCCTGACCAGAAAGCTGTGAACAGTTTTGATTTCAAATCATTAGCCAGTAAGGTATATTTATTACTGTCTTCAGTATTATCTACAAGTTTAGCACAAAGAGCCATCGTTTCGAGGCTTTTACAGAAAAGTAATTGCTCGAAACTTACTTCTCCTGTTTTACTCATCTTGAAATCTGCCCAATCGAGAAATACCCAATCGCCCGAAAGACCTTCCATCATTCCATTCGAATTGGTGCGTGACAGACAGTATTGCATTAAAGATTGCATTCGAGGATAAAATTGTTCTATAAAAGTTTTATCACCTGTATATTGGTAGTAATCGTATACACCCATAAACCAATAGAATGTATAATCCATAATGGTATTCACATGGCTTGTCACAGGATCTTTTCCTCTCAGATTAAGCATGGTTCTGGTGACAGAAGGCGAATCGAAGAACAGGTAATAATTCATCAAATAGCTTTGATAAGCATCGCCCGACCACACCCATCTGTCACGCTTGATTCCATCAATAAAAAACTCACGAGAAGTAAGATGCATTGTATAGGCTGAAATATCCCAAATCTGATTCAATAGAGCATCATTACATCTGAAACTACCTCTGTAATCTAAAGGCAGATATTCGTATAACATAGATACCGAATCATACGAAAGGCTATTGTCTTTTTCAATATAGATATAGCGGAACGCTTTTGAATCGCTAATAGTTAAATCTTTAGCATTGTTGTAGTCAATAGGTAAACGATCTAGTGTTTCACAAGAGACTGTTGATAGTGATTCTTCGGGCGATTCTCCATAATAAATATTTAGATTCCCTTTTCCTTTCAGATTATGGAACTTTACAAAACCGAAAGTTTCTTTTCCGAAGTCGATAAGTGTACCGTTTCCTTTTTGCTCTGATTTTACGGCTGACATAGGCTCTGTAGCCAATTTAAATTTAGATGGTGTATTTTCGGGGGAATCGAAATTCCATGAAGAAGCATTCAGATACACAGTTCCCGAAGAAGTATCTGATGCTTTACCCGATTCGTCAATCCATTCTTTATCTTCGAAAGTAACCAACCATGTGTTATCCGACTGCACGGTTTTTCCTTTCACATAAATAGCAGGAACAGTTGCCTGATTATGTACTTTTATATTTAAGCTATGCTTTCCTGCAGGAATTGTAACAGTGGTAGGGTAGCCCGAGATCATTTTTCCGTCCAACTTTACATTGTAGCGACCTTCTGCATAAATCTGTACTTCTTCAGGTTGAGTCAGGTCTAATTTCTTGGAAAATTCCACTAATACATAATGACTATCCATTTTCCAGAATGGAGGAAAGAAAGTTCCTCTTTCGGTTCTTCTGTTTTGCATTTCATTACCCAACCATATTTCGAAATCTCCTGGATAATATATCCAAGTAGCTTTTTGTGCATTGATCGATTGTATCGAAAAAGCAATTATAAAAAGGAATAATATGTGTTTTATATATAGTTTCATAAGTTATCGGTTTAATAGATGTTTGTATTTTGCCTGTAATCCTGCTCTTTGCTTGATAGAATCTCCTACCATTGGCCCGTTGTTTTCCCAAGTATTACCGGGACCATTGGCATTTTGCAAGAACTTTTCTGAAGGCGTCCAATTGTCTTTTACAGTAATGAAAGATGAGCCTTCGTCTGTATATAAATAGAACCAATGGTTGGGGTCATGTACATAAGAGGGTACATAAATACTATCTACAACATTCTCGCTAATAGTCGATTTAGATTGTACCGATAAGGTGTAAATACCTGCCACATCATACATGTGTTTACCATAGTGATGGATATAATTAGCATGAACTAGATTGTTTCTCATACTATTTACGGTTTTTGTCCAACCCCATCCGAGATTGATTCCCGAATACGAGACCTCACTGATTTCGTTGTGTTCGATATTAATATCACGTACAAAGCCCGCTGCTATACCTAAACAACCCCAGTCTTCGTTGGTGACATCAGTAATCAGGTTATTAGCTATGCGTTGATGAGAACATAGTAGCCTTTCGTCTTTGGGGTCGTAAGGTAGATGTGTTTCGAAAGCTTCTTCTGCAAATTCGCCTATCTGCATACCATTTCCAGCTATATCTCTGAATAGGCAACCTTCGATTGTTGAATATTTAGAACCCGGAAGAATATCTACTCCGCAAGAACCAAGCTGTTCAAATCGGCAGTTTTCGACTCCTATATATTGTGTATTTTTTATTTGAAGTGCAGCAGGAGGACGACCGATCCACCCTTGATTTTCGATTCCTTTATTGAAATTACCAGGAACTCCCGGAGGACGTAATTTATAGGCATCCACTAAATACATACCCGCTTGTAACGGAACATGTCCTTTTTCGGATGGTCTTGTCCATGTTGTATTTTTGAAAGAGAGTCCTTTTATATAAATGTGCTGAACAGGTTTTTCCAATGTTCCACAGATGTTGATTAGCGTTTCCACAGCAGGAATAACAGCCTGTATTCTGCTCATATCTTCACCTTTTTTCGGAATATAATATATCTTATTTTTGGCTCTGTCATGATACCATTCTCCCGGCTCATCAAGCAATTCGATAGCATTAGTCAGGTAAAAAGCAGAATTGAATTCCTCCTTTATCATTGGTTGTGGCCATGGGTGTTCAAATTGGATTCTAGCTTCGGGATTATGAAACTTTATCCCTGCCGAATCACCCTGTATCGTGATTGATTTAACACGTAGATTTGCAATTGCCCACATTTGATGGATAACCAATTCTAGGTTTTCAGACTTCACTACATTTTTTACGGCAGAAGCAGGAACCCAAAGAATTTCATTTATTTTATCGTTGCTTCGGATTCTGTCCATTTTCTCAAAATCGGAGACATTACGTGCTCTTGTGGCTTTTTTGCCATTAATCCAAAGCTGTCTGAATAGGAGAGGGTTTCCATTAAATGACGGAACATTCGCAGTCCAATACTTACCTTCTTTTTTCCAATTGATTATATTGATTCCTCCACTTAATACAGGTTCTTCTCCTTCAAGAGCTTGTATAATAGTAGGGCTTTGTTCTGTTCCCGAATCCTCAGAACGAACGAAAACAGGTTCGTACAATGAATAAGTACCTCCTGACATCCAAATATAAAGAGGCTCATTATTCTTGATCTTACCCAGTCGACGCATGTTTCGAGCTTCCCTTAAGGCATTGCTTAAAGTTGCTTTAGGTGCAGATTTAGTTCCCTCATTGCTGTCTTTTCCATTAGAGTTTACATAGATGTCTGCTCCAAAAGATTGGATTGAAATGAAAGTGAAAAATAAAAAACTAATATATTTAATCATGGTATAAAACTTAACATTCTATATTGTTGTAGGGGCAGACCTATATGTTTGTCCTCCGTGGGCGAGCACATAGGTTCGCCCTACAACTACTATTCTGTGATCTTATTGAAATACTGATTTAAGATAGTTGGCATTTGCTCCGAAGTTTTTCTTCACATTGTGAACATCTGTTGTATCTCGTGAACGTTCGATAACAAGCCATCCGCTCCAACCCATTTTGTCAAGGGTTTTCTTTACTTCGGGCATATTAATTGCAGGATCGTTTTCTAGCCAATGCCCATCTGTATTGCTTGCATGTATTTGTATGATACGATCTTTTCCTAAAGTCTTCAATTCTTTGATAATATCTCCATTACGTTTCAGAATGCTTGAAAAGTTGACATAGCTTTTTACTGATGGAGAACCTATCTCATCAATCAATTTTGCTTCTTTTTTAGCATCCAAAGAAGTTTCAATACCAATAACTACTCCTGCTTTTTCAGCTTTCTTTGCAGCCACTTTTAAGCGTTCCAATATGATGGGATATAGTTCTGGATTTTTGGCTAAATCACTTTGATTTCCTAAGGGCAAGAAAACTACTTTAGCACCTAATGCTTGCATAGTTGCAATACATTCATCCATCAATTGTTCATAATTATCTCTGCTGGCAAACGATTGCCCATAAAATCCAGACATGGCAATAGAACTCAATTGTATGCCAACTCTATTAAATTCAGCTATAAATAACTCTTGAAATTGTTTATCAGTAAACTTGTTATCAAACGATACACGTTTACCTAAACTACCCATATCTAACTCTAAACCATCAGCACCAACTTCTTGAGCTAATTGCATAGCTCCTACTTTTTGACGTTTTAGCATCATCCAGTCACAAACCGAAACCTTATATCTGTTGTTGTTTACAACTTCTATTTCAGATGTTTCTTGAGTTGAAGGCCATTTCATATTCTCTATTTTTGATAGTACCAGTTTATTAGGATCTATCTGAATATGTTTAATAGCTTTTCTTCTCCATGTATATACAATATGTACCATGCCGTCCTTACTCTGAATAACAGAAGGATAAGAGTACTGACTGATAGGCGAGTCTTCTAATATAGAAGTAGCATACCATGTTTCACCATCTTCCGAAATGGCTACATTTAATGGAGTGCGTGCACCTTTTCCATTTTTTAAAGTGTCATGAGGCAATACATGATTGTACACTAACAATTGACGGCCGTCTTGCAAGGTTACTGCATCCGTTCCCGAATTATTATTGGGTAGCATCGTTTTAGTCATAGGACTCCATGTCTTTCCATTGTCAGACGACCACGATTCGGCAATTGCCCGCTCTTTAGTACGGCAAAGAATCTGTAATCTTCCATCCTTATGAGTTAGTATCGATGGTTGTATAGTATGTAATTCTACACCTTCATTTATAGGACCTATTTTAGACCATGTTTTTCCAAAGTCTTTACTTGCTTCAAGATGAACTCTCCATGCACCGCCTTCGGTACTGGATGGGGAAAGTAGTGTTCCATTCTTCAATAAAACAGGTTTATTTTTCACAGGACCTAAAAATCCATCAGGTAAATCAACTGGTTTTGACCAAGTTTTACCACCATCTTGAGAGGTTATAAGTTTACCAGCCCATCCTCCAACATTTGGACCTACTTTGTAATAGAGCTGTAATTCTCCGTTTGGTACTTGAAACAATACGGGATTCCAACAAGCATATCGCAGAGTATCATTTACAATGCCATTAGCTACATTCTGAGGCTCTGTCCATTGTCCGTTTACCAAATAGCTAGTCCAGATACAAACATCAGGATTTCGCTCTTTAGTGCCTCCAAACCACGAGGCGATCAATTGTCCTTCTTTCGTTTCAGCAATAGTTGCTGCATGACTTTCGGGATAAGGGGCAGTCTTATTTATAAATTGATCAACTATGACTCCTTCCCTCCAACGATTGAAAGATTGTCCGTATTTGCAGGTGAAAACGTACTCTCCCGATCCTATTTCGAGGTTTATTCTGCCTTTTTCTTCTCTTACATATTTTAATCCTTCAACTTTTGTAATTGGTTGACCGTTTTCTGTAATATCATCTCCGGAAGCAGCGGGTAGTAAAATATTGGCACGAGTATTTGCAGGAATCGTAATTTTCCATGTGAAAATGCCTTTATCTAGCTTCCATTCGCTTTTTACTAATCCGTATAATGTTTGGTGAGAAGCTTTTGCATAAGTCAAATCTTCGGTTGGATTAGGCATCATCCACAGATTTTTAAATCCGGAATAGTTAGGGTGGGGTTTGATACCTGCCACATCTTGATACATCCATGTTATGAGGTCTCCCAATAACATTACATGATTGTGCGAATTCATTTTAGGACTAGCTGTATCTCCGTTCCAAAGTTCCCAAATGGTTGTGGCGCCTTGTTCAGCCATATAGCCCCAACTTGGATAGTCTTTTTGTGAAGCAATGGTGTAAGCAACATCCATACAGCCTCTTTTAGTCAACTCACGCATGAGCCACTGTGTACCGATAACTCCTGTACTGATATGTAGTTTCTCTTTCCTTACAATTTTATCCAGCATATTCTGGAATACAATATCTTCATTTTCTTTATCTACAATATTGAATGCCAATGGTAAAAGATTAGCAGTAACAGTATAGTTGCCATATTGTTTTGTCTCGCTATCATAAAATTTAGTATTAAATGCCATCCTTACATTCTCAGCCAAATCTGCATAAGTCTGAACATCCGCGGTGCTACCATTTATTTTTGCAAATTTCTGCATGAATAACAATATCTTATAGAAATAGGCAGTGGCAATTAGCTCACCATTTGTTATTCGGGCAGGGTCTTGCGACTTAATCATTTCTTTAGCTTCGGGTGGAACACACCAATCACCGTACTTATCTTTAGTCATAATGTAATCTGCCGTCATATATTTGTCAGTCATATACGAAAGCCATTTTTTCATATACGGATAATGCTCTACAATAGGTTGAGAGTTTCCAAATTGATTATACAACATATCGGCAATAAACATATATGTACCCGGCCATGTCATATTATCGCTGTAATAAGTCATATAAAAAGGTGGCACTATATCCGATAACTGTCCATTATCGAGTTGAGAGTCTTGTATGTCTTTAAGCCATTTAGTATATAGCTTTTCGTTACCAAAAATATAGCTTTCGCCTAAAGAACCGGTCGTGCGGTCGCCTAGCCAAGGCTGTCTTTCGTCTCTTTGCGGACAATCAAGTGGTATTCCTTTGTAATTACTACGAATACCCCAATATGCATTCTTATAAATTCTATTCAGCACATCATTAGATGATTCAAAATGACCAATTGTTTCTATATCATCATAAATAACTTGACCCAGAAAGTTGTCAATAGTTGGTGTTTCTGAATATCCTGAAACTTCCATATAACGGAATCCATGATGCATAAATGATGGCTCCCACGATTCTAAAGCATCGCCTCTCATCGTATAGATATCAGTTTGCTTGGCACTTCTTAAATTTTCGGTATATAAACGTCCGTCGCTTTTTAATCTTTCGGCAAATCTCAAAGATATTTTAGCATCTCTTTTTCCTTTTATCTTCTGAATCTTAACCCAACCGGTCATATTTTGCCCCATGTCTACAATGAAGGTATCAGCTTTAAGATGGGTGATTGAAATAGGTTTAAGCGATTCATGAATTTTCATATTTTCGCTCATCTGAGCCGAAAGTTTCCCTTCGGGAGCTTTTACAAGTTCGACTTTTTGCCATTTTCTGTCATTAAATCCAATTTGGTTCCATTTACCTAATTCTTTTGTTGCATCATATTCTTCGCCATCAAAATCATTATTTGATCGGATAGGCCCATCAGTTGTAATCTTCCATGAACTATCACTTACTATAACTTCTTTTGTTCCATCCGTATATTCTATTTCGAATTGACAAAGAAGTTTAGGATAACCAAATGTTTTAATTTTATGAGGTTTGAAGTTCTGACGCATGTTGTAAAAACGTCCGTTTCCTAAAACTACTCCAATAGCATTTTTACCGCTTTTGATTTCTTTAGTGACGTCAAACGTATTATAAAGAACAGTCTTAGTATAATCGGTAGCCACAGGTGCTAATACCTGATCGCCTATTTTATTACCATTGATATATAGCTCATATAATCCCAATCCTGAGATGTATGCTTTAGCCGATTTAATACTTTTATTACTGCTGAATTCTTTTCTCAAGTAACGCGCTGAGAGTCTTGCCCACTGAGTTTCACTATCCCAAGGGAATACTTTATCTAGCCCAATCCATTGAGCAGACCACTCTTTATCAGACAATAATCCAATACTGAACTTTGCGGGTTTACTCCATTCTGATTCTCCTTTATTGGTAGAAACTTTCACTTTCCAATAAACATCGGTACGACTTTTTAAGGGAGTGCCGCCATAATTTACAAAAATGGATTGGCTACCGTTTACTTTTCCCGAATCCCAAATATCAGCTTCATTTTTCGCTAATTTATCAGCAGATGATGCCATTAATATTTGATAGATAGTTTGACTAATGTTTCTTTCTTTGGATTGAATTATCCAACTTAATCGAGGTTGAGAAGTAGCAATACCTTCAGGGTTTACAAGCATCTCACATCTAAGCCTGTCTACTTCTACACCAAATGCAGAGGCTAGACAAAAGGCTGATAATAGGAGTAATATTATTTTTTTCATATCAATTCTTATTATCTTGTAAGTTATCCTGAACATAAGATTTCGAAGCATCTGTAATAATAAGTACCCAGTCGTTTCCTGCTCGGTAACCCGAATCGTGGATGAAGGTTTGTTTTCCGTTTTCAAATTCTCCAATAAACTCTACTTTTCCATTAGCGGGACTGAACCACCATGCTTTCTTCTTTGCTCCTAATATTTTAGTCAGATCAATTTCAGATAATCTATTTGTATAATTATATACTAGAATATAATCTTTTCCACGTGTAGCAATTACTCGTTCGTATTGCACCCCATTTACATTGGTTATTACTGATTGATCGGGAATACGATCGAAGAAAGGGAATGCCAGAATTAAGTTTTTAAGGTATTTCATTTGTTGACATCCTGGGTCATGAATTGCTTCCCACCAAGGTTTCTTTGCTCCAAATGAAGCTTGATAACCGGGGCGAAGCATTTGCATGGTAGAATTGTGTCCGTATGTGTGACCGAACGATCCTGCAAATACCGACCAATAAGCATATCGACGTACGTCTTCGGCTTGCCAATAGCGCTCATTAAAATCGTGCAAACCATGAGGAATATCTTCATAAGAAGGCTCTCCGTCAATTACAGGTTTTAATGGCTTTTCGGCTAAGCTGCGTTCTACAAAACGCCAGTTGTCTTCTTCGGTATTTTCTTCTATCGGATAATCTCCGTCACCGAAACGTTGTCCATAGCGGCGATGTCCCGATTGGAACATATTGAAATCGAGCCATGATTCGTTATTGAACCAAGTAGTCGATATGGTACGTCCACGAGGATGGAAAGTCATTAAATGATCAGGATCTATTTCTCGAATAGTTTTAGCAAGCATTTGCCAGACTTCGGGCTGAACATCTCCACGGATGTCACCTCCTATGAGCCACACAATATTGGGGTATTTCTTATAGCGCTCAGCAAGAAATTTACCGTATTTCTTAGCATCTTCAACTGACATTTGTTTCTGTTGAACAACACTTCCCCAAACACAAACTATGCTTATGTACATACCTTTGGCTTTGGCTCTCTCTACAATATAGTCTACATGTTGCCAATAGTTATATTCTCCTTTTTTATCTATATTATCGAAGTTGAAGCCATAAGGTAAAGCCCAATCTCCATACACATTCATAGCTGGAACAGTATGCAATGTTGATATTTGAACAACATTATAGCCATTCTTTTGAGTTTCGTTCATAAAGAAGTCTACTTCATCCCTATTTGATCGTGAGGGCAATAACCAAGCAGTTTCTCCCAACCAGAAAAACGGTTTTCCATTTTCGTGTTGAAGGAAAAGTTTATTGTCACTTACTTTTAATTTTCCATTGTCCCAAGGTATATCTATTTTGCTTTTTTTCTCTTGTGCATGGATAGAACCAAGTCCTAAAAATGCAAAAGCTGCTATAAGTATAACTTTGCGTATCTTCATGTTTTTTATATTTAAGGTCGCAGACCTATTTAATTATTTAATAAGGTTACTTTAAATACTGACTATTACTTACTCTTGAATGTATATGTTTTTCCTTGTTCTGTTTTCAGGTCGTATGTTAACGATTTTCTATTAGCTGGAATAGACAGTTGAGCTTTATCTGAGATTATAGGTTGCTTAATCTCGGGTGTTGTATAAAGCGGATTTGTATTTGTTCCTTTCGCAGGCTTCAATCCTTTTCCTAGTAATGGTGAATCAATTTTTAATCGGCAGTTTCCTCCATTCTTAGAAACAATTTTTAGAGACTCTACCTTTCCATCTTTCCAATCGATATCTATAACAAATCCACCTCGGGCAACAAGACCTTTGATACTACCCGTTTTCCAAACACTAGGTAATGCAGGTAATATGTAGATGAATCCATCGTGACTTTGTACAAACATTTCGCCAATTCCGGCAGTGCATCCAAAATTTCCATCAATTTGAAAAGGTGGATGAGCATCAAACATATTGCTGTAAGTACCTCCTTTTTTCTTTTCGTTAGTTACTAAGTTCAATTGCTCAGTCAACAATTTATAGGCATGATCTCCATCTAAAAGACGTGCCCAAAGGCATACTTTCCATCCCATTGACCATCCTGTTGATGGATCGCCACGTTGAATTAAGGTATTCTTTGCAGCCTCGCTCAACTGAGGTGTATGAATGGGTGATATCTGATTACTAGGATACAATCCGTATAGATGAGATACATGGCGATGCTTGTCTTCGGGTGAATCCCAATCATATAACCATTCTTGTAATTGACCATGTTGTCCTACTTGCATAGGGGGAAGTTTATCTCTTTTCGTACGCAATGTATCAGCGAATGTTTTGTCTACACCTAATATGTCAGCAGCAGCAATTACATTCGAAAACAAATCGAATACCAACTGATTATCCATTGTTGTGCCTGCTGCTATTGTAGCTTTAAGCTTGCTTCCTGCATGAGCATTTTCGGGAGAATTAGAAGGAGATACAACCAACCAGCCATGATCGGGTTCTTCAATAAGAAAGTCTACAAAGAACATGGCAGCACCTTTCATCACCTGATAAACGTCTTTCAGATATTTCGTATCACCTGTGTATAAATACCGATACCATAAGTGTTGACTTACCCATGCACCTCCGGTTGGCCACATACCTGATGTTGCCTGATCTACGGGAGCCGTAGTTCTCCATATATCTGTATTATGATGTAATACCCATCCACGAGTGTGATACATCATCTTAGCTGTGGTTTCTCCCGTTTCGGCAACCTCTTTTACAAGTTGTAACATAGGATCATGCATTTCGCTTAGATTTGTAGGCTCGGCAGGCCAATAGTTCATTTCTAAGTTTATATTACAAGTATATTTACTATCCCAAGAGGGTAGGAGTCTGTCATTCCATATTCCTTGTAAATTAGCAGGTTGAGTATTTGGCTGAGAGGATGAGATCAATAAATAACGCCCGAATTGGAAATATAGGGCAGCCAATTGAGGATCGAAAGTTTGTGCAAACTCTTTTATTCTTACATCGGTTGGCTTTAAAACTGCATCCGTAGTGCCTAAATTGAGTGAAACACGATCTATGTATTGACGATAAAAATCAATATGACGTTGTTTTGATAAGGCATAATCTTTGACAGTTGCATTATCAA
Source organism: Dysgonomonas sp. GY617 (assembly GCF_015233815.1). NCBI lineage: Bacteria > Pseudomonadati > Bacteroidota > Bacteroidia > Bacteroidales > Dysgonomonadaceae > Dysgonomonas > Dysgonomonas sp. GY617. Next base: position 119,475 of record NZ_JADCLR010000003.1, read on the forward strand.
GATATGTTTTACATTTCAGAGTTTTATCTCCTGATATATCTTTATAGTTCACAAAATTAGTAGCGATAGCAATATAGATAATTGCTTCATCAGCGTTCTCAATACTTATTATATTATCTTTTATTTGATAAGTCCCTCCTACAATTTTGGGTTTTACTCTTGTCTCTAATTGTACCTTTCCACTTTGTTTTTCGTGTGCAGGTGTTAGTGCTGATAGTATAATCTGATTGTTATCGGCAGTATATTCGACTTTCTCCTGTGGAGTTGTCAAAAATGCATTACATGAAATGCTAGCGGGTTTATCAGCTGTCAACCGAACCATTATCACTTGATCGGTAAATGATGTAAGAATTTCACGTTTAAAAGTTACACCATTCACTTTATAAGTCACAGTTGCCAGAGCATCAGATATATCTAAATCTCTATAATAGTTTGTGTATTTATCGTGTCCGGGAAAAGAAATAAACAAATCGCCCATCGTTTGATAAGGCATTCCGTGATTCTTTTTAGACATTAGTTTTTCATTGGCTAACTGTTGAGCTTCAACATATTTTTTGTCGAAAATAAGCTTACGAACCTCTTGTAAAACTTCGGGAGCTACTTCATGAGCATTATTATTAGGAGAACCAGCCCAAATAGTTTCTTCATTCAATTGCAAGTGTTCGACTGAAGGTACACCAAATACCATTGCACCTAAACGTCCATTTCCCAAAGGAAGAGCTTCATTCCAATCGGCAGCAGGTTTGTTATACCAGAGGCGTAAATTGTCGTTATCCTTTGCTGTTATCCATTGAGATGAAAAGCATAGTAAGATTAAGAGATAGACGAGTTTTTTCATGGCTATTTTATTTAAGATATGAGGTTTATTTTTGAATGCCTATGTTTTTCAAAACCTCCATTAAGGCTTCTTTTCCTTTTATGGCATTTGAAGGAAGATTTTCTCCATTTTTGCCGAAAGCATACATTTGCCATTCTTTCTCGATGGTTATTGTACTTTCATCGTATTGACCTTCTTTATTTTTAAGCATTTCGGGATTTAACTCGAATTTTTCAGCTATAAAATCATATGCCGCTATCCTTTTAGAGAAGCCATAGTCATGTCCTTCCTCAGGTAAGTGAACATTCTTTACGTTATCAGTAGCACCATAAAATCCGTAAATCCGTTTTATAAAAGGATATTCTAAAGTAGGAACACTACTTGACCAATCTTTACCATCAGAGATTATTAATTGTGGTTTGGGTGCAAATATGGCTGCGACTTCTGCGTTGTTTGTACGATTTCCACATAAATGGGTTGGCATGCCACTTTCGCATGGACAGCCACCATTGAAATGTGACGCCAACATTACTACGGGTATGCTTAGACTAATTCGATCATCTATTGCCGACATCATCATAGTCATGCTTCCACCTCCCGATCCACCGGTGATCCCTACACGAGAGGAGTCCGATTCTTTAAGTGTCAATAAATAATCAAGTACGCGTATTGCGTTTAATGTTTGTATAGAATGAGCTGCACTTAGGCGATGCAATGTTCCATCGAATTGCAGGAGGCTTTCTCCCCAAGCGAAAATATCCCAAGAGGCCGAAATGATTCCCATTCGGGCTTGCATAGCACATCGTTTTTGTTGGTCTTCCCGGTATCTTCCTTGCCCAAAATGCCCATTGGGATTGAGTATTACCGGGTATTTACCTTTTATTTTAGAAGGCTTATAAATTGATCCGCAAACATATATTCCCGGCAGTGTTTCAATAGCAAAATTTTCAACTGTATATCCATTGTATTTCCTTTTGGCTGTCAGTATAACCTTAGAATTTGGTTTTGCAGGTAATGGTGACAATCTTAATGCTTCTTTGAAGCAGGGAATTAGTTCAGCTTTTCGTTTTTCCCAACTTGATTTATCGTTATATAATGTCTTAAGATATGTTAGGAATTTTTCGCCCTGCGCTACATTTGTTCTAGCATATTCAAACGATTTTATTTTATACTTATCGTTATCCATAACAAAGGTATAATCGAAAGGAGCCAGTACAGCATAAAGGCTTTCTTCGACACTCCATGGTTTGATTCTCCAATCGGCATAATTCAAGACCTTATCGTCTATCATCTTTTTATCATACTTGATTTTAATATTGAATTGTTGCTCAATGTCTGCCAGAACATCTTTTAGAGGACGTGCATAAGAATCGTCTGCTGTTTGTGCAAACAATGCAGATGAAACAATAATTAATTGAAATAAGAGGATAGTTGTCAGTTTTCTCATTGCTCTATAATTATTGCATTCGGGTTCAAGTTTTGTCCTTTCTCAATGCTTTGATTCAACCTCTTAAGGTAATTGCCCATTAATATAATATTGTTGGTACTTGCACCGTCTGCTTTTAGGAACGATTGGCTTCCTGCTAGAGGAAAACATCCTTTTATGAAAATGTCTTTTACATCTGTGAGAGATATAAGACTTTTCTCAGAGTTAGGTTGCAACGTATATACATTGTTCATCTGAATATTTGCAGAATTTTTGATTGTAAACGAAGGACTCAAGGTTGCATTTACCTGAACATCAGTAAATATCAAATCTTTCGATTTATCAATATCAAATCCGGTTTTGGCATCAATATTTATATCAGTAAAAGTTATATTCGAGATAGGAGCCTCTTCAATTCCCCATATAGTACAAGCTGCGTTTACATCAGACCCCGTAAGATTAGAGAAATGTATATTTCTGAAAATAGGAGTTCTATCTGATAATGGTTCAGCAGGCACGTTTGAATAAAAAAGATTCAATGTAATTGCTTCCTTTTTGATGTTTTTCATAACCACATTACTCACTCTTATCTCTTCTACGATACCACCTCGTCCTCTGGTCGATTTAATACGGATACCTCTGTCCGTTCCATCGAAAATACAGTTTGATATAGTTATTTTGCGAACATCGCCAGACATTTCGCTGCCAATAACAACACCTCCATGACCTGCTAACATTGTACAGTTTATAATGGTTACATTCTCACAAGGTGTAGCATACTCACGTCCTTGAAGGTCACGTCCTGATTTTAATGTGATACAATCATCACCTACACTTATGTGACAATCCGAGATATGTACATCTTTACATGATGAAGGATTTATTCCATCCGTGTTTGGGGAGTAAGGGTTAAAAATAGATACTCCCTTAATAGTTATATTTTCACAAAACTCAGGATTGATTGTCCAGAAAGGAGAGTTTTCGATTGTGATTCCTTCAATAAGTATATTTTTACTTTTATACATTTGAATGAAGGGTGGGCGAAAGAACTTCTTTGCAAGTGTTCTTTTCCAATCCGATTGTTCTTCAATCTTAAGATTTGGGTTTTCCTTATCCCATAATTCTTGTAGAGGAGCTACTCGTTTTAAAAGTGGTGCGTATTTTTCAATACCATCCATTGCCCATGCTACATGCCACCAATAAGCTCCGTTGCCATCAATCTTTCCTCTGCCTTTTATGGTAATATTTTCTTTCTCATAAGCATAAAAGAGAGGGTGGAAGCTTTTCATTACAACTCCTTCATATCGCATTTCTACAAACGGGGTATACTCTTCGTACTCACCCGAAAATAGAATTGTTGCACCCGATTCAATATCAATTGTAATATTACTTTCGAGTTTGATAGGTCCTGTTAGATATGTTCCTGCCGGAAAATATAAAGTTCCACCTCCATCAGAAGTAAGCTTATCAATAGCTTTTTTTATTATTTGTGTATTTGAGGTTTTCCCATCGGATTTTCCTCCAAACGAAATAAGGTTAATCGTTTTAGCATTGCTGCAAAAAAATACACTTAGAAAATAAATTGTCAATAATAATTTCTTCATTATATTTTATACGTGTTTCTATTTAATACCAGAGGTTAAGTTATTTAAATTAAAAATCTTACATCAGCTATGCAAGGTAGCTTGAAGTTCTATTTTTTCGGACGTATTTGATTTGTTTACAATTTGATTTACTAATATATCTATGGCTCTTCTCCCCATTTCGGGTAAAGGTTGCATCATATAAGGAACGTCATAATTTACAAAATCAAATATTTCGTTTCTATCAAAACTCATCAGATTTACTTTCTTAAAAATATTTTTGTCTGTTTCTTGCATATATTTTATTCCTGCTACGCAAACACTATCTGTTGAGAAGAATATACCGTCCAGATCTTTTATTTTAAGCAGATCGTTAATGGCATTAGTGGTATCTTCTGTGATATTTTCATAACTCACTTCTTTAATGAGTCCGGCATCAAATATATTAGCATTTTGTACAGCTTCAACATATCCGCGTTTACGCTCGGTCATATGGTGAAGTCTATTTTTATAAGTAAGTAATGCTATTTTTTTACATCCTAAAGCTATCAGATGTCGAGTAGCCAAATAGGAGGTCTGATAATTATCTATCATTACATGACTCGTTTCAATTGCCGGAAAACATCTATCGAGAAGAACAACGGGAGTTTTAGACCTCACAAGTTTAGCAATGTCTTCTTCTCCGTTCTCCGTAGGAACTATAATAAAACCATCCACTTGCCTGCTTTGGAGTGTATGTATCATCTTTCCCATTTTAGATGTATCCTCATTAGTATTGGTTATCACAATGGTGTATCCTAGTTTTTCTGCATATTCTTGTATATGAAATGCAAGAGTTGCAAAGAATATATTGGAAATATCAGCAACAATTAATCCTATTGTTTCAGAGCGTCCAATCCTTAAACTTCGAGCCAGATTATTAGGCTCATAATTCAATTCTTTAGCTTTTGCTCTGATCTTTTCAGCCATTTCAAATCCTACACGCCCTTCCTTCTCTTTGCCATTGATAACTAACGAAACAGTAGCGTTAGAAACTCCTAATGCTATTGCAATATCTTTAATAGAAACTCGTGCCATTGTTGTGTTGTTTATAGTTTTCAATTTTACAAAAATATCAGATTAAACGTTTTAGCAAGGTGTTTTCATTATGTTATGAAACATGAATTGCTAAAACCAATCTAATAATTATTCCCATGGCTATCATATCTATGTAACGATTACTATCTATGATTACATTTTATTATTATAGCTTTGGTTCTATACTATACTAACCAAAGCTATAATAAAGCTTGTCCTTTATTGACCAAATTCGGTTTGTTGTCTTTCAACTTCATCTAAAGCTTTTTTTCGCTCTTCCTCTGAGAGTTGTCTATTAAAGCTTCGCTGATATGCTTCACTACTAATTTTATTAACTGTTGGTTTATCTAAAAACAATAGATTACGATTTGGGGCGATTGTCTCAAATTCTATATCAGCAGGGGTAGGGGCATGTTCACCTTCGAACAATACACGGGCATGCGCTTTAATTTTACCGGGAGTTATAGTTGATCTTATCAAAACAGGGGCAGAGCCAAACTCAATGGTCCGTGGATTTGCTCCTATTTGCGAACCTCCAATTATTTCGCCTTCACCTTCTATCGAAAATAAAATCTGCTCTTTAGCTAATCTGCGAACATTACCTTCATCATCGGTAACTTCGCATATAACGGGAACAAAATCTGAACCATCAGCATATAACTGTCTGCCTTCGTTATCTATTCTTAAACTCAATTTGGTAGAGCGTCTCGATGGCTTTTTTGTTGTAGAGCATACTACTTTACCATCTATAAGTCCTTCTGCTACAAAGCTTACTTTTTGCCATTGTTTTTGTACATATGGATATTCTCTCATAGAATTGAAATCGAAAACATTCTTGAAAATAACCGGAGGGTGGGGCATTCCATATTGAGCTTTTTGTACTTTCTGAGTTAAAGTATCTTTCCCATAGACAATCAGTCTAATTTCGTCACAATTAGTAAATATAGTTACATCCGGATCTGAAAAAGGAGAAATCTCATGAGCTACAAATACCATTGGTCCTGTTTCCGACAATGGATGTTTAAGATCGGCATCAACCTGACTCTTGAACATATAATACGAATATTTAGGTTGACGGAAAGCATCCATTAGTCCACCCCAATATGGGTCGGGATGGTAGCCTCTCTGGTGATCGAAAGGATGCCATAATGCACCTCCTATAAACTGATTGCTTTGTGTATACATTTCATTGTAAGCTTTAGCCAGCTGCAAAGCCTGAACAACCTGAGGTCTTTCGCCCCAACTACGGGATGCTCTGTTGTTGGTATTATGTGCATACCAATCATCTACATTTTCGCCAAATTCGCGTGTAAATATACACTGCTTATAGCTGCCTACATCTTTAGGCCATCCGTAAACAACTTCATAGTTTTCGGCCACCCCTTCCGAGTGTGCGTCAGCTACACAGAAAGCTCCCATATATGGATATTCTTCGTGTGTGATCTGATGGGCTTTCAATGAAAACTCTAAAGGAAAGCGTGTTTCATTAAGAATCGGCTCCCACATTAAAACTGAGGTATGATTACGGTCTCGTCTAATCATATTCCGTATATCTTCATAAACCAATTCAGCAAACTTAGGGTCTTTGTTCCAGTATTGCCATCCCGGAGTAGCTACAATAACGAATATACCCAACTCGTCGCAAGCATCCATAAAAGAGGGATCTTGTGGATAATGTGCTACACGAACTATGCGGCATCCAGCATCACGTAATTTTTTAGCATCACGCCAATGTTGAGAATTGGGCATGGCGTTACCTACGTATGCGAAATCCTGATGCCTGTTACCTCCAATAAGTTTGTCCGATAACTCATCGTTTAACCAAAATCCGTCTTTACCTCTAAATTCGGCTTTTCTCAAACCTATACGTGTTGTTCCACCATCTAAGCTAGTTCCATTAGATGCAATAATTCGCGATTCTACTCTATATAAATAAGGCTGATCGGGCGACCATAAAGTTGGATTATTAAGTATAATATTTTGCTTTACCTGCTTCGATTCTCCTCGCTTTAGGTTTACTTTCGATGATATTGTTTTTAACACATTTCCGTTTGCATCACACAGTCGGGTTTCAATCTTAATATTTTCATTATTTGTAGATTGATTCAATACATCTGTGTCAATAGATATAGAAGCTTTCTTTTTAGAAATTTCATCAAAATGTACAAATACTCCACCTCCTGCAGGTTTATTTTCTTTATTGGGGTCTGAGATATGAATTCTAGAAGTTGCTATCAACCAGACATCTCTATAAATACCTCCATGATATGTAAAGTCGAGTGTTGACTGCTTTTTACCCGGAGGATAGTTTTTATCATCGGAGTTATCGGTAAGTACTGCAATTAAGCATTTATCTCCTGCCTTTACTCCATATTTAGTCAGTTCTATGCTAAAAGGAAGATAACCACCTAAGTGTTCTTCCACTTCTTGTCCGTTTAGGTATATAGTACTTTTACCCATAGCAGCTTCAAAATAGATATTTATCAACTGATCTTTTAGAGTCTCATCTACTATAAAATGCTTTCTATACCAAGCTGGCCCTTGATAGTTACGTCCTCCACTAGCTTCTGCAGGCATTAACTGAACGGTATGAGGTGTAGAGACTATGTCCCATTTAGAATCATCGAAGTCTATCTTTTCAGCTCCGTTTGGATTACCCCTCTGGAATCTCCATCCAACATTGAAGTTATAGACCTTACGCCCCGAGTTTTTCAAATCGAAAAAACCTGCGACTGATGTTTGAGGCTGAATATCGTTTCCTAGAACGAGAAAGGATAAGAATAGAGAAAATACAAGAAAAATTATTTTTTTGTTCATTCTTTGTGGTTTTCAAATAATCAATTAAAAAGGTTATTTTTGCTTGGATAAAAGCAATCGTGCTTTCAAAAATATATAAGTTTTGCCATAGAATAAAATGGACTAAAGAATGACTTTGGGATTATTTAGTCATTCTAAAAATAGTCAGAATCTAGTATTCAAGCGGATTTAACGGCAAAATATACAATAGTAATATGCCGATCATACTTTGAGTTAAGATCAAAAAAGTTATAATTAAGATCAATTTGCATATATCAAAATGTGAATAAGAACATATATTTGCAGACATCAAATACTATTTAGAAAAATTAAACCTTAGTCGTTTTAAATATTTAGACCCGAAAAAGAGATACTTATCAAATAAATAAATTGCAGAGAGTTCTTAGTTTATTAAGTTAAACGTTTAATTAGATTTTATAACCCTTTAGTTAAACGATTAATCAATTTAGAAGTTCTACTTTATTAATACCATTTAGAAATTATGAAAAAACGATGGAAAACAAGTTCCTGAATTTATTAGTGGAGTATTACAACTTCAAGCTAAATAAAAAAAGCTAACGTATAAGAACAATATATAGTCAAAAATTGAGGTAAGAGGAAGTGTTGATCCTTTATTGTAAATAAAACTTCTAAACCTTGAAAATAAAGAATTTCCTTAAATTAAATACCAGATGAAAAAGAAATTTTTAGTAGTTACGGCTTTTGTCTCTTTAATCTGTGCTAATAACTTATTTGCACAGTATCCCAAAATTACCGCTGAAGTAAAAAAAGAATCAGAGGCTATGTTGGCAGAGGCTGAAAGATTATCAGACATTGCTTGGGAAAAAGCTTTGCCAATTATTGAACAACAAGCAAAAGAAGGCCGTCCATACATTCCTTGGGCAGCTCGTCCAACAGATCTGCCACAAGGCGAAATTCCTGCATTCCCGGGAGCTGAAGGTGGTGGTGCATATTCTTTAGGTGGTCGTGGCGGAAAAGTTATTGTAGTTACAAGCTTAGAAGATAGCGGTCCCGGAACATTTCGTGAAGCTTGTGAAACAGGTGGAGCCCGTATTGTTGTTTTTAATGTATCGGGAATCATTCATATAAAAACTCCTGTTATCATAAGAGCTCCTTATATAACTATTGCAGGACAAACTGCTCCTGGCGATGGTGTTTGTATTGCTGGTGAAACTATTTGGGCAAATACTCACGATGTTGTTGTACGACATATGCGTTTCCGTAGAGGCGAAACTTATGTGGGCCGTCGCGATGATTCGTTTGGCGGAAACCCTGTAGGTAATATCATGATTGACCATTGCTCTACTTCATGGGGACTGGACGAGAATATATCTTTCTATCGCCATATGTTTAATCCACAAGATGGGACTAAAGATCTGAAACTACCAACAGTAAATGTTACTATTCAGAATACAATATCTTCTCAAGCATTAGATACTTACAACCACTCTTTCGGAAGTACACTTGGTGGGGAGAATTGCACATTTATGCGTAATCTTTGGGCTAATAATGCAGGTCGAAATCCATCGATTGGTTGGAATGGAGTGTTCAACTTTGTAAATAATGTAATTTATAACTGGGTACATCGTTCTGTTGATGGTGGAGATTACACTGCTCTTTATAATATGATTAATAATTATTATAAACCTGGTCCTTTAACTCCTATAGACAAACCTGTTGGACACAGAATCCTTAAGCCAGAATCAGGACGTAGCAAGCTAGGTTACTTTGTTTTTGGTAGAGTATATGCCAACGGAAATATTATGGAAGGCAATGATGCTGTAACAAAAGATAACTGGAACGGAGGTATTCAAGTACAAGAGCAAAAAGATACTGAAGGTTATACTGCCAATATGAAATGGGATAAACCATTCCCTATAGAAAACCCTTTCCCCATTATGCCTGCAAAAGAAGCTTATAACTTTGTAATGGATAATGTGGGCGCTACTTTTCCAAAACGTGATATTGTAGATCAACGTGTTATTGAACAAGTGAAAACAGGAAAAGTATATTATAAAGAAGGCTTAAATCCTGAAAGTTTCTATCAGTTTGAACACCGCCGTTTACCTGCTGATTCTTATAAACACGGTATAATTACAGATATTGAACAAGTAGGAGGTTATCCTGAATATAAAGGAACACCATATAAAGATTCTGATGGTGATGGAATGCCTGATGCATGGGAAATTAAATACGGATTGAATCCAAACGACCCATCGGATGCTGTTAAAGATATGAATGGCGATGGATATACTAATATTGAAAAATATATCAATGGCATAGACCCAAAGAAAAAAGTTGATTGGAAAAATCCAAGTAACAACTACGATACCTTAGCAAAAAGAAAGAGTTTATTTTAGGTTTAATAATAGTTTTGAATTGAAAGTAACTGTACAGGCTTAGGCTGTGCAGTTACTCTTTTGAAAATGAGTATATATAAATAATATACAAGCATCAATTAGTATATTTTATGACTATAACAGATTGTTATAGTTACTAAAACAATAAAAAGGTTTGAGACCTTACTAGAAATCTGAATTATGAAATCACTTATATTATTTGTTTCTGTTTTAATCTCCTTATCTGCTTTTAGTCAGAACAAAGAGGAAGAATATACCAAGGTTTTAACTCAAAGAGCTGAAAAGATAGTTAATACTCTTGACATTAAAGACAAAGCTGTTTATGATGCAGTTACACAAGTTATTGTAACCCAATATAAAGCTTTAGGAGAATTACACGATAAATCGGATGCAGACATCAAAAACGCCAAACAAAATATAGTTGATAAAACAGCAAAAGAAAATACTATTAAAGCATTAGATACAGAATTGAATTCAAATTTATATAATCTGCATTGTGTTTATATAGGTGCCCTTTCGGCTTATCTGACAAACGATCAGATAGAGAAAGTAAAAGATGGAATGACTTATGGGGTAGTGCAAGTTACATATACCTCATATTTAGATATGATACCCTCATTAAAACCTGAAGAAAAAAGACAATTGTATGCTTGGTTAGTAGAAGCTCGCGAACATGCAATGAGTGCAGCATCGTCGAAAGGAAAGCATGAATGGTTTGGTAAATATAAAGGTAGATTCAATAACTATCTTTCGAAGCAAGGATATGATATTCAGAAAGAAAGAAAAGCATGGGAAGAACGTATAAAAGCAAAAGGTGGAACATTATAATGGTAACAGACCTTTTAGAGCTTTGACAAGTTTCATTGTTATTATGTAATACAATAATAAGTATTTTATATTTATAAGAATAACAAATCAGCCTACGACCTTAAAAGTAGTTTATGAAAAAGATATGTGTTTGTTTATTATTTTTTTTAGCTGTGGGAATCAATGTATTTCCTCAGAATAAAAAGGATTCGCCTAAACCAATACCCCCTATAGTATTTAAAGATGGAATGCTTTCTTATTCACCTGATAACTTAAATAATAGAATACCCGATTTCTCTTATTGCGGTTATAAAGCATCCGACGAACCGATTCCAAGTATTGATGCAAAGATATTTATAGCATGGCAAGATGGAGATGTAACCAATCTTCTCCAAAATGCAATAGACTATATTGGTTCGTTACCTCTCGATAATAATGGATTTAGGGGAGCAATCTTATTAGATAAAGGCTCTTTTAAAATTGAAGGACAATTAAAAGTCCAACAATCAGGAATCGTTATTCGCGGTAGTGGTGTAGGAGAGAATGGAACAAATCTTATTGCAGCAGGAAAAGATCGCCGTACATTAATTCGTGTTTTAGGACAAGATAATAAGAGATTAAACTCAGCAATTAAAATATCGGATGATTACGTGCCTGTAAACTCATTTTCGGTTACATTATCAGCCAATCATAGATTAAAAATTGGAGATAATATTTTAATTCAAAGACCTTCAACTAAAGAATGGATTGAAGAACTAGGAACAGATCACTTCGGTGGAGGTATAACATCTCTAGGATGGAAACCATCGGAGCAGGATATTTATTGGGACAGAACAATTACTTCGGTAAATGGAAATAAAATAACATTTGATGCACCTCTTACAACCGCCTTAGATCAAAAATATGGTGGAGGATTTATAATACCTTATACTTGGAATGGTCGAATTTCGAATGTAGGAATTGAAAATTTATCTTACATATCGGAATACGACTTAAATAACCCTAAAGATGAAGCACATGCATGGATGGCAATAACATTGGAAAATGTTTCTGATGCATGGATACGCAGTGTTATATTCAAACATTTTGCAGGATCGGCAGTTGCTGTACTCGAATCGGCAAAACGTGTGACAGTAGAAAACTGTAAATCACTAGACCCAATTTCAGAAATAGGAGGACAACGCCGATACACATTCTTTACATCTGGACAACAATGTTTGTTTCAACGATTGTATGCAGAACAAGGATATCACGATTTTGCTTTAGGTTTTTGTGCTGCTGGCCCTAATGCTTTTGTACAATGCCAATCAGAATTGCCTTATAGCTTTAGCGGTCCTGTTGATAGTTGGGCTTCGGGAGTATTATTTGATATAGTTAATATAAACGGTAATGCATTGAGCTATAGAAATAGGATGCAAGAAGCACAAGGGGCAGGCTGGAATGCAGCAAATAGTGTATTCTGGCAATGCACAGCATCTCTGATGGAATGTTTTTCACCCCCCACAGCTCAAAACTGGGCATTTGGTTCATGGTCTGAGTTCTCAGGAAACGGTTATTGGAACGAAAGCAATAATCATATCAATCCCAGAAGCTTGTATTATGCACAATTGAAAGGGCGTTTGGGAGATAAATACACCGAGAGGTCGAATTTATTGGCTGTGGAAACAGAGGCATCTAGTTCTCCACAAATAGCTGTTGCACAAGAATTAACCAAGAAAGCATATACAACACCTTTAACTCTTTCGGAATGGATAGATACTCTTATCTCGAATAGCAATATTCCTATTGAAAAAGCAGGTATTAAAACCTTTGGACAAAACAATAAACTACTTACTGGTAAATCAATGGCGACTACTTCACCATTGTCTATAAAAAACGGATGGTTAGTAAGAAATAATACAATTCAAACAGGAGGAAAGCACAATATACAATGGTGGAATGGAACTGTTCAGCCCTCTTATCTGAAAAAATCGGCTAGTCCTCATTTAACACGCTTTGTTCCAGGAAGAACAGGTACCGGATTAACCGATGATATAGATTCAGTTGGTAGTTGGATGAAAAAAGAACATGTTCTTATTCTCGATCATAATTATGGTTTGTGGTACGACCGCCGAAGAGACGATCACGAACGCATTCGACGTATAAATGGCGAAGTATGGCCTCCGTTTTATGAGCAACCTTTTGCCCGTAGTGGGGAAGGTACAGCTTATGATGGGTTAAGTAAATATGACCTAACAAAATACAATGACTGGTATTGGAGGCGGCTTCGTCAATTTGTGGATTTGGCAGATCAGAAAGAACTGATCTTATTCCATCAGAATTATTTTCAACATAATATTATCGAAGCAGGTGCACATTGGGCTGATAGTCCTTGGAGACCGGCAAATAATATAAATAACACAGGATTTCCCGAACCTGCACCTTATGCGGGAGATAAACGTATCTTTTTGGCTGAGCAGTTTTATGATATAAATCATCCCGTAAGAAGAGAGTTACACCGTGCTTTTATTCGTAAATGTTTGGAGAATTTCAGAGGCAATAACAGTGTGGTTCAACTTATCAGTGAGGAATATACAGGACCTCTTCACTTTGTGGAGTTTTGGTTTGATGTAATTGCTGAATGGGAAGCCGAAACCGGGGAGAGACCTCTTATCGCTCTTAGTGCAACAAAGGATGTACAGGATGCTATTTTAGCTGATCCTATCCGCTCAAAAATAGTTGATATTATAGATATTCGTTATTGGTTTTATCGTGAAGACGGTACAACTTACGAACCTCAGGGAGGATTAAACTTGGCTCCACGCCAACATGCCCGTTTGACTAAACCAGGAAAAGTTTCTTTTGAGTCCGTTTATCGTGCTGTGAATGAATATAAAACAAAATATGCAAAAGCAGTTACCTATTTTTCGAACTCATATCCGCAACAAGCATGGGCTTCGTTTATGGCAGGTGGCTCTTTGACTAATTTACCTCGTATCTCTAATAAAAATTTCTTAGAAGCAGCTTCTTCTATGCAACCACTACAAGCACTCAATAGTACAAATCAATATGTATTGGGAGATGAAAGTAAAGGCTTCATTATTTATACGAGCAATTCAACAATAGATTTAGATCTATCTAAAGTGGCAAGCAAATTTATTGTAAATAGAATTAATCCTACAGATGGCTCAATTGTAAAAGAGAAAAATGAAATAAAAGGAGGAACCCATGTTCAATTAAAAAATACTGATGCTAAGGATGTAGTTATATGGCTACAAAAAAAATAAATACTATGAAAAAATCAATCTTATATATATTAGGACTAGTAGTTCTTCTGATATCCTGTAATACTAGTAAAAAAGAAACAGAAAATACAACTCCCGAAAAAGAAGTATATCTGTTTACTTCTTTTCATGAACCGGCTACCGAAGGGCTTCGATTCCTTTACAGTTACGATGGATATAAATGGGACAGTATTCCGGGAATATACCTAAAACCCGAAGTAGGGGTGCAAAAAATAATGCGTGACCCCAGTATAGTTCAAGGACCCGACAGTACATTTCACTTGGTGTGGACTTGCAGTTGGAAGGGAGATCCCGCCTTTGGATATGCTTCTTCTAAAGACCTAATTAATTGGTCGGAACAAAAGTATATTCCCATTATGGCATTCGATACAACGACTGTAAATGTATGGGCTCCCGAATTATTTTATGATGACGAAGCAAACGATTTTATTATTGTATGGGCTTCAACAATTCCATTCAAATTCGAAAAAGGAATAGAAGATGAAGATAATAACCATCGCTTATATTACACAAAAACAAAAGACTTTAAAGACTTTACCAAAGCAGAATTGCTTTATGATCCCGGATATAGCTCTATTGATGCTGTGATTGTTAAACGAGATTTGGCTGATTATGTTCTGGTTTTCAAAGACAATACACGTCCTGAACGAAATATGAAAGTAGCATTTGCGACAACTTCAGCGGGAGAATATATTAATCCATCTGAACCCTTTACAGGTAATTTTACAGAAGGTCCTTCAGTAGTGAAAGTTGGAGATGAATGGCTTATCTATTTTGATGCTTACGATAAAAAGTCTTATGATGCAGTATCAACAAAAGATTTCAAAACATTTACTGATATAAATGATAAAATATCGATTCCTGTTGGACATAAACATGGAACTATATTTAAAGCTCCCGAAAGTGTTTTGAATAAATTAAGATCTCAGACCTCTTTATAATTTTAGTAAAGTGCAATTTGAACAGGCTTTGGTCTGTGACCTTAAATGATTATTATGAAAAAGAAATCAATTATACTATCCTTACTTTGTTTGAGTAGCATCTTCTTATCCAAAGCTCAAGATGGTGTTTTTTATACGGGAAAAACATTATCTAATGTGAACTATCACAATGGACGATTGAGTCCTGCGGTAGGTACTCACAATATTCAAACGATGCGTGCCAATCGCGAGCATCCCGAAAAAGGTGATGGCTTCGGTTGGACTTACAATCACCAATCTTTTCTGGCATATTGGAACAATACATATTATCTGCAGTATTTAAGTGATTCTGTTGGTGAACATATACCTCCATCTCATACATTGTTGCAAACATCTAAAGACGGCTATAGCTGGACTAAACCCGAAATTGTTTTCCCGAGATATAAAGTACCCGATGGTACAACCAAAGCCGGATATAATGGTGTTGCAAAAGACTTATACGCTATAATGCATCAACGTATGGGTTTTTATGTATCAAAAAGTAATCGTTTACTAACTATTGGCTTTTACGGTATTTGTCTTGATAAGAAAGATGATCCGAATGATGGAAAAGGAATAGGACGTGTTGTAAGAGAAATAAAAGCTGACGGAAGCTACGGACCTATTTATTTTATACATTACAATCCAACGTGGAACGAGAAAAACACAGCTTATCCTTTCTATAAAAAGAGCAAGGATAAAGCATTTATTGCAGCGTGTGATGAATTAATGGCTAACCCTTTGATGATGATGCAATGGGTTGAAGAATCGGACAGTAATGATGCCCTTATTCCATTGAAGAAGAAATACAAAGCATTCAGTTATTATCATTTAAATAATGGTGATGTTGTTGCCTTATGGAAGCATGCCCTAACTACGATAAGCAAAGACGGAGGTAAAACATGGCCGGGAAATGTTGCCCGTGCTGTTGGCTTTGTAAATAGTAACGCGAAAATATGGGGACAAAGAACCTCTGATGGAAAGTTTGCTACCGTTTATAACCCATCCGAGTTTCGTTGGCCATTGGCTGTATCAACAAGTGAAGATGGATTGAATTACACTAATTTATATTCTGTACATGGAGATATAGCATCAATGCGTTATGGTGGAAACTATAAGTCACGAGGACCTCAATATCCAAGAGGTATTCTTGAAACTAATGGTACGCCTCCCGATGGTAATATGTGGGTAACATATAGTGTGAATAAAGAGGATATATGGGTGTCAAAAGTTCCGGTTCCCGTGACAGATAAAGCGATTAGTCATGCAGATGAAACCTTTGATTTGATGCCACAAAGCAAAGAGCTAGATACTTGGAATGTGTATAGTCCCTTATGGGCTCCTGTCAAAATAGAAAAAAGATCGGATAATAAACGTTGGCTTTCGTTGAAAGACTGGGATCCATTTGATTATGCAAAAGTAGAAAGAGTGATTCCCGAATCTAAGAATTTAGAAGCCTCTTTCTCGGTTCTGTCTGCTCAAAATAAGAATGGAAACCTACAAGTTGAGTTTCAAAATGCTCAAGGCGATGCTTGTACCCGTATCATTTTTGATAATGACGGTTTGATAAAATTAAAAACCGGAGCTAGATATGCTACCTTAATACCCTATGAAGCAGAAATTATTTATGACATCAATGTTTCTTTATCGACTTCTACCAGAAGCCTGACAATGAAAATCAACAATAAGGAGATTTCTACAAAATTATTTTTTAATCCCGTAGAATCTATCCAAAGAATTGTGTTCAGAACGGGTGATTTACCGACCGATCCGACTCCTAATGATGTGGCTGACAGAGATACTGATTTGCCAAATGCAGGAGCAGAGGAGCAAAGAGCCGAATATTATATCTCATACCTAAAAACATATGATCCAGCAAATCATGCTGCAATTCTAAATGTGGATGATTATAAGCGTTATGCAGATTATTTTAATACAATGGAAGACGAAAATATAGCACAAGCTATTCCAAATGCTCAGTCTTGGGAGTGGATGAAAGCCAATATACCATTGTTTGAATGTCCTCAAAATAATTTCGAAGAGATGTTCTATTACAGATGGTGGTCTTTAAGAAAACACATCAAAGAAACTCCCGAAGGTTATATAATGACCGAATTTTTAGTAAATCGTTCGTATGCTGATAAATATAATTTAATCTCTTGTGCTTTAGGGCATCATATCTATGAAAGCCGATGGTTACGCGATCCTAAATATCTAAATCAATATGTACATGTTTGGTTTAGAGGAAATGAGGGCAAGCCTATGTCGAAGCTTCGTAGTTTCAGTAGTTGGACATCCGATGCACTTTATAATAAATATTTGGTGGATGGAGATAAAAACTATCTGTTAGACATGTTTCCCGATCTGGAAAGCGAATATGCAGCATGGGAGGGAGATCATCGCTTACCAAGCGGATTATATTGGCAAGGAGATGTACAAGACGGAATGGAAGAAACCATTAGTGGCGGACGCCGTAAGAAATATGCTCGCCCAACTATCAATTCTTATATGTTTGGTAATGCAAAAGCTCTATCGGAAGTTGCCAAATTGAAAGGAGACAATGCCACAGCTCAGAAATATGAGAATAAAGCTATTGAGATTAAGAATTTGGTTCAAAATCAACTATGGAACTCAGATAGTATATTCTTTGAAACATTAAGAGAACCCGGAAAATTTGCTTTGGTACGCGAAGCGATCGGTTATATACCTTGGTATTTTAATCTTCCCGACAATAAGACTGATTTTGCAAAAGCATGGTCACAAGTAAAAGACGAAGGTGGTTTTTGTGCTCCTTATGGACTTACCACAGCAGAACGCCGTCATCCCGAATTTCGTTCTCATGGATGTTGTAAATGTGAGTGGGATGGAGCTATCTGGCCTTTTGCCTCATCACAAACTTTAACAGCTATGGCTAACCTATTAAATAATTACAAACAAGATGTAGTAAATGACAGTGTTTATTTTCGTCATATGGAATTATATGTAGAAAGTCAGTATCACAGAGGAAGACCTTATATCGGAGAGTATCAGGATGAAGTAACAGGCTACTGGCTTAAAGGCGATCAGGAACGCAGCCGTTATTATAATCACTCCACTTTCAATGATTTGATTATCTCTGGATTGATAGGCTTAAAACCTCGTCCCGATAATACTTTAGAAGTTAATCCCCTCATACCTCAGGATAAATGGGATTGGTTCTGTTTAGATAACGTTCCTTATCATGGAAAAACGGTTACTATCGTTTGGGATAAAACAGGAGGCAAGTACAAAAGAGGAAAAGGATTTTATATTATGCTAGACGGAAAAGTTGTAGCTAAATCTGATAAATTAGAACGATTAACCTATAAGATGTAATGATACGAACGATTCTATAAGATAAGGTCCCAGACATTTTATTACTATGGCAAGCATAAAACCGATAACTATGATTCTGAAATACAACATTAAATATTCTCTGCTTCTGATATTGTTTACACTTTTTGTTTTTAATGTCTATCCTATAGATATTAAGGATTTGACTTGTGAAATGCAGAAAACTCCATTGGCTATGGATAAAGCTAATCCTCGTTTCGGGTGGAAGCTGACTTCTAATGTCCAAGGAGATAAACAAACGGCTTATCAGATAATACTTACATCTAATGGCGTGAAAGTATGGGATTCGGGAAAAGTAAAATCCGATCAAAGTCAATTAGTAGTTTATAAAGGGAAACCTTTGGAAAAAGGTAAACGCTATTTATGGACTGTAAAAGTGTGGGATGCAAAAGGAAAAATGAGTGAAAGCAAAAATACTTTTTTTGAAACTGCACCCGATTTTAATAACACAAAAACACAATGGATTGGTGCAATTACTCAAGCAAATTCAAATTTACCAATAGGGCGTCGTGATCTACATAGTCCATCCTTTAAGAAACTCGAATATAAAGAGCTGTATGATAAAATAAATCCATTAGCACTACACAGTATTATATTGAGAAAATCTTTCAATACAAGCAAAACTGTGGACAAAGCAATTGTTCATGCTTCGGGTTTGGGTCATTATAACCTTTCTTTAAATGGCAAGAAAGTAAGTAAAGATATTTTCACTCCCGTATGGAGCGATTATGATAAGACGGTTTATTACAATACTTATCAGATAGATACTTTACTAAATAAAGGAGAAAACGTTATCGGAATAACATTAGGCAATGGCTTTTACAATGCAGTCGGTAATCGTTATCGGAAATTATGGGTTTCTTTCGGACCTCCAACTTTATTTCTCGAAATGCATGTGTATTATACGGATGGCACAAGTGAAATAATTACTTCTGATGAGTCATGGAAATACGCACTTAGTCCTATAACATTCAATGATATTTTTGGGGGCGAAGACTACGATGCCCGCTTAGAACAAAAAGGATGGGATAAACCAAGTTTCAATGATAAGTCATGGAAATCGGTTGTTATCCAAGAAGCTCCAAAAGGAATTCTTCGTGCCCAACAGATCACAAGTGTTCGTAGTATTAAAGAATATGGAGCAGTATCGATGTCTAAAATAGATACTAGCTATGTCTTGAATATGGGACAAAACCTTTCGGGTTACCCCGAAATAAAAGTCACAGGAAAGAAAGGACAGACAGTTAAAATTACCGTAGGTGAGTTGTTGAACGAAGAGACAGGAAAAGTTTCTCAAAAGCAATCGGGAGGACCGCATATATATTCCTATACATTAAAAGGTGATGGAGTGGAGGAGTGGCACCCTGAGTTTACTTACTATGGTTTTCAATATATTCAGATTGACGGGGCTAATGTATTATCGTCAGATGGTTCAGATAAACCATTGATTGTAGATATAAAATCGCACTTTATATATAACTCAACTAATGAGAATGGGCATTTTGAATCTTCGAACGAGATTTTTAATAAAGCACATCAGTTGATTAAAAATGCAGTGAGAAGTAATATGCAGTCGGTATTTACAGATTGTCCTCACCGCGAAAAACTTGGATGGCTAGAAGAAACTCATTTAAATGGTCCAGGGCTCCTTTACAATTGGGATTTGACTCAGTTCTTTCCAAAAGTAATGCAAGATATAGCAGACGGACAGCAAGCTGATGGACTTGTACCCAATATAGTTCCCGAATATGTAGAGTTTGGCAAAGGGCTCGAAGTATTCAGAGATTCTCCCGAATGGGGTGGTGCTGCGGTTATTGTACCCTGGATGTATTATCAGTTTTATGGTGATAATGCCTTGATTGGGGAATACTACTATGTGATGAAGCAATATGTAGATTACTTAACTTCAAGATCAACAGATCACATAGTTTCTCATGGATTGGGTGATTGGTACGATTATGGAGAACATCGTGCAGGATTCTCTATGAATAGTCCTGTTGAAGTGTCGGCTACAGCTCATTATTACTATGTTACACATTTGTTAGCAAAGGCTGCAAAGATGTTTAACAAGTCTAATGATGAGAAGAAATATACTGTTTTAGCTCAAGATATAAGAAAAGCTTTCAATGAAAAGTTTTTAGATAAAAACACGATGCAATATGGCTCAGGTAGTCAGTTTTGTAATGCCGTAGCTTTATTTATGGGTATAGTAGAGCCACAGAACAAAGTTGCTGTACTACAAAATCTGAAAGCAGATATTCAGCAAAGAGGTAATCGATTGACTACGGGTGATGTAGGCAATAGATATTTGTTTCAGGCTTTGGCTCTAAATGACGAGAACGAACTAATGTATTTAATGAATAATCATACCGATGCTCCGGGGTATGGCTTTCAAATACAATTTGGTGTAACAACCTTGACTGAACAATGGGATCCACGTAAAGGTGCATCATGGAATCACTTCATGATGGGGCAGATAGACGAATGGTTTTTCCAAAGTTTAGCAGGAATCGTTCCTTCAACACCCGGTTTCAAAGAGTTTACAATACAGCCACAACCTGTGGGTGATTTAACTTGGGTAAAAGCTAATCACGAAACATTATATGGAAAAATAGCAGTAAGCTGGAAAGTGGAGAATGATATATTCTACCTATCAGTTGATGTACCCGTTAATACTCGTGCTACTATTATATTACCCGGTGGCAAGGATACAAAAAGAATAGTAGGCTCAGGACAACATGTATTAGAGTGCAAATTAAATAAAAAGTAAAGATTGGCATAATATCTCGAAGATATAACTAGATAAAGGATTAAAGGTCTGAGACCTTATAACATTTTAGAAGAATTGAAATGGAATACAGAAGAATTGGAAATACAGACATGAGGGTGTCTACTCTGAGTTTTGGAGCTTCTTCATTGGGTGGAGTTTTCCATTCGTTGAAGGAGGCCGAAGGTATAAAAACGGTGCATGCAGCAGTTGAAGGTGGTATAAACTTCATTGATGTATCTCCCTATTACGGACATTTAAAATCAGAAATTTTATTAGGAAAAGCTTTAAAAGAAATTGATCGAAAGAAGTATTATTTATCAACTAAAGTAGGTCGATATGGGGAGAACGGTATAAATCTTTGGGACTATTCAGCCAAAAAAGCAAAAGAGAGTGTATATCAAAGTATGGAGCGCTTGAATGTCAACTACTTTGACTTGATTAATATACACGATATTGAGTTTGCCGATCTAGATCAGATTTGTAATGAAACATTGCCCGCCTTAGTTCAACTAAAAAGGGAAGGTGTTGTTGGATATGTTGGCATTACGAATCTAGCATTGAGACATTTTAAATATGTTATTGATAATGTACCTCCAAAAACAGTTGATAGCATTCTCTCTTTTTGTCACTATTGCTTAAATGATGACGCTCTTAGTGATTATCTGGATTATTTCGAAACCAATGGAGTGGGGGTTATTAATGCTTCTCCTTTCTCTATGGGATTATTAACAGAAAGAGGAGCTCCCGATTGGCACCCAGCACCAAAACCTTTAATAGAACTTTGTAAGAAAGCTGCACAACATTGCAAAAGTAAGGGAAAAAACATCGAACAGCTGGCTATAAAATATGTAGTGAGTAATCCACGCATAGCAACAACATTATTTAGTACTACACGATCGGAAGCTGTTATTCAGAACTTACAGTGGATTGAAGAACCTTTAGATACTCAATTATTAGAAGAAGTACAAGATATCCTTAAATCGCGATTTCGAGATACTTGGTTGAATAGCTAAGGGTCTGTTTTGCTATTTAACCTTAATCAAACTACATATCATGAAAAATATTAAAATAATTGATGCACATGCTCACCTTTGGTTGAAACAAGATACAGAAGTAAACGGTCTTAAAATACAAACTTTAGACAATGGACGCTCACTTTTTATGGGAGAAGTTCGCCAAATGCTTCCTCCATTCATGGTTGACGGACGTAACACTGCTGAAATATTTTTATCGAATATGGATTATGCCCAAGTATCGGCGGCAGTTATTACACAAGAATATATAGACGGCTTACAGAATGGTTATCTGTGGGAAGTTCAACAAAAATATCCCAATCGCTTTTTATGTTGTGGCATGGTTGATGCTCGTAGCTCTGGTTATTTTGAGCATGTTCAGAAATTAATAGAACAAGGGTTTAAGGCGATTAAGATTCCTGCCGAAAGATTGATAGAACCACATAAGCAAACATTCCTGACATCATCTGAAATGATGAAGATGTTTAAATTGATGGAAGAAAAAGACATTTTGCTTTCTATTGATTTGGCAGAAGGCGACACTCAAATTGCAGAAATGGGAGAAGTAATTTCCGAGTATCCCGACCTACGTATTGCAATAGGACATTTCGGGATGGTAAACCGCCCTAACTGGCAAAAACAGATTAAGTTAGCCCGATATAAAAATGTAATGATTGAATCAGGAGGAATAACGTGGTTATTTAATGATGAGTTTTATCCATTCAAAGGAGCAGTATTAGCGATAAAAGAAGCTGCCTCACTTGTAGGAATGGAAAAACTGATGTGGGGATCAGATTATCCACGTACAATCACAGCTATAACTTATCGTATGTCATACGACTTTATTTTGAAGTCTGATTTACTTCCGGAGAATGAAAAGCGCATGTTTTTGGGAGAAAACGCTGTTCGATTTTATAACTTAAAAGATTTAGTAGAATTACCCTATATCAAAAATATGTCCGAATGAAAAACAACACGTACAGAGGATCCTTAATATTAATTTTCAGCCTGTTTTTTATATGGGCAATCAGTAGTAACCTTCTGCCAACCATGATTCGGCAATTAATGAAGACCTGCGAACTTAATACGTTCGAAGCATCATTTACCGAAACCGCTTATTGGCTTGCTTACTTTATATTTCCTATTCCGATAGCTATGTTTATGAAAAAATACAGCTACAAATCTGGTATTATTCTAGGATTACTTCTTGCCGCTTTCGGAGGTTTTCTATTTCTATTTGCCGCCAATATAAAGGAATATTGGGCATATCTGGGCATATTTTTCATTATTGCAACGGGTATGTGCTTTCTGGAAACGGCAGCAAACCCATACGTTACAGCATTGGGAGATCCTAATACGTCAGCACGAAGACTCAATTTAGCACAATCGTTTAACGGTTTAGGAGCTTTTATAGCTGCTATGTTTTTGAGTAAGCTTATTCTCAGTGGAAAAACATACACGAGAGATACATTGCCTACTGATTATTTAGGAGGATGGGAAGCTTATATTCAGTTCGAAACTGACTCCATGAAATCAATCTACCTCGTATTAGCTTTAGTTTTAGTACTTATAGCTGTGTTGTTTGTCTTTTTTAAGTTTCCGAAAATAAAAGAAGAGGAAGCCGAAGATAACTCAGACAAATTGATCGATTTTAAAGTATTGAAACGTTCCCACTTGAGATGGGGCGTAATTGCTCAACTCTTTTACAACGGAGGGCAAACAGCCATTAATAGCCTGTTTCTGGTATATTGCTGTGTATATGTTAAAATGGAGGAAGATTTAGCTACAACTTTCTTTGGACTCTATATGCTCGCTTTTCTTTTAGGTAGATGGATAGGTACACTGTTTATGAGTAAATTCAAACCTCAGAATATGTTGCTCCTCTATGCAATAGTCAATGTTATATTATGTGTGGTAATAGCTGTATTTGGCGGAATGATAGGACTCTATGCTATGTTGGGAGTATCATTCTTTATGTCGATCATGTATCCTACACAATTTTCTCTCGCGTTGAAAGATTTGGGATCAAATACCAAAAGTGGGGCAGCCTTTTTAGTAATGGCAATTGTAGGGAATGCTTGTTTGCCACAGCTAACAGCCTTTTTTATGGATCAAAATGAGCATATCTATCAGATAGCTTATATTATACCACTTATCTGCTTCCTTTTCTGTGCCTATTATGGATGGAAAGGATATAAAGTAATAGATTGAAGTTAACGGAATAAACAAATAATAATGAAAGCAATACAAATTGTTCAACCTGGCGAAGTTCGTATGGTTGAATTAGAAAAACCTATACCTCAAGAAGGCGAAGTTTTAGTAAAACTTCAGTATGTTGGTTTCTGTGGATCAGACTTAAATACATATTTAGGAAAGAACCCAATGGTAAAACTACCAGTAATTCCAGGACATGAGATTGGAGCAGTTATAGACGCTGTTGGAAATAAAGTTCCATCAAATATTAAAGTAGGATCGCCATGTACAGTAAATCCATATACCAATTGCGGAAATTGCCCATCATGTAGAAATGGTCGTCCTAATGCCTGCCAATTTAATGAAACCTTCGGAGTTCAGCGCAATGGCGCAATGGCTGAATATATTGTTGTGCCATGGAGTAAAGTTATTATTGATGGCGACTCTCAACTTTCGCCTAAAGATTTTGCCTTAGTAGAACCTATGAGTGTAGGCTTCCATGCCGTTTCGAGAGGCGAGGTGTCTGACCTTGATACAGTAATGGTTATAGGCTGTGGCATGATTGGTGTTGGAGCTATTGTTCGATCTGTAATAAGAGGTGCTACGGTAATTGCTGTAGATATGGATGATGAAAAACTGGCATTAGCAAAACGTCTTGGAGCACATCATACAATTAACTCTAAAACCCAAAATGTAACGGAAGTTTTAGGCAATTTAACTAATGGGTTGGGAGCTGATGTAATTATCGAAGCAGTGGGTTCACCTATAACGTATCAGATGGCTATAAATGAAGTTGCTTTTACAGGTAGGGTAGTGTGCATTGGTTATGCAAAAAGCGAAATAGCATTCGAAACTAAATATTTTGTTCAAAAAGAATTAGATATTAGAGGCTCCCGCAATGCTATGCCTGAAGATTTTAGAAGTGTAATAAAATATCTAAAAAAAGGGACATGCCCTATTAACGAACTTATTAGCGGAATCTATAAGCCCGAAGAAGCTCAAAACGCTTTAATAAAGTGGCAAGAAAATCCAGGCAAGGTATTTCGGCTATTGATTCAATTTTAGAAAAATAAGTATAGCATCTATCTAAAATACAAATATCTCTCTTTACGCAAATTACAAATCAATAATAAATCCACATTAAGGTGGGCTTTTTATTGGTTTGTAATTTCTTGTCCATATATCTCATCATTTCGTCACTTGTAACGGGGCATCCAAAGCTCCATCCCATTGGTAAATGCTGTGGATATATTTCTTTAGTAGGCATAGGTGTATGCGAATGAAATACAATAATACGCTTATAGGCATTATTGTTCGTTTTTTCGAGTCCATGCATTTTATAATGTACATTAATTCCCCATTGACTATATGATCGTATACCTAGTTTATATTTGCCCACAGAAGAGCATAAACTACCATCTGTATTGCTGAATACTGGTTTTGCTCCTGTACTTAAATTTTCACCTTTACCACACCCATGTGCACATAAAGCTTTTTGGTCAATGCTTTTTGTTTTAAAATTCCAGACAAACATGCGGTTTCGTCCTGAGTGAATTTTCATATCAATCAATACACAGAAATCTGTATTATAATTGTTCTTTTCGCAGAAAGCCATAGCCTCATTAGCTTTCTCTTCTAATCGTTTTTGAGCTTCTGTTGCTGTGTCTTGTGTCTCAAGTGAATGACCTGATATATTATTACAGCTAGATAAGAGCATCAAAACAATGATTGTTTTGATGTATATAATGAATGAGAAATTCATATAAAAAGTCGGTTAGTGTTTAAAAGTCAGTTTCCTTAGAGTGTTTAGTTTAGAAATATATTATTCCTATTCCTTCCACAAAGAAACAACAAAAAAGTCAATCTGAGAAAAGAGAGGCAATAAACCTAATTATTAGCATTTTTAAATTGGTTATATATATTGATTAGTTAGTCACTTTAATTTCATTAATTCCATATACAATTTTTCCATCCGTAGTCATGCCTTCAATAACAACTGAATAATCAGTTATAAAATCTGCCGTATAGAAATCAACAGATGCTTCACCCAATGAGGATGTATTGATATTTGGATTCCAATAAATTGTTGTACGCAAATCAGGCTGTTTATCATTTATTTCTCTTACTGTCTCATATTTTGGACTATAAAAAGATATTGGTTGCTGATATCCAAGAGGCATAATAGATTTTATATTATCTTCTTTTGGTTCTATAATATTTTTAGACTTTCCTGTTTTTGTTCGTATCACAACTGCTCCTGCTCCTCCTCTTACACCCAACAGACTACCAGCCTTAGCCCCCTTTATGACTCCTATTTCTTCAATATCTGAAATGTTTAACATTCAAATCAAAATCTTTATCCATAGGTTGATCATCAACTAAAATGAGTGCGGGATATCTTACTTGTGCATCTCTTGTTATGTAAACCTTGTTGTCTATTATCTGAACTCCCGATGTATTACGTACTATATCCTGTATTCGAGACATTCCCGATTTTTCAATATACTCTGTTGAAAAGGTTTTATTCGCTATATTCATATAATATGATGCTTCTTTATCTTGCTTCTTGCCCAAAATTGAAACCTCTTTAAGAAACACCATACGGATTCCCTTCTCGATTGCATACTTTTGCTCTGCCTTCTCTACATAATGTGCTAAAGGAGCATTTTCTTGTAATATAGGAGATCGAAAGCCTTTTGATATTAGAGGAAAGCTCTGATTATCTATCGTCAAGATAACATTATCTTTGCCATGTTTAGATAGTGCCTGTACTACGAATTTAGTACTATCGGGAAATTCGAATCCATCGAAATTAAAACGCCCCATCTCATCAGTCATAACTTCATCATAATACCCATTCTTTACTGATAATAAACTGACCTTACTGTTTTTCTGAGTAGTCGTTTTAAATAAGCCACCTTCTATTGCTCCCGATATATTTTGAGAAAGTTCTATTGGAATATTGGGCTTCTGTATTTTTCCTTTTATGACTTCAGGTACATTATATCTTCTCCATCCTTGTGTCAGCATTAGCAGGTCTAAAGCTATCTGGTTGGCTTTGGAATCCTTGTCTAAATATGAAGCTGGATTTTCTATATAACCCTTTAGTTCAGAAGACAGAAGTAGGGTTGACAATATGTTTTCACTTTTGTTGATAGCTACATCTTTGTTATCAGTAACCGATATTGACAAGTTTGCATTCAATGGATTATTATTACTATCTGTGACCTTTATATTTGACTTAACGTAGTCACGGCTTTTATAGGAGGCTTTATCAGGTGAAAAAGCAATAGCTGCCTGATCATTATTCAGGCAAAAGAACAAACGCTCGCTAAGTGGATTTTTATTTACATCTGAGAGTACTATCTGTGAAACGCCCGAAGGAAATTCTGTTTTATCAAGTATGAGAACATTACTCTTTGCGTCCCAATTTCCAGAATATTGGGGAATCCCTCTTGTGTGGATCAATAAGTGTAGAGGTTCACTTGCTTTAGAATCTATTGTACTAAGTACTGATATGTATATCTTGTTCTTTACAGTGTTTACACTCAAGGTATATCCTTTGTCTCTTGCTATGGGTAGAGGTATTTGTTTCCAGATATTCTTGCTGTTTTTACATTTAGCATAATATGTTTTACCTTTTTCGGGTTTTAAGAAAAAAAAGCCCATCCCTTTATCTAGTGTTTCCAGTTTGGCTATTTTGAGTCCTGTTTCATCTATAATATGACCAGAGATGGGTTCCGACCATCCTTTTGCATTTAGTGCTTTAAATGCAACTTTAGAGTATAGTCCTTCAAACAAATAACCTCCTTCGGGATGAAAAGATACATCAAACTCATTATCGGATGTCGGTATCTGAATATACTTCTCATAATTACCATATTTCAGATACAATATTTTACCATTTTTTAGAGTTAATTGAGCAACGGAATCATATCTATTTATCTTTATATGCTTAGGCTCTTTATTGTCTATAGAAACAATTAAATCATCTAAATCTTTTTGTTGTCCACTCTTTACATCTATAAGGGATATTTTCACATCCACTTGATCCTTTGTGTTTAAATTAAAATCTACTCTAGCTTCTACTGATGTGGAAATAGGACTTTTTATTTGCACAGTTGTGTAAGCAAAATAATCTTCATCAACATTAAGCATATAGTTTGTATATGCTCTCAGGGTATAGTTGCCTTCTGCTAAATCATCTTCTAATGGAATATACCCACTGTATGTACCCTTATTCTGACGTACTTTTATCCGTTGTATAACTTCTCCCAATGGAGTAACCAACTCTAAATAAATATAACGGCTTGCATCTATCGGATAATGACTTGATGCATCAACTAAATAACATTTCACCCATATTTTTTCACCTAATATATAGTAAGGTTTATCAATGTGTAGATGAATTTTCTCTTCCGGCAATTCTTCGAGTTGTTTTATGAGATTTATCGAGACCGAATCCGACATAGTGCTGTTACTCTGACCAATTATAGGATAGAATATTAGTAAGAATAATATAGTTAAGATTGTATTTTCATAGGTATGGAGAGTATTGTAATTTAGGTTTAAGATTTCAGTAGATTCAAGAAAGTCGTTTGTGATAATAATTCTGACCGCAATTGAGCTTCATAGTTTCATGCGGGATCAGTTTGGTTCAAGAGAATTTTCTAATATACTCAAAAGCAGAGTGCGGGCAAAATAATGGTGGATAAATATTGAAAATAGAGGGTTTGTGTTTTCAGTAATAAACGAAAAAAGGCTTACATAAAATGTAAACCTTTTTGTAGCGGGACCGAGAATTGAACTCGGGACCTCATGATTATGAATCATGCGCTCTAACCATCTGAGCTATCCCGCCATGCCTCATTAGCGGTTGCAAAAGTATGGCAAATATTTTGTATCCGCAAGCCTATTTTGAAAAAATATAAGTGTATCTTTGAAAATATTTTTTAAGATATTGATAACTAATGTTTAATAGATGTTGATTAGTTGCGAGGATTGGTGGTTTTTAAAATAAGCTACTATTTCACTTTAGAAAAAGATAAAAAAGATTATATTTGCACGCTTAAGTCGTGTTCTGAGCCGTTTCTTATGATATATCTGCATTATTATACTATTTAAATGTATTTATAACTACAAAAGGTTTTGGAATCTATATCATTGAAAATTAAATATTAAAATAAACAAATAGTAACAAAAGTAACTTTAAAATGCAAAACAAGGGATTTGTAATAACTTTTGCCATTTTGTTGACTGTAGTTTGCTGTTTTTATTTATCCTTCTCCTTTGTGACGAGATATTATGAAAAACAAGCTGCGGAATACTCTAATGGTGATCTTAATGCGCAGAGTCATTATCTGGACTCTATTTCTACAGAAAAAGTATGGTTGGGATATACCCTAAAACAAGCCAGAGAAAAAGAAATCGGTTTAGGTCTTGACCTTAAAGGTGGGATGAACGTTATTCTTGAAATCGATGCTGCTGCTGTATTGCGCTCATTGGCTAATGAAGAAGATGCTCAATTCAACAAAGCTTTACAACAAGCTGTAGAAGAAAACCGTAAAGGAAGTAATAAAGACTTTATTACTTTATTTGTAGAAAAATATGAAGCTATTGACAAATCTGGAAAATTAGCTATTGTATTTGGTGCAAGATTAAAGGATCAAATAAGTCCAACGGATAATAATGCTACTGTAAAGAAAGTTCTTGAAAAAGAATTACAAAGTGTAGCAGATAACTCTTTCAATGTATTACGTACACGTATTGATCGTTTTGGAGTTGTTGCTCCTAACATTCAAAAACTAGATCGTGCAGAACGTATACTTATTGAGCTACCAGGTATTAAAGAACCTGAACGTGTAAAGAAACTTTTGCAAGGAAATTCAAATCTTGAATTCTGGAAAACTTATAACCTTCAAGATATTCAAGGTTATTTAGGTGCTATCAATTCAAGAAGTACAGAATTATTAGCGGCTAAAACACCAGCAAATAATGTAGCTGTAGCTGATTCTACATCTTCTGATTCATTGTCGGTAGCTTCTGTTACTCAAATAGAATCGGAATCAACTCCAATGTTTACAAAATCATTATTCGAATATTTTGATGGAAAATGGGGTGGAGGTTCTGTTGTAGGTATAGCTGACAGAAAAGATACTGCATCTATTAATACAATATTACGCGCATCTAAAGATTTGTATCCAACAGATCTTAAATTTGCATGGGGCTTTAAAGCTATTGATGATAAAGAAACTATATTCCAATTATTTGCTCTTCGTGGTGATGGTACTAAAAGAGGACCAGCTTTAGACGGTGAAGCTATTGTTACTGCAAGTGCAGATCAGATACAAGGTCAAGGTTGGGGTGTAAGCATGCAAATGAACTCAACTGGCGCAAAACGTTGGGCTGCTATTACAGGAGCTGAAAGAGGTCGTTCAATTGCGATCGTTCTTGATGGTTATGTTTATTCAGCACCAAATGTAAATGACCGTATCGAAGGAGGAAACTCTTCTATTACTGGTAATTTCTCAGTAGAAGAAGCGAAAGACTTAGAAAACGTTCTTAAATCTGGTAAAATGCGTGCTGGTGTACGTATTGTACAAGAAGATATTGTAGGACCATCTCTTGGTGAAGAAGCAATTCAATCGGGACTTATCTCTTTTGTTGTAGCACTTATTGTTTTAATGGCATATATGTGTTTGGTTTATGGATTCATTCCAGGTATGATTGCAAATGCAGCTTTATTGCTCAACTTGTTCTTCACTCTGGGTGTCCTGGCGTCCTTCCATGCAGTTCTTACCTTACCAGGTATTGCAGGTTTGGTACTAGCCTTAGCGATGGCGGTTGATGCTAACGTTCTTATCTATGAGCGAACAAAAGAAGAGTTGCGAGCAGGCAAGAATGTGAAGACTGCTGTTCAGGATGGTTACAAACATGCATTCTCTGCGATTTTTGACTCTAACTTAACTTCTATTATAACAGGTTTAATCCTTTATAATTTTGGTACAGGAGCTATCAGAGGTTTTGCTATTACCGAGATCATTGGTATATCAGCATCATTCTTTACAGCTATCTTTATGACCCGTTTGGTTTATAACTATGGTTTCTCTAAAGGTAAGTTTGCTAACTTGACATTCTCGTCAAAACCACTTAAGAATTTCTTAATGGATACTAAGATTAATTTCTTGAATCTACACAGAAAAGCTTATGCGGCATCTTTGGCAGTAATCATACTAGGTATCCTCTCTATATTCACACTTGGATTAAACAATGGTATTGACTTTACCGGTGGACGTAACTATATTGTACGTTTCGATAATCCAGTAAATACAGAAGAAATAACAGATGCTCTTAAACCAGTATTAGGCGAAGAGTCTATGGTTAGTGTTATTACTATTGGTTCAAGCAATCAAGTAAGAATAACTACCAACTATAAGATTGAAGATGCTAGAGACGAAGTTGAAACTGAGATTAAAGATAAAATGAATACTGCTCTTAGCAGTTACATCGCATCGGGTAAAACTATTGATGACTATATTCAAAGTTCTCAAAAAGTGGGTCCTAGTGTGGCAGATGATATGAAGACGGCAGCCGTAGGTGCAGTTATTCTGGCTATCATTTGTATGGGACTATATATCTTACTGCGATTTAGAGATGTAGCTTTCTCTTTAGGAACAATTATTGCTGTTGCTCACGATGCTGCTATTGTGATATTCGCATACTCATTCTTCCACAAGATCATGCCATTCTCTTTAGAAATTGATCAAACGTTTATTGCGGCAATCTTAACAGTAGTTGGATTCTCTATTCACGATAAGGTTGTAATCTTTGACCGTGTACGTGAGAGAAGAAATGCATTTCCTTTAAGAGACATCGCATTAAATATAAATGACTCTCTTAATACAACTTTAACTCGTACAGTTAGTACTTCTTTAAGTACAATACTTGTATTGATCTGTATCTTTGTATTAGGTGGTGATTCAATCAGAAGCTTTACTTTTGCAATGTTACTAGGTATTATACTAGGTACATATTCATCAGTATTCATTGCGACTCCGGTTGCTTATGATTTCTTAAAAAGAAAAGAAGATAAAGCAAAAGCTGCGAAATAAAAAATACTTATAAAGTATATATAGCATAAGAGGCTGCCCAATCGGGTAGCCTCTTGTTTTATCTATTAATCTTCGTTTATTAATAAAATATCCCTCTTTATTTTACTATCTTTGTGGCTAATTTAAATTATAAACAGGCACTCAAGAGAGATAGTCTTATTATAATATTTACAATACCAAAATTGACCAATTCTGAAAATGGGGAAGTATAATTTTGATCAAATCATAGATCGCAGAGGAACTAATGCTCTAAAAATAGACGTTTTAAAAGAAAGATATGGTAGTGAAGATCTAATACCTTTATGGGTTGCAGATATGGATTTTTTATCGCCTCCAGCGGTTACCGAAGCTATTATAGAACGTGCGAAACATGGTTTGTTTGGTTATACATGTCCTTCTCAAGAATATTACAACTCGATTATTAATTGGGTGAAAAGAAGTCACGATTGGACTTTAGATCAACAATGGATAACCTTTATACCTGGTATTGTAAAAGGAATTGCTTTTGTAATAGATTGCTTTTCAACTAAAGAAGATCATGTAATAATACAGCCTCCTGTATATCATCCATTCAGAATTATACCAAGCCTACACCAGAGGAAAGTTGTTGATAATCCTTTAGTGTTAGAGGCTGGACAATATAAGATGGATTTATCTGATTTGAAGAAAAGAATAGATACTTCGTCCAAAATATTAATACTTTGTAATCCTCACAATCCGGGAGGTAGAGTTTGGACTAAAGAAGAACTAGCCGATTTGGCAGAAGTATGTTATGACAATGACATACTTGTTATATCGG
Source organism: Dysgonomonas sp. GY617 (assembly GCF_015233815.1). Classification (NCBI taxonomy): domain Bacteria; kingdom Pseudomonadati; phylum Bacteroidota; class Bacteroidia; order Bacteroidales; family Dysgonomonadaceae; genus Dysgonomonas; species Dysgonomonas sp. GY617. The sequence continues at coordinate 152,863 of NZ_JADCLR010000003.1, forward strand.
ACGAAATTCATTCAGACATGGCTTTTGAGAACAATAAACATGTTCCGTTTGCTTCTGTTTCGGAAAAGGCAGCTCAAAATAGTATAACGTTTATGGCTCCAAGCAAAACCTTCAATATTGCAGGTATTGTGAGTTCATATTCAATTATTCCAAATGAAAAGATAAGAACCAAATTTAACAATTATCTAAAGAGTAGCGAATTAGAAGAAGGTCACATTTTTGCTTATCTGGCAGCTCAGGCAGCATACGAAAAAGGAGAAGAATGGCTAATTGAAGCTAAAGACTATATTTGGGGAAATATTCAATTTGTTGATCAATTTCTAAAAACAAATATCCCTCAAATAAAAGCTATGATACCTGAGGCATCATTCCTAGTATGGCTTGATTGTAGAGAATTGGATTTGACTCAAAAAGATTTAGTATCACTATTTGTAAAAGATGCTAAATTGGCATTAAATGATGGTATGATGTTTGGCAAAGGAGGAGAGGGCTTTATGCGCTTAAATGTCGGATCACCTAGATCGGTAATCGAAAAAGCTCTAAATAACTTAAAAGCTGCAATTAAATAATAAATAAAACAGAACGCATTCAACAAAAGGGCATGATTCTTGTTATGTATTCTGAGAAGACTAAAAATAGCCCGGAGTAAAATTGGGCGATTGAATATTAAGTAATATAAAATAATCAAAATGAAAATTTCACCTAATAAATTTGTTTCGCTATCTTATGACTTGAATGTTGGCGAAGGTGACGAAAAAGAGTTAATGGAAAAAGCAACTCCTGAGCAACCACTTGAGTTTATTTTTGGAACAAATTCTATGCTTGAAGCTTTTGAAAAAAATGTAGACGGTTTGGCTGAAGGAGATTCTTTCGACTTCATTCTTACTCCTGATCAAGCATATGGAGAATATGACGATGAGCATTTAGTAGATTTACCTAAAAATATATTTGAGGTTGATGGAAAAATGGACGAAAGCGTAGTATTTGAAGGAAATACTATTCCAATGATGGATTCAAATGGCAACAGACTTAACGGATCAGTAGTATCTGTTAGCGACGATGTTGTTAAAATGGACTTTAACCACCCTCTAGCTGGTGAAACATTACACTTTACAGGTAATGTATTGTCAATAAGAGAAGCATCAGCTGAAGAAATTGCAGCATTATTTGCACCTCAAGGTGGAGGATGCGGATCAGGTTGTGGTTGTGGTAGTTCAGATGATTCTGAAGGATGCGGATCAGGCTGCGGTTGTGGAAGCTCAGACGAGTCTGAAGGTTCTTCATGCGGATCTGGCTGTGGATGTCACTAATCTAAAGTATAGATAAATATACAAAAAGGACAGACTTTTATAAGTCTGTCCTTTTTATTTTGTATTGACTCTTTTAGAGTTTCTACTGTGGCCCCAATTCTCAATTAAATTTATATTAGAATTTGTATGTTAGCATCAGTCGTCCTTCTGCTGTTACTGAGTACACATCATTGTAATATTTGTAATGGGTAGAACGCCTATATCCCGTTGCAGTTCCTGTTAAATGTATCTTATCTCTCAATTTGAGATCAACCCGAAAGGTAGTTAGATTAAATGTTGCATTCGAATTATCCCCTTGTGCATTCAGGTGTTCATAATCTACATTTTCGAGGTCTGTTCCTTTGGCATAACCTTTCCATGTAAATAACCTGTAGCCTTCATATAACCACGATACACCAACTTTATCTTTATATGAAATATTGATTCCCGTTTTCCAACCAAAGCCACTTCCAAGGTTGTAGTTTCTGTTCGACACCCTATAGTGGTCACTCAAGCTTGCACCTAATATAATTCCATTAAGATGGACATATGAGTTAAAATTCCAATCAGCAAAACGTTTACTCTTATGTATAAGTCCCACACCTACAGTTGCAGGAGCTGCCAGTTTATATGGTATTTCATTAGATTTTTTCGAAATAGTATCTGAATCATAATAATCAAAATGTTGGTAAATACCTATTCCTAAATAATCCTTTGAAGAATCAACCAATTGACTAGCCCAAAGACGTCCGATAATATTTATTTGCCCCAACATGGGTTGAGATTCTTGTATATTCAAATTGGCTTGTATCGTAAAATAGTCAAAAGGCTTGGTACTTTCGTCTTCGTAACGATCTCCATATTCAACACTAACAGTAGTTGTAAAACCAATCCCTTTATCTAAGATTTCATCTTGTAATTCTAATACCCTGACTCCTGCTGATATCTCTGCGCTAATCTCAGGAATACCAAACTGACGACCCGAGGTCGATCTTTTTTTCCATGCATCTCCATTTATTATTCTGGTAAGTCCTCTGGATGGAGATATAAGGAAACCGAAGAATTCGCGTCTAAACCTTTCTCCTCCTTTTTTACGATCATCATATACCAAATCGGAAGCTCTATAAAGTACCTCTCCTAAAGCCATACCTCCAATTGGAGTAGCAATTATATCATTAGTTGAAGGGGGTTCATTTTCTAGAAATAGCTCCCACATGGCACTTCCTCCTAAAGCGAACGCACCTGATTCCCAATAGTTAAAACCTCTAGACCGAGCTGAATTATAGTATAAACTACCATGATATGGATGCAGAAACATATTTGTTCCAATTTGATCGTTATCCCAGTAGAATCCTTTTTTCAAATTGTTACTTATAGAATTAAAGCCTATATATGCAAAATCTTCTTTCATTATATAACGATCGAATGCCCAAATAGACATATTAAGTGTGAAGATTTGAGCAGCTGCTCCCCAACCCTTCTTTTTTGAATAATATTGCAAATCTAGAGAATCTGCAGGGATAGATTTTGTAGTTTTATGTCGTAATAAATGTTGGGAATAAACACTAAATGGTGCTAATAGAGCTATTATGAGTATATATTTCTTCATCAAGAATAGAAACTTTAATTTTAAATAGGCTTTGTGTGCATAGCGAAAAGAAGTTGCAAAGATACTTTTGTTTTTGGAGATAAGAAACCTTACTCTATTTTATTCTTTGGGTAAATACAATCATCAAAGGATGTTATCTGAAAATATAGAGACGATTCACTTTTAATGACAACCAATACCTATTGATATATATAATAAATTAAATTTGTATCAAATTTATAAATAGACTTTACTTATGGAGATATTAGAAACGTTTTTGCTTCCTTCCGCATGGATCGCTTTACTAACCCTAACTTTTCTCGAAATAGTATTAGGTGTTGATAATATTGTCTTCTTGTCAATAATGTCATCTAAATTACCTCCGGAGCAACAGCCCAGAGCCAGAACTATTGGTTTGAGTTGTGCCATGCTCTTTAGAATATTACTATTGTTTTGTATTTCATGGCTAATGAAATTGACTCAACCTATTATATCTATTGATACATCCTGGTTTGATGGCTCTGTTTCGGGACAGAGCTTAATTGTATTTTTCGGAGGTCTGTTTCTCTTATATAAAAGTGTGACAGAAATACATCACAAACTAGAGGGAATGGAAGAGCATGGACGAGAAGCCAAGAAAACCAGCTTTATTTCTGTTGTAGTTCAAATTATAGCTCTTGATATTGTTTTTTCTTTTGATAGTGTTCTAACTGCTGTTGGTTTAGTTAGTTTTAATGAATTTGGTTATGTAGGAGCCATGTCTATTATGGTTACTGCTGTAGTTATTTCAGTAGTTATTATGCTACTATTTTCGGGTCCAGTAAGTCGCTTTGTAAATACACACCCGACTATTCAGATATTGGGACTTTCTTTCCTTATTCTGATAGGGGTGATGCTACTCGTAGAAGCTGCTCATTTATCTCAAATCTCTATATTTGGTTCTGTTGTCGGAGAAATACCAAAAGGGTACATTTATTTTGCAATAGCATTTTCTTTATTGGTAGAATTCTTCAATATGAAGCTAAGAAAACGATCAAAACCAGTTCAATTAAAAGATTCTGAATTGGTGGATAATAAAAATAAAGAAAACAATAAGTAATTTTTCATTGAATCTATTTTAGGAAAAGAGTGCTATTTGTAAATTAGTTTGATTGTCGGTCAATCTACTTTTATTATATTTGTGTTTAAGAAATAACAAAATAAAATACATATAAGTATTATGGAAAACAAAGAACTGCTAAAGCAAGTTACCTCTAAAGCTAATATCTGGTTAGCAGGGGATTATGATGCCGAAACGAAAACCGAGATTAAGCGTATGCTTGATAATGCAGATAAAACCGAATTAATGGAATCTTTCTATAAAGATTTAGAATTTGGTACGGGTGGTCTTCGTGGAATTATGGGAGTAGGTACCAATCGTATCAATAAGTACACCATTGGTGCTGCCACACAAGGACTATCAAATTACTTATTAAAGCAATTTTCGCATCTGGAACAAATAAAAGTTGTTATTGGATATGATTGCCGTAACAATAGTAAATATTTCGGACAGGTTGTTGCTGATATATTCTCGGCTAATGGGATAAAAGTTTATCTTTTTGAAAACTTGAGACCTACACCCGAAGTTTCATTCGCAATACGTACTTTAGGTTGCCAAAGTGGTGTTATTCTTACAGCATCGCACAATCCAAAAGAGTATAATGGATATAAAGCTTATTGGGATGATGGAGCACAAGTAACACCTCCTCACGATAAAAACATCATTGAAGAAGTTAATAGTATTAGCTCAGTTGCTGAGATTAAATTTGCAGGAAATCCAGCTTTGATCGAGTCTTTGGGCGAGGATATGGATAATAAATTCATTGAATCTCTTAAAGCAATATTATTGTCTCCCGAATCCATTAAGCGTCATGGAAATATAGGTATAGTATATACACCTATCCATGGAACAGGTGGTCAGATTGTACCTAAAGCTTTGAAAGCATACGGTTTTACCAATATAATACACGTACCCGAACAAGATGTAGTTGATGGCAATTTCCCTACAGTAGTTTCTCCTAACCCCGAAGAGCCTGCTGCTATGGCAATGGCTGTAAAGAAAGGTATTGAAACGGGTGCAGAATTGGTATTTGCAACTGACCCCGATGCTGACCGCTTTGGTGCAGGTGTGCGTGATACAAACGGAGATTTCATTCTATTGAATGGTAATCAAACAATGATTATCCTTATATATTATCTTGTTACCCGTTGGAAAGAACTTGGCAAATTGACAGGTACTGAATATACTGTACGTACTATTGTAACAAGTGAACTGACTCAGGTTATTTCTGAAAAAAATGGTGTAGAGATGTTCGAATGCTTTACCGGTTTCAAATGGATTGCATCTGTAATGCGTCAATTGGAAGGCAAACGCAAATATATCGGTGGAGGCGAAGAAAGCTATGGTTTCTTAGCAGAAGACTTTATTCGTGATAAGGATTCTGTTTCGGCTGCTGCTCTATTTGCTGAAATAGCTGCATGGTGTAAAGATAATGGCAGAACTATCTATGAAATGCTTCAGGATATTTATGTAGAATATGGTTTTTCTAAAGAAAAAGGTATTTCTGTTGTGAAGAAAGGAATGTCTGGAGCACAAGAAATCCAATCTATGATGGATAATTTCCGTAACAATCCATTAGAAGAGATTGCTGGATCTAAAGTTACTCTAGTTAAAGATTTCGAGATCTTAGAAGTTAAAGATCTTAGAACCGGCAAAATTTCGAAATTAGACATGCCAGCTACATCTAATGTGCTTCAGTATTTTACAGAAGATAAGACTAAGGTTTCAATTCGTCCTTCGGGAACTGAACCTAAGATAAAATTCTATATTGAAGTAGTTGACAAATTACCATCTCGTGCAGATTTTGCAAAAGTAGATGCTGCAACAGAGGCTAAAGTAGAACAAATATGTAAAGATCTGGGTATCTAATAGAATATCTCAGTTTAAATATAAACGAGAATTGTAATTATATACAGTTCTCGTTTCTTGCTTACTACTAAATTCAGAAGCGGAACTTAACTCACATACACCAAAACTTTATCATTTCATTTAAAACAGTTATATTTGAAACTAATTAACGAGTCTAAAGACCCTTTTTTATTGACAATACTTCTATGATACGTATTTTATATCTTATATATCAATGGGTTATTTTTGTACCATTGTTAATTCTCTCTACTACTTGGTGTACCCTAACAATAATAATAGGCTCTACTTTGGGCAATAATAAATTCTGGGGGTATTATCCGGGAGTTATTTGGGGACGATTTGTATGTGTAGCTGCCTTATTACGTATTAAGGTAAATCGTAAAGTAGTTTTAGATAAAAAACAGTCTTATATATTTGTAGCAAATCATCAAGGAGCTTTCGATATATTTTTGGTATATGGCTATCTAGGTCATAATTTTAAATGGCTGATGAAACAAAGCCTAAAAAAAATGCCCCTAGTAGGACTTGCATCTGCAAAGGCTGGTCATGTATTTGTAGATCAATCGACCAGAAAAGGCATTGTAGAAACGATGAAGAATACAAGAGATACACTTAAAGAAGGTATGTCGACAGTTGTTTTCCCCGAAGGACACCGCACTCCTGACGGCAATATGGCAGAATTCAAGAAAGGAGCTTTTCAGACAGCTTTAAGCTTAAAGTTACCCATTGTTCCGATGACTATTGATGGTGCTTATAAAGTGCTTCCTATCCACTCCTGGCGCATGTCTCCATCCGCTATTTCTCTCACATTCCACGAACCTATCGAAACAGCTAATCTTACCTCAGATGATCTTCCTGAGTTAATGAAAAAAGTACATTCTATTATAGAATCAAGCTTATTATCAAAAGGAAATAGTTAAATCTATAAAGTGTTTTACTACTTCATTCTATTTTCGATACCTTTGATCTGATTATTATAAGCTCTTTTAGGGCTTAAACCTTAATTTGTCATAGTATTATGAAAGCATTAAAACTAATATCCTTTACATTAGTTGGATTGGTCATACCCTCAAAGCACAAGGCGCAAGACCAACAAAAGCCTCATTTAATTTTAATAATGACCGATCAGCAACGTTCTGATTGTGTGGGGGCCATGGGGAATCCTTATATCTCAACTCCACATATGGATGCGTTAGCCGAGGATGGCGCATTATTTATGAATGGTTATTCATCCTTACCCAGTAGCACGCCTGCACGAGCTAGTTTATTGACGGGTAATGCTCCCTGGAAACATGGAATGTTAGGATATTATAAGGTCGCACCAAAGTATCCGAATGAAATGCCTCAAATGTTACGTGATGCAGGTTACTTTACTTTTGGTATAGGAAAAATGCATTGGACTCCCCAACGCAGCCTGCATGGTTTTTATGGAACTCTTCTGGATGAATCGGGACGTGTTGAATCTCCTGATTTTGTAAGTGATTACCGCCAATGGTTCGCAATGGAAGCTCCCGGACTTAATCCTGATTCTACAGGAATAGGATGGAATGCACATCAAGGGAAAGAGTATGCTTTAGAAGAACGTCTACATCCAACACAATGGACAGGTAATGAAGCTATCCGTTTTATTGAGAACTACAATCTGCAACAACCTATGTTCCTTAAGATATCTTTTGCCCGTCCACATAGCCCTTATGATCCTCCTAAGAAATATGCCGACATGTATAAAGATGTTGTAGCTCCCTATATTGGAAATTGGTGCCAATCGTTTGCTGATAGGAAGATGACACCTGATGCTCCGTTTGGAGACTTTGGACTTGAACATTCTCTGGAATCACGCCGATATTATTATGGTGCGGTTACTTTTGTTGATGACCAGATCGGACGGATTATTCAAAGCTTAAAAGACAAAGGTATCTATGATAATGCTCTAATTATATTTATCTCGGATCATGGAGACATGTTGGGAGATCATTATCACTGGCGTAAAACTTATGCCTACGAGGGTTCGTCTCATATCCCCTTTATTGTGAAGCCTCCTAAGAATATGAATCTCAAAAGGAATCAGAAAATAGATCAGGTTGTAGAGTTGAGAGATGTTCTACCCACATTCCTCGAAGCATCTCATATCGATAAACCTCTGGAAATGGATGGAATGTCAGTATTGTCTTTACTAAAAAATCAGAAAAATGCCTGGAGACCTTATATTGATTTAGAACATGCAACTATTTATGAAAATGATAATTATTGGGCGGCATTGACTGATGGAAAGATGAAATATATATGGTTTTTCCATACCGGAGAGGAGCAATTATTCAACTTAGAGAAAGATAGAGGAGAAACAGTAAACCTATCTAAAAATAAAAAATACAAGGCTAATCTAGACAAATGGCGTAATTCGATGATTGAACATTTGAGCGAAAGAGGGGAGCCTTATATTAAAGATGGTAAACTTAATGTATTTAAAGAAACCATTTTGACTAGCCCTAATTATCCGACGAAAAACCAATAAAGTTTTCATGTAATTGATTACGTTATAAATCTCTGTATAATTGACTATTATGGATAAATAATATTCTATAAATATATTTACTGCTACTTAACATATTATCTTCTCAGAACTATTTTCGAATTAAAGCATTATATATATCAATAGTATTTATATAATTACAAAGCACATAAGCCTATGAAAAGTAATACCAGAAAAACTTTGGATGAGTTTATTATTGAAAGACAAGACGACTTTCAATATTCAACAGGAGAATTATCTCGCCTTCTTAACTCTATACTATTAGCAGCTAGAGTAGTAAGCTACAAAGTAAGAAAAGCCGGTCTAATAGACATTATTGGTGCAGTAGGAACTACAAATATACAGGGTGAAGATCAGCAGAAGCTCGATTTGTATGCTCATAATGTATTTGTGGAAACACTAGTCAACCGAGAAATTGTTTGCGGAATAGCATCTGAGGAAAATGATAATTTTATAACTATTCAAGGGTTAGATCAATCTCATAATAACAAGTATGTTGTTTTGATGGATCCTCTTGATGGATCTTCAAATATTGATGTTAATGTTTCGGTGGGAACTATTTTTTCTGTTTATCATCGTATTTCACCCGTTGGTACACCCGTTACTATGGAAGACTTTCTACAACCGGGAGTAAATCAGGCCGCAGCAGGATATATCCTTTATGGAACTTCTACAATGATTGTTTACACAACAGGTGCAGGTGTGAATGGTTTCACTCTAAACTCTGCTATTGGCAGTTTTTATTTGTCACATCCTAATATGAGATGTCCTGAGGATGGTAATGTATATTCGGTGAACGAAGGTAATTATGTACATTTTCCGCAAGGGATTAAAAACTATATAAAGTATTGTCAGGAAGAAAAGGAGAACCGCCCTTATACATCACGCTACATAGGAAGTTTAGTTTCTGACTGTCATCGTAATCTCATTAGGGGAGGGGTATACCTATATCCATCTACTTTGAAAACACCTAAAGGTAAGCTACGTCTATTGTATGAGTGTAACCCTATGGCTTTTATTACAGAACAAGCCGGTGGGCGTGCCTCTGATGGTAAAAGACGTATTCTAGAACTAACGCCTACGGAACTTCATCAGCGTACACCTTTCTATTGTGGAAGTAAAAGTATGGTAGACAAGATAGAAGAATTTATTGCAAACGAAGAAGAAAAGACAGAGTAAGGAACCGTTTGTTGTTTTATTTCTAAGGAATAATAGACTCTTCTACTTACACTTACTAAAGCAATAGACGGAGATGATATCTTTAATAGTATTATTTTTTCAAAAATTATTTGAAATGGTTTGTTAATTATAATTTTTTTATAACTTTGCAAATATCATAATGAAATAAGAAATGAATTTTCAATTGACAAATACATATTGGTGGTGGTGCTTACAACTTCAAAAGTCGTGAGTCGGATCATTGTGTGTTAATCAATAGAAAATGATTAAATAATAAATGAAAACCTATCGTCCTCACGATAGGTTTTTTTTGTGAAAAATAGAAAACAATAATATAATATATAATGGGAAAATTTAATGTTGATTCTAACGGTTTTTATGGAGAATTTGGAGGTGCTTATATTCCTGAAATTCTTTATGATAATGTAGAAAACTTAAAGAAAGCATATTTGACAATACTTGATGATTCTACTTTTCAGAAAGAGTATCATGACTTGCTTCGCGATTATGTAGGAAGACCTTCACCTCTTTATCTGGCTAAAAGATTATCAGAGAAATACAACTGTAAAATATACTTGAAACGTGAAGACCTGAATCACACAGGAGCTCATAAAATAAACAATACTATTGGTCAAATACTTTTGGCTCGTAGAATGGGTAAAACTCGTATTATTGCTGAAACGGGAGCCGGACAGCATGGTGTAGCAACTGCAACTGTTTGTGCACTTATGAACATGGAATGTATTGTTTATATGGGAGCAACAGATGTAGAGCGTCAGAAACTGAATGTACAGAAAATGGAAATGCTTGGAGCAACTGTTGTACCTGTTACAAGTGGTAATATGACACTGAAAGATGCAACAAACGAAGCAATTAGAGATTGGTGTTGCAATCCTTCTGACACCTATTATATTATAGGTTCTACTGTTGGACCACACCCATATCCAGACATGGTTGCCCGTCTTCAATCAGTTATCAGTGAAGAGACGCGTAAACAATTGTTAGAAAAAGAAGGTAAAGAAACCCCCGATTATGTAATAGCTTGTGTAGGTGGTGGCAGTAACGCTGCAGGTATGACTTACCACTTTCTGGACGATGCTGATGTTAAGATTGTATTGGCTGAAGCTGCCGGTAAAGGTGTAAACTCGGGCGAATCTGCTGCAACCATTCATCTTGGTAAATTAGGTATTATTCATGGCAGTAAGACTCTTATAATGCAATCGGAAGATGGACAGATTGAAGAGCCTTATTCAATATCAGCCGGTCTCGATTATCCGGGTATTGGTCCGCTACATGCACACCTTGCAAGAACAGGAAGGTCGGAAGTATTAGCTGTAACCGATGATGAAGCCATTGCTGCTGCATTTGAGTTGACCGAACTAGAAGGTATTATTCCGGCTATTGAATCGGCTCATGCATTAGGAGTATTTGGTCAGAAAAAATTCAAGTCAGATGATGTAATTGTTCTTTGTCTTTCGGGACGTGGAGATAAGGATATGGAAACCTATATACGAATTAAAGAAGAATCTAAAAGATGAAAATAAAAATACAAACTCAAACTAAAAAGCTTCTTGCTGATATGCAAACGCCGGTAGGCATATATCTGAAAATTAGAGATGCTTATACAGAATCGGCATTACTTGAAAGTTCTGATTTCCATACAAATGAAAATAGCTTCTCCTTTGTTGGAGTTGACCCTATTGCCAGATTTAAGGTAGAGGATAGAAGTATTACAAAACAATACCCGTCAGGAGAAATAATAGAAAAACCTTTATTAGAATCTGATCAATTAACTTCTGTTTTCAAGCAGTTTATACAAGAATTTGATGTGAAAGGAGAAAATCCTACGGGAACCAATGGTTTCTTTGGATATACCTCTTACGATGCTATTCACCACTTTGAAGATGTTGATTCGGTTAATTTCAAATTGGATAATGCCAATATTCCTGAATTTTATTACATTTTATATCGTTTTATTATTGTCATCAATCATTTAAAAAATGAATTGACAATCGTTGAAAATGTTGTTGAAGGAGATACTTCTCGAACGGAAGAACTGGAAGCCATATTAATGAATAATAATATAGCAACTTACAATTTCGAAAGCATCGGTAACGAGTGTTCTTATATAACAGATGAAGAGCATATCGAAATGATTAAAAAAGGAATTGCACACTGTAAACGAGGTGATGTATTTCAGATTGTATTATCACGTTGCTTTACTCAAAAATTCAAAGGAGATGAATTCAATGTATACAGAGCATTACGCTCAATAAACCCTTCTCCATATTTATTCTTCTTCGATTTTGGCTCATTCCGAGTATTTGGTTCTTCTCCCGAAACTCACTGTAAAGTGACAAAAGGAAAAGCTTATATTGATCCTATTGCAGGAACTTATTTCCGTACGGGTGATGATGAGAAAGATCGTATATTGTCAGAAAACCTATTGAAAGACGAAAAAGAAAATGCAGAGCATGTGATGCTGGTTGACCTAGCTCGTAACGATCTCAGTCGCAACTGCCACGATGTAAAAGTTGATTTTTATAAAAATGTACAGTTCTATTCTCATGTAATCCACTTAGTATCTCGTGTAAGTGGAACAATAGATAAAGATGTTGATAGCATAAAAGTATTTGCTGATACGTTTCCGGCAGGAACCTTATCGGGAGCACCCAAAGTAAGAGCAATGCAATTGATCCGAGATATTGAAAAATCGATGCGAGGAGTTTATGGTGGTTGTATCGGATATATCGGATTCAATGGCGATCTAAATCAAGCAATAACTATCCGTACATTCCTTAGTAAAAACAATACACTTTATTATCAAGCGGGTGGGGGAATCGTAGCGAAATCTACTCCCGAAACCGAAGTTATGGAAGTGAAAAATAAACTGGGAGCTTTAAAAAAAGCTGTAGATTTTGCTGTAACAATAAAGAACTAGGTCGCAGACTATAAGTAAACCACTGTAATAAATAGGTCTGAGACCTTAATACTAAATTTTATGAAAATATTAATTTTTGATAATTACGACTCATTTACATATAATCTGGTTCATCTTGTAAAACAGCTTGGATATACAGATGTAGATGTTGTTCGAAATGATAAAATAGCATTAGCTGATATCTCTAAATACGATAAAATTATTTTATCTCCCGGTCCTGGTGTTCCATCAGAAGCAGGTCTTCTACTCCCTTTAATTAAAGAATATGCAGCCATTAAACCTATTTTAGGCGTATGCCTGGGTCATCAAGCAATAGGTGAAGCATTTGGTGCTAATCTTGTTAATTTAGAAGATGTATATCACGGAATAACCACAAGTACCACTATTATTGAAAATGATTATATTTTCGATAGTCTTGATAAAGAGATAGAGGTCGGACGTTATCATTCGTGGATTGTTGATGCTAAAGACCTTCCAACATGTTTTGTCGTTACTGCTACTGACAGCGATGGACAGATTATGGCAATGAAACATAAAGAATATGATGTGCATGGTGTACAGTTTCACCCAGAATCAGTATTGACTCCTGAAGGAGCAGTAATAGTAAAGAATTTTTTATCAAAATAAGTATAAACCTATTAAGCTAAAGTCTAGTATTATTTTAAATAAGTCAATTATTATGTCGAAAAAAATACTTTTAAGTGAGAACGAGATTCCTAAACAATGGTATAATATTGTAGCTGATATGGTAAACAAACCTTTACCTCCATTAAATCCGGCTACAAAAGAAGTTTTAAGTGCAGAAGACTTGGAACCTATATTTGCCAAAGAACTTATACAGCAAGAAATGTCTCAAGATAGATGGATTGATATTCCCGAAGAAGTGAGAGAGTTGTATAAAATATGGAGACCTACACCATTAGTAAGAGCTACTGGACTGGAAAAAGCTTTGGGAACACCAGCTCACATCTATTTTAAGAATGAGAGTGTAAGCCCTATCGGCTCACATAAATTGAATTCGGCATTGCCTCAGGCATACTATAATAAGAAACAAGGAATTAAGCGTTTGACTACCGAAACAGGAGCTGGACAATGGGGAGCTGCATTAAGTTTTGCATCTAGCGTATTCAAATTGGATCTGGAAGTATATATGGTAAAAGTTAGCTATGAGCAAAAGCCATATAGAAGAATGATGATGCAAACTTGGGGAGCCAATGTTATTGCTTCACCCAGTAATAAAACAGAATCGGGACGGAGTATATTGGCTAAAGACCCCAATAACTCAGGCAGTTTAGGTATTGCTATTTCTGAAGCAGTAGAAATGGCAGCAAAAGATCCAGATACTCGCTACACCTTAGGTAGTGTATTGAATCATGTTTCATTACATCAGACTGTTATAGGATTAGAAAGCGAAAAACAAATGGACATTGCAGGAGAATATCCTGATATAGTTGTAGGTTGCTTTGGTGGAGGGTCTAACTTTTCAGGAATTAGTTTCCCTTTCCTACGTCACAAAATAGTGGATGGAAAAAGCATTCGCATCATTGCAGCAGAGCCTGCTTCTTGTCCCAAATTATCGAGAGGTAAATTTGAGTATGACTTTGGTGACTCCGTTGGTCTAACTCCACTTTTACCGATGTACACACTTGGACATGATTTTCAACCAGCTGATATTCATGCAGGAGGATTGAGATACCATGGTGCAGGAACAATTGTAAGTCAACTTCGCAAAGATGGATTAATTGAAGTGCAAGCTATTCCTCAATTAGAAACATTTGAAGCCGGTCAGCTTTTTGCAAATACAGAAGGAATTATTCCTGCTCCCGAATCTACTCATGCCATTGCAACAGTAATACGTGAAGCTCTTAAAGCTAAAGAAGAAGGTGTTCAAAAAAATATATTATTCTGTCTATCAGGACATGGATTAATTGATATGACAGCTTACGATCAGTATTTATCAGGAAATATGTCGAACTATAAGCTGACAGATGAAGAAATCAGCAAGACGACAGATAGCCTAGAAAAATTAGTATAAAACGATGAAACAAGTATTAAATAGATTATTCAACCATCAGCAACTGAGTCGTGCTGAATCGAAAGATATACTGACTCGTATGTCGATGGGCGAATACAACGAATCTCAGATTGCAGCATTTATAAGTGTTTATCTGATGCGTAGCATAAGTATAGATGAGTTTCTCGGTTTTACCGATGCATTACTCGAACTATGTGCAGATGTTACTCCATTAGCTGCTTATAATCCAATAGATATTGTAGGTACAGGCGGTGATAATAAAAATACATTCAATATCTCTACATTATCGTGCTTCACCGTAGCCGCTTCCGGATACAAAGTTGCAAAACATGGAAATTATGGTGCAACATCTGTAAGTGGTGCATCAACAGTAATGGAACAACATGGTGTTAAATTCACCAATGATGTAAGTAAATTAGAAAAGTCTCTGGCTGAGACTAATATTGCCTATTTACATGCACCCTTGTTTAATAATGCACTGAAAGAGGTTGCTCCCGTCCGTAAAGCTTTAGGTGTGCGTACATTTTTCAATATGCTTGGACCTGTAGCAAACCCTATTCGTCCCAAGAGAAGCGTATTAGGAGTTTTCAACCTAAAGATGGCTCGTATGTATTATTATATGTATCAGCAAACCGATGTTGATTATGCAATTGTACATGGCTTGGATGGGTATGACGAAATATCTCTTACTGGTGATTTTAAAGTTATAAACAGAAATTCTGAAAGTATCTATTCTCCCGAACTACTGGGTTTTGAAAGATGTTCAGAACTTGATCTTGATGGAGGTAAAACTCCCGAAGATGCATCTGCTATTTTCGATAACATTATTAATAATACAGCTACACAAGCACAAAAGAATGCAGTAATAGCTAATTCGGCAATAGGTATTCAAACTATCGATCCTAATCTGTCAATACAAGAATGTGTTGCTCAGGCGACAGAAGCCATAGATAGTGGTAAAGTAAAAGCTATCTTTAAAAGATTTTTAGAACTGAATTCTTAGTTAGATTATAATATCTTGTTTATTATGAAAGTAATTACTTGTGAGTCATTAGATGAAGTTCGCGAAAATATCGACCGTATTGATAAAGATCTAATCCGCTTAATGGCCGAACGAAGTATCTTTGTCAATCAGGCAGCTAAATTTAAGAAGACCGAAGCCGATGTTGAAGCTCCCAAAAGAGTAGAACAAATAATAACCAAAGTTCGCAGTTTGGCTAATGAGGTAAATCTTAATCCGGATATTGCAGAGTCTGTATATCGAACAATGATTACTGCCTTTATTGAGCAAGAGAAATCAAAACTAAAAGAAGAATAAAAATGAGTGACTATATAGAGATAAATAAAAATGCTTGGAATAAAAAAACAGATATACATATTAAATCTGAATTTTATGATAACGAAGCATTTCTGAAAGGCAAAAGCTCTTTGAAAAATATTGAGCTAGATCTATTAGGTGATATCAGAGGCAAATCAATATTACATCTACAATGTCATTTTGGGCAAGACAGTATTTCGCTGAGCCGGAGGGGTGCGATAGTAACAGGTATTGATCTATCAGATAAAGCTATTGAAACAGCAAAGCTATTAGCTCAACAAACAAATGTAGATACAGAATTTATCTGCTGCGATATATTTGATCTACCTAATTATCTGGATAAACAATTTGATATTGTTTTTACCAGCTATGGTGTAATAGGTTGGCTTCCTGACTTAGATAAGTGGGCTGCTATAGTATCGAAATATCTAAAACCTTCCGGTCGATTTGTATTTGTAGAGTTTCATCCTTTCATCTGGATGTTTGACTATGATTTTAAGACTATTGCTTATAATTATTTCAATTCAGGAGAAATTGTTGAAGCTAATGAAGGCTCGTATGCCGATAGAGATGCAGAGATAGAATATTCGACCGTAAACTGGAATCATAGTACTAGCGAAGTTCTAAATAGTTTGATAAAGAATAATATAGAAATTAAATCATTTAATGAGTATGATTATTCTCCATACAATTGCTTTAATCACACAATAAAAATCGATACGGATAAATATCAAATTGATAGTTTTGGAAATAAAGTTCCTATTACCTTTTCCGTTGAAGGAATTAAAAAATAAACGACATTTAGATTATGACTAATATTTTAGATAAAATAGTTGCTAATAAGCGTATTGAGGTAGAGCAACAAAAGAAAGAAGTTAGCATTGACCAATTGATAAAGCAAATTGGTACAGCCAATAAACAAGGTTTGTTTAAGCAATCTTTAATAAATTCTTCAACAGGAATTATTACAGAATTCAAAAGACGCTCACCTTCAAGAGGCTGGATTTTCGAAAATGCAAAAGTAGAAGAAGTTATACCTTTATATTCTGGAGGAGGAGCAAGTGCTATTTCTGTTCTGACAGATACTGTTTTTTTTGGAGGCACTTTTTCTGATTTAACAATGGCAAGCTCTTTAACCAAGACTCCTTTACTTCGTAAAGATTTTATGGTAGACGAGTATCAATTTTATCAGGCTGCTGCAATGGGAGCCAGTGCAGTCTTATTAATTGCATCTTCTCTTACTATTCAAGAGACTAAGCAATTTGCTGTAAAAGCAAAAGAACTAGGTTTAGATGTGTTACTTGAAGTTCATAATGAAGCTGAACTCGGACATATAAACGAATATGTAGATGTTGTAGGTGTAAATAATCGCAATCTAGGTACATTCGTTACTGATGTGCAAGCATCATTTGACTTGGTAGATAAAATACCAAATGAGTTTGTAAAAATATCCGAAAGCGGAATTTCATCTCCTCAAACAGTACTTGATCTTCGCGAAGTAGGATATAAAGGATTCCTTATGGGCGAGAACTTTATGAAAACAGATAATCCGGGCGAAGCCTTAGCTAACTTTATTAAAGAGTTATCATGAAGATTAAAGTCTGTGGGATGAAGAATCCTGAAAATATTTTGGCGTTAGCAAAATTACCTATTGATTATATGGGTTTGATATTTTATCCTAAATCGCCTAGATATATTCAGAGTTTAGATTCTAACATATTAAATATCTTACCCGATAACATTGATAGAGTAGGAGTCTTTGTGAATGAGAACATCGAATCAGTATTAGAACAGATTAATAAGTATAAACTTTCTGTGGTTCAACTACACGGAAGTGAAGCTATTGAATATTGCTACGCACTAAGAGCAGAATATCCAAATCTCACACTAATAAAAGCATTCAATATTTCTGAGGAAGCAGACTTCTTATCTACCAAAGAATATGAAAATGTTTGTGATTTTCTCTTATTTGACACAAAAACTTCACAACATGGAGGTTCGGGTATAAAATTTGATTGGAGTATTCTCAATCAATATAAAGGTAAGCTTCCATTTTTCCTTAGTGGAGGTATTTCGGTCGAAGATGTAAAAGCAATTAAAAGCATCTCACACCCTCAATTATATGCTCTGGATCTAAACAGTAAATTTGAATTAGAACCAGGTTTGAAAAATATAGATCTTTTAGAACAATTTATAAATCAATTGAAAAATGAATAGAATAAAACAACTTTTTGAAGCGAAACAAAAAAATATACTATCTATATATTTTACAGCAGGTTTCCCTAATCTGAATGATACTGTTAATGTTATAAAAGAGTTGGAGGCAAATAATATAGACTTAATAGAAATAGGCATTCCTTTTTCAGATCCTATGGCTGATGGTCCTACGATTCAAGCAAGCGGAACTATTGCTCTAAGAAATGGAATGACCTTATCTAAGCTATTCGACCAATTAAAAGATATTCGCAAAGAAGTATCAATACCTCTGATCTTGATGGGATATTTAAATCCAATCATGAGATATGGGTTCGAGACTTTCTGTAAAAAGTGCCAAGAAGTAGGCATAGATGGAGCTATTATTCCTGATCTTCCTTTCGATGATTACCTAAAAGAATATAAGCCTGTTGCTGATAAATACAACATAAAAGTAGTAATGCTAATAACACCTGAAACATCAGATGAGCGAATTCGTCTTATTGATGAACATACTGACGGTTTCATTTATATGGTATCTTCTGCAGCTACTACAGGAGCTCAAAAAAGCTTTGATGATAGTAAACAAGCTTATTTCAAGAGAATAAATGGAATGAATTTAAAGAATCCTCGCTTAATAGGTTTCGGTATTTCAAACAAAGCCACTTTAGAGGCTGCACAAGCAAATGCAAGTGGAGCTATCATAGGTAGCAAATTTATTACACTCTTACAGGATTCCTCTAATATAAAAGAAGCTGTTTCTGACCTTATAGAATGTTTAAAAGAATAGAGTATCTTTGACGTCTTATATTAAAGCTAACTGCAGTTAAGTTATATGAAGAGTGTTTTATATCGGTATTTTTTCAGTGTTTTTGATTGTGTTTGGAAATATAAGTATTCTATAATTTGTTTTTTCCTGTTTATGTATATTGCTCATAAACAGGGAGCTAATTGGATGCATTCTTCTATTAACAGTTTCCTGTTATTACTGATCTATAATATATTATCGAAAGTAAAATATGGAAAGATACTGGTAATATTGCTTACTTTCATTCTCTGCTTCGACATAACTTTTACAGTCTTATACAGATCGCCTATATCTTTGGGAGTGATGGCATCTATACTCGAAACCACTTGGGTAGAGAGTTATTCTATGCTGAAAGGTTTCTGGCATATTGCACTCATTAGCTTGTTTTTATTACTACTATTTATATTTAAATCACAGAAAGAGCTAAAGGAATCAATTTTAAATAAGAAAAAATCTTTTCTTATTTTTATCATTAGCTCCTGCTTACTTTTCACCTATCTCTACCAAACAGATATTAAAGGGAATGAGATAGAACGATATAACTTAAAAACACTCCCGTTGTTAACTGTTCAAAAAAGCATCTATCGACGTTTACCTCTCTTTTTTAATGACCTGATTGTATATCTCTGTTATCGGCAGGAAATGCGAGCAATGGAAAAGTTTATCCACGCAGAAAAAGAAATTCCTGATTTCTTAACCTTTAATGAAGCTGATGACCAACCAGAAAAAATCTTTTTAGTCATTGGCGAAAGTTCTCTAAGAGGAAGCTATTCTTTGTATGGATACTCATTGCTTACAACACCTTCTCTAGACAGTTTAAGTAAATTAGAAAATATAGAGTTCACTTATCATGATGCAATTGCAGTAGCACCTTTAACACGCGAAGCAATCCGATTATCGTTATCCTTTGCAACGCCTAACTATGGAATGCCCTTTTTTACAAAAAAGAATATCATAGACTTAGCTAATGAAGTAGGTTATGAAACAATATGGATCTCAAACCAAGATAAGTTAGGTATTTATGATAATAACATCGGATATATTGCAAGTTGTGCCTCTGATTCGTATTTTTTAGAAAGTAAAAGCCGGGATGATCTGGAGTTAATAAAAGTTCTGGAATCAAAACTAGTAAAAGGAAAAAAACAATTTATTGTTTTACACATGTATGGAAGTCACTCGTGGTATGGTGATAGAAATGATGATATAGATAAAGCTGCATTGACTAATGAAATGAATAATGATCCGACAGTATTGCTAAAAAATATATTACACCTAGTCTGAATGCCATAAATACAAGTAATTCAATCTTTATCTTATCTGAATTTTTAGGATACAATGTATTAGAAAATAGAGTGAAAGATGCTATAAAGGAAGGTGAATATATATATGATGTTGATGGTTCTGCATATTTATATGAGACAATGCCTAGACATAATTAAATGAATTTCTTTATATTTGTTCTCTCTCATAATAAAGGTAAATAATGACTCGCAATATATCTCTTCTTATATTAATTGTAGTTTTAGCAGTTGGCACAAATCTGTTTTTTTCATGCTCTAAAATTGATACAGATAATACTTTTCCAACAATAAAACTTCTGAAACCACTTAATAACGATACTCTATTTATCTATATGGATACAGATACAATATTACCTATATTTAGCGCTACTTTAAGTGATGATGAAGGACTATCATCTTATACTTTTAGAATAAGACATCTTAGAGACAGTATTAAAGATGTGCCGGGAGATACAACTGCTTATTTTTATAAGAATTATCAGGTATCGTCTATATTCGGGAAGAAAGATACTACAATTACGCATCCGTTTCAGATTGATTCAATTGTTTCGGTGACCGATACAAATAAAAATATCAACCGTCGTCATATATGGCAAGGTGTATATCAACTAGATGCATCTGTTATGGATACGTATGGAAACATTACTACTCTAGATTCCATTAACGTTGTTATTGTAAAAACTAAGTATAAGAAATAATAAGCTTTTAGTTTTTAACCAGCACATAGGCTCTGTATTTTGTTTTATCATTTACAGGACATAAAGATAAATATCCGGATTTTATTTTACCATTCGTAAATAAAGCCGGGTATTCTTTTTTCATTTGATTATCTCTATTTACTTGTTCTCCTTCTTGAGAGGTAAAGTCCATGTAAAATGAGCCTTCGGATCCTGGTTCTAAATATTTTTGACTAAAACGAAGAGCTAATAATCCCATATTATCTCTGACATTTATTTCGATGCAAGGATGCAGCTTATAGGCATTATCTTCATCTTTATAAATCATCATATCTACCCCTATACAACCTGAATAGAATCCTTTGAATTTATTTTTCAAGATTCTTAATAAGCTATTCTTGACCTCTTCTAATAACTGATTTGGGATAAATTCGAGGATCTTATTTATTATATTCTTTTGGTTACCAATATAATTTCCGAGATAGCCTCCTTTAGAATTTGTCTCGAATAAAGAATATCCTTCAAAACGGATCTCATTATTATCTAAAATAAATTCCATCGCAAAATCGAGCTGCTTATTCAGAGCTTTTTCTATTGAAACTATTTCCTGCTTATTTAAAATACCTTGTAATATTTGACGCTCGGTTTGAGTTAAGCCTCCCACAGGTAACCATAACAAACCTCTACCGGAAGAAGAGTAGGGCGCTTTTGCTAAAAACTGATAGTCTGCATTTCTTACAATATCTTCTATTTCATCTAAGCTACTATAAAAACTGGATATAATATCAGTTGAAATAGATGATATTTCACAACACAATTCTCTCAAACATTCTTTAGCTGTTTCTCTACTTGACAATAGACGCAATTCGTCTTTCCATTGAGGCAGATTAAAATGTAAATGGTATTTAGAATTAATTTTCTCAAAATAATTAATCGACTGTGGAGATAATCCCCATAAATGAACCTCTGTTAATGAACGGTTCATTTTATCAGAAATAATTCCTTTTGGGAGTGGTAGCAAATTCTTAGATAAATATTCCTCGAAATCAAAAGGTAGTTCCGATTGAACTAAAACATAATCCTCGGCATCAGCATACCAAGCAACCAAATAGGCCAAATCGTGTTGAAGATTGACCATATTAGCGGGTGCTGTATAATAAGGCGATAAAGTTAGTACTGCGCCCTCATGTCCAGGATTGAAATAATAAAGTTGTGGTTTTCTTTCAGTTTTATCACTTAACATAACTAGCTTTCAACCCTTTGATCACAGCAGAAGTAAACCCTGCATTTTCCATTTCGTTCAGTCCTTTAATCGTTACTCCTCCGGGAGTAGTTACCTTGTCTATTTCAACTTCGGGATGACTATTGTTGGCCTCTAACAAATTAGCAGCACCTCGTAAGGTCTGAATAACGGCTTCCTTTGACTGATCGGCTCTTAATCCCATTTCTATACCACCTTCCATTGCAGCACGTATGTAACGGAAAGCAAAAGCTATTCCACATGAAGCAAGCGATGTAGCAGCAGCAAATAATTTTTCATCAATAAACTCGACCTTACCTAATTCGCTGAATATTTTGAGAATCAATTCGTCATTTTCTTTATTAGTGTCATGAGAAGCTACAAAGCTCATACTTTCTTTAATTGCAATAGCCGTATTAGGCATTACTCTATATATAGCAGAATCATTAAGAATCCATTCTGAAAGCTGATTTAAAGAAATACCAGATGCAATAGAAATTATAATTTGATATGGGTTAAATACTTTTCGGTGTTTCTCTAATACTTCTTGAATGTACCAAGGCTTAACAGCCAAGACTATAATATCAGTTTCAGATAATGAAGAGTAATCATTTATAACAGCATTTATACCCTTATTATATGTTTTAATAGTGTCAATATTTCTTTGATTACGATCTATAACCGTAATATCTTGTGGATTAAATATCTTGCCACTTGCAAGTCCGGCAGCAATAGCTCCTCCCATATTACCACCACCTATAATTGTTATCTTCATGACTATAATGTATTTATGAGTTTAATATATCGAGTAGTGAGAAATTATTGTTCTTATACATTCTTTGTTCTAAAAAGACCTGAGAGCTTAATCTTCTTTTGGAAAATGTAAGCTTTCTACTTTTTCTAATCTGGATATAAGCTGATCATACAATCCTTTTCGGATACGCAGAGACATAGAGCAATCCATATCATATTGTTGGCCTAGAATAGTTGGCTCTAAGTCCTTTACAATTTTCATAACATCATTCATAAAAGGATATTCGAATTGAAAGCTTATATCTATATCAACAGTCTTTTCTATTATTTCCGCAGCAGCGATAGCTTCAATAGCAGCTTCTTTATAAGCACTTATTAATCCACTAGTTCCTAATTTAACACCTCCAAAATAACGAATCACTATGATAAGAATATCTGTGAGTTCATTCGAATTGATTTGCCCTAATATGGGCTTGCCTGCTGTTCCCGAAGGTTCACCATCGTCATTTGCTCTAAATTCGTTCCCCTCAGCACCAAGCATGTATGCCCAACAAACATGTCGGGCATCATAATATTCTTTTCTGTATTTCTCAACTTCGACTTTTACATCATCTACAGTTTGCACAGGAATGGCAAAAGAAATAAATTTACTTTTCTTCTCAGTAAACAATCCTTTAGCTGTTTCTTTGACTGTTTTAAATGTATCCATTTACTCCTCTGATACTTCTTTCTTTTTGGGTTGAATTGCATCTACCATTACTTGCATCTTCTTTGGAAGAGGTGATGACAATTGTATTTTTTGTTTTGTTTTTGGATGCACAAATTCCAATTCATCGGCGTGTAGAGCGATTCGACGTAATGGGCTTAT
This sequence comes from Dysgonomonas sp. GY617, assembly GCF_015233815.1. NCBI lineage: Bacteria > Pseudomonadati > Bacteroidota > Bacteroidia > Bacteroidales > Dysgonomonadaceae > Dysgonomonas > Dysgonomonas sp. GY617. The sequence continues at coordinate 176,551 of NZ_JADCLR010000003.1, forward strand.
TTTCGATCCGTATTTCTTATCTCCAACAATAGGATGTCCTATAAATTGAAGTTGTACGCGCAATTGATTCTTACGCGAAGTAGTAGGAGTCAATCTTATTACCGAATATCTGCTATTAGCTTTAAGAGTTTCGTATTCAGTAACAGCCTCTAAACCTCCGTTGTCTGTCTTAGACGCAAATACTACAAAGTTTTTGTTCTCAGTAAGCCATGAGGTTATAGTACCTTTTTCGGGAACGAGAGGACCTTCGATTACTCCTAAGTAAGAACGTTTCAGTGGATTCAATATCCATGTATGTTGCAATTCTTCTTGTATCTCTGGACTTTTGGCAAATACCATTAATCCCGAAGTTTCTCTGTCAAGACGGAATAATACATATGCTCTTTCTTTAGCATTCTTACCTTTTACATATTCATTGATGATATTATATGCTGTTTCCTTTAGCAATTCTCTGCCTGTTGAAACAGATAGTAATCCTGAATCTTTATCTACAACAATAAGATCCTTATCTTCATAAATAATAGTAAGCCCCTTTAGTTTCTTCTGATCCATTTTGTGATCATGTTTATGTATAGAAACTGTGTCTCCAGCTTTTAGCTCATGATTATGTTGCGATACGACCTTGTTGTTTACTCTTATTTGTTTGTGAACCAAAAGAGACTTTGTCGCATTTCTACTTTTTCGTACGTTACTATCCACTAAGAAATTAAGTAACTCGGCATTCTCTGTTACCTTTATTTCTAACAATAGTGTATTCTGCTTTTCTTTCATATATTTTTTATTCTCTCACAAAGGTATGATTTTTTATAGAGTTTTGTATTTGTATAGCACTAATAGAATGAAGATTGTGTACGATTAATCATAAAAAGATACTTTTATAATATATCAAATACCATTTCCCTTTTATTTGCTTATACTTTAAGAGTATATCAGTATCCGAATTTTCAATATAAATCCGATGAGTAACTATGTTTGGCGTTTTTGTAACCTTTACTTTATAAACGTTTCTGTCTACCTGATCGATAGGCACTTTCATTGGAACCCACTGCTGTTCCTCTATACTCTTTAGGTTTCTTTCAGGTTCCGAGATATCGCATTTTAAGGGAAACATAACTCTTGATTTTTGAAATTTAATATCTGACATAAATTTCGAATAAAAAGTATCAAAGTTCTCCCCCTTACTTTTACTTGTTCCTTCGATTTTAGATTTTCTATTTTCTTGACCTTGCTTTGTTTTACAGCCGAAAAGAAAAATACAGCTTACAATAATTATAGCCAATAAGCTAATACGATTCTTCATATAATAAATATTTATTTGATGAAAACCCAATGTGAGACAAAATATAGAAATAAAAAAGTGAGTAACAAAATGTTGCTCACTTTTTATAACTTTTCAATGAATGAAGTATATGTCTCTTAGATTAAGATAACCTTATTTCTTTACAAAATTTACAATCCAATCACCAACTTCAGATGTTGAATAAGCTTTGCCATCTGAAGAAATATCTTCAGTTACAATACCTTGTTCCAAAGAAGCATTTACTGCATCACGAATAATTTTGCCTTCTTCTTGAAGATCAAAAGCATATTCGAACATCATAGCTGCCGAAAGTATAGTAGCAATAGGGTTTGCTATATTCTTTCCTGCTGCCTGAGGATACGATCCGTGTATAGGCTCAAATACCGATGTATGAACACCAATTGATGCAGATGGTAACATTCCTAATGAACCTGTAATAACAGATGATTCATCAGTAAGAATATCTCCAAATAAATTCTCTGTAACTAATACATCAAAACGTTTTGGCCATTGAATAATCTGCATGGCTGCATTATCAACAAACATATATTCTGTTTCAACATCAGGATATTGTTTTTCGATTTCCTGAGCTACTTCTCTCCACAAACGAGATGTACAAAGAACATTAGCTTTATCTACTACAGTCACTTTCTTGCGACGTTGACGAGCATATTTATAAGATAGATGAAGAATACGTTCTACTTCCTCACGAGTATATACACAGGTGTCATAAGCAGTATTTCCATCTTCGCTTCTTCCTTGAGGACGTCCAAAATAAAGGCCTCCCGTCAATTCGCGTACACACATAAAATCGGCTCCTTCTACAAGATCTGCACGAAGAGGCGATTTGTGTATTAATGATGGAAAAGTAGTTATCGGACGTAGGTTTGCATATAGACCAAGATCTTTACGCATTTTCAATAAACCTTGTTCCGGTCTAACTTTAGCCGATGGGTTATTATCGTATTTAGGATCACCAATAGCGCCGAATAGTACAGCATCAGATTCCATACAAAGCTCGTGAGTTGCATCAGGATAGGGGCTTCCTACTTCATCAATAGCACATGCTCCCACAATTCCGTATTCGTACGACAATTCATGACCGAATCTTTCGCAAATAGCTTCAGTAACTCTTAATGCTTGTCCAATAATCTCAGGACCAATACCATCGCCGGGTAATACCGCAATATTTAATTTCATACTATATTAATTAAAGTAAATAAAAGTATTTAGTGATATATTTGAAAATTATGGCAAGATATAATCATTATATATGCCTGAATATTAAATAGGTCTGAGACCTTAAATTTTCTTTTCTAGTATCTTTTTAGATAGATCAATGGCTTTTTTTATACATACATCCATATTGTAATATTGCCATTCTCCAAATCGTCCTAAAGTATGTAATCCTACTTCTCCCAGATACTCTTTTATAGCCTTTGTAGTTACATCATAGTTCTCATCAAATACAACATATGCATAGTCGGATACCGAGTGAGCTACTGGCTCTATTAAGAAATCGTCTTGTTGTCCTGCTTTAGTCATCTCTTCAACAGAATGTTGTCCTATAACTTCTGAGATCGAATAATTCTGTTTAGGATTCCAAAACGAACCAATATGAATATATCTATGGAATAAATATTTCTGGTTTGGAATATATGTCCACGTTTTATCTGTTTCCTTTGTTTTCCAAAGGATATTAGATACACCGTTTTTCTTCAATTTCTTTGCAGCAGATTGGATATTCTCAGGAGCATCCGCAAGAGTACCTATGAATTGATCTAGAGGTGTAGTATTAATTATCAGATCGTAATAATCTGTATCATTAATAGTCCATTTCTTAGAACTGTTATCATATTTAATGGATTCAACCTTATAATTATACTTGATTGCTGTATCTTTGGCTAAAGCCTCGATGAATGTATTCTGATTGTTTGTCTTAGGATAATAAAATTCTGAATGAGACATTTTATCTCTCATATTAGATATTAGCCCTTCAAAAAAAGAATCTTTATTAGGAATTGGAAGTTTATCTTCAACCCATAAATAGCTCATTTTTTTAGGATCATTATTCCATATCTTAGAGTTATAGGGAATGAAGTATTCTTCAGCAAAACTATCGCCAAACTTCTTTCTGAACCATTCGTCTAAGTTCTCATATTTACCGTTATCATCAGCCTTAAAAAAATCAATAGTCAATCGTTGAGCCAACTCTTTGTCATGCTCATAAATCTGCTTGATTGAAAATTCAATAGGATAATCGATCTCGTAATTTTGGAACTTTATTTTCGATTTTCGTATTATTTTATTCCATTCACTTTTAGGTAGAACTTCATCAAATACAAAACTCAACACATCTTCATATTTCGAATTAAAACAATGACCGCCAATAGTATGATATGCAACACCATCAACATCCGTAGTACGAGCAATTCCTCCACAAACGGGATTCTTCTCTAAAACTTCAACATCAAATGTTTTCTTTAGTATTTTAGCAATACTTAAACCACTGATACCTGCACCTAAAACACCTATTTTCATCGAATCTTGTTTATTATAAATAATATGAAATTTTATTGCTACACTTTTCAGTAATAACTATCAGTTACAATTTAGTCTTACAATAAAAAAGGTCTCAGACCTTAAAGTCTAACAAAAGTAATAAATATATTTTGCTAGTTTAAATTTTGAATAATCTCTTGCAACTCCTTACCTCGCACTGATGTATAATGCTTATTTAGTATTGAAGCATAAAAAGGCAAATCTATTTTATTATTACGATCTAAATATCTATCCATATGAGATTTAAAAGTATCATATGAATCAGTACTAGAGCAAATTTTATCGACTTCATACAGTTTAGTTTCAACTGTATAGGGATAGCGAGCTACAATCTTACACTGAGAAGATAGTGCTTCCAGATATTTAGGTGTTACAGGATTATAACCTTTTGTTCGTTTTTCACCTCCATCAATTCCTGGTGTAGCATACATTATTACTCTCGATTTTCTCAACAAATCTATGTATTCTACCCTGCCATTAAAGCTACCAAGTACTCCTCTGTTGTTAGATGTGAATATTAACTGTCCGTCTTCTATATCACTTCGTACAACCTCAATTTGCTTATTATCTTGTAAGTATTGCTCTAAATATGACAAAAGAACTCCGTTTTGTCTTCCTGCAAGTAATATATCAATTTCTTTGTTGTATTCGTTCTCCGAATCCAATTTATAATCATCAGATAAACTAAGTCCCCAGTATCTTATATTTAAAGGACAATTTACCGATTTAAGATATTCATATGTTTCGATGCTCGATATTAGTACTAATGGACAATCTCCATATTTTTTATAAAAGACAGGCAAGTAATCCTCTGCAATAAAAGCATCTACAATCACAGGTATAATTCTGTTTAATCTGCTTTTTTTAAGCTGTATCAAACTAGTTACCGTCAAGTGAAAATACAGAGAGCAATCTATCTCAGATTCTTTAATGAAGCATCTTTTTATAGCTCTGAAAAATTTAATTAGAGGATAAGCTACTCGTTCGGATATATTATATTTAATCGAATTTTTCAGACTTGTTTCAACACGATCTGGATTATCAATAATAGGAATATCCAAAGTCTTAGACAATTGATCTTCCCATTCATAGATAAGTTGAAAACTAACCCATGATTCATATTTGCGATCCGAAATAATATTGACGAGATTTATCCTCATATTAAGTAAATGATAGTATTAAATGATATACTTTCGAGATTATAAAAGGCTATAGCTTACCAAAGCCTCAAATAGATTCGCACCTTACATATCTTCAATTATATTCAACATTTTTTCGGTAGCTTTTACCGCTGCCTCTGTTTGGTCAGCATCCAGACCTCTAGTCTTAAATACTTTATCGTTAAACCTCCACGATATAACAGTTTGTACCAAAGCATCCGTGCGTCCTCCCGGTGGAATTATTACCGAATAATTTACCAAGTCGGGTTTAGGCTTATTTAATTTTGTATATATTTTCCATAAAGCTTTCGAAAAAGCATGATACTGTCCGTCTCCCGGTGCAGTCTCTTCATACTCCTTACCATTTACTTCAATACGAACGGAAGCAGAAGGACGTACCCCTTTGGATAAAATAAACGCAAAAGCAATAATCTTGACCTGTTTATCTTTCTCGCTACTTCTTAAAACATCCGAGATTATATAGGGTAAATCTTCTTGAGTAATAACCTCTTTTTTATCACCAAGTTCTATAACCCGATTGGTAACTTTAGTCATATCAGCTTCATCAAGTTCAATGCCCAACGCCTCAATATTTTTCCGAATATTTGCCTTACCTGATAGTTTACCCAGTGCATATTCTCTCACTCGACCAAATCGTTCAGGGTATAAGTCATTGTAGTAGAGATTGTTCTTGTTATCTCCATCAGCATGAATACCTGCACATTGAGTAAAAACATTTTCTCCCACAATCGGCTGATTTGCAGAGATCGTTAAACCTGAGTAAGTTTCAACAACACGACTTACTCTATTCAGTTTTTCTTCTTTTATTGTAGTTTCCACATTCAGATGATCATGTAGAACTGCTATTACACTCGACAGACTTGCATTTCCTGCACGTTCGCCCAAACCATTCATAGTTACATGTACACCATGTACTCCGACTTCAACGGCAACCATAACATTGGCAACTGCTAAATCGTAATCATTGTGAGCATGGAAATCGAAATGTAATCCGGGATATCGTTTAGTCATTCGTCGGCAAGCACGCCATGTAGTATGAGGATTGAGAATACCCAGTGTATCTGGGAGCATGAACCTTTTGATAGGTAAATCTTTTAAATTATCCACCATAAAGTAAACATACTCTTCGGAATTCAAAATACCATTTGACCAATCTTCGAGATAAATATTTACATTTAATCCCATTTCTTGAGCCAAATATATTTCGGCTTTAATATCCTCTAAATGTTGCTCAGGAGTTTTTCGTAATTGCTCTGTTACATGCTTATAAGATCCCTTCGTCAGTAGATTTACAGTATTGCACCCAACCTCCTTAATCCATTTTAAAGAAGCCCCTTTGTCGATAAATCCCAGTATCTCGATTTTATCAATATACCCTGCACCTTTAGCCCAATCGGTAATTCGTTTTACAGTCTTAAATTCACCATCCGATACACGGGCAGATGCAATTTCTATCCGATTTACACCCAGATCAACTAACAGCAGGTGGGCAATACTTAATTTCTCTTGCATAGAAAACGAAACTCCGGAAGTTTGTTCTCCATCACGCAAGGTAGTATCCATTATTTCTAACATAGGCTTGTAAAATAAATTATGTTACATTCTCGTAACAAAGAATCAATATGTGTTGGTTAAGTCTTAGGTAACCAACACATATTAAAATGACCCGATTTATAATGTCTGATCTTTTTCATATGCTTCTATAAGAGTTTTCTTAGATAGAAGATAATCTATATCGTCAAGTCCCTTAAGTAGACATTCTTTTTTATAAGGATTGATCTCAAAAGATTCTGAATTTCCGGTTGCATTATTAGTTATAGTTTGCTTTTCCAGATTGATTGTAAGCGTAGCCTTTGGATCTTTACTTACACTGTCAAATATCTCAGCTAAAAATTCAACACTAACAATTACAGGTAGTAATCCGTTATTTAATGAATTGTTTTTAAAGATATCAGCAAAGAAACTCGATACTACTGCTTTAAATCCGTATCCAACTATAGCCCAAGCAGCATGCTCACGACTAGATCCGCTACCAAAGTTTTTTCCTGCTACAAGAATTTCTCCACTGTATGTAGGATTATTCAATACGAAATCAGCTTTGGGTTTGCCTTCTTTATCATAACGCCAATCTGCAAAAAGATTGTCACCAAAACCTTCTTTGGTGGTTGCTTTTAAGAAACGAGCTGGTATAATTTGGTCTGTGTCCACGTTCTCGATAGGAAGTGGAACATATGTTGATGTTAATGTTTGAAACTTTTCCATTTTACTTTTATTAGAAAATTAAGTAATGCAAAATATAATTGGTTGTATCAAGAGAATATTATTCTCTCCTGAAAAGGTCTAATCTTAGAATGTTCTAGGATCAGTTATTTTTCCTGTAATTGCTGCTGCTGCTGCAACTAATGGTCCAGCCAATATAGTACGTGCTCCAGGACCTTGACGACCTTCGAAGTTACGATTCGATGTAGAAATCGCATATTTACCGGCAGGAACTTTATCGTCATTCATAGCTAAACATGCCGAACATCCAGGTTGACGTAAAGAGAAGCCTGCTTCGATAAGAATATCATATAAACCTTCTTCGCGTATTTGCTTTTCTACCATCCAACTACCGGGAACCAACCAAGCAACAACATTTTCTGCTTTTTTCTTTCCTTTGATAAAGTTAGTAAAAGCACGGAAATCTTCGATACGTCCATTAGTACAGCTACCAAGGAAAACATAGTCTATTGATTTGCCTTCTAATTTCTCTCCTGGTTTGAAACCCATGTAATCCATCGATTTTTGGAAAGATATACGACCAGCTTCGTCTATTTGATCTAGTGTAGGAATTGAATCATTTACAGCCATACCCATACCCGGATTTGTTCCGTAAGTAATCATTGGTTGAATATCAGCAGCTTCGAATACTAATTCTTTATCGAATTTAGCACCTTCATCTGTTTTCAAAGTTTTCCAATAAGCTAAAGCTTTATCCCACGCTTTGCCTTTAGGAGCAAATTCACGTCCTTTTACATAAGCAAATGTAGCCTCATCCGGAGCAATTAATCCCCCACGAGCACCCATTTCGATACTTAAGTTACAAAGCGTCATACGTTCTTCCATCGACATATTGCGGATTGCTTCTCCTGCATATTCAACAAAATAACCAGTAGCACCACCAGTAGTAAGTTTGGCAATCATATAAAGAGCCAAATCTTTAGCAGTAACCCCTTTATTCAGTTTACCATTAAAGGTAATTCTCATTGTCTTTGGACGACTTTGTAATATACATTGAGTCGCTAGTACCATTTCTACTTCTGATGTACCAATACCAAAAGCAATAGAACCGAAAGCTCCGTGAGTAGAAGTGTGACTATCTCCACAAACAATAGTCATTCCGGGTTGAGTATATCCATTTTCAGGACCTATAATGTGTACAACGCCGTTTTTCTTGTTTCCTAATGCATATAATGTCAGACCAAAATCAGCAGCATTCTTCGATAGAGTATCTAATTGATTTCTGGAAATAGGATCTTTAACTGGTTGGTCTTGATTAATTGTCGGCGTGTTATGATCTGCCGTTAACGTTGTTTTATCAGGACGCAAAACCGTAAGCCCTCTTGTACGTAAACCATTAAAGGCTTGTGGACTTGTTACCTCATGACAGAAGTGTCTGTCTATATACAACTGTGTGGGACCATCTTGTACTGTTGATACTGTGTGGGCATCCCAAATTTTATCGAATAATGTTTTCATACTGAAATATTATTTTGTTGATCTAATTTTTATTAGTTTTTTTCCAAGATTTTGTCCGGGAAGTTCTATAAATTTATATGAGAAATATGAAATTGTATACGTTAAAGTGAAAACCAGAGTGTATAATAAGACGAAGTTTACTATAGATGTAAATAAATTTGTGACAGGTATAAGATGTCCTATTCCTAAATTATTCATCATTATTATTAAGAAAAAGTGTACGATATACATACTAAAACTTACTCTACCTACTTTAGAAAGCCATTTGTTTGATAAAAATTTATAAGGCTTTTTTGATAGAATCAAAATCAAGATGCAATATATTATACAATAAAACAAATAGTAGGGTACTACCATGTGTGTGAACAAAAGCATCACAATAATAAATAGTGCCCATGTTTTATTTTTAATCTGTGTATAACTTTCCTTTGTTAACCAATAAGTGAATATACCAATAAAAAATACGGGCAGTTGATTCACAAAATTAATTTGATTAAAGTCAAACTGAAAGAAAAAGAATTGACCTCTAGTAACATATATAAAAAGAGTTGCAACAATAAGACTTATGCACAATGCAATAGCCGCAGTGTTAATGCTTTTTATACGAGAAGCTATAAATGGGAATATCATATAGAAAAGAAATTCTACAGAAATAGACCAACCTCCGGGAACTATTGTCTTAATCCAAGCAGGATTCACTGTATTTAAAAAGAAATAATTGCTGAGATACCAAGGTGTAGTCAGAATATCCCAATTTCGAACATCTAAACGAATAAAGTAAGCCGTGATAGCAACAATAGCGAGATAATACATCGGAGCTATTCTAAAAAAACGCCGTATATAAAAATTTGAAGTACCATTTTTCTCTCCAATTCTTCTGTCGAAAGAAAACATTAGAGTAAAAGAACTGAGTATGAAAAATAATTGAACGCCCATTCTTCCACTATAAACCATTTCAAACAACAAGTGAGAGAAGTATTCGGTAGTTGGTAATTTAAAGAAATTACCAACATGAACCATCAATACCATCAATACGGCAATCCCTCGTAAACTATCTATGTATTCGTATTTTTTAGTTTCCACTAAAATATTGATATTCGTTTATTTTACAAATTTATTAATTGCATTGATAAATGCTTCAACAGATGCCGCTACAATATCAGTATTTGCTGAAAATCCATAATAATTTTGTCCTTCGTGCTCTACTTGCATATGCACTTTACCTACATCATCACTACCTTTATTTATGGCTTGAATTAGGAATTCCTGAATTATTGTTTCGCGGCGAATGATTTGTTTTACTGCTTTGATTGCTGCATCAACAGGTCCATTTCCGGAAGCAGAAGCCTCAAATTTTTCTCCGGCAATATCTATGCCCACATTAGCAATACAACGAACACCTATACCAGATGTTACTTGTAGATAATCTAACTTGATGCTGTGCATTTTATCAGTCTCTTTTCCTGCAAGAATCAAAATATCCTCATCTGTAATATCCTTCTTACGATCTGCAAGTTCTAAAAAACGTTGATATATTTCTGTTAATTCACTATCATTAACTTCAATGCCCAAAATACTCAATCTATTTTTCAGTGCTGCACGTCCACTTCTAGCTGTAAGAACTATGGCATTATCGTCTATACCAACATCCTTAGGATCTATAATTTCGTAGGTAGACATATTCTTAAGAACTCCATCTTGATGTATTCCCGATGAATGTGCAAATGCATTCCTTCCTACAATAGCTTTGTTTGGTTGTACAGGCATATTCATTAGGCTTGATATCATACGACTCATCGGATATATCTTTTGAGTATTGATGTTCATTTCAATATCAAGTTCCTTATGACTCTTTATAGCCATTACAACTTCTTCTAAAGAAGTATTACCGGCACGTTCTCCAATACCATTTATTGTAACCTCAACTTGACGGGCACCATTTAATACTCCCATGATAGAGTTGGCTGTTGCCATTCCCAAATCCTGATGACAGTGTGTTGAAAGTATGGCATTTTTCATATCTACATGATCAATCAGATACTTAATTTTTGCACCATACTCGGTTGGTAAACAATAACCGGTAGTATCAGGTATATTAACAACAGTTGCACCTGCATTTATAACGGCTTGTACTACTCTTGCTAAATATGCATTATCTGTTCTACCAGCATCTTCTGCATAAAATTCAACATCTTCAACAAAACGCTTCGCATATTTTACCGCTGCGATTGCACGTTCTACAATTTCATCCTGAGTTGAATTAAATTTATGTTTTATATGGAAATCAGAAGTTCCGATTCCTGTATGTATACGTTTTTTCTTAGCATACTTGAGAGCTTCAGCAGCAACTTCTATATCTTTTTCAACTGCACGAGTGAGTGCACAGATAGTAGGCCATGTAACGGCTTTAGAAATCTCGACCACTGAATTAAAGTCTCCGGGACTTGATACAGGAAAACCAGCTTCTATAACATCAACACCGAGAGCTTCGAGAGCTTTAGCCACTTCTATTTTTTCAATAGTGTTCAACTGGCAGCCCGGAACTTGTTCTCCGTCTCTAAGGGTCGTGTCAAAAATAAATAATTTGTCCATATAAATTTGTCTAAAGTATGTTTCTATTCTTAGTCAATATTGATGCTATTTAACAAAATAGCCCTTCTCATTTAGTGAGAAAGGCCATTGCTATATCTGTTTTGATTATTCAACTACGCAGCACTACTCACTCTAAGGTTTTCCCAGAGCAGAATAATAGAGCTAAGAATGTTAGTGAATAATTTCATTTTGATCTAATTTTTTATTTCGTCACAGCAAAAATATAACATATTTCTTTAATTGCAAATAAAAAGATATATAATTTTCAATAAATCCTGTTTTATATAATCAAAAGGTGAAAATAGCCTGAAATTATTTTTATTATCTTCGTATTTATAACACGCCTATAAATATTGAATGTATTTATGAAAGATATAGAATATCATCCGTTACCTTTTTTTTTACCTGCTGATACTCAAATGATAATGCTAGGGAGTTTTCCTCCCAAGCAAGAAAGATGGTCTATGAATTTTTTCTATCCCAATTTTCAGAATGACATGTGGCGAATATTCGGTTTGATATTTTTTCAAAATAAAGATCATTTTCTACTTGCCAATAAAAAAGCTTTTAACGAAGATCTGATAAAGGAATTCCTCACTCATAAAGGAATAGGATTGGGAGATACAGCCAAAGCTATTATAAGACATAAGGATAATGCTTCGGATAATTTCTTAGAAGTAGTAGAAGCAACTGATCTAAGTCTTATATTAAAGCAAATACCAACCTGCAGGGCTATTATTACCACAGGACAGAAAGCTACTGATACATTGATCTCTTTTGTAAATACGAAAGAACCTAAAATTGGCGACTTTTCAGAATTTGAATTTGATGGTCATTTAATGAGATTATATCGTATGCCATCATCATCTAGAGCTTACCCTAAATCTTTAAGCGGAAAAGCCGAAATATATCAAACCATGTTTGAGCAACTAGGGTTGTTATAAGTTTGTGTGTTTTTAAATACTATCAAGCTAATCATTTCAAATTTTTCTAAAAAGCAATATCTTTACAGTATGGCAGAAAAAGTAGACATATTAAAACATGCGTCAAGAGAAGATCAATATAAGAATCTCTTACCTCAAATAAAAGCCCTATTAGAGGCTGAAACAGATACTATTGCCAACTTTGCAAATGTATCTGCTGTATTAAAAGAAGCTTTTGGCTTTCTTTGGGTTGGTTTCTATATAGTAAAGCGAGAGCAATTAGTACTAGGACCTTTTCAGGGGCGAATAGCTTGCACACGTATAAATTATGGCAAAGGAGTATGCGGAACTGCATGGAAAGAGAATCGAACTATTATCGTTGCCGATGTTAATACATTTGCCGGGCATATTGCTTGCGATAGCGAATCTCGTTCCGAGATCGTAGTACCTATCCGAAAACAAGGTGAAGTTATAGCTGTCTTAGATGTAGATAGTGAGATTGAAAACTATTTTACCGAGATAGACGCTAAGCATCTGGAAGAGATTGCTTCTTTCTTAGAAGCATAGTCTTTTTAGATCATAGCTCTGGCATTTTACCACATAAAAAGCATTTTAATCATTACTAAATATCATGAGAAAAACATTCCTTTATTTATTTCTAGGTTGTTTCACTATGGTTGCCGCCCAAAATGAGCCGGTTGACTATGTCAACCCATTTATAGGGACAACTAATTATGGAACAACTAACCCAGGTGCTATGTGCCCCCAAAGTTTTATGTCGGTAACACCTTTCAATGTTATGGGGTCCGACCTTAATAAAAGGGACAAGGATACCGGATGGTGGTCTACCCCTTATAGCTTCGATAATAAATACTTCACCGGATATGCCCACGTAAACTTAAGTGGAGTAGGTTGCCCCGATATGAGTAGTCTTTTACTGATGCCTACATCAGGAGATTTGGATGTAGATTATCGTAAATACGGAAGCGAATATAAAGATGAAACTGCATCTCCTGGATACTACTCTAATATTCTGACAAAATATAACATTAAGACCGAAGTAAGTGCAACCCCTCGGGTTGGGATTGCTCGTTTTACCTTTCCCAAAGGACAAGCCAATATATTATTGAATCTGGGCGAAGGACTTACCAATGAATCCGGAGCTATGGTTCGTAGAGTAAGTGATACAGAAATCGAAGGCACTAAGCTTCTTGGTACGTTCTGTTATACTGCATCTCAGGCTGTATTTCCTATTTATTTTGTGATGAGAATAAATAAAGCTCCTAAATCAGTAGGATATTGGAAATTGCAACGTCCTGGTGAGGCTTGGGAAAAAGAATGGAATAAGGATGCCGGTACTTATAAACTTTATACGAAATATAACAAAGAGATTGCTGGTGATGATGTAGGCGCATATTTCACTTTTGATGCACAAGAGGGTGAAAGTATAGAAGTGCAAATGGGTGTCTCTTTTGTTAGTATCGAAAATGCACGTTTGAATTTAAATACTGAACAGCCTAAAGCTGATTTTGAAGCTGTGCATAAAGCTGCTCGTAAAAGCTGGAACGATGATCTTTCGAGAATTTTGGTAGAAGGCGGAACAAAAGATCAGAAAACAGTTTTTTATACAGGACTTTATCATGCTCTTGTTCACCCTAATATTCTACAAGATGTGAACGGCGACTATCCAGCAATGGAAAGCTCTGAGATAAAAACAACAAAGGAAAATCGTTATACAGTATTCTCTCTTTGGGATACTTACCGTAATGTGCATCAATTAATGACACTGGTATATCCAGAACGTCAGATTCAAATGATGCATACAATGATAGATATGTACAAAGAGCACGGGTGGTTACCTAAATGGGAATTATACGGTCGTGAGTCTTATACAATGGAAGGTGACCCTTCTATACCTGTTATTGTAGATGCTTGGTTTAAAGGGTTAAAGGATTTTGATGTAAACACTGCATACGAAGCAATGTATAAGTCGGCAACACTACCAAGTAAAGAGAACTTAATGCGTCCCGATAATGATGACTACATGAAGCTAGGCTTTGTTCCCTTACGTGGAGAATTTGATAACTCTGTTTCTCACGCTTTAGAATATTATATTGCTGATTGGAATTTAGCTCGCTTTGCTGAAGCTTTAGGTAAAAAAGAAGACGCTAAACTATTTTATAAAAGATCGTTAGGCTATAAACATTATTATGATAAAGAAAGTGGAGCATTCAGACCTCTATTACCTGATGGAACATTCTTAACGCCATTTAATCCGGCACAAGGAATGAATTTCGAACCGAATCCCGGATTTCACGAAGGTTCTGCATGGAATTATACCTTTGCTGTGCCTCATGACATAGCAGGTTTAGCTAAGCTTATGGGTGGTGATAAAAAATTCGTTGATAAATTGCAAATGGTATTTGATAAAGAATATTTCGATGTAACTAACGAACCTGATATAAACTATCCTCATTTTTTTAGCAATTTCAAAGGAGAAGAGTGGAGAACTCAAAAAATTGTAAAACAATTGCTGAATGATCATTTTACAAATGCGCCAGGTGGATTGCCAGGAAATGATGATACTGGTACTCTTTCTACATGGGCAGTATTTAATATGATGGGATTTTATCCCGAATGTCCAGGACGACCTGATTACACTCTGGTAACACCAACTTTCGATAAAATAACAATTAAGCTAAATCCAAACTATTATAAATCAGACAAAGTCGTAATAGAGACTATAAAACCGATGGATGCTGTTAATGTTAATTATATTGGAGGTCTTAGTATAGATGGTAAAGCACATGATAGCTTTAGAATCACTCATGAAGAATTAACCGGAGCTAAAGAGATTAAATATTTGCTGAAACCAATAGCTGGCAAATAAGATATATATTTATCATTAATTGCAATAAAGAGACTCATATCCCGATCACAAGGTATGAGTCTTTTTTATTTTAGTTAAATATTAATGTTGTGTTTTTAAGCCCAACAGCTTATATTTGTTTTTACGAAAAGTCTCAGATCTTATATCATATTATGAATAAAATTTTCTCATTAATCACACTTGCTATTTTTAATAGTGGACTCTGTGCTCAAACAGAAATAAACATCATAGGAATAAACCTGACAGAAATACCCGCAGGGTATTTTTGGATGGGTGAGGGTAAAGGTGAAAACTACGACGAAGCGCCTATGCATAAGGTGACTATAAGCAAACCTTTCAAAATGGGAGTAACTGAAATTACAAACATTCAGTATGAACAATTTGATCCATCTCACTCTCAATATAGAGGAAAATATGGATTATCTACAAAAGATGATGACGCTGTTATATATGTAAACTATTTAGATGCTATTGCTTTTTGCAAATGGTTATCTAAAAAGGAAGGGAAGACATATCGACTACCCACAGAAGCAGAGTGGGAGTATGCTTGCAGAGCTGGTACTTATTCTCTCTTTTACACGGGAGACTATCTGCCTAATTCTTTTCTTAAGAATCAAAATTTATACCGTGATCCTGTAGCAGTTTCTTTACAAGTAGGTCAAAGCACTCCAAATAGTTTTGGGTTATATGATATGCATGGTAATGTAGAAGAATGGTGTTATGACTGGTATGCTCCATACTCATCTAAAGAAGATGTGATTGATCCATTAGGAGGTAAAGAAGGTTTATTTAGAGTTACACGTGGAGGGAGTCATGGTACTCCAACAGACTACCTTAGATCTGCAAATCGGATGGCTATGATTCCCGAAGATAAACATTGGCTTACAGGGTTTAGGGTTGTACAAGCAGATTATCCTGATAGCAAAGTATATACGAGTCAATCTCCAATACCTGAAAATATGCTGAATATAGATCAAAAGAGACATATCTGGACAAAAGAAACTACACCAAAATTCAAAGAACCTGTGAGATATGTAATTAATCCAGATTGCAAATCGGGAACTCCTTTTTATTCACATGATCATTGCCCAACTATAACGTGGTGTAATAATGGCGATTTATTGGCTGTATGGTTTACTGCTGATCAAGAGAACGGAAGAGGTATAGAGATTATAGGTAGTAGATTGAGACAAGGAAAAGATCAATGGGAACCTGCATCCCGATTTTTCAAAGTCCCCGATCGCAATATGACTGGCTCCGCTCTATTTAATAAAGGTGGAGATACTTTAATGTATTTCAATGGGGTAGAAGCCGCAGGCGATTGGCAAAATCTAGCCATAGTACAACGTATAAGTACAGATAATGGAGCAACATGGGATAAACCAAGAATGATAGTGCCTGAACATGGTAAACGAAATCAAGTAATATCTGGCACTATTCAAACATCCAAAGGATGGCTAATACAAGCTGCCGATGCAACCCCTGAGGGAGAAGGAGGAACAGCAATTCATATAAGTAAAGATGGTGGTACAACATGGTATGATCCGAATAGTGGAATTCCGAATGATTTTACAGAAAGAGGAACGGGGAGTAATATTGCCGGAATACATGCTGGTATTGTAGAGTTGAAAGATGGTAATCTAATGGCTTTAGGACGAGGCGATGCTATCAAAAATATAGAAGGACTACTTCGTATGCCAATGAGTATTTCATCTGATATGGGGCAAACTTGGGAATATACAGCATCAGAATTACCTCCAATAGATGGAGGACAACGTTTAGTTCTGATGAGACTTCATGAAGGACCTTTGATGGTAATATCATTTACTCATCATCCGTACCGCTTAAAAAATGATGGAGAGGAAGGTATGATATTTATTGATTCAGAAGGAAAGGAGTTTATTGGATATGGTGCATATGCAGCCCTTTCGTGGGATGAAGGAAAAACCTGGCCAGTAAAGAAATTAATTACCGATGGTAAAGAACGTTTATTATACGGACAAGCATGGACTGGACATTTCCTAATGGACAATACTCATGCCGAGCCTCGTGGATATCTAGCTGCGACACAATCGCCTGATAATATGATACATTTACTCAGTAGCGGCATTCATTATCAGTTTAATTTAGAATGGCTGACACATTAAGAATTAAATAAAAAATAGATCATCAAGATGTCATAATAATGAAAAGTAACTCTTGAATCAAGTTGCTTTTTCTTATTATGAACATTCTCTAAAATAACTATATTTTAACAGATTTACTAATTAACATTTATAGATGTAAAGCTTATGTAACCTTAACTTTTTTGTATATAAAGCAACATACTCTTTTATTAGTTTTGTACAAATAGAAAATACAAAAAATGGACTTTCATCAGAGATATGTAACGAGCTTTGTTCTTTTAATAATCTCGGTTTCAATAAATGCTCAAAGCCTTAAATCATATATTAAAGATGATATGAAAAAGGAATTGCTAAAACAGGTAAAACCTAAATTATCAGCACCTGGTTCTACAATGAAACAATCTCCTTTGGACTCTAAAGATGAAGATGATGATCTTCTTGAATATTATAAAAAATCTAGAATGGGTTCTGTACTAGATGTAGATATAGACAAGAATTATAAGATCAGCCCACATGTAACAAAATACACAGGAAAAGATCCTATAAATAAATTACCTGACGGCTATGTTGTTCCTGTATTTAATTTAGGGCATTGGAGTTTTGGCAACACTTCAAATCGTGTTGATGGATTAGTGACTCCTTCAGGTCTGGACTTATCAGGTGGCGGCAAAAAAAAGTTATCTAAAAAGTCAAGACATATCCTTATAAATGTCTATAAAATGACTCTTGATGATGACCTATAAAAGAGAAAACTATCCTCTATTAAAGATATAAAGTATAAATATCATCACAAACCTCAATTATCATTAAAAATGAGGCTATGGTCTTATTAATCAGAATACAGTATGCAGCATAAATTATCGAAATTTATGCTGCACCTTTTTATTATTGATCGTTTTCATCCTTTATTATTTCTTTTCTAATATCTTCCTTATACCGATCCTTCCATTCTTTTTGTTTTTGTTGGTTATATCGTTGATGATTATCATAAGCTTCTATCAACTGAGTTGATTCTACAGCTACACAGATCACGATTAACGAACAGAGAAAGAATAATATTTTATTGCCATACTTTTTCATAACTATTTGTTTTTATATTTCTTATACTTTTCAATAACTTCATCCATACTAATATCCAGAAGTTCCATAGATTCGAATGTCTCAGGTAAAACATTTTCAAAAAATTCATCTTTCTGCAATTTTAAGACTTGCTTTATAGCTCCTTTCTGCACAAAATATCCTGTACCTCTTTTCAGATAGATTATATCAGCAGTTTGCATATATTCGAAAGCACGCATAGCTGTATTAGGATTTACTTGCAAAAGAGAGCCAAGCTCCCTAACCGAAGGGATTCTATCGTCTTCCAGCCATTCTTTTAACAGAATTTTTTGAAAACAAAAATCAACAATTTGAAGATATATCGGTTTGTTAGATTTAAAATCCATATGCTTAAATTTCAGTTTCTTTGAGTTTAAAATAAATCACAATCCATAAACCAAAAGGAAATACACTCTTTATTATAGCATTACAAACACTTACAATAGAATTGGATCCATCAATCCACTGATTATAATATTTCAGAGGTTGTAATAAATCAAAAACGCTATAACTTATCTGAGTATTCATCGTGTATCGCACTGAGATCACACTAACGAATTGAAGTAGCATAAAAAATAGAAATAAGGCAATGGGAACTTTTATAATCGCCAATTTTCTGAAATAGAAATAACCAAGTAAAAATATTGCCTGAAAGCCAAAGATTAGAAGATTCAAATAGCTATCGATACTTAAAGTTGTTTTATACAAAAGGACTTGAGAATCAGGAACAAAAAATGGAGAAATCAACTTTAGCAAAAAGACTGTTGACAGGCATAATAATGGAATTATTAGTACATACTTAAGTCCTAAACTTAGTAAACGTTCAAAATTAGATACGGGGAGCGTATATTGAAAGGTGCCAGTATACTTATCTAATTTAGAGACTAAAATACAAGGCGACACAATAATTATTACAAGAGCCAATACAGGGACTAAGTTAATAAGCTTAGGAAATACACGGAAGCTCTCCAAAGAATTAGATAAGATAGCTAATACATATACTATAACAATAGAGCCTACTATTAGTAGCATTTGATTTTTCGATTTTACAAAATCATATATTTCTAAATACATGAATCGTTTCAGATTAAACGTATTATTCATAATTCGTAATTTTAGGCATTAAATAATTCTCTCATTTTGGCTTTATTAGATATTGCAGCATTAAACAGAGCTTCAATATTTAGAATACTCTCTTTTTGATTCTCGTTTATTTGTACTGAAGAATATCCCTGCAATATTTGCTCTGTATATAAAGCTTCGTGAGGCTTCGATGGAGTGTATGAGAAATATAGCTTCTGTGTTATTTCTTCAACTGTATTATTAATAAGGACTTGATTCTGATCCAGAATAATAATCGGATCAATTAAATTTTCAAGATCCCTAACCTGATGTGTAGATATAATCACACATTTGTCTTCTGTAAACAAAGATGATAATATCCTTCTGAATTGAGCTTTTGAAGGTATGTCAAGCCCATTAGTCGGCTCATCTAATAACACAATGGGAGTATTTAAAGCTAGAGCAAACGCAATCATTGCTTTTTTTCTCTGTCCAAATGACATTTCCATCATATTCTTTTCCCTATCAACCTGAAATTCGCTGAGATAAAAGTTAAATTGTTCTTTGCTGAAATTAGGATAAAATACAGCATTGTATTTTGCATAAGTCTCAACAGACATAGACGGTGTCTGAAACTCCTCCGGAAGAAAATACAATTGAGATAGCATTGCAGGTTTCCTATACGCTGATTCGTAATTCAAAACTCTACAATTTCCATTTTTCGGGAAACGAAGCCCACTAATAATGTGTAGCAATGTTGTTTTACCAACACCGTTTTCACCTAGTAACCCATATATGCCATTCTTTAAAGAAAAAGAGACATTATTGAAAATCGGCAAATTGCTCTTGTAATTAAAACTTAGATTAGTAATGTTTATCATAAGTCATCAATGTTTTAGTGTATTATTTCATTAATACACCTCAAATATAGAGAGATTTTTAAATAAAACAAATAAACATCAAACTTTTATATTCAAATTATAAGAAAAGAATAAGCAATAGCTTAGAACATAATATACTAATCAATCTTAGAGTGATAAGATATTCTGCATCTTTTTCAACGGTAGAGAAAAAATAAAATCATTAGCTATCAAAAACCTTCATTTCACAATTTTTGCAATCAAACTCAAGTCGCAATTTGGTTGCATTATAAAGCAAGTAAAATGGTTCTTTATAGGGTGGGCGAGTAGATGTTTCCTTAGGACACCAGCCCATAGACTGCTTAATACAGTGACGAGTAAACATCAAAGGAACAGCCTTTTGTTGCTTCTTTTCAAAAGCAAGTTCTTGAACAACCGATTGGTGTTGTGCATAAAAAAGTTCGCTTTTCTTATTCATTACATTACCTAGATAAGTAATATTTTTTGTAGGAAAAGCATGTGTAGTTTGCTTGTGACTAACTTCTTCTATAATATGAGATGATATACGTTCGTTCAATAGACTGTCAACGAGTTTACGCCTCCAATCTGTAATAAGTGAAGCCGGTATAAACCAATTACCTAATAAATGCAATTTAACTTCAGTTACATTAAAAATAGTATTACCTGTTTTGCTTAAATTATTTTTTAGATTATCCGTTTGATTTTTCTGAGCCGTTTCTTTATTCAACTCAACTTCTAAAAATGCTGATATTCCATCTTCATCTTCAATCTTCAATCTAAAACCAGTGTTAGTTTCTTCAAGAGAAATAGTGATATCAATTTTACGCTCAGCAGATTTTTTGCTGAGAATTTTCTCAAATTCATGATCGTAATTACGATATACAAAAGTACCTTTTCGGAGCGAAAGATGATTTTCGGCAGGAAAAACTTTCTCCCCCTCTATTCTGTTAACCCTGATTCCTTGTAATTCTTTATTTTCTGTCAGAAAACAAAGGCCATCTCCATTACTTAATAATTTTGTACCCGATAGAGTAAAGAAACGATCAAACACATCTTTTATCTTTCCAATAGGTTCGCCAATGGATTTAGGGGAATCAATAGACCACATATCAGGTGTCCGACCATTAAAAAAGTATTCGGTATAACCTCTATTAAAACTTTTTTCGAGATTAGGCGTAAAAGTGTAAGTACTCTTTCCCGATGATGCTCTTATATATTCAGGACGGCGAGCAAGTATCTTATCTAATTTTTGCCTATAATAAGTTACCACATTCTTCACATACGACAGGTCTTTTAACCTGCCTTCTATCTTTAGCGAACTTACTCCGGCATCAATCATCTCTTCCAGATGCTCAGATAAATTCAAATCTTTCATCGATAATAAATGCTTCTTTTGCACCACCGTTTTACCTTCATTATCTAAAAGAGTATAAGGTAAACGGCAAAATTGAGCACACGAACCACGGTTGGCACTTCGCTTAGATATCGCCTCACTTAAATAACATTGCCCGCTATAACACACACACAATGCTCCATGTACAAAAGCTTCGAGAGGTACTGATATTTCGGAATAGATAGCTTTAATTTCACTCATTGTCAGCTCACGAGCTAACACAACCTGAGAGAAGCCAGCCTCCTCTAAAAATTTAGCTTTATCAGCCGTTCTATTATCATTTTGTGTACTCGCATGTAGTGGAATAGGAGGTAGGTTAAGCATAGTTATACCCATATCCTGAATAATCACTGCATCTACCTTTGCGTTGTATAAATCCCAGATTAGTTTTTCTGTCTCTTCCAGCTCTTCATCTTTAACGATAGTGTTTAGTGCCACATACACACGTGCATTAAACTGATGAGCATACTGAGCTAGTGCTTGTATATCGTCCAGAGTATTTCCGGCAGCAGCACGAGCACTAAACTTAGGTGCGCCTATATACACAGCATCTGCACCATGATTTATGGCTTCGATACCACATTCGAGATTTTTCGCAGGAGCGAGTAATTCAATTTTACGAGCGTTTATCAATTGACTTATTTTTTAACTTCAAAATATAAAACCTCAGGCCTTCTTGTTACTTGGGTAAATATAATAACAACTGCCTACTATGACTCTAAAAGTAATATTAAAACTTTCTTTGTTATTCCTTTTCAATAGCAGTTGCCTTATTATTGGGCAGTAATCCTGCTATTAAACCAATTAGTGGCATGAATGCTGCAATATGATAAATATATTCAATACCATGCTTATCTGCCATATTACCAAATATAGCGGAAGATATACCTGCAATACCAAAAGCTAGTCCAAAAAATAATCCTCCGATCAAACCTTCTTTTCCGGGTAGAAGCTCTTGAGCATAAACCAAAATAGCCGAGAATGCGGAAGAAAGGACAAGACCTATAATAACACTCAGAATACAAGTCCATATTAAATCAGCATAAGGCATTATCAGAGCAAACGGTGCTGCACCTAATATAGAAAACCAAATAACGTATTTACGTCCAAAACGGTCTCCGATAGGTCCGCCTAAGAATGTTCCTGCCGCAACAGCAAATAAGAATATAAAAAGATATACCTGAGACTGACCAATACTAACGCCAAACTTTTCGATCAAATAAAAAGTATAAAAGCTGGTAAGGCTCGACATATATACATATTTTGAGAAGATCAGCAATAAAAGAATGGACAGTGTAAACACTACTTTTTTTGTTAGTACACCTCCTCGTTTTTCCACTTTAGATTCTTCTTTAGGAAGAGCATTGGCTTTAATATAAAGCAGACGGTGTTTGTACCATTTGCTTATATACAACATCACCCCAATAGAAACAAGAGAGATTATCGAAAACCATGCTATATTTTGTTGTCCGTAAGGCGCTATAAACAGAGCAGCCAAAAGAGGACCTAATGAACCACCAAAATTACCACCTACCTGAAAAATAGATTGGGCTAAACCACGTTTACCTCCGGAAGCCATGTGTGCCAATCGACTAGCCTCGGGATGAAATATAGAAGAACCGATTCCACAAAAGAAAACGGAAAATAAAACATGAGTAAACTCTGAAGCAAAAGCCAAAGAAAAGATTCCAATCATAGTAAATGTCATACCTATCGGAAGAGAGTAGGGTTGTGGTTTTCTATCGGTATATGCACCAATAATAGGTTGAAAGATAGATGCTGCCATTTGATATACTAGAGTAATTATACCAATCTGACTAAAGTTTAGTGCCAGCGACTCCTTTATCATCGGATATACTGCTTGTACTAAATTTTGTAGTGTATCATTAAACATATGTGACACACCTAATAGAATCAATATCGAAAATACTGAGCCCTTTTCTTTACCTTTCATTTCTATCTACTTACTTTATGGGAAAATAATATAAGGGCGCAAAGGTAAGAATATATTAATCATTAATATAAAATAAGGAGGAACTTTGACACTAGAGAATAAAAAATGTCTCTCTAAATAGAGAGACATTAAAATGGTTAAATACCAATCTGTGTTTTTATAAATTCTTCCGCTTCATCTTGAGTTTTAAATAAAAGCAGGCCATGACATTCTACGGGAAAATTCTCGATAGGAATTGATTCTTCTTCAGAAGAGAAAGAATGACGAACAGAAACCTTTCCATAACCATTTTTGACTTGTGTTACATTTGTTGTGGCGATTACCAACCTTTGGGGATCGACACTAAATAAAACGTCGCCTTCTTTTATTTTTCTTGTATCATTTGTCTTCATGGAGGGATTGTATTAAGTTATGAATCTGTTATTTATATATGTAACTTTAAAACAGTCTATACATATGAAAAGTTTAATAACAAGCTTCAAATTAACAATTTATAAAGAATGCTTTAACTAATTAAAGCCCTTCTAAGTAAAGTAGACTCTTTTATTTCTGAAAAATGTTTACCTTAGTATGATAAAATGTTTATCTAACTCATTCGAACGAAAGGGTTATCTTCAAAATTACACATCAATTATGGGATTATTTAGTTTTTTTAGGAGTAAAAACAAAAAAGTAGAAATACAAACTATCGAGCAAGACAGAAAAGAGAAAGTACTTTTAGCAATGCCTATATTTATAAATGGAGGCTCTCTCAAATTAGATAAAGTTGTAGAGAATCTTAAAGGTTTTTGGGGCCTGAATGTTTCAAATATCGAAGGAGATAACGAAACTGCTGCTTTCGAAATAGATGGATTAACCATCGCTTTGGGGAACATGCCTATTCCTATCCCTAAAGAAGAGCTTGACGAAGTGATTCCCTATGCATACGTTTGGAGAGATGCAGCCAAAGAACTAGAAAAGCATACAGGTCACGCCATTGTATCTATTTTAGGAGGTGAAAAAACTCAAATAGAACGTTTCACAATTCTCAGTAAATTGCTTTGTTCAATTCTTATCACATCCGAAAACTGTATCGCTATCTATCAAGGCAACGAAACATTATTATTACATAAAGATCATTATCTATCGGCTGTTGACGATTTAAAGATGAATAGAATTCCTATATCTGCATGGATATACATAGGACTACGCTCTACTGCTAGTGGTATTGATGCATATACGTATGGATTATTTAATTTTGGAAAACCCGAAATAGAAATTATCGATTCTGGTCTTGATACGAATCGCTTATATACTATGATCTTAAGTATTGCAACACATATTATAGATAAGGATATTACATTTAGAGATGAAGATATCTATAGCCTCTCGGGAGGTGTGAAACTAAAAGTCAATATATCTAAAGGAATTTATGTTGATGGGGTAAGTTTAAAATTTACCATTTAAAAGAATCGCATGCTTTTTCTTTTTATATAAATAATACACTCAGACTTAGTTATTATAATATACATTACTATATATCGAAAATAGTATCTATTAATTTTAGATAGGCATTAACACTACTAATTTTGATAATTTATTAACTTTGAGATTCCACTAATCTTACTAAATCTATTATAAAACCGAAATAAACTAATCACTAGGTCTATGACCTTAAAATCTAAAACAGTAATATATGATGCGTCGATCTCTCAGTATTATTATTGGTTTATGTATATGTGCAAATCTTACGTTTGCTCAGAATAAATCACTATCACTCGATCCCCAAAAGGCTGAATGGTTTAAAGATGCCAAATTTGGTATGTTTATCCATTGGGGACTTTATTCTATGCTTGAAGGAAGTTACAAAAACAGAACATTGCCCGATAGTACTCTAGAAAATGGAAATACATGGTATGCAGAATGGATTCAAATGCGCTTGGAAATACCAGGTAGTGAATACCAAAAGCTGGCTCAAACATTTAATCCTGTCGATTTTGATGCAGATGCATGGATTGCAGAAGCTAAAAATGCGGGGATGCGTTATTTTGTAATTACATCAAAGCATCACGATGGTTTTGCGTTGTGGGATACTAAAGTATCAGATTTCAAAGTTACCAATACACCTTTCAAAAGAGATATTCTGGCAGAACTGGTAGCTGCATGTAAAAAATATGGAATTAAATACGGATTCTATTACTCACATTGGCAAGATTGGGAATATCCGGGTGGAGGAATGCCTAACTGGATGACAATGATTCCAGATGATCAGTTCGAAAAATACTGGCAAGAAAAATCTCTGCCACAAGTGAAAGAGTTATTAGTCAATTTCGATCCTGACTTATTATGGTTCGATACATGGGATTGGCCAACACACATCACAGATAAACGTCGAGACGAATTGATTGCTCTTGTACGTGAAAACAGTTCGAAGTGTTTGATTAACGGACGTATATCTTATCTAAACCCTGGGGATAATATTGATTTTCTAGAAATGCACGATAATCAATATCCTGAAAAGATGCTTGATAAACCTTGGCAAACTCCCGCAACGATGGTACATTCTTGGGGATGGCATGCCAAAGATTATGCATGGAAACCTGCTTCTGAAATGCTTGGCTATTTAGTAAACAATGTATCAAAAGGAGGAAATTACCTTTTGAATATCGGACCCAAGCCCGATGGAACATTCCCTAAAGCTGCAACCCGTCGTTTGAGAGAAATGGGTGCATGGATGATTCCTAATCAAGAATCTATATACGGAACAAAACCTGTAAAGGTTGAAACTCCTACTGGTGTTTATTTGGCTCAGAAATCAGAAAACAATAAGCACTATCTATATATTAGTTTGACTAATGCTACTGGTAAAGTTGATTTACCATTTGATGTTTTAACTATTAAGAATTGTGTGGTTCTTGAATCAGATATGCCTATTTCGTTTTCAAAAGTAAATAACGGAGTTACTTTTGATATACCACAAAGCTTATTTAAAGATTGCTCAGTACAAGTACTGAAAGCTGAAATAACAAAAGAACTTTAAGCTAAAGTATAATAATGTAAAAAGCAGCTTCATTATAAAAATGAAGCTGCTTTTTTATTTTATCTGAATTATTTGTTTTATCAAGTAAAAGAAAGTATTTAATGCATACTTTCTGATTATAACAGGTTATTACTGTTCTGCTTGCCAAAGTAAGAAATAGGTCAAGACCTTATTCTCGAGTAGGCTTTAAATTTTCCAATTCTTTGATCTGAGACAAATCGAATGGTGTTTCCTGATATAAAAAATAATTAATCCAATTGTTAAATAACAAATTACCATGACCAGTCCAACGAGAAATCGGTTTTAAACTAGGATCATCGTGTTTATAATAATGCTTAGGTATGCTTATTGGCAAATCTTTCTCCAAATCGCGTACATATTCGTTATGTAAAGTATAGAGTGCATACTCTGAATGTCCTGTTACATAAAACTCTCGACCTCCACGTCCTACAACTATATATATACCCGCTTCGTCAGATTCAGCCAATATTTCCAGATCAGGATGTTTCTCTATATCCTCTCGTCTAATCTCAGTATGACGACTATGAGGTGCATAAAACTCATCATCAAACCCTCTGAATAAAGGGAAACTTCTATCATTGATTGTATGCTTGAATACTCCGAATGTTTTTTCTGCCATCAAATGTTTAGGTACTCCGTATGCATTATACAAAGCAGCTTGTGCAGCCCAACATATATAAAATGTGGATGTTACATGATTACGTGCCCAATCAAACACAGCTGAAACCTCAGGCCAATAAGTTACTTCCTCAAATTCCATCAACTCCACAGGTGCACCAGTAACAATGAGTCCATCATAATTACTATTACGCACATCATTAAACTCCTTATAGAATGTTTCCATATGTTCTATAGGTGTATTCTTTGATTGGTGAGTCGAAAGTTTCAAAAAATCAACTTCTATTTGCAATGGAGTATTCGATAGTAAGCGAACTAAGTCTGTTTCCGCAGCTATTTTTATAGGCATCAGATTAAGTATAAGTACTTTTAATGGACGTATATCTTGCTCTTTAGCTCTAAGCTGAGTCATTACAAATATATTCTCTTTCTTAAGAATTTCTATTGCAGGCAGGTTATCGGGTAGTGTTACGGGCATATTCTATTAGGGTCTTTTAGTCAATTAGAACAATAAAGATATAAAAAGCTATCAAATATAACTAATTGGAAACATTTATCAAGGTATTTCTATAAGAGTGTATATCGCTAAGTTATGTTTTTAGGCAATCAACAGAAGCGAATTGAGAGTATATTTTCTTTGCCAAACAAATTTAATCCAACTATTTCCAGAATTTCCAAAAGTTTTTTTTCTTTTCGATTACTTTTATTGCTGATTCTTCATATTGATCCAGAGTATTTATATCCATATACATTTATTATAAAGATATACTAACTAGTTTTTAGTACTCCATGCAGGTTTTAGTTCCAGTACTTTATTGTGGATTGGGCAATCCTGATCGTGTGCCCCTCCTAAATAACCAGTACTCATCAAAAACTCATTAACTATTTCTCCTCCTGTAAATTTAAATGTCTTCTTGAAAAGCTTAACCCATTCTTCCTTTGTTTTAGGATGATTGGTGTCTATCCAATTTTTAAATGACCCGAATTCATTCTGCAGCTCTATAATTACTTTAGCATTATGTATTGCTGCATTAATTTTCAATTTATTCCGAATGATTCCTGTATCATTAAGCAATCGCTCAATATCCTTATCAGTATAATTAGCAACAGTAATTATATTAAAATTATCGTAAGCTTTTTTGAAATTACTTTGCTTCTTAAGTATTGTTAGCCAACTTAATCCTGCTTGATTAATTTCGAGAACTAATCTTTCAAACAACTCATTATCATCAGTGATAGGGAATCCATAATGATTGTTATGATAATCCTTATTAGGATTATTATCATCTTCTGTCAGATTATTTACAAATTCACAATAGGTCATATAGTCAAGTTAGTTAAATGTATATTCAATAAAAGACTGAATTTAATAGGGTAGGAGATCTTATTTCCTCAACCGAACATAATCAACCTTATGATCCTCGCTTTTATGTAAGATCAGACTGGCACGTTCGCGAGTAGGGAGTATGTTCTTGCGTAAGTTTTTCCTGTTTATTTCTCGCCAAATACCTTTAGCCATATTAATGGCATTAGATTCTGCTAATTGAGTAAAATTATAAAAATAAGACTGCGGATCGGTAAATGCCCCATTTCTAAACTTCATGAAACGCGAAATATACCAGTGTTCAAGCATATCCTCTTCAGCATCTACATAGATCGAAAAGTTGAGATAGTCAGAAAGGAAAACACGAGGTTTACTTTTAGGATAATCCATGCCACTCTGTAAAACGTTGAGACCCTCTATTATTAAGATATCAGGCTGTTTAATGATCTCATATTCATTGGGTACTACATCATAAATAAGGTGGGAATATTTAGGAGCTTTTACCTCTTCTTTACCCGATTTTATGTCGCTTACAAACTCCAGTAGTTTATGTATATCATAAGATTGAGGAAATCCCTTTTTTAGCATTAATCCCTTTTCTTCCAAAATTGCATTCGGATAAAGAAAGCCATCCGTAGTAATAAGGGCAACCTTAGAGTTTTCTTTCCATCTACTCATCAACGCCTGCAAAACCCGTGCAGTAGTACTTTTCCCGACTGAGACACTTCCTGCAACACCTATTATAAAAGGAATCTTAAGAGCTTTTTCGTTCAAAAACTCCATTGTTGCAGCTTGGCGCGTTTTGGTTGCATTTACATAATAGCTCAACAATCGGGTCAAAGGCAGATATATATCCTGAACTTCTTCTATGGAAAGTTCTTCATTTATACCCTTTAATTTCCCCAACTCTTCTTGCGTAAGCGTCATTGGCTCAGATTGTCGTAGTGCAGCCCATTTGTCACGACTAAACAGCATATAGGGGCTCTGAGAAGAAACATCCATTTATAGTCTCAGGTTTTGAGAATAATCGTTCAATTATTCATCGTGAATTAATTTTGCACAAAAGTACAAAATTAATTCACGACACTCATATTAAGTAGGTGAAAGTATTTAAGGATGCGCTTTTTGATTATAAAAGACTATTGCTTTTGAGCTTACCAAAGAAACAATCCGATCTCAATTCTTATTTATCGTTCTTTGCACCAATCCATGTGGCCTTTCTCCAAATATATTCTAAAGGACCATGTTTATGACGTTTCATCCACCAGCAGGCAAAGCTATATTGTAATAAGAATAAGACTATCCCCAAAAGGAATGAGAAAGTTATAGACAACTTATCGTGCAACCCTAGTCCCCAATTATAGAATAAGAAAGAGCCAACTATCGATTGGGTAATATATGCAGTAAGGCTCATCATGCCATATGGGGCTAATTTGCCTAATATTTTATGAAACTTAGTGGTATAATATAGATTAATAATCAACGAAACTATGAAAACCATAAACATAAGGTTTGCCAGAGGGTTAAGTATTATTTTAAGAGAACTAAGTACAGGTCCTTTATCTATAAACTGAGGAATCAGATTTACTAAACCACTCAAAGGGAAAAAGCATAGTATAGATATAATTAATGCTTTTTTCCAGAATCTTAGATTATCCTCTGTAT
Source organism: Dysgonomonas sp. GY617 (assembly GCF_015233815.1). Taxonomy (NCBI): domain Bacteria; kingdom Pseudomonadati; phylum Bacteroidota; class Bacteroidia; order Bacteroidales; family Dysgonomonadaceae; genus Dysgonomonas; species Dysgonomonas sp. GY617. The sequence continues at coordinate 206,898 of NZ_JADCLR010000003.1, forward strand.
TCAAAAATAAACCCGCACGCCCCACCAGCATACCAAACATAAACAAGGATGCAGTTTGAAAAACACGACCATACTCCCATGCATACGAGAAGTTAGCCATCTGTCCCGCTCCAAGATTCATTTTCACCGTCTCTAAAAACGTTCCGTTCATCTGTACTTTGTATGCTTCTCCGAAATAATAGCCCACCATACTTTCACCTGCTACATAATCAGGATTCATCAATGCCGAAATAAGCTTATACCATTCAAAAGGCTGTAACATTAAGATTGTTGCAATTATAAAAACAACTTTACTTGACAAGCGACAAACAAAAAGCAATACAAACCCCATGATAGAGAAGAAAACCAATATTTCGCCAGTAAAGAACATTGCATTAATAGTTCCCCAGAGAAACAACAAAACAAGCCTCCAAGCAAATCGAGGTCTAAAATCTGCTCCTTTTTCCATTCGGTTATTATCTTGAATGAAGAAACTGAATCCAAATAATAAAGCAAATATTCCGTATGCTTTACCCGAAAAAACAAAAAAAACTGAATCCCAAATGGCTTTATCTGTAAACTTCAACCATTCGTTTTCGACTTCAGGAAACGAATAGAAATTGAAATGCTCAATGGTATGAATAAGAAATATTCCCATAATAGCAAAACCGCGTAATACATCGGCTACATCAATACGTTTTGACTCACTCATAGTATTAGTTTAATATTAATAAGGTTTAATTTTCCACTTTGTACAAAAATATCATATTATATTTAATAGCCCTCAACTAAAATGATTTTGTTATAATAATTAACAATAGATGTTCACTAATTTATTAAATCGATATACTTCTGATCCTTTACAACCCAATCTTCTAAAATAAAGTAATAAAAGAATGAAAGAATATCTAAAAAAAGTCTATTTTTACGGCCAGAGTTTTTACTCAAGGAATGTAGCAATAAATAAAATATAGAAATGAGTTTCAGTAGTAAAATAAACCAAGCAAGAAGGGTTATAATGCAAGGGTTGGCCAGTAATATTGGTAAATCGACCATTAGCAAGAAAGATTATTCAAATAACCCTCTTCAGGTAAAAAGAATTTTAATTTGTAGACCTAATAGTCGATTAGGCAATCAATTATTAATAACACCTTTAGTACAAGAACTCGTCGAAACATTTCCTGAATGCAAAATTGATCTGTTTGTTAGAGGATTTCTAGCACCTATTTTGTTTGAAAACTACAGCAATGTTGATCGTACTATTAAGCTACCTCGAAAACCATTCAAAGAATTAATAGGATACAGTAAAGTTTGGTTCTCATTAAGAAAATACCATTATGACTTAGTGATTAATGTTAGTATGAGTTCCTCATCTGGAAGACTTTCTACTCAGCTTACTCGTTCAAAAGTGAAATTTTTCAATGAGGACAGCGAAGAACTACGAGCAAAATACCCCGATTATATTCATATTGCTAAATTCCCAGTTTATAACTTGAGGAAATATCTAACCCAATTTGGAATTAAAGAGAACAACAAGCCTGTTTTTCCTTTAGATCTAAAATTAAGCCCTTCGGAAATAGCCAATGGTAAAAACGTTTTAGATAATATTGTTAGTGACACAAAGAAGACAATTTGTATATATACTTTTGCTACAGGCAGTAAATGCTATACTGAATCGTGGTGGGAACCTGTATACGACAGACTAAAGGCTGAATATGGTGAAACTTATAATATATTGGAAGTTTTGCCCGTTGAAAATGTTTCTCAAATAGGATTTAAAGCACCCTCTTATTACAGTAAGGATATCCGTGAGATTGGCTCAGTTATAACAAACACCGAAGTTTTTATAGGTGCTGATAGCGGTATTATGCACTTAGCTAGTTCTGTTGATACCCCAACAGTGGGATTATTTTCAATTAGTGATATAGATAAATACCAGCCTTACAACAAGGGCAGTATAGCCATAAATACTAACAAAACAAGTACGGACGACCTTATACAAGTAATTAATAAAATCCTTTCAGATAAAAAAGGAGAATAAGTAATTACAACTTAGAAAACTTTGTTGATTACTTATTCATCGAACTTTTAGCTATCTCTCTGAGCTTAGACACTGTTGTCCATCCTCGAGTGGTAGCTAAAATTTTTAATTTCTTTTCAAAGAAAGTATTTGTCAATTTTGTTTTGCCATATCCATTGGTGCAAAATAAGTAGATAGCTGATTTATAAATGATAAATAAATCATCCCCTGCATACTTATTGATCTCTTCGATAACAGGCTCATTTATATTCTCAGATAGAAAAATGATATAAAGTTTTTCAGTATCTTTATTCTGTGTCACAAATGGATTGTTTTCATACACATCATTAAACTCCTCAAGACTTTTGACAATAACGGGCACATCCAATTGAAATTGTTGATGTATTTGCTTCGAAATTAGATCAGCTAGTGCTTTACAACTTTGTATATTAGATTGAAAAACAACATTACCACTCTGAATATACGTCATCACGTTTTCGAGTTGTAGATTTTCATAGAGGATTTTCAAATCATCCATCTTTACTTTTCGATGCCCACCAACATTAATCCCCCGTAACATGGATATGTAAGTTTGTTTCGAAGAATCCTCTATATTCATGATATTACTTTTTTATTTAATTTCGTAAGCACAATTCAAACTATCATCACCAACAGTTGCTCCTAATTTCTTATAAAACGAAATGGCTTCTTTATTCCACTCCAATACTTGCCATCGAAGTGATTTGCATTTTGTTTGTCTTGCCAAATCAATTAAAGCACAAGCTAGCATTGTTCCGACAGACAATCTCCTGTACTTTTCTTTTACATATAAATCATCCAGATAAATAGACTTTCCAGTCCAAGTATGATAGGTATAGAAATAGAACGCGTACCCGATAGCATCGCCTTTTTCATTTTCGGCTAAATAACAATGGTAATTATCCTTTTCCTTTATTAGTTCGTCTATGCTTATTTTCACTTTGTCGGCTTTACCTAAATAAGTAGCAAACTCTTTAATCATATTAAATATTACGGGAATGTCTTTTTCTGTGGATTTTCTAATGCTAATATTCATAAAATGTGTTTGTTTAAATGGAACTACCAGTTATTTTTCAACTAAAAAAGGCAGATCATATAGATGATCTACCTTTTAGTATGAGAGAGCCGTACCGATGGATAAAGACGAAACTCCGTTAAACAGGATTTGAGTGCCTCCATCCCTTTGTAATTCACTGCGCCTAAGCAATCCCGAAGGATGTGACCCGCCATTAGAATAGAGAAGCTTGTCTCGGAATTCGTATGTAATTGATGAGTTTCCCAATCGACCAGTACGACTCAATATTTTAAAGAAGGCTCTCCTTCTAATTGATCTTAATTGCTAATTCAAAAATATAGAATATTCTCGAAATATACAAGCTTTGCAGGAGTTATTTAAATTTTTTCTCCACATTGCAATGGCAACTCGAACATCCACAGGCACCTCCTGATTTCTCCTTTAGGAAGAAGAAAGAATAGACTTTATATCCTAAAGTTGCAGCAACTGCTAATCCTATTATTGTTACAATTATCTCTTGTATCATCATTTTTCAATTTTATTACAACATTCAATTGGTTCTTTTTTATAAACAGACATCTACTATATAACGTTCAATTTATTCACAAAAATAAACTTCCTATCTGGAATACTGCAAACGCAACAAACCAAGCCAGTAGGGTAGTGTAGACTACACTGAAAAGTCCCCATTTCCAAGATCCTGCTTCCTCTTTTATTGCAGCAATTGTAGCCACACAAGGGAAATAAATCAATACAAATAGTAGTAAACTTATCACAACCAATGGCGTAAAAGTTGGTGTACCATCAGGATTTGTACTACTCAATAAACGTTCTTGCAGCGATGATTGATCTTCATCTGCATTTCCGGTATATAACACTGCCAATGTACTCACCACAACTTCTTTTGCTGCACTTCCTGTTAGTAAGCTTACACTTATTCTCCAGTCAAAACCTAAAGGACGCATCACCGGTTCGATGAACTTCCCAAGACGTCCTATATATGAATATTCCGTATGGTCGGTAGTTCTTAAAGCTTCTTGCTCATTAACTTGTTCGTTTCTTTCTTCCTCAGTAAGCAAGCCACTAGAGAAGCTTTCATCAATTTGTTCGATCTGAGTATCTATCTGTTGGTTTTCGATACTATCCTGAGGGAAATATCCTAAAAACCAGATAAGAATAGAAGCTATAAGAATAACTCCCCCCATCTTTCTGAGGTATTGTCTCGATTTATCCCACATATGTCTGCATACCGATTTAAGAGTAGGCATACGATAAGGAGGTAATTCCATTACAAAAGGAGCATCTTCACCCGCAAATAAGAAACGCTTAAACAATCGGGCAGATATTACAGCTAATAATATTCCTATTATATATAGACTAAATAGAGCTAATCCTGCATTGGCTTTAAAAAACACCCCTACAAAAAGCAGATACACTGGTAAACGGGCACTACATGACATAAATGGGTTGATAAGCATAGTTATCATACGGCTATTACGACTTTCGATAGTACGCGTTGCCAGTATTGCAGGAACGTTACAGCCAAACCCCATAATCAATGGAATAAAAGACTTACCATGCAATCCCATCTTATGCATTACCTTATCCATTATAAATGCTGCACGAGACATATAACCCGAATCTTCCATAAATGAAATGAAAGCATATAAGATCACAATGTTTGGAAGGAATACAATTACGCCACCTACACCTCCAATAATACCATCAACTATAAGGTCTTTAAGTATACCATCGGGCATGTAATTACGCACTATATTACCTATCCATTCCACAGCAGATTCAATCCACCCCATCGGATAATCACCCAAACGGAATGTACATTCAAACATAATCCACATGAAGATAAAGAATAACGGGAAACCCAGATACTTATTGGTTACAATAGCATCAATCACACGTGTGGCATCCGATTCTTTCAGCTTCTCTTTGAATGTTTCTTTTAATCCTCCGGCAACAAAGCCATAGCGGGCATTAGTTATTGCAGATTCGGTATCTTCTTGAAGAGTACTTTCTATATCTTTAATTTCATCAGCAGTTACTTGCAGTATGTTTTCAGCCGACTGATATGCATGCTTCACATATTTGGTAACTTCCGCATCTTTCTCTAATAGCTTAATAGATAGGTAACGAGTAGGGAATATACGTTCAATTCCTTTTTCCTTATCGAGTAAGATATTAGTTTTACTAATTGCATTTTCGATAGTATGTCCGTAATATATTTTAATACGGCGCACTACTGGTTCTTTGTTTTCGTAAACTCTGATTACTGCATCAAACAAGGCTGGAATACCCATTCCCGAGCGACAAACTGTGGGAACAATAGGAATACCTAATAACTTAGAAAGTTTTATATGATCAAATTCACTACCACTTTCCTGAAGCTCGTCATACATATTCAAATCTATGACCATCGGAACCTCCATATCGATTAATTCCGTTGTCAGATATAGATTTCGTTCCAAATTAGAAGCTGCAACAACATTGATTACAACATCCGGCTTTTCTTCTATTAAGAATTTCCGCACATATAATTCTTCGGGGGTATAAGCCGATATAGAATATGTACCAGGCAAGTCTACAATTTTGATTTGATACCCGTTATGCTTGAAGTTTCCTTCTTTAGAATCAACAGTCACACCACCATAGTTACCAACGTGCTCGTGCGCTCCTGATGCAATATTAAACAATGACGTTTTACCGGCATTCGGATTTCCAACTAGTGCGATGGTTATCTGTTTAGTTCCATTAGGAGCTTTTTTCAGAACACACTCTTCGCAATCATAATTATTCTCAAATGAGTAATTCTCTTCAACAAGAGCTTTTTTTTCTTTATTATCTTTAGGATATATTACTTCGATCAATTTGGCTTCGCTTCTTCGTAACGAAACCTCATAGTCCATTATTTTATACTTTATCGGATCTTTGAGAGGAGCATTAAGTATGACTTTTATAGCTTTTCCTTTTATGAATCCCATTTCAAGAATTCGTTTACGGAAAGCCCCACTGCCATTTACTTTTACAATAACACCAATCTCTCCGGTTTTGAGGTCAGATAGAAACATGTTTTTTTATTAATTTTAGGGAATACAAAGATGCTTATTTTTGCCGATATACCTCTTTATTATTTATAATAATTTTAAATAAGGATGGCTTTTTAAGGACTAATAGGTTATTTTAAATTTTAGAATACTTCCCTTTTTATCCCATTTTTTATGTTTTTGAAATCTGATATGCTATATTTATGTATTATTTGTAACTAAAAAATATAAACTCTCTATAAATTGATATTTTCGACACATCTTTTTTCACAGAATATTTGTTATAAATAATATGGCTAATTGATGGTATAGTTTTTGATACAAGTAGTTATATATAAAAAGGTCTGAGACCTAAATCACCTAATGAAATTAGTTTATGAAAGAATTTGAAAAAATGCTTAATCAGTTGAGAGATTCATCAGGTGAATTAAAAGCTAACATGCACCTTTTGAACGAGATTGTACCCGTAGAAGAGCAAATGAAATACTTCGAATACTCGAAATATGTACAATCAACCAAAGATAATATGGGTCTCGATCGCAACTATTTAATAGCAAAGCTTTTCACACCCGAAATTGATCTGGAAGATAGACGCTACTATCTGTCAGCATTAGCTGGTATTGTTGATGTGGCAGCATTTAGGGCTATTGAAACATACCATAGCAGTCCCTTAGAACCCGAATTAGCCAATTGGTCGGCAATGGCTTTGGCTGAAAGTAAAATATTATTAGATGCCGATTTGTCAGGTGAAAAACAATTTTTTGTATCTACTGGATTAGGAGGAAAAAACGGAAAATTGCGTTACTTCTCGGTTATAGCATCTTCGGATCGTTCCGATTTCAATGATTTCCAAAAAGAAACCCTCCTAAGAGAGCTACAATTTGCATTTACAACTCATAATATAGAAGTTGAAAGCATTGATATAAAAACAAACTACCTAAAGATGTTTCTTTTATGCGGATTGAATCAGGATGGGCACATTTGTATCGAAAATGCAATTAAAGAATGTAATGAATTAGGGCAGTTTGTGGACGATCAATTCCTTCTCACCAACGTGAAAAAGATTGAAGATGACCAAATAGAAGAGTTGCTTAAAAGGAAAAACTCCGACACAGATACTGAAGACGAATCAGAAAGCATTTAAGCTAAATATAAATACCTGTACTAAAAGAGGAAACGTTTATTTCCCCTTTTAGTACAGGTATTTTGAATATATATATCTTATTTATGCCCTGACATTTGCTCTCCGTCACCAGGCTTCAACTGACTAAATATTAAGGAGGCTAGTAAAGTTATTACTCCCAATATAAGAAAAGTATATCTAAAAGAAGATTCAATATCTCCACCAGTTAACCAAGTTGTTGATTCTGTTGTCCGTAAAATCATGGCTCCCACGGAAACACCAAAACTCATAGACAATTGCTGTGTAATTGCTAAAAGGCTATTTCCACCACTTGCAACCTCAGGTGTTAGATCAGCTAATGAAATAGTATTCATGGATGTCATTTGTATAGAATTTACAGCTCCATAAATTACTAATATAGGTATCAATAAATAGAGTGGGGTAGCTTTGTCTGGTAATGCAAACATCGAAATTACAAACCCAAGAATAATAGTATTAGTAATCAATATCTTTTTGTATCCAAATCGGTGTACCAAGCGAACCACTTGCGATTTTGCTATAATAGTAGAAATAGCAGAAACCATCATAATCATTCCCGACTCAGTAGATGTGTGCAGAAAAGCTATCTGTAGCATTTGAGGAAGTAAAAAGGGAACACTTCCAATTCCCAATCGGGTAAATAAGTTACCCATCAATCCAATTCGCAATGTTCGTATCGAAAATAAATTCAAATTGATAATCGGATAGTTTACCCTTTTCGAGTATAGTATATATAATCCTCCAAAAGCAATAGCTAAGCATAATATACTTGGAATTACCCACCATTCAAAAGAACTGCCTTCGCCAATTTCGAGAAATAAGGACAATGCAATAAGAGCTGCCGAAAACAGAAAGAATCCGATAATATCAAAATTTTTGCCTCCCCTTGTAAAATTAGGCATTACATATTGAGTAAATATCAATCCTACAACTCCTATTGGAATATTAATAAGGAAAATCCAATGCCATGTCGAGATATCTACAATCCATCCACCAAGAAGAGGTCCTATCAGTGGACCAACTAATCCCGGCATAGTTACAAAATTCATAACACCCAATAGTTTACTTTTGGGATAAGCATAAAGCAAAGCCAAACGCGATACAGGTACCATCATAGAACCACCTATTGCCTGTAATATACGCGAATACACCAAAAGCGAATAACTTGTAGACAAAGCACAAGCCAATGATCCTAAAGTGAATAAAAATACAGCAATACTAAAAATTCGTTTTGTACCATACTTATCAGACAACCATCCACTAACAGGTATTAACAAGGCAAGAGTCAGAGCATAACTAACCACAACAGCTTGCATAGATAATGGGGAGTGATTTAAATCTTTTGCTATAGTAGGTAAAGCTGTATTTAATATTGTAGCATCTAATGATTGCATAAACATTGCCATAGCAGCTAACCAAGGCAATTTGGGAGAGATATTCAATGTCTCTTTATTTTCGTCCAACAACATATCATATAAGTAAATGAAAGTATGTAATGATATACTTTCGAGTTGTAAAAGGGTACAGCTTTTATTCTTGCCAAATCTTAAATAGATCTAAGACTTAAATTACATTTTATCTAAAGTTTCTAATTCAAAAATAGGGCACACGTCTAAAACACACTTTTTATATAACAAAATTACTATTAATTCAGATTAAAACTGTTACAGATTGTATGCAAATGTCGATAATTTATAGCACCTTTGTATACGAAACAGGTAAAAGATTATGTCATATTCGCTAATTAGGTATTCTATAGTACCGATTTTTATTTCGCTTGTAATTCTATATTTGTGTTGCCTTATTCCTACCAATGATATCCCCGAAGTATCATTCGATTTTTTTATACCTATGGACAAAATAGTTCACTTTTGTATGTATCTGGGTTTATCGGGAGCAACTGCAATTAATTATATACACGGAAAAAGAGGTCACGTAAATACTCAAAAGCTAATAATAGCTGCATTTTTACTACCAATACTCTACGGTGGATTTATCGAAATTTTACAACATTATTTCTTTCCTCCCCGAGCAGGCGATTGGTTCGATTTTTTAGCCGACATGCTAGGCTCTCTTACAGCATTGCCAATAGCATTTCAGTATAGAAATTACTTAAAGAAAAAACATATACAATGAAGATCATATTTTTGACTTTTATCGTAACTTTGGTATCTCTGAACATATTTGCTCAGAATGACGATCGTAAATACCTTGTGGAAGTAGGGGATATTGCTCCAGATTTTGAAATGGCAATGCCCGATGGTACCATGATGAAACTATCAGCTCTTCGAGGTAAAGTAGTAATGCTTCAATTTACAGCTAGCTGGTGTGGAGTATGTCGCAAAGAAATGCCATTTATAGAATCAGAAATCTGGCAAAAACATAAAGGAAATCCTAATTTCGCATTATACGGAATAGATAGAGACGAACCTGCTGCAACAGTAATTGCTTTTGCTAAGAAAACAGGGGTTACTTACCCGATAGGGTTAGATCCTAAAGCCGGAATCTTTGAGCGCTACGCCGAAAAAGATGCAGGTATTACACGTAATGTAATTATAGGAAAAGATGGTAGAATAGTTATGCTAACTCGCCTTTACGATCCGGAGGAATTTAAGGAAATGGTAAAAGTTATTGATAATCTTTTAGCTAAAAAATAATATGGCTTGGTTATATCTTATATTAGCCGGACTATCAGAGATAGTCTGGGCGTATGGTTTAAAAGCAGCACATGGCTTTACTGATGTTAAATGGAGTTTAATTACTCTGTTTTTTATGATTATAAGTTTCTATCTTTTTGCCCGTGCAATGCGTGCTATTCCCATTGGTACAGCTTATGCTGTTTTTACAGGAATAGGAGCGGCTGGTACAGCTATAATAGGCATTCTTTTTTTGAATGAAGGAACTAGCTTCCTTAAAATATTCTCATTAACCCTTTTAATATTGGGTATTATAGGGCTGAAACTTGCTAAGGACGAAAAGACAGAGGCTAAGTAATATCAATAAAATAAGGCTATATATAAACTATAATAGCTTTGATTGGTTATTAACCAAAACAATAAAAGGTCTGAAGACCTAAAAAAAGTAAAAATTATGATTTCATGGATATTCCTCTTAATAGGAGGAGCATGCGAAATTGGTTTTGTGACAATGATGAAGTTATCCGATGGTTTTCGGAAACTCAAATATTCTTTATTGACTGTTTTATTTATGATTGTCAGTTTTTATTCTTTATCATTAGCTTTAAAAACAATACCTATTGGCACAGGTTACGCTGTTTGGTCGGGTATAGGAGCAGTTGGAAGTGTACTTATTGGCATGTTCTTCTTTAAAGAGTCAAAAAGCTTTTTGAAAATTATTTTTATCCTAATGATCATCATCGGAATTACCGGTCTAAAACTTTCGAGTTAATACATAATGGGAATAGTAATTATAAAATACAATGCAGGCAATATATTTTCCGTTGATTCAGCTATGAAGCGATTAGGAGTAGATGCCATCGTAACAGACGACAAGGAGCTGATACGGAAAGCCGACAAGGTTATATTTCCGGGAGTAGGAGAAGCTAGTACAACCATGAAATATCTTAGAGAGAATGGATTAGACTCTCTCATTAAAGACCTGAAACAACCGGTATTAGGTATTTGCCTTGGAATGCAGTTGATGTGCAAACATTCCGAAGAAGGAAATGCCGATTGCTTGGATATTTTTGATGTCAATGTAAAACGTTTTATACCCCAAAAGCATGAGGATAAAATTCCTCATATGGGCTGGAATACCATTACAGATGTAAAAAATCCACTATTCGATACTACATTAGAAAATCAGTACGTTTACTTTGTTCATAGTTATTATGTACCGATCAACTCTAATACTGCTGCCACTACTGACTACATATTGCCATTTAGTGCAGCACTTCATACTCAGAATTTTTATGCTACACAATTCCACCCAGAAAAGAGTGGTAGCGTGGGCGAACATATACTAACCAATTTCTTAAAGTTATGATAGAAATAATTCCGGCTATAGACATTATCGATGGAAAATGCGTACGTCTCTCTCAAGGAGATTATGGTGCGAAAACCATATATAATGAGAATCCTCTGGAGGTAGCTAAAATGTTTGAAGATGCAGGTATTCATCGCCTACATTTAGTTGATCTAGATGGAGCTAAGGCCAAACATGTAATCAACAATAAAGTATTGGAAAATATAGCAACCCATACTTCACTTATTATTGATTTTGGTGGTGGTATTCAAAGCGAACAAGATATAGATATTGCATTTGCATCCGGTGCGGCAATGGTTACAGGAGGTAGTGTAGCAGCAAAGAACAGACAACTTTTTGTTAGTTGGATAAAAAAATATGGTGGAGATAAAATCATATTAGGTGCTGATAGTAAAAACCGACATATAGCCGTTTCAGGTTGGCAAGAAGCAACAAGCTTAGACGTAGTTCCTTACATACGTAACTATATGCAATATGGTGTACAAAAAGTGGTTTGTACAGATATTACTAAAGACGGAATGCTAGGTGGACCAGCTATAGACCTATATAAATTAATCATGAATCAGGTACCTGATGTATATTTGATTGCCAGCGGTGGTGTATCATGTAAACAGGATATTCTGGATTTAGATGCAGCAGGTATACCCGCTGTAATTATGGGTAAAGCTATTTATGAAAACAAGGTGACTCTTAAAGAGCTTGCTGAGATTCAAAATTCATAAATAACAGTTCTGAAACTATGCTGGCGAAAAGAATAATACCATGTTTGGATATTAAAGATGGAACCACAGTAAAAGGAATAAATTTCGTCAACTTACGAGATGCTGGAGACCCTGTTGAATTGGGTATAAAATATAGCAAAGAAGGAGCAGACGAACTGGTTTTTCTTGATATAACAGCCTCTCATGAAGAACGGAAAACTTTTACCGAATTAGTAGAACGTATAGCTCTCAACATCAGTATACCGTTTACTGTTGGAGGAGGTATAAACGAACTAAAGGATGTAGATAGATTGTTGAGTGCTGGGGCGGATAAAGTTTCGGTCAACTCAACAGCCCTTCGTAACCCAATGATAATAGACGAAATCTCTAAAAATTTCGGTTCACAAGTTTGTGTATGTGCTATTGATGCTCGTTTTGATGGCGAGAAATGGATGTGCTATACTAGTGGGGGGCGTAATTTGACAGATAAAGAACTATTCTCTTGGGCAAAAGAAGTAGAAAATAGAGGAGCCGGAGAGATTCTATTTACCAGTATGAATCACGATGGCGTAAAGCAGGGATATGCAAACGAAGCTTTATGCCGTTTATCCGAATCACTCAATATCCCTATTATAGCCTCTGGTGGAGCTGGTAATTTGCAACATTTTTCGGATGTTTTTAAAGAAGGAAAAGCAGATGCAGCATTGGCAGCCAGCGTTTTTCATTTTGGAGAGATTGCGATTAAAGATTTAAAATATTATCTTCGTAGTGAGGGTATAAACGTAAGATAAACATACTATGAACTTGGATTTTGACAAAGTTGGCGGATTAATACCAGCCATCATACAAGATAATGAGACTAATAAGGTCTTAATGCTAGGCTATATGAACCAAGAGGCTTTGGATAAAACCAATGAACTTGGTAAGGTTACTTTTTACAGCCGTACTAAACAACGTCTTTGGACAAAGGGTGAAGAAAGTGGTAACTATTTGAATGTGATAAGCATTCAGGAAGATTGCGACCAAGATACTCTACTAATCAAAGTAAATCCCGTAGGACCTGTTTGTCACACGGGCGATGATACTTGTTTTAAAGAAGTAAATCGCGAAGAAGTAATGTTCTTCAAACATCTCCAACAATTTATAGAGAAACGTCATCAAGAAATGCCCGAGGGCTCTTATACTACCTCTCTTTTTCAGTCAGGAGTTAACAGAATGGCTCAAAAAGTAGGAGAAGAAGCAATAGAATCGGTAATTGAAGCTTGCAACGGTACTGATGACAGGTTGATTTATGAATCTGCGGATATGCTCTATCACTTAATAGTATTGCTTACATCAAAAGGTTTGAGCATTGAGGATTTATCTCGGGAATTACAAAAAAGACATAAAAAATAAATAGCCATGGGTGAAATCATTGTAGATTACAAAGGAGTAGGTCTTAGTAGAGATGGTAATTCAATACTGCAAGACTTAAATCTGCAAATATCAGAAGGAGATTTCGTATATCTGATCGGTAAAGTAGGATCAGGAAAAAGTACTTTTCTCAAAAGTCTTTATTGCGAAGTTCTGATAGATGATGGTGGAACCGCCTATATTTTGGATTATTGTCTGAATGATATTAAAAGAAATCAAATTCCTTTTTTAAGACGAAAAATTGGTATAGTATTCCAAGACTTTCAATTATTAATAGATAGATCTGCTGAAAAGAATTTAGAGTTCGTTCTCAAAGCAACCGGATGGGATAGCCAAGATGCCATAGATAATCGGATTCGCGAAGTGCTAACTCAAGTGGGTATGCAAAATAAAGGATACAAAATGCCTCATGAATTATCAGGGGGAGAACAACAACGTATCGTTATAGCACGTGCACTGCTTAATTCTCCTGCATTAATACTTGCAGATGAACCTACCGGAAACTTAGACCCTGAAACTGGAACGCAGATTGTGAAATTATTACATGAAATTTCAGAAAAAGGAACAACTGTTATAATGTCGACTCACAATTATGCAATCGTTCAGAAATTTCATGGACGAATCATAAAATGTGATGACGGATCTATGAAAGAAGTTATGCTCTCATCACACTCTTAAAGTCACACTCTATAAAAAGAGCAACGATTATAGCTAGTTCTTTATTCGCATAAATATAAATAAGAATAGAAAATGATATTAAAAAAAGTAACTCTTGATAATAAATCGGATTTAGAATTTATAGAGAAACTATATATTGAAAGTTTTCCTCGTTACGAGAGACGACCTATATTGCAAATGCATCAACTATTGGAAATAGAAGAACGATTCAATATGTATCTATTGGAAACAGAAGACAACACTCGAATCGGTTTTGTAACATATTGGATGCTTGATACGTTTATATTCTTAGATCATTTTGCGATTAGTTCAGAACAAAGAAGTGGCGGATATGGAAAAAAAGCCGTAGAAAAACTTATTCAGCAAACCGACTTACCTTTAGTGGGCGAAATAGAATTGACAGGAGCTTCGGATATGGCAAGCAGACGGGCTAAATTCTACGAGAAACAAGGTTTTAAAATTTGGGATTTACCTTACGAACAACCTCCTTTCGAAGAAGAATACGATGCAGTACCCATGCATATCATTACATATCGTGAGGTTGGTTTTCCTGCTAATTTCGAAACAATACGGGACACTATATATTCCGAAGTTTATAAAAAGAGATATAAATGATTGTTAAATTTGTATTAGATTACTGTATTATTTATAACTTTGACGCATTAACATAAAGTTAGAGACAATGAAAAAAATTAGTTTTATTCTATTGACAATGATTTTGAGCATCGGTTTGATATCGGCTCAGCAAAATAAACAACAAACTGGCGATGCTAAATTTGGAACATTAGTTCACGATTTTGGCAAAGTTGCAGAAGAGGTTGGCTCTGTTAGCTGTGAGTTTCAATTCACGAATACGGGAAAGAAACCTCTAATCATTCAAGATATAAGAACAAGTTGTGGATGTACTACACCTTCTTATACCAAAGATCCTGTATTACCTGGAAAAACAGGAACAATCAAAATTTCTTATTCTACAATCGGTAGAATTGGAAGTTTCGATAAGAAAATAACTATTTTCACAAATGAGCCAGACAATGTATATACTTTGACTATTAAAGGAGAAGTATTGCCTCGCAAATAATTTGTGACTGATAAATTAAAAGAAAGACTAAATAAGAGTATGTTTTACAACTGAATCTTATTTAGTCTTTCTTTTTTGTTATATCTTTACGTATATAAAGATAAAAAATGAAGTATGATGGAACATGAACATCCCGAAAATGACGAGCATTTTCACACATTGCAAGTGAATGAAGGAACATCAGACAAACCTACAGTAAATCCTTACCTCAAAGATTTTAGTCGTTTCAAAAAGAAAACATACTCAGTAGATGAATATGTAGATGGCATTCTTAAAGGTAATATATCAATACTTAGTCAGGCAGTAACTCTTGTCGAGAGTTCTAAATTGGAACACCAAATAATTGCTCAAGAAATCATTGAAAAGTGCTTACCTTATTCAGGTAATTCTGTAAGAATTGGTCTAACAGGAGTACCGGGAGCAGGAAAAAGTACGTCTATTGATGCTTTTGGTATGCATTTATTAAAAGATACAGATGTTAAACTAGCCGTATTGGCTATTGATCCATCTAGCGAATTAAGCAAAGGGAGTATTCTTGGAGACAAGACCCGTATGGAACGCTTAAGTGTTGCCAACAATGCTTTTATTCGTCCTTCACCATCGGCAGGCTCTTTGGGTGGAGTTGCACGTAAAACACGAGAAATAATAATACTTTGCGAAGCAGCCGGCTTTAATCGCATAATAATAGAAACTGTAGGAGTTGGACAGTCTGAAACGGCGGTACATTCTATGGTCGATTTCTTCTTGTTGATACAACTTGCAGGAACAGGTGACGAACTACAAGGAATCAAAAGAGGTATTATGGAGATGGCTGACGGCATTATCATCAACAAAGCAGATGGTGATAATATAGACAAGGCTAAATTGGCTCAGGCACACTTCAAAAACGCTCTACATTTATTCCCTACACCCGAATCGGGATGGGAGCCCAAAGTTTTATTATATTCAGGCTATTACGAATATGGAATCAAAGAAATTTGGGATATGATTGCCGATTATATGGCATTCACCACCAAAAATGGATATTTTGCACATCGTCGTAATGAGCAATCTAAATTTTGGATGTATGAAACAATTAACGAGCAACTGAAATCCAGATTTTACAATAATTCAAAGGTGCAATCTGAATTGAAAGTGTGCGAACAACAAGTTCTCAGTTCACAAATAAGTTCGTTTGCAGCAGCAAAAAAGGTGTTAAGTTTATATTTTAATGAATAAGCAACATTAAAAGATGCGTATTTCTACAATATCAAATGGTTATTTATAAGGAATAATAATTTATATTTGTATGCTTTTAAGAAAAAACTAGTCATTGTTGAATTAAATATATTAAGTTTTATCATGGAAAAACCATATGCAATTGGTATTGATATCGGTGGTACTAACACTGTCTTTGGCGTTGTAGACAAAAGAGGTCATATTATAGCTCAAGGTTCTATCAAGACAGCAGTCCACAAAGAAATCAACGAATATGTTAACAATTTAGCTGTCGCTTTACAAGAAGTGATGGATCAAGTCGGTGGATCTGCCAACATCAAAGGTGTAGGTGTAGGAGCTCCGAACGGTAATTTCTTTACTGGTTGTATCGAATTTGCTCCTAATTTACCTTGGAAAGGAATGATTCCATTGGCACAAATGCTAACAGATCGTATTAAAGTACCCGTTGCTTTGACAAACGATGCTAATGCTGCTGCTATTGGCGAAATGACTTACGGTGCTGCACGTGGAATGAAAGATTTCATTGTGATTACATTAGGTACAGGAGTTGGTAGTGGTATTGTTGTTAACGGACAATTAGTTTACGGTCACGATGGTTTTGCCGGAGAACTTGGTCATACAACTATTCGCCGTACTAACGGACGTATGTGTGGTTGTGGCAGAAAAGGTTGTCTTGAAACATATACATCTGCAACAGGTGTAGCTCGTACAGCTAAAGAATTTGTATCAACACGCCAAGATCCAAGCTTACTTCGCAATATAAATATTGATGAAATAACTTCTAAAGATGTAGCAGAAGCTGCACAACAAGGTGATGCTTTAGCGAAAGAAATATTTGAATATACAGGACAGCTTTTAGGTGAAGCTTTTGCTGATTTCATTGCATTCTCTAGCCCCGAAGCTATAATCTTATTTGGTGGTCTGACCAAAGCAGGAAGTCTTATTTTTGACCCTGTTAAGAAACACATGGAAGATAACTTACTACCTATCTTCAAGAACAAAGTAAAATTATTGATGTCTGAACTTAAAGAAAGTGACGCAGCTGTACTAGGTGCTAGTGCATTAGGCTGGGAAGTGAAAGAAATTTAATCTTTCTTTTAGTTTTAAACTTCATATAAAATAGGCTCTTATAGTAACATTTTGCTATAAGAGCATTCTATTTATAAACGATTGTAAAAATTCTAAAATCTTTCATTGCATATCTGAAGTATATGAGATAGATTTTATACCTTTGTGAACCAAAAAAGTTACACTATTAGTTCTATGTCTTCTACTAAAAAAATTAAAACCGCATTAGTCTCTGTCTATCATAAAGATGGATTAGATGAAATACTGAAAAAGTTGAACTCTTTAGGAGTTTCGTTTATTTCAACTGGAGGAACTCGTGAATTTATCGAATCACTAGGGTTTCCTTGTCAAGCAGTCGAAAATATAACAGGATATCCTTCTATATTAGGAGGTCGGGTTAAAACACTTCATCCAAAAATTTTTGGAGGAATATTAAGTAGGAGAGAACTACCGGAAGATGCTAAGCAAACTAAAGCTTATGATATTACCGAGATTGATCTTGTAATCGTCGATTTGTATCCGTTTCAAGAGACTGTAGATTCGGGTGCTGAAGAAAAAGACATTATCGAAAAAATAGATATAGGTGGCATTTCTCTAATAAGAGCTGCTGCTAAAAACTTCAAAGACGTTGTGATTGTACCATCTAAAGGACAATACAGTGCTCTTTCTGCTTTATTAGATAACAAACAAGGATCGTCGGAAATAGATGATCGCAAATGGTTTGCTAAAGAAGCATTTGGAGTATCTTCGGAATACGATTCTGCTATTTTCAACTATATGGATAAGGACGAATGTACCGCATTCCGTAAAACCGAAAATAAAGTAAAACATCTTCGTTATGGAGAAAATCCTCACCAAAAAGGATCGTTTTACGGAGATTTTGAAAGCTTATTCGAGCAATTACATGGTCGCGAGATTTCGTATAATAACCTACTTGATATAGATGCTTCCGTATCTTTAATAAGCGAGTTTAACGAAACTACAGTTGCCATATTAAAGCATAACAATGCATGTGGTATAGCTTCCAAAGCAACAGTATTAGAAGCTTGGAATATAGCCTTAGCTGCTGACCCTCTTTCTGCTTTTGGGGGAATTATTGTTTCGAATACTAAAATAGATAAAGAAGCTGCAGAAGCTATCAATACTATATTTTTTGAAATTATTATAGCTCCTGCATATGACGCAGAAGCTTTAGAAATATTGACCCAGAAGAAAAATCGTATAATACTTGTACAAAAGGGAGAGATTACAGAAACATCTCAATTCCGTTCTCTTTTAAATGGGGTATTAGTTCAAGATAGAGATCTTAGTATACAGAATAAGGAAGATTTGACTTTAGTTACTCGCCGTCAGTTAGAAGGTACCGAACTAGAAGACTTATTATTTGCAAACAAACTTGTGAAGCATACTAAATCAAATGCGATTATTTTGGTAAAAGACAAACAATTATTGGCGAGCGGCACAGGACAAACGTCAAGAGTTGATGCACTAAAACAGGCTATAGAGAAATCTCATACATTTGGATTTAGTTTGCAAGGTGCTGTGATGGCATCAGATGCATTCTTTCCATTTCCCGACTGTGTAGAGATTGCTGGCAATGCAGGTATAACCGCTGTTATACAACCTGGAGGCTCTGTAAAAGACGATCTGTCTGTTGAATATTGTAACGAAAACAATATCTCAATGGTAATGACAGGTGTCCGTCATTTCAAACATTAAGGTCGCAGACCTTTTTATTGCTTTGATCTGATTCGTATAACTACTAGTTGTACTTCGAAAGTCGGGCATTAAATATTTACCTATTACTTAATTAGTTTAAAGAAAAATAACAAGATGGGATTATTCTCTTTTACACAAGAAATAGCGATGGATCTTGGAACAGCCAACACCATCATCATTAAAGACGGGAAGATCGTTGTAGACGAGCCTTCAGTGGTAGCTCTCGAACGCAAAACTGATAAGGTTATTGCAGTAGGAGATAAAGCCCGTCAAATGCATGGGAAAACCCATGAAAATATTCGTACAATTCGTCCATTGAGAGATGGTGTTATTGCAGACTTTACGGCTGCAGAGCATATGATTAGAGGAATGATAAAAATGATTGATAACAAAAATCGTTTATTCTCGCCATCATTACGTATTGTAGTTTGTATTCCATCAGGAAGTACAGAAGTCGAAATTCGTGCGATTCGTGACTCTGCTGAACATGCTGGAGGACGCGATGTATATATGATCTATGAGCCAATGGCAGCTGCATTAGGTATCGGATTAGATGTTGAAGCCCCTGAAGGCAACATGATTGTTGATATAGGCGGTGGAACTACTGAAATCGCGGTTATATCATTAGGCGGTATTGTTTCAAACAAATCTATCAAAATTGCAGGTGATGATTTAACTGAAGATATTCAGGAATACATGAGTCGTCAACACAATATTAAAGTTGGAGAACGTACAGCCGAAGGTATCAAAATTGCTGTAGGATCTGCTTTGACAGAACTTGCTGAAAATGAAGAGCCCGAAGATTTTATTGTACATGGACCAAATAGAATGACTTCATTACCAATGGATATTCCGATTTCTTATCAGGAAATGGCTCATTGCTTAGATAAATCTATTTCTAAAATGGACTCTGCTATTTTAAGTGCTCTTGAGCAAACTCCTCCTGAATTATATGCTGACATTGTAAAAAATGGCATCTATGTTACAGGTGGTGGTGCGTTATTAAGAGGACTAAGCAAACGTTTTTCAGATAAAATAGGTATTCCTTTTCATGTAGCTGAAGATCCTCTTCATGCTGTAGCAAAAGGTACAGGAATAGCACTGAACAATATTGAGAAATTTAATTTCTTGATGAGATAAAACTATTAAGTTTAATACAACTTAATAGTTTATCATGTTTATTGATTCTAATTTTTTATGCACCCAAAGTGTGTGATCTGATACGTATACATGCGCAACTTAATAGCTTTTTTAATAAAAAACAGTTCGTGGTTTCTATTTATACTCCTCGAAATACTGTGCTTTTATTTTATATTCCAATATAACTCCTTCCAAAGGAGTGTATACTTAAACTCTTCGAACGAAATTGTTGGAAGAGTTTATGCTATTTCAGGTGAAGTAACATCTTACTTTGGTTTAAAAGAGACCAATCAAGATTTGTTATTAAGAAATGCCGAGTTACAGAACAAAGTTCTTCAACTCGAAAGTCACATACATGACAGAAATACCGATAGTCTTAAAACTCAAGCTATAGTTTTAGATTCGATTCCCAATAAACACTTCGAGTTTATTATTTCCAGAGTTATAAATAATAGCATTTCTCAGATAGAGAATTATATTACAATCAATAAAGGAAGTAACGAGGGTGTACATAACGAGATGGGTGTTGTATCTCAACAAGGTATAGTAGGCATTGTTAGGGCAGTATCTCCTAATTACTCGGTTGTACAAACTATCATAAACCCTAAGACCAGTCTTAACTGCAAAGTGAAAGGTTCTAATAACCCCGGAACATTGGCTTGGGATGGAACAGATTATCGATACACGAATCTTGAAGGATTTCCTCGATTCGAGAAGTTTGCTGTTGGCGATACGATTATAACAAGTGGTAATTCAGGAATATTTCCGGAAGGAATTATTGTAGGGGTTGTAGAAGATTCTAAAAATCAAAGCGATGACAACTTTCTGACTCTGAAAATACGATTGTCGACAGATTTTAGTTCTTTGAAGGATGTATTGATTATAAAAAACAACGATAGAGAAGAGCTTATACACTTAGAAAAAGAAATTACAACTAATGGCAGGTAATTGGCTGAAACAGTCTATTTCATTTATTATACTTGTGCTTCTTCAAGTACTGGTGCTTAATCATATCTCTTTTCTGGGCTATGCTACACCTTTCTTATACATATACTTTATAATAAAAATGCCTATCGGAACAAATCGTAATTTAGTCTTAATTACGGCATTTCTTTTAGGTTTTTCTATTGACATATTCTGTAATACTCTAGGACAGAATGCCGCTGCTGCTGTTTTGGCTGCATTTATGCGTCGCCCTGTTCAAGGATTATTCTTTGCAAGAGAAGATTTCGAACATTTTATACCAAGCATTCCCAATCTAGGGCTTGCTTTTATAAAGTACACAATCGTGATTGTTTTTATTCATCATCTTGCACTTATCTCAATTAGCTCATTTTCATATCTCAATTTTCCTACGATAATGCTGCGTATAATAAGTTCTACACTTCTTACCTCCATTTTAATTTATGCTATTGAAGGTTTTGCTGTTAAAAGAAAGAGAGCATGAGCAAGGATAATAATAGTTTACATTCTGAAAAAAGATATTATACTATTATAGCAATAACAGTAATTATTGTTATTGTATTGATTTTTCAATTGTTCAACTTACAGATAATTCAGAACGAGTATAAATATTCAGCAGATAGCAATGCTTTTTTCAAAAAAACGTTATATCCGGCAAGGGGAACTATATCAGATCGCAAAGACCGTCTCTTAGTCTATAATCAGCCAACATACGACATAGTATATATACCACGAGAAGTAGAGCCTTTTGATACTCTCGATTTTTGTAATATTCTAGGACTTACAAAGGATCAATTAGAGAAAAAGATAAGTGATGTTAAGGATCGGAGACTTAATCCCGGTTATTCTTCTTACACGCTACAAACTCTTATGACTCAACTCACAGTTCGTGAGTATGGTCTTTTTCAAGAAAAATTGTACAAGTTTCCCGGATTCTATATCCAGAATAGAGCCCTGCGCCAATACAATTTTGTCAATGCTGCTCAAGTGCTAGGATATGTTGCCGAAGTCAATAAAGCAACTCTGGCAGAAGACCCTTATTATGTTAGAGGTGATTATGCCGGAAAATCAGGTATAGAAACATCTTATGAGAATATACTAAGAGGACAAAAAGGAGTGGAAATTCTCCTTCGTGATGCACATGGAAGAATAAAAGGAAAATATGAGAATGGCAAACATGATGTAAATCCTGTTTCCGGAAAAAACCTCAAATTAGCGATAGATATAGAACTACAAGCTTATGGCGAATATCTAATGCAAAATAAAATTGGTAGTATAGTTATGATCGAACCCTCTACGGGTGAAATCTTATGTTTGGTTACTTCTCCAACTTACGACCCTTCCATTTTGTTAGGACGCGAATTTGGGAACAATTATAAATCACTAGAGCAAAATCCTTCTAAGCCTCTATTCAATAGAGCAACACAAGGTGCATATCCTCCAGGGTCTACATTCAAAACAACTCAAGGATTAATCTTTCTCGAAGAGGGCATTATTTCAGCAGAAACAGCCTATTCTTGTGCAGGAGGCTATCCTCCAGGAGGCGGAAGGCCTCGATGTCATGCCCACGGGTCGCCACTATCATTAGTACCAGCAATAGCTACTTCTTGTAATTCTTATTTTTGCTATGGATTAAACGCTATGCTTAGTAATCGAAAGAAATATGCAAACATCGGAGAAGCTTTTGATATCTGGAAAGATTATTTAGTCTCTATGGGATTTGGCTATAAACTAGGCGTTGATCTACCTTCAGAAAAGAGGGGGCTTGTACCCAATAGCCAATTTTATACAAAGATTTTTAGAACCGAAAAATGGTACGCTCAGAACGTTATCTCTATTGCAATAGGACAAGGTGAAATTTTGGCAACCCCATTGCAAGTAGCTAATTTAGGTGCAACAATTGCTAACAGAGGTTTCTTCTATACTCCTCATATTGTAAGACAAATTCAAGATACACCTTTAGATAAAACATATACAGATAAACGCTATACAGGCGTTAAAGAAGCGCATTACAGAACAATAGTCGAAGGTATGGCAAATGCTGTAACTGGAGGTACTTGTAGAGGTGCAAATCTTCTCCCCGAAATTGCAGTGGCAGGAAAAACAGGGACTGCTGAAAACCCTCATGGTAGAGACCACTCTTGGTTTATGGGATTTGCGCCAGTTGACAAACCTCAGGTTGCTATTTCGGTGCTAGTTGAAAACGCTGGTTTTGGAGCTCGATTTGCTGTGCCAATTGGACGATTAATGATTCTAAAATACATGAAAGGTGAAATACCTGCTAATGAAAAATATCTGGAAGATAACATGGCAAATGCTATAATTCTGCCTAATGTTTTAAATACTTGGGAGCAACGAAGAAGTGATGTTGCCACACAGCAAAGTACAGCAAGCGAAGCAGACGTAATAGTTGAAGAATAAAAATCGCCGAATAGATTTAAATTATACATGCTAAAAAAAGAAGACGATCATATTACAGGAAGTGTCGACTGGTTTATAATAGTTTTATATTTTCTATTAATAATTGGGGGATGGCTTAGCATATACGGTGCAAGCTACGACTACGATCATGTAACTAGCTTATTTGATTTTTCGGGTCGTGCAGGTATGCAACTTGTATGGATGGGGATATCAATTATAATCGGTTTTGTACTACTCAAGTTAGATAATAATCTGTATGATATTCTAGCTTATTTCGTATATGCATTTTTCATTGCTTTATTGATAGTCACCATAATTATAGCACCCGACATAAAAGGCTCTCGATCTTGGCTCGTTATAACAGATTCTATACGCCTACAGCCTGCCGAATTTACCAAATTTGCTGTTGGCTTAGCGATAGCTAGATTTATGAATAGCTACAATTTTAAATTGCTCACAGCAAAAAATCTGCTGATATTATCTATAATGATAATATTACCAATGGTACTTATTATGCTTCAAAAAGAAACAGGATCAGCTCTTGTTTTTGCAGCTTTTATACTAGTTCTATACAGAGAGGGCTTACCGGGAATGGTTTTATTTTCAGGAATTTGTGCAGTTATCCTATTCATTATAGGATTAAAATATTCGGATATCGATGTGGGAACTCTCACAATGGGAGAGTGTATATCTATCCTTTTCATTATTGTCGTGACAGCTATTCTGACAATCAACTTTCGTAAAGATTATAAAACAGCATCTTTTATATTATTAGGAACAGCCATATATGGAGGTATTTGCTATGTAATTTCTCTCTTTGATATTTATATAAATTGGGGTATTATTTCCATTACTGCTATCAGTGCAGTTATAATATATTTACTCATTACAGCAGGTCGCGAGTGGTCTAAAACCTATTTATTCTTAGCTCTATTTGCTATTGGTAGTATTGTGTATGTTAGCTCTGTAAACTATGTTTTTACAGATGTTCTACAATCGCATCAACAAATACGGATTAAGGTTTCTCTAGGTATGGAGGATGACTTAATGGGGGCAGGATACAATGTCAATCAATCAAAAATAGCAATAGGTTCAGGTGGAGCATTGGGTAAAGGTTTCTTAAACGGAACGCAGACCAAATTAAAATATGTACCTGAGCAAGATACCGACTTTATATTCTGCACAGTAGGAGAGGAGCAGGGTTTTCTTGGGTCTGTGTTAGTATTGCTAGGATTGTCGGCTCTTATAATTAGGGTATTCTTTTTAGCAGAAAGACAGAAAAACACCTTCGGACGAGTCTATGGATATGGAGTTGGCTCTATATTCTTATTCCACTTAACAATAAATGTTGGTATGGTTATAGGATTGTTACCCGTTATTGGAATTCCCTTGCCATTTTTTAGTTATGGTGGATCTTCATTATTGGCTTTTACAATTCTTTTATTTATATTCTTACGTCTAGATATGGCTAGAAAAAGGAGATAAATACTTTCTGTTTCATGCCATATTGTAAGCAATACAGGCTCCTATAATAATCCCTATTACCGTCAAGCTAATTCCCAAAAAGATAAATACAACACCATGTTCAATATTTGACCAATTGGATGGTTGACCTCTATTTACAACTCTAGAGATAAATCTTATAACACTTGGAGAAAACAAATCGAGAAATAATGTAGTTATTACTCCCAATAAACCTCCACTAATAATTCCTATTAATACAAATACAAAAGTTCTCACAAATAAATCCTCACAATTAGTTAGCCAAAAACAAAAAAGAATGCCAATATAGACATTCTCTTTTGTTTAATGAAATCGTAAGATATAGATTATTTCTTCAAATAGTCGTTTATATGTTTAGCTGTCCTACGTCCCGATGCTATACTTGTTACCACCAAGGATTGTCCACTAACACAATCTCCGGCTGCAAATACTTTCGAAACATTAGTTAATCTGTTTCCATCAGTAGCAATATTTTTACGAACATCATCTACTTTTACACCAAGCTCGGCCAACAGCCCATCTTGAATAGGGTGTATAAAACCTAATGCAAGAAAAACATAATCAATTTCCAAGATTTCGGGTTTTCCAACTTCTTTCATCACCATTTTTCCAGAATCATCTTTCTCCCAAGCTATTTCTACAAGTTCAACACCTGTTAATATTCCATTTTCTCCTATGAAGCGTTTGGTGTTCATCGACCAACGACGCTCACAACCTTCAAGATGAGAAGAACTGGTTTTCATTACGCCTGGAAATGGTATTGGCCAACTATTTTCTAACTCATCCAATGTTGGAGGTTTGGACATAATTTCTATCTGCAAAATATTAGCTGCTTTTTGACGATTAGCTGTACCAATACAATCCGATCCAGTATCACCACCACCAATTACCAATACATTTTTACCTTTTGTATTTATAATCTTATCTACTGGAACTTCTTCTTTAGCCACTAATCTGTTTTCCATCGTCAAATACTCCATAGCATAATAGACACCTTTCAGCTCTCTGCCTTCAACGGGTAAATCACGAGGAACTTGCGAACCGATAGCTACACAAACAGCATCATTATTTTTGATTAAGTCTTTGCCTTTAATATCTATCCCTACTTCGGTATTGGTTACAAATCTAATGCCCTCGGCCTCCATCAATTCAAGACGACGATCAATGATATTTTTATTCAATTTAAAGTCAGGAATACCAAAGCGGAGTAGACCTCCAATACGGCTGTTCTTTTCGTAAACAGTAACATCATGTCCCATTCGATTCAATTGATTAGCAACAGCCATTCCCGATGGACCTGAACCTATTACTGCCACTTTCTTTCCTGTTCTTACCTTTGGTATAAAAGGCTTGATATATCCTTCCTGAAAAGCATGCTCTAATGCTGATGCTTCATTCTCACGGATAGTTACCGGAGATTTATGCAAAGACAAAACACAAGTTTTCTCACATGGAGCAGGACAAATACGTCCAGTAAACTCAGGAAAGTCATTTGTTTGCATTAGTACTTCTGCTGCTAAACGCCAGTTTCCTTTATAAATATAATCTTGCCACTCAGGCATTTTATTTCCAAGAGGACATCCCCATTGACAGAAAGGTATTCCGCAATCCATACAACGTGAGGCTTGTTGCTGTCTATCTTCTGAGTTTAAAGTCTGTTCAACTTCTCCGAAGTCGAGGATACGTTCTTGACGAGGACGGTATCCCGCTTCTTTTCTTTTTACTGTTAAAAATGCTTTTGGATTTCCCATGATTCCCCGTTATATTATGTATTCTAAACTATTTATTACCATATTATTCTCAATAACAAGCTTTAGTAATATTACAGACCAAAGCAATAAAAAGGTCTGAGACCTTAGTAGTCAAATTCTACGTTTGCAATTTTCTTTTTCAAAGCTTCCATTTTTTCCTCTTGAAGAACTTTTTTATACTCGATAGGCATAATTTTTATGAACTTGTTCACTTCTTCATTCCAGTTTTCAAGAATATTCTTCGCTAATGGGCTTTTAGTATATTTATAATGTTGAGAGATTAATTGATGCAGTTCTTTATTATCTGTACTATCTTCAATTAAAGAGAGTTCAACCATTTCCATATTACAGAAGAAATCAAAATCTCCATCTCCATTATATACATAAGCAATTCCACCACTCATACCTGCTGCAAAGTTTCTCCCTGTTTTTCCTAAGACAACAGTACGTCCGCCGGTCATGTATTCACAACAATGATCACCTGCTCCTTCAACAACAGCTATTGCTCCACTATTTCTTACGCAGAAACGTTCGCCAACCTGTCCGTTAATATATACTTCACCACCTGTTGCTCCATACAATAAAGTATTTCCTGCAATAATATTATCCTGAGGTTTGTAAGTTGATGTAGTAGGGGGTACAATCACTAGTTTACCACCAGACAGCCCTTTACCAACATAATCATTAGCATCACCTTCAAGCTTGAAAGTTACTCCATGAGAAAGGAACGCTCCAAAACTTTGTCCCGCAGATCCTTTAAAGGTACATTGAATAGTATCGGTAGGCAATCCGTCATTTCCATAACGTTTTGCTATTTCACCCGAAAGCATAGAACCAACAGCTCTATCTGTATTTTTTATGGAACGAGACAGTTCTACAGGCATGGCTTTTTCAATGGCTGGACGAGAAGTTTTTATCAATTCAACATCCATTACTTCCTGTAATTTATGATCTTGTCCTTTAACTTGTTTTACAGCGTTCATTTTAGCAGCTTCGGGGGAGTAAATGATTCTCGATAAATCTAACTTACTCAATTTACTGCTCGAATTATCTTTTACATATTTCAGCAAGTCTGTACGTCCGACAACCTGATCTAAAGAAGTAAATCCAAGAGCAGCTAGATGCTCACGGACCTCTTGAGCCAAGAAGCTGAAATAGTTAATCAAATATTCACTCTTTCCGATAAATTTCTTTCTCAGTTCTTCATCCTGAGTAGCAACACCTACTGGGCAAGTATTTATATGACACTTACGCATCATTATACAACCAAGAACTATCAATGCACTTGTAGCAAATCCAAATTCTTCGGCTCCAAGCATAGAGGCCACTATAATGTCATGACCTGTTTTTAATTGTCCATCAGTTTGCAAGCGAATTTGTCCACGTAAATCATTAATTACAAGTGTTTGTTGAACTTCTGCTAATCCGATTTCGAGAGGTAAACCTGCATGTTTGATTGAACTTACAGGACTTGCTCCTGTACCTCCTTCGCATCCGCTTATCAATATAAGATCGGCTTTTGCTTTTGCAACTCCGGCAGCAATAGTACCAACACCACTTTCGGACACTAGCTTCACACTCACAATAGCTTGCGGATTGACATTCTTCAAGTCAAAAATCAATTGAGCCAAATCCTCTATCGAGTAAATATCGTGATGTGGGGGAGGAGATATCAATGAGATTCCGGGAATAGAGTGACGTGTTTTAGCAATCACTTTATCTACTTTAAAACCGGGTAACTGACCACCTTCTCCGGGTTTTGCTCCCTGAGCTATTTTGATTTGAATTTCGTCTGCATTTACCAGATATTCGGTAGTCACACCAAAACGCCCTGAGGCAACTTGCTTAATAGCCGATCGGGCATTGGTTGCAAAACGCTCGGGTAATTCTCCACCTTCACCTGTATTGCTTTTTCCTCCGATGGCATTCATGGCAATCGCCATCGCTTCATGAGCTTCGCGGCTGATCGAACCGAATGACATAGCACCCGTTACAAATCGTTTAGTTATTTCCGAAACAGGCTCTACTTCATCAAGATTGATAGGGGTATTTGTATCAAAATCCAAGAAATCACGTAAGAATAATTTTTCTTCTTTTTTATCAATGGATTCCGTGTACTCTTTGAACTTCTTATAACTGCCCAAGCGTGTAGCCAATTGAAGTTTGGTTATCGTTTCGGGATTCCAAGCATGATCTTCACCATCACGTCTCCAAGCATATATTCCTTGATTAATTAACGAACTGTCGATATAATCAACTTCGTATGCTTCGGTGTGGGCTTCAATTGTATCGGCTGCAATATCTTTCAGGTCTATACCTTCAATTTTAGAAGTTGTACCCTTGAAGTATTTATTTATAACAGCAGAGCTAATTCCTATTGCTTCAAACAGTTGAGCACCTAAGTAACTCTTTAAAGTAGAAATACCCATTTTAGAAAGGGTCTTCAACAATCCTTTGTCGATAGACTTAATGTAGTTCTTTTCTGCTGTATGGAAATCGAGTTGAATAGTTCCGCTTTTCACTAAATCTTCGAGAACTGCAAATGCCAAATAAGGATTAACCGCATTAGCTCCATATCCAAATAATAGGGCAAAGTGCATCACTTCACGAGGTTCGGCAGATTCTACTACAATATCAATCTGCATACGTTTACGGCGATCTATCAAGTAATGATGAACCGCAGAAACCGCCAACAGCGAAGGTATTGCCACATGATTGGCATCAATACCTCTGTCGGAAATAATGATATAGTTACTGCCTTTGTCTACAGCTTTTTCAGCTTTCAAACATAAATCTTCGATAGCTTTTTCTAAACCTGCCGCACCGTCTTTAGGATTGAATAATAATGATAAGGTTTCAGCTTTGAAACCTTTATACTCGATATGTACTAAAAGGTCAAGTTCACGATTAGTAATAATAGGATGCGACAAGCCAACCATCTTACAATGTTCGGGCATTGGCTCCAATATATTTTTATGAAGCGAGCCTATGTAACCTGATAATGACATTACCAATTCTTCACGAATAGGGTCAATAGGAGGGTTAGTTACTTGTGCAAATAACTGACGGAAGTAAGTAAATAAACGATAACGTTTACTTGACAATACCGCCACAGGAGTATCATTCCCCATGGAAGCTATTGGTTCTTTACCATCCACAGCCATTGGTGTAATTATTCTCTCAATATCTTCTTTATAATATCCGAAAACTTTTAAATGCTGAGAATAATTATCCAGAGAGTATTTAATACTTCTTCCAGAAGAAATATCGTCTAACGAGATTCTGTTTTTATTTAACCAATCTCTATATGGATAAGCTTTTGCTAAGCTTTCTTTTAATTCGGGATCATATTGGATAGTACCCTCTAGGGTATCTACCATCAACATTTTACCAGGTTTCAAGCGTCCTTTTTCTTTTATCTCCGAAGGCTCAAAAGAAAGAACACCGGTTTCAGAAGCTACCACCATTACATCGTTGTGCGTAATAAGGTAACGAGCAGGGCGAAGTCCGTTTCTATCTAACAAACCTCCAGCATAACGTCCGTCTGAAAATAGTATGGTTGCAGGCCCATCCCAAGGTTCCATAAATATACTGTGATATTCATAGAATGCTTTAAGATCGGAAGATATTGGGTTTTTAAAGTTCCAAGATTCGGGAATCATCATTGCCAAAGCATGAGGTAATGATTTGCCCGACATCACAAGAAATTCCAATACATTGTCAAACGAAGCACTATCACTCATTCCATGTTGTACGATAGGCCATATTTCTTTCATGTCACCCAAAGATTCTGATTTTACAACACTTTCGCGTGCTTCCATCCACAATCGGTTACCTCTGATAGTATTTATTTCTCCATTATGTCCTACCATTCTGAATGGCTGAGCCAAATCCCATGTAGGAAACGTATTTGTACTAAAACGAGAGTGTACTAAAGCTATTCCACTTGTAAAATTAGGATTTAACAAATCGGGGAAATAATGTCTCAATTGAAGAGAGGTAAGCATCCCTTTATATATAATCCTCTTAGTTGATAAGCTGACAATATAAGAATTACGTTTATCCTTAATTGTAGAACTCAAAATTACTTTCTCTATCTTTTTTCTTAACAAATAGAGTTTCAGTTCCAATTGATCTTGCGATAAACCTTCTCCTGTAACAAATATTTGTTTGATAGTCGGCTCACTGGCTTTTGATGTTTCGCCCAAAATATCGCTATTCACAGGTACATCCCTTACTGCCAAAAGGTTTAAACCATCTCTCTCAATAAGATCCGACAGTGTAATCATATAGATCTCAGCTTCCATTTCGTCCTTAGGAAGAAATACAAGCCCAGTACCATAATGTCCTTTTTCGGGAACGGGAATGCCTTGAAGAAGAATAAATTCGTGTGGTATTTGTAGCATAATACCTGCACCATCACCAGTTTTGCTATCGGCACTCTCAGCTCCACGGTGCGTCATATTTTCCAATACTTGTAAACCATTTTCTACAATGGCGTGTGATTTAGCTCCTTTAAGATGAAGAATTAAACCAACACCGCAAGCATCGTGTTCATATGTGGGGTCGTATAACCCATTTTGCTCTACTAATGATAAGTCTTGCATATTACTTAGTTGATATAAGATAAGTGAATCAATATTTTCTTTTTACCCCATCTAAAAGACTAAAAAGACAATAATATCTGCAAATATAATATATTTTGTTACTTTTAAATTGTTTTTATAGTCAAAAATTCAAATTTTAACAAAAACAATACGTTTAAACATTCATTTATTTACTTTTTGGGAACTATTTATACCATTTAAGTGTTTTTATTCTACAAAAACATACAATTACAAAATAAAATAACATATATTTGTCAAAATTTCGACTAAAAACAAACTAATAATATGTGTGGATTCGTAGGAGCATTCGATTTAACGCAAGATTTAACTAATCTACGTTCTCAGGTACTAAAAATGGCAAAACGCATACGTCATCGTGGTCCAGATTGGTCTGGAATCTATTGTGGCGAGAAAGCAATATTAGTACACGAAAGACTTTCTATCGTTGATATTAAGTCAGGTGGTCAACCCTTATACAATAAAGATAAGAATCTTGTATTAGCTGTAAATGGCGAAATATATAATCATCAAAATATACGAAATCGATTTAAAGGAAAATACGAATTTCAATCTAATTCTGATTGTGAAGTCCTATTAGCTTTATATCAAGAAAAAGGGATAAATCTATTTGATGAGCTCAATGGTATTTATGCTTTTGCTCTTTATGATATCGAAAACAATTCGTACCTGATTGGTCGCGATCATATGGGAATCATTCCTTTATATATGGGATATGACGATTTCGGACAATTTTATGTAGCCAGCGAGCTAAAAGCTTTGGAAGGTATATGTCCCAATATCAAAGAATTTCCGGCAGGCTACTATTATGATAGTCGCGATGGAGAGCTTAAACAATGGTACAAACGCGATTGGATGGAGTATGACAATGTAAAGGACAATAATACAGACTTAGAAGTTCTTAAAAAAGGACTGGAGGATGCTGTCCATCGCCAATTAATGTCTGATGTACCTTACGGAGTACTACTTTCGGGAGGATTAGATTCATCTATTATATCTGCTGTTGCCAAGAAGTTTGCAGCCAGACGTATCGAAAATAACAATGAGACCGAAGCTTGGTGGCCACAGTTACACTCTTTTGCTATTGGTTTAGAAGGTGCACCCGATTTAATTGCAGCTCAAAAAGTAGCAGATTATATAGGAACTGTACATCACGAAATACACTTCACCGTAGAAGAGGCACTTGATGCTTTGAGTGATGTTATTTATCATATCGAAACTTACGATGTAACCACAGTACGCGCATCTACACCTATGTATCTACTTGCCCGTTTTATCAAATCGATGGGAGTGAAAATGGTACTATCAGGAGAAGGTTCTGATGAAATATTCGGAGGTTATTTAT
The DNA here is from genome assembly GCF_015233815.1 of Dysgonomonas sp. GY617. Lineage (NCBI taxonomy): Bacteria > Pseudomonadati > Bacteroidota > Bacteroidia > Bacteroidales > Dysgonomonadaceae > Dysgonomonas > Dysgonomonas sp. GY617. The sequence goes on from NZ_JADCLR010000003.1 coordinate 239,803, forward strand.
ACTTTCACAAAGCACCCAATGCAAAAGCTTTACACGAAGAAACTGTTCGTAAACTAGATAAATTACATTTATACGATTGCCTTCGTGCTAACAAAACATTGGCTGCTTGGGGAGTTGAAGGGCGTGTACCTTTTCTTGACAAAGAATTTATGGATATTGCGATGCGAATGAATCCACAGGATAAAATATGTGGAAATGGAAAGATGGAAAAATATGCTCTACGTAAAGCATTCGAAGGATATTTACCAGAAAGTGTAACATGGAGACAAAAAGAACAATTCTCGGATGGTGTTGGCTATAATTGGATTGATACCTTGCGTGAAGTGGCTAGCAAAAAAGTGACTGACAAGCAAATGGAAAAGGCCTCAGAGCGTTTCCCTATTAATCCGCCTATGTCTAAAGAAGAATATTGGTATCGTACAATGTTTGAAGAACATTTCCCTTCGGCATCCGCTGCGGGAACCGTACCTTCCGTTCCATCCGTAGCGTGCAGTAGTGCCGTTGCTTTAGAATGGGATGCTTCATTCAAAAACAGAATAGATCCATCTGGACGTGCAGTAAAAACCGTTCACGCCGAAGCTTACGAAAATTAAGTCCTAAATATTTAACGCACATAAAAGCAATGTAGAAGCGATTCTATATTGCTTTTTTCGTTTACAAGCATTCTATTGAGTAATTTTGTGTTAGTGAGTAAATAATTTGAAACCCTAAATTATCCAACACATGAAAATTAAAAACACAGCTATAGAATTAATAAAAGGAGACATAACAACAATTCATGCAGATGCTATAGTTAATGCTGCAAATTCTTCTTTACTTGGTGGCGGAGGAGTTGATGGAGCCATTCACAGAAAAGGTGGTAGCCAAATTTTGGAAGAATGTAAAATCATTAGAAGCAAGCAAGGTGGATGCAAAACGGGTGAAGCTGTATATACTACCGCTGGTTTACTTCCTGCAAAATATGTAATACACACAGTCGGTCCCATATGGAATAAAAGCAATACGAACAATAACCAACTTCTTGCTAATTGCTACTATAATTCATTAAATATTGCCAAAGATCTGCAAATAACTTCCATTGCTTTCCCCAATATAAGTACTGGAGTTTATAAGTTTCCTAAAATCGAAGCTGCTGAGATTACAATTAATGCAGTAAAATCTTTCCTTGAAACGGAAAGTAGCCAATTAAAGACTGTTATTTTTGTGTGCTTTGATGATGAAAACTACAAGTTATACCAAGAAATATTAGCCATCTGAAACAACCTAAAGATATATTCCTCACTTATATTATGACAATATAATCAGTAAAAATCTAGCAAGATGGTATTTTGGTTTAAATCCTAAAGTAAAGTTTAAATTACAAATCATCTAAAGCTGTAATATCTCTAAAAGCAAGAATTAATCAGATTCGTTTTTCATTATTCAAAGAAAAACCAGACAGTTATAATATCTGTAATATTTCAAAATACTGCCTTACAAATAATATTAACTATAATAGAAATTTGTGTGCTTATTTACTACAATAAATCTCATGTTATTCTATTTTAGGAAATAAGACAATATCTATCTTAAATATAATAAGTTAGTATATTTTCAGCAAGCAATCACTTTAACTATCTTTTTGAAACAAATAAAAAACAAATAATCTCAAAATGATATTTTTATCACAACAAACATAAAAAATACACATTAAATCTTGCGAGATTAAATAATTTATATCACTTTTGTAGTATAAAAAATATCAGACTAAAAAGTTGCTATTTAAAAGGATGAAAAACTTGAAATTTACAAAGATGCATGGTGCAGGAAATGACTATATTTATGTCAACGGATTGACAGAAAATATAGAAAATGCTTCGCAACTTGCAATTAGCTTAAGCAACAGAAATTTCGGAATAGGATCAGATGGTCTTGTTCTTATATTACCATCAAACAGTTGTGATTTCAGAATGCAAATGTTTAACTCCGATGGCTCTGAAGCTGAAATGTGCGGAAACGCAACCCGATGTGTTGGTAAATACGTTTATGATAATAAACTAACCAACAAAAAAGAAATTACATTAGAAACTAAAGCTGGAACTAAATATATCACATTGCTTGAAGGAGACTCTAAAACTCGCAAAGTAACAGTAGATATGGGAGAACCAATTCTCGATCCAACTCTAATCCCTGTAAATATTACTCAGAATCCTGTTCTTAACTATCCACTAAACATCGATGGAAAAGAGTGGCAAATTTCTTGTGTATCTATGGGAAATCCTCATACAGTAGTTTTTACAGAAGGAATCAAAGATTTTAATTTACCTGTATTAGGTCCAAAGTTCGAGACAAACCCAATATTTCCCCGTAAAACAAATACCGAGTTTATAGAGGTTATAGATCGTAACACTTTAAACATGCGTGTTTGGGAACGTGGGGCAGGGGAGACTCTTGCTTGCGGAACAGGTGCTTGTGCAGCGGCTGTTGCTGCTATATTAAACGGACATTGTGATAGAAAAATAAAAATACATTTATTAGGTGGAGATTTGGATATCGAATGGCGTGAAAGTAACAATCACGTATATATGACCGGTGAAGCCGTAACTGTATTTGAAGGAACAATTTTATAAGGTCTCAGACCTTTTTATTGTTTTTAATTGAAAAATATACCAATAAAATAGTTAGTACAAATGGTATTGATAAACGAAAATTATACGAAACTGCCGGGAAGCTATTTATTCTCGGAAATAGCTCGAAAAGTAAACGAATTTAAAATAGCTAACCCCACAGCAGATGTTATACGCTTGGGTATTGGCGATGTAACCAAGCCTCTTCCGCAAGCTTCTATAGATGCGATGCATAAAGCTGTTGATGAAATGGCTTCTGCCGAAACTTTCAGAGGATACGGTCCTGAACAAGGTTATGACTTTTTAGTTAACAAAATTGTAGAAAATGATTATAAAGCTCACGGATTAGATATTCAAACTGACGAAGTATTTGTCAGCGATGGTTCTAAAAGTGACACAGGTAATATCGGTGATATTTTAGGTACAGATAATATTGTAGCTATTACTGACCCTGTATACCCAGTATATATCGATACTAATGTAATGGCTGGTCGTGCAGGCGATTTAGGCGCAGACGGTAAATGGAATAAAATTGTATATTTACCTTGTACTGCCGAAAATAACTTTGTACCCCAATTACCAACTACTAAAGTTGACATTATCTATTTATGCTATCCAAACAATCCATCGGGAACTACGCTTACTAAAAGCGAATTGAAAGTCTGGGTTGATTATGCATTAGAAAACAAAGCTTTAATTCTATTTGATTCTGCATACGAAGCATATATCACAGAGGATGATGTGCCTCATAGTATTTACGAAATTGAAGGAGCTAAAAAAGTAGCTATTGAATTTCGCAGTTTTTCAAAAACCGCAGGATTTACAGGTACACGTTGTGCGTATACAGTTGTGCCTAAAGATTTAATGGCATATACTAGCAAAGGTGAGGAAGTTTCTTTAAATAAATTATGGAATCGTCGCCATACAACTAAATTTAATGGTGTACCTTACATAATTCAACGCGCAGCCGAAGCTTGCTATTCTCCCGAAGGAAAAAAGCAAGTGAAAGATACTATTGAATATTATCTGAACAATGCAAAAATAATAAGAGAAGGCCTTACTGAGCAAGGATTAAAAGTATATGGAGGTATAAACTCTCCTTACATTTGGGTGAAAACTCCAAATGGTATGTCTTCTTGGGAATTTTTCGATTATCTCCTAAATGAGCTAAATGTGGTAGGAACACCCGGAGTAGGCTTTGGTCCTAGTGGCGAAGGCTACTTACGACTAACTGCTTTTGGTACACTCGAAAATACAAAAGAAGCCGTTCTTCGACTAAAAAAAATAAAACTCTAAATAACAAAACCCAATTAAACTAGCTTAATATGTCAAAGTTACGTTTTAAAGCTGTTGCTGCTGCTGCAAACAGAAAACCCGTAGAGGTTGAGAAGCCTAAAGAAAAAACGTCAGCGTATTTTGGAAACAAAGTTTTTAACCGTAAGACAATGATTCAGTATTTGTCTAAAGCTACTTTCAAAGCTATAACCAAAGTTATAGACAAAGGAGAAGTTATAGACAGAGCAATAGCCGAGCATGTTGCTGCGGGTATGCGTATGTGGGCTTTAGAAAATGGAGCTACACACTACACTCACTGGTTTCATCCATTAACTGATGGTACTGCCGAAAAGCATGACGCTTTTGTAGAGCACGACGGAAATGGTGGTATGATCGAAGAGTTTAGCGGAAAAATATTAGCTCAACAAGAGCCAGATGCGTCTAGCTTTCCATCGGGAGGTCTTCGTAACACTTTCGAAGCTCGTGGATATTCGGCATGGGACCCATCTTCACCTGCATTTATTATTGGCGATACCCTATGTATACCAACTATATTTATATCATATACAGGAGAGTCTTTGGATTATAAAACTCCTTTATTAAAATCTATATCAGCTGTAAGTAAAGCTGCAATGGATGTTTGCCACTATTTTGATCCTCAAGTATCTAAAATATATTCCTTCTTAGGATGGGAGCAAGAATACTTCCTTGTAGATGAAGATTTATACGCAGCTCGTCCTGATTTAGCTTTAACAGGTAGAACTCTGATGAGTCACGAAAGTGCAAAAAATCAACAATTGGAAGACCACTACTTCGGATCAATTCCACAACGTGTATTGAAATTCATGGAAGACCTTGAATACCAATCATACGAATTGGGTATTCCTGTAAAAACACGTCACAACGAAGTAGCACCTAACCAATTTGAGTTAGCTCCTATATATGAAGAATGTAATTTGGCAGTAGATCAAAACTTATTGATTATGTCATTAATGGAAAAAATAGCTCGTAGCCATTCTTTCCGTGTACTTCTTCATGAAAAACCATTTAAAGGCATCAATGGATCGGGCAAACACAACAACTGGTCATTAGGAACAGATACAGGTGTTAATCTTCTTTCTCCAGGTAAGGATACTGAGGAAAACCTTCAATTCATTACCTTTATTGTAAATATTTTAGCTGCCGTTCATAAAAACAATGCATTGCTAAAAGCATCGATATCTTCTGCAACCAACGCTCACCGCTTAGGTGCAAACGAAGCTCCTCCTGCAATTATATCTGTATTCTTGGGTACACAAGTAAGTGATATTCTTGATAAATTTGAAAGCAGTAGCGTAAAAGACGCAATTGTTGTTGACGATAAAAAAGGAGTAAGTTTAGGTGTAGGTCAAATTCCAGAGATTTTACTAGACAATACCGATCGTAACAGAACATCACCTTTTGCTTTTACAGGTAACCGTTTCGAATTTAGAGCTGTTGGATCGTCTGCAAACTGTGCTTCGGCAATGACTGCATTAAATGCTTCGGTAGCCGAACAATTAAGAACTTTCAAAATTGAAGTTGATGCACTTATCAACAAAGGCAAATCGAAAGAAGAAGCTTTATACGAAATCCTGAAAAAATATATCAAAGAATCAAGAGTCATCAGATTCAATGGTAATGGATATAGTGATGAGTGGAAAGTTGAAGCTAAGAAAAGAGGTTTAGATTGCGAAACAAGTGTACCTGTTATCTACGATAGCTATACTTCAAAGCAAAGTATCAAAACTTTTTCGGGCATTCTATCAGAAGTAGAACTTCATGCTCGTAACGAAGTGAAATGGGAAACTTACGTTAAGAAAATCCAAATTGAATCTCGTGTTCTTGGAGACTTAGCTCTTAATCATATTATCCCCGTAGCTATTACATACCAATCTATTCTATTGGAAAATGTAGCCAACCTACAAAAGATATTTACAGATCCTGTAAAATTCCAGGAAATGGCAGAAGAACAAATTCGCTTAATCGAAAAAATATCAATTCATGTAAATGCTGTAAATGCAAAAGTACATGGTATGATTGATGCTCGTAAAAAAGCAAATAACATAGAAAGCGAACGCGAAAAAGCAATTGAATATCACGATGCCGTAGCTCCATTCTTAGACGAGATACGCTACCACATCGATAAATTAGAACTTATTGTTGATAACAACATGTGGCCTCTACCTAAGTACAGAGAGCTATTGTTTTTGAGATAATACTCTTCTTTAATAAGTTATATAGAAAAAGGCTATCTTAATAAAATAAGATAGCCTTTTTTATTCCTTTTTTCGAGTCTTTGAAATAACCTATTATACAAAAAAACTATGCTTACACACTGCGGAACACAAATGATCGAATCTAAAAATTTAACTCTAAGACAATTCTCTTATGATGATAACAAAAATATGCTTGATTATTGGGTAAGTGACCCTAATATACAATCTATGTATTCGGAACCCATATACACTACTGAAGAGGAAGTAAAAGAATTGCTAAACAACTACATAACATCTTATTCTCAAGAAAGCTATTATAGATGGGCAATCATAGAGAAATCAACCCAGATCTGCATCGGGCAAATAGCTTTTTTTCTTGTAGACAGTAAAAATCATTTTGGAGAAATAGAATATTGTATTGGAAGTAAATTTCATCGCAAAGGATACGCCTCTGAGGCTGTAAAAAATATTCTTCAATATGGATTTGAGAAAATCAATTTCCACAAAATCCAAGTTTGTCATAAGGAGAACAATATAGCATCAAAAGGAGTAATAAGAAAAGTCGGCTTCAAATATGAAGGCACACTAAGAGATTAACATGAACAATAACTATGTTAGCCGACTATACTATTCTCTATTAAAAAGCGAATGGATAAATTAGAATGGAACAACATCATTACCTGACATAGGAGGAAAGCTTTCAGCAGAAGGAGTAGTACTCATTTTAGACATGAATTGTGCTCCATCGGCATTATATTCGTCTTCCACATTCTGAAAACGAGCAAACTCACTCTTGAATCGAAGTAGAACGTCTGCGGTTGCACCATTACGGTGTTTTGCTATAATAATTTCGGCCATTCCTAATAAAGAATTACCCTTTTCATCTTCCAATATTTTATAATATTCAGGACGGTGTATAAAACATACCATATCTGCATCCTGCTCAATAGCTCCCGACTCACGAAGGTCAGATAATTGAGGACGCTTACCTTCAATACCTGTACGTCCCTCAACTCCACGGTTAAGCTGCGAAAGAGCGATAATAGGAATATTCAATTCCTTTGCTAACCCCTTAAGCGAACGAGAAATCATACTTACCTCTTGTTCACGGCTACCATAAGCCATTCCACTAGCATTCATCAACTGCAAGTAGTCAATAATAAGCATTCTCACACCATGCTCACGAACAAGACGACGTGCTTTAGTTCTTAATTCGAATACCGACAAACTTGGTGTATCATCTATAAATAGGGGAGCGTCATATAATTCTTTTATCTTAAAGTCTAGCTGTTCCCACTCATATGGGGCAAGCTGACCGTTCTTTATCTTCTCACCGGGAATCTCACAAGTATTTACGATCAAACGATTTACCAGCTGAACGTTTGACATCTCCAGAGAGAATAATGCTACAGGATAATTATATGTTACCGACATATTTTTAGCCATAGACAAAACGAAAGCCGTTTTTCCCATCGCAGGACGAGCTGCTATAATAATCAAGTCAGAATTCTGCCAACCCGAAGTAATCTTATCTAGATTATGGAAACCTGTTTGCAACCCGCTTAATCCTTCTGGACGATTGGCTGCGATTTCCAAAAGCTGTAAAGCTTCTTTAATAACCGGATTAATCTGTTGCACATCCTTTTTCACATTACCTTGCGACATCTCGAATAGCTTACTCTCTGCTTCCTGCATCAAGTCATCCACATCAAATGTTTCGTCAAAAGCTTTATTAGTTATTTCCGAAGAAAAACCAATCAATTCACGTGCCAAATATTTTTGAGCTATAATGCGAGCATGAAACTCTATATGTGCCGCAGAAGCCACTTTTTCAGTAAGTTGAGCAATATAAACAGGACCTCCTACGGATTCTAACTCTCCTGTCTTCTTTAATTCTTCTACTACTGTAAGCATATCCACAGGAGCCTGTTTAGATATTAAACTTACAATAGCACGATACACTATCTGGTGTATAGTATCATAAAAACTATCAGGTTTCAAGATGTCACTCACCAATGAATAAGCATCTTTTTCGAGCATAAGCGCCCCTAAAACAGCCTCTTCTAATTCTCTTGCTTGTGGTTGAATTCGTCCGATCTCCGGACTTTGCATTGTATTATCTTTGGCTCGGCCTCCTTTGCGTTGCTGACCTTTCTTGTTATTTTCCATAATGAGTTTTACCTAAAAGTATTCCAAAGATACATTAAATTTATTCGTATAAAAAGATAAAGTTATCAACACTAAATGTCAATAACTTTATCTGTATTTTCGATATTTTACTTAAATATCAATATATTAAGCGTCTATATTTCAAGGATTGTATTTTGATTGCTTGAGAATATTTTGCATATCCGATTCTTTAATTATCGAATCTAAACTTGCACCAGTATTTGCAGCATATGCTTTTACTATCTGCCAACCAATCCATGCACCTAATCGACCTGGAGAATCTGTTGAAATTGTTGCTGTATATGGAGCTTCCTCCAAATACTTTAAGATAGTCATATAATCAGTAGTGAACAGATAATTTTGATCAACTGTAACTTTCCATATCTCTTTTTCTTTATTCTTGCTCCAGTCTAGTTGTTCAGAAGTATAACCAATTAAGGCAGCCTCCCCCCAATTAGGTAGAAGTAATTGCAAAGTATATAGAATTTTTCCTTCATTTATAATTTCCGCCAATAAATCCTTACGCTTATTGGAAATTGGTATTTCTGTGAGAATCCACGCTTTAAGATAATCTCGACTAATCATTTCCGGTTTCATTTGCTGACGTTGATAGTCTTCAAAAAAATCTTTATAACCTGAATAATCCGTACCTAGATATCTATCAGAAGAAATAGAAATAAAATCAGCTAGAACAATTGTATTAGCTTTAAAGCCCGAGACATGCATTCCTAAAGTAGGCAATTGCTTACCTGCAAAATACTTTCGAATAAGTTCATCTGCAACTGATAATTCTTTCTCATATGGAAGCACCACACTAAACGTATCCAAAGCATCCTTGTATATTTGAGAAAGCATCGGATTTGAGAAATAGCCTTTTAAGTCAGAAAAATAAGACGCAACACTAATATCAGAATTATTAATAGTTACAGTCCCAAAAGCTTCCATAAACTTTCCGTATGACCCAATTAGAGAGTCTTGTTGTAGTGAAGATGGGTTTTGTAAATATCTATATAAATCCTGATCGAAGCGCTTAATGCTAATTAATTCGCCTTGATTTTGTATCGATGCAGAGTCATTCCGTTGTTTACTATTGCTGGTACAACTATACAGTGATGATAATGAAACGAAAAGGAAGAGTAAAGTGATAACATACTTCATATTAATTTAAGAATCTGCGTAAAATTTCTGTACGAGGCAAAGTTAAATAAATTTTGGATATAAAGATAAATTTATTTCAAAAAAAGGTCTAAGTGACACTTAATAATAAATAACCTGATAAATAGTATCTTGTGCTAATTTAATGTATTTATATCGCGATTTTACTATTTGAGAAACAGAAATAAACCCATACATTTGTATAACAATTTTATATATAAAGGCTATAATTATTATGATTAATATATTAGGTATAGAATCATCATGCGATGATACCGCTGCCGCTATAATACAAGACGGTGTTTTACTATCAAACATCATATCCAGTCAAAAAGTTCACGAAAGCTATGGAGGGGTTGTTCCCGAGCTAGCATCTCGAGCTCACCAACAGAGTATAATCCCCGTAGTAGATGAAGCTTTAAAGAAAGCAGGTATATCAAGAGAAGATATTACTGCCATTGCTTTTACCAGAGGTCCAGGTTTAATGGGCTCCCTCTTAGTGGGAACATCTTTTGCTAAGGGGCTATCTACAGCATTGAACATCCCGATGATTGATGTAAATCACTTACAAGCACATGTTTTAGCACATTTTATAAAGGAAGATAAAGACGACCAAGATCAGCCAGCTTTTCCTTTCTTATGCTTACTGGTATCAGGAGGAAATTCTCAAATCATTGTTGTTAAGTCTCACAAAAAGATGGAAATTATAGGGCAAACGATTGATGATGCTGCCGGAGAAGCATTTGATAAATGTGCGAAAGTTATGGGATTAGGCTATCCCGGAGGACCTATTGTAAATAAATTGGCAAATCTAGGTAACCCTGATAAATTCAGATTCAATAAACCACACATCCAAGGTTATAATTACAGTTTCAGTGGTTTGAAAACTTCTTTCCTATATTTCTTAAGGGATGAATTGAAAAAAGATCCTGATTTTATTGAAAATAATAAAGAAGATTTGTGTGCATCACTGCAAAAAACCATTATTGATATATTAATGGATAAGCTACGTAAAGCAGCTAAAGATTTAAACATAAAAGAAGTTGCTGTAGCTGGTGGAGTTTCTGCAAACTCAGGACTGAGAGATGCTTTTGAAGACCATGCCCAACGTTTTGGATGGAAAATTCATATACCTAAGTTTGGCTATACAACAGATAATGCTGCCATGGTAGCTATATCGGGACACTATAAATATTTAGACAACGAGTTTTGTTCTATGGATGCTGCACCTTTTGCTAGGGTAACAGTTTAGTTTCATTTTGTTTATAATGTCTAAGAATTAGACTTTTCAAATCATACACTAACACTAAATATTTGATTTATGAGCAACAGGGATTTTGATGAAATTCACGATTACGATTATAACAAAGGCTTTGAAGAAACTGATATCACTCATAATGAAATATCAGAAGATAGTAATCTAAGCGAGCCATCTACTATCAATGAGCGTGAAGTAATTAACAGCAGATCATTGTTTTCGCCAAATAGTGAAAATAATAATTCCAATATAATTGATAATGAGACTGCAATGAATATGATTCAGGGCAATGTGGGAGATACCATTAGCCTTGAAGAGCTTAGAGCACAACAAAATTTACCAATGGGATTGGTTGGTGGAGTATTAGCTTCAGTTCTATGTATTCTTGTATGGTCATTAATAACTGTACTAACCAAATATCAAATCACTTATATGGCTATAGGTGTAGGTTTTGCAGTCGGATTTTCTATTCAGAAACTAGGCAAAGGAATAACACCTATATATGGTGTAATAGGAGCAATACTTTCTTTACTGACATGCTTTATAGGTAATCTTATCAGCTCGATTTGCTTAATTGCAGATGAAGTAAATTTTAGCTATTCAGAAGCATTCTCTAGCCTCGATAGTGATACTATAATTATGATCGTAAAAGAAACATTTCAATTTATGGATTTAGTATTTTATGGTATAGCAATATACACGGGGTACATCTGCTCTATAAAGAGCGACCCTAAATAATACGAATAGTATTCCCTATAATAAAGGAATACTATTTATTTAGAACCTAAAATTATTATATGATATATTACACAATCTTATTATTCGTTATTCTTGATTTTCTTTGGACTCAATATCTAGCATATAGAAATAGAAAACGAATGAACCCTAATATTCCTGAGCAATTAATCGGAATATACGACCAAGAAAAATATCAAAAACAACAAGCTTACCAGAAAGAGAATAGTAGAATTGGACTATTTTCCGGATTCGTTTCATTTGTAATAATTTTGCTCATTCTTGTTTTTAATGGATTTGGTTATCTCGATCAATATGTAAGAGGATATATCCATAATAGTATTTTGGTTTCTCTTGCATTTATTGGCATCCTATATATTGGTAACGAAATCATATCATTACCATTTTCTCTTTATGACACTTTCGTTATAGAGAAAAAGTATGGATTTAATAAATCTACACTACAAATATTTTGGATTGATCAACTAAAAGGATTAATCCTTTCCGTAATATTAGGCGGATTGATATTAACTCTTCTGATTTGGTTTTATAATGGCTTCGGAAATTACGCATGGTTGTATGCTTGGGGGCTTATTACAGCATTCTCTCTATTTATGACTTTATTTTATTCCAACATCATTGTACCCCTTTTTAATAAGCAAACTCCTCTTGAACCCGGAGAACTACGAAATGCTATTGAAAAATTTTCTCAAAAAGCCGGTTTTGAGCTTACGAACATTTATGTGATGGATGCATCAAAGCGATCAACTAAAGCAAATGCTTATTTCACAGGCTTAGGCAGTAAAAAAAGAATTGTTTTATTCGATACTTTAATAAATGATCTAACCACAGATGAGATAGTAGCTGTACTAGCACACGAAATAGGACATTACAAGAAAAAACATATCATTCAGCATCTCATTACATCTATATTATATATAGGAGTACTACTTTTTATATTATCTTTTTTCTTAAACAACTCCACTTTAGCACTAGCATTAGGGAGCGAAATACCATCTTTTCATCTAGGAATTATAGCTTTCTCAATTCTCTTCACTCCTATATCCTTATTACTCGGATTATTAATGAATATGGCAAGTCGCAAGAATGAATATGAAGCAGATGCATATGCAGCAAGCTTTGGCTTAGGCGATTCTTTAATTAGTGGTCTAAAGAAACTATCTGTGGAAGCTTTAAGTAATCTAAATCCTGATCCATGGAATGTATTCGTTTATTATTCACACCCAACTCTTTTGCAACGCATCGAGCGACTTAGACTTAATAATCAAGAATGAACAAAATAACCAGAATTGAAGCTCTTAGAGGATTCGTTGCAATATACGTAACCTTTGCCCATGTTTTTCATGATCGATCTTATGCTTTAGCAGAATACAATTTCATCTGGAACTATGGAGATTTAGGAGTTGCAATCTTTTTCGTTATATCAGGATTTGTTATTCAATTATCGTATGAACGAGCTAAAGATAAATCATTTAAATCTTATTTCTTTAAACGATTCTTTAGAATATACATTCCATTGATATTTGTTTTTATAACAAACTATTTTGTGCAATTAATGGAATTTGGAGTGGAAGGTTTTACCATACCTCGATTAATAACCAATCTGCTAATGCTCCAAAATACAAATCAGCCAGACTCAATATTTGCTCCTCTTTTCAATAATGGACCTCTGTGGTCTTTAGCCTATGAATGGTGGTATTATATGATATTTTTCTTTATCATCAATAAATTAAAAGAAAAGTCTTCAATAATTATTTACACTTTAGGAATAATCTCTAGTATATTATATCAATTTTATCCTGTTTTCATTGTTCAATTGATGATCGATATGGTTATCTGGTGGTTTGGGGTAGAATTAGCTAGGTTATATTTATCCAACAAAAGAATATCCTTTGTCAATTTAAAATATCCTTTATTAGTACTTCTAGCTTCTGCTTTAATTATAACTTTTACTGAGCCAACCGATGGAAAAGAATTCCTATTCAACACACACCTTTGGAGGGGCTTATTTGCAATATGTATAGGTATACTATGGTATAAAGCAAATTGGAAATTTTTTAATAAAACAATTGGGTTATTCCTCCCTTTTGCAAGTATGTCTTATGTTATATATATTTCTCATTGGTTTCTAGTCCATGAAGCCACTTTTCTACACTTTTTATTTGGACGAAGCCGACTTGTATATCTATTTTATTTCATAATTTGTCTTATTTTCAGTTATTTAGTAGAAAAGATAATTTATCCGAGACTTAATAAATTCTTTATGAGCAGAATTTTTCCATTGAAGAAATAAAAGATATATCAATAATTGCAATTACCTAATAATTAAATAATATTATCTGATGAAATACACATTACTGCTTTTATGTATAGCCTTATCTTTAGGACATACATATGCTCAACCAAAGTATAAAAATCCCAAACTGAGTGCGGAAGAACGAACTAAAGACTTAGTCAGTCGCATGACTCTTGAAGAAAAAGTAGGTCAGCTACTTTGCCCACTAGGATGGGAGATGTACGAGATAAAAGGCGATAAAGTTACACAGTCAAAGAAATTTGAAGATATCGTAAAAGAAAGACAGATCGGTATGCTGTGGGCAACCTTCCGTGCTGATCCATGGACTCAGAAAACATTAGAAAACGGATTAAATCCTACTTTAGCTGCTGAAGCAGGAAATGCACTTCAAAAATATATTATAGAAAATACACGTTTAGGAATTCCTATCTTCTTAGCTGAAGAATGTCCTCACGGACATATGGCTATCGGAACAACTGTTTTTCCGACTGCCATAGGTCAGGCTGCAACTTGGAATCCTGAGTTATTAACTAAAATGAGTTCTACAATCGCACAAGAAGCTCGCTTACAAGGTTCACACATTGGATATGGTCCTGTGCTTGATTTAGCTAGAGAGCCTCGCTGGTCTCGTACCGAAGAAACTTATGGAGAAGATCCAATCTTGATAGCTCGCATGGGCGAAGCGTTTGTAAAAGGTTTCGGTAGGGGCGATTTAACTAAAGAAAATAGCCTTATATCAACCCTTAAACACTTTGTGGCTTATGGTGTACCCGAAGGTGGTCATAATGGAAACCCAAATAGTGTAGGAATGAGAGACCTTAGAGAAAATTATCTCCCTCCTTTTCAAGCAGCAGTAAAAGCAGGTGCATTATCTGTGATGACTGCATACAATTCTATTGATGGTATTCCTTGTACTTCTTATGAGTACCTCTTAAAAGATGTACTTCGTAAAGAATGGGGATTTAATGGTTTTACAGTTTCTGATCTTGGTAGTATCGAAGGTCTGAAAGGAAGCCACCATGTTGTAGACAATATACAGGATGCAGCTATTTTATCCGCTAATGCAGGATTGGACGTTGATTTAGGAGGAAATGCTTTCTTTCTATTAATTGATGCAGTGAAAAACAACAAAGTAAAAGAGTCTGTTATTGATGAAGCAGTTAGACATGTTCTTAGGTTGAAGTTTGCAATGGGACTTTTTGAAAATCCTTATGTAGATGTAAAACAAGTAGCTACAAATATCAGAAACCAAGAACATATTGATTTAGCTCGTAAAGTAGCACAAGAGTCTGTTACTCTTCTTAAAAATGAAAAGAATATTTTACCTCTAAACAAGAACATAAAAAAAGTAGCCGTTATAGGACCTAATGCCGATAACATCTATAATCAATTAGGAGATTATACAGCACCTCAAGAAAGAGATAATATAAAGACAGTTTTAGATGGAATTAAATCAAAACTGAATGCTTCTCAGATTCAATATGTAAAAGGAACAGCAATCAGAGATACTACAAACCTAGAAATACAAGAGGCTGTTGTTGCTGCAAAAAATGCAGATGTTGCAATAGTTGTAGTAGGAGGATCAAGTGCTCGTGACTTCAAGACAAAATATATTGACACAGGAGCTGCCGTTGCTTCAAAAGACAATATCAGCGATATGGAAAGTGGCGAAGGATACGACAGAGTCTCATTAGACTTAATGGGAAAACAGCTTGATCTATTAAAAGCAATAAAAGCAACAAGTACCCCTGTTATTGTAGTATATATTGAAGGACGTCCATTAAATATGAACTGGGCTGATGAAAATGCAAATGCACTTCTTACAGCATGGTATCCAGGGCAAGAGGGAGGAAACGCTATTGCTGATATTCTATTTGGAGATTATAACCCCGCAGGTCGTTTGCCTATTTCTGTACCTCGTTCAGTAGGTCAATTACCAGTATATTATAATCAGAGAAATCCAAAGAGCCATGATTATGTAGAAATGACTCAAGCTCCACTTTATCCCTTTGGTTTTGGCTTAAGCTATACATCTTTTGAATATAGTAATCTAGCTATTCGCAAAGTAAATAATACAAGTTACACGGCAGAATTTACAATTACAAATACTGGTAATTTTGATGGCGATGAAGTTGCTCAACTTTATATACGCGATGAAGTTGCATCTACAGTTCGTCCGGTAAAACAACTAAAACACTTCTCACGTATTAATCTGAAAAAAGGTGAAAGTAAAACTGTTTCATTTGAACTTTCTAAAAACGATTTCTCAATCATTGATCAGCAAATGAAACAAATTGTAGAACCCGGAAAATTCAAAATTATGATAGGCTCTTCTTCTGAAGATATTAAATTAGAGGATGTAGTAAACATTGAGACTATTTAAGGGTTCAGACCTTTTATTACTTTAGCTAGCACAACAGAAATAATCGGTTATAAATCGAAAGTATATCATTTACAGAAAGCTCCTGAAATAAAATTATTTCAGGAGCTTTTTTATTAACTTTATATTGCATTCAGAAAACAAACAGACTTTATATAAAAATACCGATGGAAAATCTAACATTTGTTTTAGCACCAGATTCTTTTAAAGGCTCTATGACTGCACAAGAAGTATGTGAGGCTATGGAAAAAGGCATAAGAAAGGTACTTCCCAATGCAAACTGTATCAAAGTTCCGATGGCAGATGGGGGAGAAGGTACAGTTCAATCATTAGTAGATGCAACCCACGGTACAATATATAACCTTGAAGTTGTAGGTCCTCTAAATACTCCTGTTATTGCCCAATACGGAATACTGGGAGATGGAACAACCGCTGCAATAGAAATGGCATCCGCCAGTGGTATTCAGTATATAAATGAAAAGACCCGTAATCCTTTAATTACCACAACATATGGTACAGGTCAATTAATCATAGCATGTTTAGATAAAGGCATAAAGAAAATAATCCTAGGAATAGGAGGCAGCTCAACCAATGATGGTGGAGTGGGGCTTGCCCAAGCATTAGGTGCACGCTTCTTAGATAAACAAGATCGTGAATTACCATTTGGAGGCGAAGCACTATCTCAACTTGCGAGAATTGATATATCGAAACTTGATTCTCGTTTAGATAATATTGAAATGGAAGTTGCCTGTGATGTAACTAATACTTTGTATGGCGAAACAGGAGCATCTAAAGTATTTGGTCCTCAAAAAGGAGCTACACCTCAGATGGTAGAAATCTTAGATAATGCACTTTATCATTATTCTGAAATAATAAAACAACAACTAAATAAAGATATTGCAAACATTCCCGGTGCAGGAGCTGCTGGAGGTTTGGGTGCAGGTATTCTTGCATTTACAAATGCAAAACTAAAACGAGGTATAGATATTATCATCAACTACACCAACTTAAAAGAAATTATCAAACAAGCAGATTTTGTATTTACAGGTGAGGGTGGTATTGATTTTCAAACACAATACGGAAAAACTCCCTATGGAGTTGCTCAAGTAGCTAAGTCTGAAAACAAAAAAGTGATTGCCATTGCCGGATATATAGGTGAAGGTATAAATCAACTATATGACTGTGGCTTTGATGCTATTTTGGGAATTTTACCACAAGCAGTTTCTCTGGAAGAAGCTCTTTCGAAAGGAAAAGAAAATGTTGAAAGAACTATCGAAAATATTGTCCGCATACTTCTAATTAAATAAAAGCACCTTTACTTAATACAAAATCGTTTTTTAGCATCAATATATACAAAAAATAATCTCAAATATGTTTGAATATACAATATTATGTATAAATTTGCAGAATAAAATGTATATTTATTCAAAATGAGAAAGAAAATCCGACATACAACCATCAAAGAAGTTATATTATCTGAGGATATAACCAATCAGGATATGCTTCTAAATGCCCTAATAAACAAAGGGTTTGATGTGACACAAGCAACACTTTCTCGTGATATAAAAGAGCTGAAAATTATAAAAGCACCAACACCAAGAGGTAATTATGCATACCAATTGGCTGATGCAATTGTAAATTCGCCCGAAAATATAATGCCTCTATCATCATTTGGTTTTCTTAGTATTGAATTCTCTGGACAACTGGCAGTTATAAAAACTCGCCCCGGATATGCTATGGCTATTGCCGGAGAAATAGATTCAAAAGCTAACCAAACGATACTAGGTACTGTTGCCGGAGACGATACGATATTAATAATACCCAAAGATAATATTAGCAGAGAAGAAGTGCTAGCATCTCTTTCCTCCTTTATTCCAAATATGAAATGATCAACAATATTTTATCGACAGATAAAAAAATGAAAGAAGAATTAAAACCAGAAATAACTATCGAAATAGCCAGCGATAAACATATCGAATATGTTCAGACTATATTAGATACAATAGAAGCAGCCGCAAAGGTGCGTGGTACAGGTATAGCCAAACGCTCGCCCGAGTATGTGGAGCTTAAAATGAAAGAAGGCAAATCGATCATCGCTCTTGCCGGGAAAGAATTTGCAGGTTTCTGTTATATAGAAACTTGGGGTAATAAACAATTTGTTGCCAATTCGGGGCTTATTGTTGTTGATAAATTCCGAGGGCATGGTTTAGCTAAACGTATCAAGCAGATGGCTTTTGCTCTTTGTCGTCATAGATTTCCTGATGCAAAGGTATTTGGGTTAACGTCGGGTGCTGCTGTCATGAAAATCAATACCGATTTGGGGTATGTACCTGTTACTTTTGCTCAATTAACGGATGACGAAGCTTTCTGGAGAGGTTGTCAAGGTTGTGTTAATTATGATGTATTGACCCGCACAGACCGCAAATATTGTATTTGTACTGCAATGCTTTATGATCCAAAAACACATGAAGATAAGCCGGAGATAAAAGATTTACTGAAAAAATTAAAAGATACAGACCAATGAAAAAGAAAGTCGTTTTAGCTTTTAGTGGAGGATTAGATACTTCATTTTGTGCCAAATATTTGTCCGAAGAAAAAGGATACGAAGTATATACAGCTATAGCTAATACCGGAGGTTTCTCGCCGGACGAACTAAAGGTAGTTGAAGAAAAAGCCTATAAATTAGGAGCAGTAAAACACGTAGCATTAGATGTTACACAAGAATATTACGAGAAGAGCATCAAGTATATGGTGTTTGGAAACGTTCTGAGAAACGGAACTTATCCAATATCTGTAAGTTCTGAACGTATATTTCAAGCAATAGCCATTATTAATTATGCAAAAGAAATAGGTGCTGATGCAGTTGCACATGGCAGCACAGGTGCCGGTAACGATCAGGTACGTTTCGATTTGACTTTTGATGTATTAGCTCCCGAAATAGAAATAATAACTCCAACACGTGATATGATCTTAACCCGTGAATATGAGATTGATTATCTTAAAAAACATGGTTATGAAGCAGATTTCACTAAAATGGAATACTCTATAAATAAAGGTCTTTGGGGAACAAGTATAGGTGGTAAAGAGACATTGAAATCGAACCAAACCTTACCCGAAGAAGCATATCCTTCTCAATTGATTAAAAAAGAATCGGAGATTCTAACCATTGATTTTGAACAAGGAGAAATAGCCGGAGTAAACGGAAAAAAATATACTAATAAAATAGAGGCGATTAATAAAATTGAAGAAATAGCTTCGGCTTTTGCAATAGGTCGCGATATGCATATTGGTGATACCATTATAGGTATTAAAGGACGTGTAGGTTTCGAAGCTGCTGCACCGTTGGTAATTATCAACGCACACAAAATGCTAGAAAAGCACACTCTTACCAAATGGCAACAATACTGGAAAGAGCAATTAGGCAATTGGTACGGAATGTTTCTACATGAAGCACAATACCTTGAACCTGTAATGCGTGACATTGAGGCTTTCCTTACAAGTTCTCAAGACAATGTAACAGGTACAGTTACTATCAAATTAATGCCTTATAACTATGTACTAGTTGGTGTTGACAGCGATTTTGACTTAATGAAAGCCGAATTTGGAGAATATGGAGAAATAAATAAAGCATGGAGTGCTGATGATGCAAAAGGCTTTACTAAAATTTACTCTATCCCTACAAAAGTATTTCACAGCGTACAAAAGAAAAATAATAAAGCCTAAGAAACCACTTTAAGGAACAATAAGTATTTAATGCAACAGAATTTAATTATAACTATCTGTTGCATTTATACTTACTAAAGTAGTAGGTAATTCTAAGATCTTTGTTGTTCTTTTTTTCTACAAACGACAAGATACTTCTAAAAAAACTCTTATTTTTATAACTATGGGTCTCGAACCTATTTATAATTTAGTGATATAACACTAAATACTTTTATTTACTAAATAGACGATCAAAATAAAATGATAAAAGCAGGAATAATAGGTGGAGCAGGATATACAGCAGGAGAATTGATTCGTTTATTGATTAATCATCCTCAAGTAGAACTAGTTTTCGTTAATAGTACTAGTAATGCAGGAAATAAGCTAACCGATGTTCATGGAGGTTTACTTGGTGAAACTAATATGAAATTTACAGATCAGCTTCCATATAACGAAATAGATGTACTCTTTTTCTGTACAGCACATGGTGACACTAAAAAATTCTTGGATACAAATAAAGTTCCTGAGAATTTGAAAATTATAGACTTGTCTACTGATTACCGTAAAGAATCGGCAGAACATGAGTTTGTATATGGTTTACCCGAATTAAACAAAGAGAGAATAAAGCAAGCAAAACGAATTGCTAATCCCGGATGCTTTGCAACAGCTATACAATTGGCTTTACTGCCCTTAGCTAATGCTCAATTATTGAATACCGAAGTTCATGTAAATGCAATTACGGGATCAACAGGGGCAGGGGTTAAACCTTCGGCAACATCACATTTTAGTTGGAGAGAGAATAATATTTCAGTATATAAAGCTTTCGAACATCAGCACTTAGGCGAAATTCGTCAATCATTGACTCAACTTCAAAATAATTTCTCTGAAGATATTAATTTTATACCTGTTCGCGGTAATTTTACTCGTGGTATATTCGCCAGTATTTATCTGAATTTTGAAGGTTCGGAAGAAGATGCTCGTAAACTATACGAAGACTTCTATAAGAATAGCCCTTTTGTTATAGTAACTGATAAAAATCCTGATCTAAAACAAGTTGTCAACACTAACAAATGTGTTTTATATGTAGAGAAGCATGGTAATAAACTGCTTATTCTTTCTTGCATCGACAATCTAGTGAAGGGTGCTTCGGGGCAAGCTGTTCATAATCTAAATCTTATCTTTGGTTTAGATGAAACAGAGGGATTAAAGCTGAAAGCAACAGGATTTTAAGATCAAGTAATATCTTATTTTCTAAATTGAGATATTCAGTTTTTGAGCTAATGACAAAAGAGTCTTATAAAAAAATAACTTTATCGAATACTAGGTTTATTAATTAAAAACATCGCGCCTATGCCCTTTCAGATAGACGACCAGACAAAAAAGGATCTAGACATTTTTGGTACATACAAAAGTGGTAAATCGATATTTGACCTGTTTAACTTGACTACATGTAAAGGAGGTCAAGACAAATTGTATCGCTTTTTGGCAGAGCCAATGACTGATCTTCAAAAAATAAACGAAAGGAAAGAGGCTGTTCTGTTTTTTCAGCATCATGTGACATCACGATTGACGATTGATAAAGATGCTCTCGATTATGCAGTATATTACCTAAAAGACAGAGGTGCATCTATCAGACGTGCATCAAAAGTATGGTCGGCGGAGCGAAAAATAATGAATACACTGAATCCGACAGAAAGCTACTATGTTGTAAAAAACGGAGTGAACTCTATGATTGTGATTCTAAAATCATTGTACGAATTTTCTCTAAATTTGGTTAATGAAGAAAAAGCTAATCATTGCCCTATATTATTAAAGAAAGACAATGATAAGGTTCTCGAAATATTTGCTTTATCAGAATTTCAAAGTGCTCTTGATTTAAAAAGCCTAAAGGCTTACGATATAGATGTGTATGACTCTATTTTCAGACACTCACAAAGTAGAAATATTCAATTTCTAATCAATCTCATATATGAATACGATGCTTTTCAGGCAATAGCTAATGCTGCTGATAAGTACAATCTTTGCTATCCCGAAGTTTTACCCAAATCAGCAAATTGTCTTGAACTCGAAGGACTTTTTCACCCATTTGTAGAAGATGCGATAGCAAATGATATTAGCTTCGGAGGAGAGTCAAATCTATTATTCATCACGGGACCCAATATGGCTGGGAAATCAACTTTTCTAAAAGCCTTGGGTGTTTCTGCATATTTGGCACACGCAGGATTTCCTGTCCCTGCCAAAAGCATGAGATTGAGTCTTATATCAGGGTTATGTACTACCATCAATATATCTGATGACTTACATTCGGGTTACAGCCACTTCTACGCAGAAGTTCTGAGGGTAAAGTATGTTGCTAATCAACTGAAAGAAAATAATAATCTACTGGTTATTTTCGACGAACTATTTAGAGGAACAAACGTAAAAGATGCCTATGATGGTACTTTAGCCATAGTGTCGGCATTTGCACGCATCAAAAGTTCATTCTTCGTTATATCTACACATATAATAGAAGCAGCCGAAAGTTTAAGTGCAAATGATAATATAAGTTTCCGAAGTTTTGAGATACGTGAAGTTGATGGACATCCTACCTATACCTATAAATTAAAAAATGGTATATCGACAGATAGATTGGGCATGTACATAATTCGTAAAGAAAGGGTAGTGGAGATGATAAATGAAGTATTGACAACCGAACCCAAAAGTGATAATATAGAAAGCAACGATTAGATTACTTTCTAAAATAGAAATAAGAATAAGTAATAAATAGGTTTAAGACCTTTAATATAAAGTATAAAATGAAACTATTTGATGTATTTCCATTATTCGACCTTAACATAGTAAAAGGAAATGGATGTTATGTATATGATGAAAAAGGAAACGAATATCTGGATCTTTATGGCGGACATGCGGTAATTTCAGTAGGTCATACACATCCATATTATGTGGAAAAAATAACAGACCAATTAAATAAACTTGGTTTCTATTCAAACTCAGTTATCAATGAATTGCAACAAGAAGTTGCTCAAAAATTAGGAGAACAATGCGGTTATCCTGATTATTTCCTTTTTCTTATCAACTCGGGTGCCGAAGCAAATGAGAATGCAATAAAGTTGGCTTCTTTTCACAATGGTAGAAAAAAAGTTCTAGCCTTTAAAAAAGCATTTCACGGACGTACATCTGTAACTGTTGCAACAACAGATATTCCTGCATATTCTGCTCCTGTAAATGATAACTCAAATGTTACATTTGCTCCGTTCAATGATATTGAATTCGTCAAAAAAGAATTGGCAACAAAAGAATATTGCTCTGTAATCATAGAAGGTATTCAAGGCGTTGCAGGTATTCACATTCCAGACGATAAGTTTCTAAAAGAACTTCGTGATGTTTGTACAGAAACCGGAACAATCCTTATTCTGGACGAAATTCAATCAGGTTACGGACGTAGTGGTAAATTCTTTGCACATCAGTATGCTGATATAACAGCTGATATTATAACTGTTGCTAAAGGTATTGGTAATGGTTTCCCTATGGCTGGTGTTTTGATTAACCCTATGTTTAAAGCTGTTTACGGACAACTTGGAACCACATTTGGTGGTAATCATTTAGCTTGTGCTGCTGCTATTGCAGTATTAGATATAATGAAAAAAGAGAAGTTGGTTGAGAATGCTTTAAATATAGGAGAATATTTAATCACGGAACTAAAAAAAATATCAGGAATAAAAGAAGTGCGTGGACGTGGTCTTATTATAGGTATCGAAATGAACGAACCTATTAAAGAAAAAAGATCAAAGCTTCTATTCGAAGATAAGGTATTTACAGGCTCAACAGGAACTCATGTATTCCGCCTCCTGCCTCCATTGTGCTTAACGAAAGAGCAAGCCGATGTATTTCTGACTAAATTTAAGCAGATAGTATAATTCCTATTAAAAAAGCACCTATTTTAGCGGTGCTTTTTTATTGCCTAAAAATAAAATCAATCAAATCATTACCATGAAGCCTTCGAGTAAAATAGTTCTTCGAATAGATGAGAAGCCTAAATTTCATCAATGGATCTTACTAAGTATCCAACATCTCTTTGCCATGTTTGGGGCAACAGTTTTAGTTCCTGCCCTTACAGGTATGAGTCCTGCAGTTGCTCTTGTTTCAAGTGGCTTGGGTACATTAGCCTTTATTTTAATAACTCGTGGAAAAGTACCTTCTTATTTAGGATCATCGTTTGCATTTATTAATCCGCTTATAGCAATAAAAGCATTTGAAGGATATGCAGGTATTATGGTAGGAAGTTTCCTTGTGGGAATCGTGTACGCTCTTGTTGCTTTAATTATTGCTAAAACTGGGACTAAATGGCTGATGAAATTATTACCACCTATTGTAGTAGGACCCGTAATTATGGTAATCGGACTAGGATTATCAAGCGTAGCAGTCAGCATGGTTACCAATCACGATGGGGGATACGATATAGATTACGTTTTAGTGGGACTTGTAACACTAGTCATAACCATTGTATTTGCCATATTTACCAAAGGATTTTTAAGTGTGGTTCCTGTATTAATGGGAATCATCGGAGGATACATTTTTGCTCTCATAATGGGAATTGTCGATTTTCAAAGAGTTATAGAAGCCAGCTGGTTTGAAGTACCCCCTTTCGAAATTCCTTTTGTACATTTTACACCTCACTTCACATGGAGGGTATTTTTACTCATGGTTCCTGTAGCTATTGTACCTATTGCCGAACATATAGGGCATCAATTGGTATTGAGTAAAGTTGTAGAGAAAGATTTGCTAGAAGATCCAGGATTACACAAATCCTTATTTGGTGATGCTGTAGCATCTATGATTGCTGCTTGCATCGGAGGACCTCCCAATACTACTTATGGCGAAAACATCGGAGTACTTGCTATCACAAAAGCATTTAGTATATACCTATTTATTGGAGCTGCCTTTTTTGCTATCCTTTTCGGATTCTGCGGTAAAGTATCAGCCCTTTTATCAACCATTCCTACACCTGTGATGGGTGGAGTATCTATACTTCTATTTGGAATTATAGCATCTAGCGGATTGAGAATGCTTGTTGAAAATAAAATAGACTTTTCTCAAAAGAGAAACCTCATTATAGCATCAGTTATTCTTGTTATTGGCATAGGTGGAGCGGCAATACATATCGGAAGTCACTTTTCGCTCGAAGGTATGGCATTAGCTTCTATTATCGGAGTAGTATTAAATCAAATATTACCGGGAAAACAAGTTGTCGATTTTAAAGATATGTTTAGCGGTGACTAAAAGAGAACTGGCGTTTAAATAATAAAATAAAGAGAGCTGTTTTAATAACAGCTCTCTTTATTTTATCGTCTCATAGAAATCTTCTCTTACCGGACTAAAAGTATCAATAATAATACCTGCCTCTAAACAAACTAAGCCATGCATAATATTAGGTTCTGCAAAAAAACCATCACCGGCTTTTAAAGTCTTAGTTTCTCCATCTATTGTAACTTCATACACTCCCGATTCAATATAAGCCGTTTGCACATGAGGATGCGAATGCTGATAACCAATAGCACCTTTTTCAAAGATTACTTTCACTGTCATTATCTCATTGTTATACCCTACAAATTGACGTATTATACCCTTATCGGCAGTATATACAAGTTCTTCATCTTTTAGAAAGAAAGGTTTACTTTTAATCTGTTCCATTGTTTTGTATTTATATTTCAGAACAAGGTAGATATTTATCTGAAAATATTCAAATGATTCGCAATTATAACCATAGTTTGTTAAACTATTTTTTATACATTGGCGTTATAAGAACATAAGAATAATTTTAATATTAAATAATATGGAAAACTTACTAAAAAGATTACAAGAAGAAGCAGGTTTATCGGAAGAACAAGCTGTAAAAGTTGTAACGATAGTGAAAGACTTTATGGATAAAGAAGGTCTTGAAATAGATTGGGATAAATTTTTCAAAGGAAAATATGGTGATCTAAGAGAGCAAGCCAAATCGTTATTCGATGTAATTTCACATAAAGCTCGTGAGTACTCAGATAAAATCGAAGATAAAGTAGAAGATCTTACAATACAAGCTAAACGTACAGCCCGCGATCTTTCACAAAAGGCAAGCGACTATCTGGACGATGAAAAGAAAAAATAAAATCACTTATGATAGGAAGGTTGGTAATTTAATTATCAACCTTTTTTATTTTATGTCTTAAATAAAGAATTTTGTCTTTATTAGTTGTATACTTTTGATTAACTTTGTTCACAGATTAATAAAGTGATAATATAGCTTAATCAATATGGTATCTTTCTTCCTTAATTCTGCTAAAAACGTCATTGCAGTAGAAACATCTTCTCCAATAGAATCTTCTGATATCCAAAAGTTAAAATGGCTCTTCGACGAAGCTCAACTAATTGACTCTTCGGAGGTTCAAGGGCATTTCGTTGGCCCTCGTAAAGAGATGGTTACTCCTTGGAGCACCAATGCTGTTGAGATTACTCAAAATATGGCTATTACGGGTATTATCCGTATTGAAGAATTCTTTTCTGCTGAGCCAGATTCTAAATACGACCCAATGCTTCAACAAAGCTACAATGGGTTAGGACAAACTCTGTTTACAATTGATAAAAAACCCGATCCGATTCTAGAGATCGATGATATTGCAGCATATAATGCCAAAGAAGGTTTGGCTCTAAGTTCAGAAGAAATAGACTACCTAAATGGTTTAAGTGCTAAGTTGAATAGAAAACTTACAGATAGTGAAGTTTTTGGTTTTTCTCAAGTAAACTCAGAACATTGCCGCCATAAAATATTCAATGGCACATTTATTATTGATGGTGAAGAAAAAGAAAGTTCTCTTTTTCAACTTATAAAGAAGACATCAAAAGTCAACTTAAATAAACTAATCTCTGCTTATAAAGATAATGTTGCATTTAATGATGGACCCGAAATAGAACAGTTTGCTCCTGCCAGTGGAGATAAACCAGACTATTTTGAGACTAAACAAATTAAATCGGTCATTTCATTAAAAGCCGAAACTCATAATTTCCCTACCACAGTAGAACCTTTTAATGGTGCTGCAACAGGAACAGGGGGAGAGATTCGCGACCGTTTGGCAGGAGGTAAAGGTTCTTTACCCATTGCTGGAACAGCTGTTTATATGACAGCATATCCTCGTACCAAAGAGGGTAGAGCATGGGAAGAAAATATGGCTGAAAGAGATTGGTTATACCAAACTCCTGAAGAAATCTTGATCAAAGCATCAAATGGTGCGTCAGATTTCGGGAACAAATTTGGACAGCCTCTTATTTGTGGTTCAGTTTTGACTCTTGAGCACCAAGAAAATCAAAAGAAATTTGCATACGATAAGGTAATAATGTTAGCCGGAGGTGTTGGTTTTGGAAACAAACGCGATGCTATAAAAAACGAACCTGAAACAGGTGAAAGCGTTGTTTTGTTGGGGGGCGACAACTATCGTATCGGAATGGGTGGAGGTGCAGTATCTTCTGTTGATACAGGTCAATACTCTAGTGGTATTGAATTGAATGCAGTTCAACGTGCTAACCCTGAAATGCAAAAACGTGTATCGAATGTTATCCGTACATTATCGGAATCTGATAATAACCCAATTGTATCAATCCACGATCACGGTGCGGGAGGACACTTAAATTGTCTTTCGGAACTTGTAGAGCTAACTGGTGGTATTATAGATGTATCAAAACTTCCTGTAGGAGACCCAACTTTATCTTCTAAAGAAATTGTAGGTAACGAGAGTCAGGAAAGAATGGGTATGATAGTGCCTGCAGAAACAGCAGAAGCTATAAAAAGAATAGCAGAACGCGAACGTTCGCCGATGTATGTAGTTGGTAAAACTACAGATGACAAGAAGTTTGTTTTTGAACAAGCTGATGGTAAACGTCCTATAGATTTAAGTTTAGAAGACTTCTTCGGAAAAGCACCACGTACAATTATGCGTGATGAAACTATAGAAGAGTATTTCACTAATCCCGATTATAAATTATTAAGCTTGAAAGGACATTTATCAAATGTTCTTCAACTCGAAGCTGTTGCTTGTAAAGACTGGTTAACAAACAAAGTAGACCGTTCTGTAACAGGAAAAGTAGCTCGTCAACAATGTCAGGGAGAAATACAACTTCCATTAAGTGATCTTGGTGCTGTTGCACTTGATTACAGAGGTCGTTCGGGTATTGCAACATCTATCGGTCATGCACCTCAAGTAGCAATGGTAGATTCGGAAGCAGGTTCTGTAATAGCTATCGCAGAAGCACTGACAAATATAGTATTTGCACCTCTTGAAGATGGAATTCAAGGTATATCACTAAGTGCAAACTGGATGTGGCCGTGTAAAAACCCCGGAGAGGATGCTCGTTTATACCGAGCAGTAGAAGCTTGTTCTAACTTTGCCTGTGAATTAGGAATCAACATTCCAACAGGAAAAGATTCACTATCAATGACTCAAAAATACGGAGATGATAAAGTATATGCTCCCGGTACAGTAATTATATCTGCTGCTGCCGAAGTGAAAAATATACGTAAAATTGTATCTCCTGTATTAGCGTATATCAAAGGTACATATCTCTATTATATTGACTTCTCTTTTGATACTTTCAAATTGGGAGGATCAGCTCTTGCTCAAACCATGAGCAAATTGGGCGAAGAGGTTCCTACTGTAAAAGATCCTGAATACTTTAAGGACGCATTTACTTGTATCCAAGAATTAATAGAAAGAGGATTAGTACTTGCAGGACACGATATTTCTGCCGGAGGTATGATTACTGCTATGTTAGAAATGTGTTTTGCAAACCCTCAAGGAGGTCTGGAAGCTAGATTAGATAAATTACATCATACAGATCTTATCAAAGTATTATTCTCTGAAAACCCGGGAGTTTTGATTCAGGTAAAACATCATCATTTAGTTGAAAAAATATTGGATGATTATGGTATTGGTTATGCAATAGTTGCGAGACCTACTGAAAATAGAAAACTAACTATTCAGAAAGACGAGTTCTACGAAGAGTTTGATATTGATGAATTGAGAGATATTTGGTACCAATCGTCTTATTTATTAGACAGACTTCAAAGCGGAGAAGATTGTGCTAAAGCTCGTTACGAGAATTATAAAAACCAACCCGTAGAGTTTAAAATAAATAGTTCTTTCAATGGCAAATTCTCACATTTGGGAATTACACCCACGAGAGAAGGAAAATCGGGAGTTAAAGCAGCTATCATCAGAGAAAAAGGAACCAACGGTGAGCGTGAAATGGCTTACGCTTTATACTTGGCCGGATTTGATGTAAAAGATGTACACATGACCGACCTTGCATCAGGAAGAGAAACCTTAGAAGACATAAGTTTAATTGTTTTCTGTGGTGGATTCTCAAACTCGGATGTACTAGGTTCTGCTAAAGGATGGGCTGGTAGCTTCATGTATAACGAAAAAGCAAAAATTGCCTTACGCAATTTCTATGCTCGTGAAGATACTTTAAGTTTAGGAGTTTGTAACGGTTGCCAATTGGTAATGGAGTTAGGATTAATTTATCCTGAACACGATGAAAAACCTAAGATGAATCATAATGCTTCTCATAAGTTTGAATCTACATTTATATCTGTTGATATACCTAAAAATAACTCGGTGATGTTTGGTTCATTATCAGGCAGCAAGCTTGGTGTTTGGGTAGCTCATGGCGAAGGACGCTTTACATTACCTAAGGCAGAATCAGAATATAACATTGTTGCTAAATATGCATATGATGAATATCCGGGTAACCCTAATGGATCGGATTATTCTACTGCAGCCGTATGTTCTAAAGATGGTCGTCACTTAGCAATTATGCCACACCCTGAAAGAGGAATATTCCCTTGGCAATGTGCTTACTATCCATTTGAAAATCGTAAGGATGATGTTACACCTTGGATGGAAGCGTTTATCAATGCTAAAAATTGGGTAGAAAAACATAAATCTTAATAGTATAGATCTATTATCCAAAAAGACCAATACCTGAGGGGTATTGGTCTTTTTGGTATTTTATATAAGCATTTAACTTACAAGTATTAAAAAATATGCAACCTTATCTCTGCAATTTAAATAATACAGGTAAAGTAAAGTACACAGCCACAGGATGTCCATTTAGACATGCTTCTTACAACTCTTACAGCTTCCTTATCGCAAGATGGATCAAGAGGTCTTATTACCTGTATGTTAGATATACTACCATCTTTACCAACTACAAATTTAAGGACTACACGCCCTTCAATATTATTTTCAGCAGCAATTGTTGGATACTTCATATTTGCACTTAAATATCTCATCAACTCACTTGTTCCTCCAGGAAATTGAGGCATTATTTCCACAATTTCATGAATTTGATTAGGCTCTTGTGGTGGTTGATTTGTTATTTGTCGTTGTTCTTTTAGAACTTCTGCAATATCAACACCTTCAGTATTGCCAGTCTCCATTGTTGCAATAGATATTTGTGCAGTACTAGAGTTTAGCTCCTGCTGAGACAATAACTCTCTTGATTCCTCTACCATATCATCGGCTGTTACAACGGGAGGAGTAAATTTCTGTGAATCAATAATAGGAGGAGGGGGTAGGGTAGTAGAAGGTTTTACAATAGGTTCTTCCTCTTTTTCTAGTTCGTCTGCTCCTCCAACTATATACTCACTTGTTATATTTTGAACATATTCCTTTGGTGGATTTACTGCATTCAATATTGAAGGAAGGCCTGCAACTATTCCTACAAAAATGACGACAATAAAAAAAGCCAGAAGATGCCTCTTTGAAGAACTTTGGCGTAAAGCATACGCCCCATA
Source organism: Dysgonomonas sp. GY617 (assembly GCF_015233815.1). Lineage (NCBI taxonomy): Bacteria > Pseudomonadati > Bacteroidota > Bacteroidia > Bacteroidales > Dysgonomonadaceae > Dysgonomonas > Dysgonomonas sp. GY617. The sequence continues at coordinate 270,465 of NZ_JADCLR010000003.1, forward strand.
GGTTTTGTTTTTACCGGTGAAAACTATATCACACCAGTCAGAAGAATTAAGTTGAATGTTACGTACCATAATCATATAATTTAAATGGTTATTACTACATATTCACTCCCTCTTTGCTTAATAGATAGAAATATTTAACAAATTCCATAAGGCGTAATAAAAAAGAAAGAAACCATTGATTAAAAGTTGATATAAAAAAGAAAGAGCCTGTTTGCAAATTGCAAACAGGCTCTTTCTTTTTTATATGTATGGATAATTAAGCAGCTGAGACTATTTTACTTCCCAAACTTCGCCACTCATTAGAAAATCGTTTAATGTATGTACTTTCGTTTTAACTTGAACATCATCAATCATTTTCTTCACTTCCTGATCATAGCATAATCCTTTTACATTACGAATTACACCTATAGCTACCGGAAATCCGTTTTCAGGAGCCATTAATCCTAGCCTTAGATGTAACATATTATCTTCAGTAGTAGCATCATGCACCAAAATATCTTCAATAGTATAACCATCTTGTCCAATAGTTACCACCTTCAGGTTAAAGCCATCCAATACCAAGCCTTTATCCATATTAGATCCAAAGATCATCTTTTCTCCTTGTTTCAATAAAATGGTACGATCGTCTCTGTAAGCTTTGTCTACTATCTCTTTGTGTATATTATCATTAAATATGACACAGTTTTGAAGGACTTCAACCACAGAAGTTCCCTTATGTTGTTCTGCCTGAACAAATGCATCTGTCGTATTTTTCAAATCAATATCAATACAACGTGCAAAAAATGTTCCTCTTGCTCCCAAAGTAAGTTCTATCGGATGAAAAGGGTCTTCTACAGTTCCATAAGGAGACGATTTTGAAACAAAACCTCTATCCGAAGTAGGAGAGTATTGCCCTTTAGTTAAACCATATATTTTATTATTCAGAAGTAAGATATTAATATCCACATTCCGTCTGATTGTATGTATAAAATGGTTACCTCCGATTGCCAAACTATCGCCATCACCGGTTGTAAGCCACACCGACAATTCGGGTTTGGCTACTTTCACACCTGTCGCCACAGCCGCTCCACGCCCATGGATAGTATGAAAACCGTATGTATTCATATAGTAAGGTAAACGGGAAGAACACCCAATACCCGAAATCGCAGCCAGATTATGCGGTTCTATTTGTAAAATTACCATTGCCTTATGCAGGCATGTTAGCACAGCATGATCGCCGCATCCGGGACACCAACGAACATACTGATCACTTTTATAACTTCTGGTGTCATGAACAATAGGATTAGTTATTGTATCCATATGTTTTATTTATTTTTTAAGCTTTTGTGTAAAAAAGTCGATTAAATCAGAAACAACAAAAGGCTGACCATTCACTTTGTTGTATTTAATTATGGGTAGATTATTGAATTTCTCGGATAAATATCCGGCAAATTGACCATTGTTTTGCTCTGCCACAATTATTTTATCATATTTTCTTAAAACGCTCTCAGTATTTCTAGGCAAAGGACTTATAAAATTAAAGTGAGCTAAAGCTATTTTATTTTCAGCTCTATTCATTTCTTCTACGGCCTCTCTTAAATGTCCGTAAGTACCTCCCCAACCAACAATTAGAGTCTTCGCATTGATATTTCCTAATACCTCTAGCTCAGGAATATAATCTGCAATTCTATCTATTTTTGCTTGTCGGGTGTCAACCATCTTTTGGTGATTATCAGGATCCGTGGATATTGCTCCTGTAAAATAATCTCTCTCTAAACCACCTATACGATGAGTATATCCTTCTGTACCTGCTGGAGCCCAATAACGTGCATAATTCTCCTCATTTCTGGCAGCTACTGTCCATTCATCTCCTGTGTACAGGCTTATATCATTTGGCTTGATTGAAGGATATTCATCCATATTAGGAATTTTCCATGAAGAAGATCCATTTGCTATATAGCTATCAGTCAACAAAATAACGGGAGTTATATGCTCCAATGCTATCTTTGATGCCCAATATGCTGTATCAAAGCAATTAGTAGGACTTGATCCTGCAATAACTACAATAGGACTTTCGCCATTACGTCCATATAATGCTTGACGCAAATCTGTTTGCTCTGTTTTGGTAGGCAATCCCGTTGAAGGTCCACCACGTTGTACATCTACTACAACTAAAGGTAATTCTGCCATTACCGCTAAGCCAATAGCTTCCCCTTTAAGAGCAAGCCCAGGTCCAGATGTTGAAGTAACAGCTAAGCTTCCGGCAAAACTTGCACCAATAGCTATACATATTCCCGCAATTTCATCTTCTGCCTGTACAACCTTTACACCTAAGTCTTTTCTCTTTACTAACTCATGCAAAATATCTGTAGCAGGAGTTATAGGATATGACCCTAAAAATAATTGCAAATTAGCTTTTTCAGCAGCAGCAATCAAGCCAAAAGCCGTTGCTGAATTACCGTTTACATCCATATAGTATCCCTTATCCATTTGTAAGGTATCTACTCTGTATGAAGAAACAGACAAACTGGTATTATGACCATAATTATATCCATTCGCTAAAACCTGTAAATTAGCATCAGCCAAAATCGGTTTTTTCGAAAATTTAGTAGATAGCATTTGATTCACAACATCAATAGATCTGTTGAATAGCCAGCAAACAACACCAAGAGCAAACATATTTTTGCATCTGATTTTGCTTTTCATATCCAAATCAAAAGTAGCTAAGCTATCTTTCGTTAATGTTGTAATAGGAATAGCAACTATTTGTTGAGTAGTAAGTCCTAATTCGAGAAAAGGATCTTCGGTTTTGAACAAAGCCTTTTCTAAATCTCGTTTTTGAAAAGAGTCTGTATCAACAAGTATTATTGAGTTTGATTTTAGTTGGTTTGCATTTACTTTCAATGCAGCGGGGTTCATAGCTACTAACACATCCGCTTTATCACCGGAGTTATAAACTTGTGTACCTATATGCAGCTGAAAGCCCGAAACACCACTTAATGTACCTTGAGGAGCTCGTATTTCTGCCGGAAAATCGGGAAATGTAGATATCTGATTTCCCAAAATAGCAGATAAATTCGAGAATAAAGTACCGGATAATTGCATCCCGTCTCCTGAGTCTCCCGAAAAGCGTATTACAATATCTTGTACATCGTTAACTTGCGTTTTTTCCAACATTGTCTTTTAGTTTTATATCTTTAGCAAAGGAATAAAAGAGTGCTCGAATAAGCAAGGAATAATAAGAAATTAAAAACTTTTATGCTCACTATTTTGTTTTTAAATACATAATAACAAAAAATAAATCCTCGTTTGTAAAAAAAGTCGTTACTTTGCTCGGCTTTGTTAAAATTACAGCCTTGCAGGTTTTAGCTTGAACTGAATATAAATCACTATTAAATAATAGATTAACACATATAAAATTAGATGAAAAAAGGAGTTGGATTTCTTGTTTTTGCAACATTTCTCCTAAGCGGATCGTCAATGTATGCTCAAGACAAAGGCAATGCCGAAAAACGGTATTTCGAGATCAATAAAAATATTGAAGTCTTTAATTCAGTTATTAAAGAACTAGATATGTTTTATGTAGATACATTGGATGTAGAAAAAACAATAGAATCGGGTATTGTAAATATGTTAGCTGGATTAGATCCGTATACTAACTATATGACTGAAGAAGAAGTTAGCGATTTTACAATATTGACTACCGGAGAGTACGCAGGAGTAGGAGCCGTGATTTCGTCACGAAATCTTGATGGACGTGATATAGTTTATATAGTAGAGCCATACGAAAATATGCCTGCTGCTAAAAGTGGACTGAAAGTAGGCGATATTATACTCTCTATTAATGGAGAAGATATGACAACTGCCGAAAAAGTGCCGGGAGAGCCTTATGGTAAAACGCTATCAAATAAAGTTACCAGCAAACTTAAAGGACAGGCGGGTACCGAAATTACGGTTAAAGTTGAACGTCCAGGGGTAAAGAAACCCATTGAAATGAAAATTGTACGTCAAAATGTACAAATCTCATCCGTACCATATTATGGACTACTTCAAGACGGCGTTGGATATATTGTCCTCACAGGATTTACAGATAAATGTGCTCAAGATGTAAAGAATGCTTTTCTTGATCTTAAAAAACAAGGTATGACTTCTTTGATCCTCGATCTTAGAGGAAATGGCGGAGGTATTATGGAAGAAGCAGTACAACTAGTAAACTTCTTTGTACCAAAAGGTCAAGTAGTATTGAGTACCAAAGGAAAGATGAAACAATGGGATAGAATCCACCGTACAACCCTAGATCCTATTGATGCCGATATTCCTTTAGTTGTTTTAGTTGACAAAGGTTCTGCTTCAGCTTCAGAAATCGTATCGGGAGCATTGCAAGATTTGGACAGAGCTGTCATTATGGGACAGCGTACCTATGGTAAAGGTTTGGTACAAGCTCCTAGAGATTTACCTTATGGTGGAAGTCTTAAAGTAACTACCTCTAAATACTATATACCAAGCGGTCGTTGTATTCAGGCAATAGATTATAAGCATCACAACGAAGACGGAAGCGTAGGGCGTATTCCAGATAGTTTGACTACAGTATTTAAAACATCTATTGGACGCGAGGTCAGAGATGGTGGGGGAGTAACTCCAGATATTAAACTAGAAGAAATAAAAGTTCCAAGTATTACATATTATCTTCTAAATCAGTATATCGTAAATGATTGGGTTACCGATTGGGTTATCAAAAATCCTAAAATTGGTCCTCTTGATAAATTTAGCATTACTGATGAAGATTATGAAAGCTTCAAGACTTTTGTAAAATCTAAAAAAGACTTTAAATACGATGGGTTGAGTGAAAAAAGATTGAAGACCTTGAAAGATGTAATGGACTTTGAAGGATACTCAAAAACAGCTGATGAAGAATACAAAGCTTTAGAAGCAAAACTTGTTCCCAATCTTGATAGAGATTTAGATAACTTTAAAGATGATATAAAAAAGCTTCTGAATATGGAAATTGCTAAACGCAATTATTTCCAAAAAGGAGAGCGTATTGAGTCTTTGAAAACAGATAAAGATGTGAAGCAAGCTATTGAATTATTAAACAATCAAGAGCAATATAAAGAGATATTTACTCCCGGTCGTAAGATTATAGATCTGGCTAGTAAAACAGGTTCGGAGGAAGAAGCCGAAAATCTATAATTCGATATAACGTTTTAAGACAAAAACCTATAAAAAAGTATCTCACCGACAAGATGAGATACTTTTTTTATTATCTTTGCACTACTTAAGAACTACTTAATTAGAAGAACTTTCGTTTATACTTTTCTTATTCTCACTTATATAGATTATTTTATACATGGATTATAACACGCAATTAAAAAAGCTTGCTCTTCCTGAATATGGAAGAAATATCCAAAACATGGTCGATTTTTGTCTGACTATCGATGATCGTGCGGAACGCAAAAGATGCGCCAATACGATTATTAATATTATGGGGAACATGTTTCCACATCTACGTGATGTGAACGACTTCAAACATATACTTTGGGATCACTTGGCTATTATGTCTAATTTCGAACTTGATATTGATTATCCTTACGAAATCATTAAGAAAGAAGACTTATTTTCTAAACCTGGAAAAGTTGAGTATAGCCGTCCTACCATGTTTTTTAAACATTATGGAAAAACGCTCGAAAAACTAATAGCACTTGCTGCCGAATATCCGGAAGGAAAAGAAAAAGAGCAATTAGTATGGTTAGTTCTTAACCATATGAAAAAGACATATATCCAATGGAACAAAGAAGTAGATGATGCTAAATTATTTCAAGATTTGTATGATTTATCTGAGAGAAAAATAGATAAACGTAACTCTGATATGAAATTAGCAGATATGAAAGATCTTAACCAAAGGAAGCAACAGCGTAATAACAGCCCACAGCAAAAGAAAAAATAATATATGATTCGTGAAGACGAAGTTCTCAAAATAGGGAAATTTATTAAACCCCATGGTATCAAAGGCGAAATTACTTTCGCCTTTGATAATGATATATTCGATAGAGTTGATTGCCCCTATTTAATCTGCTCTGTTGACAACATCTTAGTACCTTTTTTTGTTAAATCGCGAAGATTTAAAGGTAGCGATACTGCACTGATTCTTTTTGAAGATGTAAATTCGGAGATTGAAGCAAAACGTTTCAATGGATTGAGTGTGTATTTTCCACGTAAGTATTTTGATGAAAATGAGGAGGTAGAATTCACCCTCAGTTATTTTATAGACTTCATTGTTATTGATAAAGAACTTGGCGAAATCGGAACTATTTCTGATGTAGATGAATCTACTATCAACACACTCTTTTTGCTTAAAAAGAAAGGAAATGGAGATGATATTATTATCCCTGCATCTGATGACTTCATTACAGATATTGATTCTGAAAAGAAAATATTATATGTAGACCTACCTGCTGGTCTGATTGATGTAGAATAATAAAAGTTACTGTTTTCACATATAGACATAAAAAAAGAGGATAGCTTAACTTCCTCTTACCAAACCACAAAACTAATCTAAACAAAAATCTCTCAATCCTAATGATTGACGAGATTTTAAAATATTACTAATAACCTAAACACTTAAACCTTAAACCTAATTTATTGGATGAGTCCAATAATAACCAATTTTCAATCTTCTTACCTAGCTTTACACTAATTCCTTAACTCTATACGACAAAGATATGTGATATATTTTCATCCTCCAAATATTTAATGCTATAAAACATGTTTTTTTAATTGTTTTTCTCAATGTTAACATAAACTATATCTATTTCCAAAACAACAGAAAACAATAACTAACTAATATACAAAACAATAGAAATATAAAAATTAAATACTCTAAAATATTTATTAAGATATTTATGGAATATCTGATGCCAATTCTATCTATTAGGTAAAGAGACACTAATTACAAACACTCTAAAACCTAAAGTTATGGCACGTAATATCCAACTCAATTCTTCTGACTGGTGTGATATAGTTTTCGCCGGCAAAAACAAAACCTATGGAGCCTACGCTCTACGTCAAGGCTCTTCCAAAAGACACATTTTAGCTTTCGGTATTATGGTGTTCTTTGTTGGAGCAGTAGCTGCACTTCCATCATTTTTGGAAGTAGTTAAAGCCAACAGCTCCCTTATAAAAGGCATAGATGATGAATTTAGAATGTCTACAATAACAAAAGTAGAAGAACAGATACCCGAAGAAAAGCTAATCCATCAAGAAATAGCTCCACCCAAACCAATTCTAAAATCAACTATTGCATTTACACCTCCAGCTATAGTATCTGTTGTAGCCCCTGAGAAGGAAATGAAAGCTATAGGAACACTTCTTGATAGTCCAGCCCCAATATCTAAAGCAACTATTGAGGGTAGTAATGATCCCGGAGCAATAGACATAGCCGATATAAAAGAGCATACAACAATTATCGAGGAACCTGCAAAACAAGATAGACCATTTATAAGTGTAGAACAAATGCCTCAGTTTCCAGGTGGTGATGCGGAACTTATGAAATTTATCAGCAGCAATCTTAAATACCCTATTATTTCCATAGAAAACAGAATCGAAGGACGTGTGATTATCCGATTCGTAATAGGTAAAGATGGACGAGTATCTGACATTGAAGTAGTAAGAACTCTTGACCCCGCTTGCGACAAAGAAGCTATGAGAGTTGTGAAAATGATGCCAAAATGGGTTGCAGGAATGCAAAATGGAAGAAACGTACCCGTGTATTACACATTACCTGTACTATTTAAACTTCAAAAATAATACTCTTTATACAAAGAAAAAGAGAGACAAATTTTAAAATTTGTCTCTCTTTTATATTATAGATATTTTTCTAATATTTTATCGAAAACATCTGGTCTACCTATCTTCCCATTCACTAAGCAGACGACCTCTACTCGAGCTTCTGAGCATAAAGCATTATCCGAAACTCGTATTATTTGCTGATTAAAATAATATCTAATCCCCTTCTTTTCAAGATTGATAGTACAAATAAATTCATCAGAACCAACAAGTGAATTTCTATATTTAATAGTTATACTCGAAACAATAGGGTCTATTCCTTGATTATGAACTTCCATGAAGCTAACTCCACAAGATTCAAGAAACTCGTGTCGTGTTACTTCATAATAATGCTGATAATTTGCATTGTTAACAATACCTTGAGCATCCAACTCATAATCACGAACTTTCATTTTATACTGAAAAATAGGCTCCATCTCTAATGTATTTTTTATACAAAAGTATCTTTAAAAATTAGAAAGTCAAAAAATCAGGCTCAATGTCCCATTTTACATAATAAAAAGGTATGAGACTTACTTTAAAGTATAAGAAACTCCCGCCATCAGCCAGAAACCGGCTTGCGGAATATTTCCCAGATCGAAATATTTTCGGTCAAATATATTATTAGCAGTTGCAGTAGCTACAAAATCTTTTAATTTCCAGTTGATCTGCAAATCTAAAGTAGCAAAAGAAGGGTAGGGCTCTTGCCTTGTGGGTTTTAGGTTCTCATACTTAAGATATGTACCCATACGCTTTTGCCAACGAAAATTCCAGTTTGCACTAATCCCCTGATAAATAGGATGATTTACTTGAGCAGTAAATTTGTCTCTTAAATAATTAAGAGTAAAATTTGAAATTAATTCTCCCGAACTTTTATCTTGATGCAAACGAGAATATCCCAATTGCAATGTAGTAGATGGATCGATGGAGGGAAATAGCTCTTTAAAAAAGAAAGTAGCTCCCATATCTAATCCCTTTTTATCTATTTGTGTTATATTACGAGATTCCCATTTATCGTCAGGATTCTCTTTTATCCAGTCTATCATATTCTTACCTTTCATCAGATAGCCCGTAATGTGTGCTTTTACGAAAGGAGTATTGTATTTAAAACCCAAATCTATAGACTCCGAATCTTCTGGTTTTAAATCACTATTACCAATATGAGTAACAGTAGTATAATACAGATCGGTAAATGTAGGCATCCGAGTAGCTTTATTCCACGAAGCATACACTTTGAAATTATCTAATATCCTAAAACTACTATTTATTGCAGGATAAAACATGTAATCCTTCTTTAGATAGGTATTATAATTAGCTAATATGCCGACTGAAAGCGTAAACCTATCTAAGAGCAAATTATGCTCCAAGGCATAGCTTATATTAGTTCTATTATCTGAGTGCGTAAATCTTCCGCTAGGCTCATCTATCTTTTTACCTAACACAGTACTCATAATGCCTTCATTCCTAAATTCTGCACCAAAACTGGTTATACCTAATTGCGATGTATATTGCAGATTAAGATTAGAACCATATACATCGGTTTTATGATAATTATAAGGAACTTTAGATTCATCGCCTTTTATCAACTGAAAGCAATCGTTGTGCCTATTCCAATATACCTGAGGTATAAATTTCAATTTACTACCCATTTCACCTTTTACGGAAGCTAGATAAGAATTGATTTCCTCATACTGATTAGGATAGGCGGCCGAATAAAACGTATTAGCACCATACTTTTTATCATTAAAGCCTAATTGCACATCAACTTTCGCTCTTTCAATATTCAGTCTGGTTTGAGAGAGCAAATTAAATATATCATAGTCACTATTATTTATATAACCCGAAGAAGTCATATATCCGGCTGATAATTGTGTAGTCACAACATCATTCTTTAGAACACCTCTAGCTTCGGTATTCAATAAATTATGAGCTCCTGCTTCAACTCTAGCATATGCTTTGTGATCAGGATCTTTTCTTGTTATGATATTGATACCACCCGAAAAAGCACTTGCACCATAAATGAGAGATGATGGTCCGTAGACGATTTCAATACGTTCAATGTCAGATAAATTGATAGGGATGTCGAAACTGTAATGACCTGTTTGTGGATTGGAGAGGTTTACTCCGTTTAGTAGAATTGCTGTTTGATCGAAAGATCCTCCTCGGATCGAAACGTCGGCTTGGACTCCATGCCCTCCGCGCTGTTGCACATCTATGCCTGATACATAGTTTAATAAATCTTGAATACTCTGGACGGGTGCCTGCTCAATCTCTTTACGAGTTATTACCGTTACTTGCTTTGCTGCTTGGTTAGCTGAAAGCTCTATACGAGAAGCAGTAACGGTGACTTCATCGAGCTCCTTCTCTGTAATTTTTTCCGACTCACGAGACTTAAGACTCGATTGAGCTGATGTTTCTGTTGTATGGGCAAAGGTTAGCACACACCCCGCTACGACACCAATGTTTACCACTTTTCGCATACTGTTAAATGCGCTGTAAGCCTTATGAGAAAATCGCTTAAAGCGAAAAGCTCGTGGCTTATCAAATTGTTTCTGATTCATAATTTTGATTATTATTAATAAAATTAATTCATCGCAAAACTAAGTAATTCTGATTTAGAAAACTAAAAAAAACAATTATATAGCTTATAAAAATTACCTGATAAGTTATAAACAACTACAGATTAACAATGTAGTCGTTTGTTAAAATTAAACTCTTAATTATTCAATAGTAAAAAATAGAGTAGGGTATTCCATCTTTTATTTCAGAAATAAGACTATCCATCTTTTGTTAATCATACCACTTATCAACCAACAAATCTATACCTAATGCCAATTGATCCCAACCCTTATCACTCTGTAAATCTATACCATTATACATAGAGCAATTATCACTAAGTAGAACTAAATAACTGATCGCCGCACTCAACAGCGTAGCTATTGCAGCAACTTCTTCCTGAGGATGCTTTGCCAATTGACTAATTATGGTAATTAGCGTAATCCCCTTTGCCTCCCGTTTCAACCTCAATTTTTCAATGACACCATTATGGTTCGTCAATTCCCATCGATACAACTCTTGTTCCAGTTTACTGCTTCTCAATTGAATAATTTGATCCCGAAACATCTTTTTTATAAACCCTTTGAGATTTTCATCTTTTGGGAAATCTACAGAGAAACTTAGCCAGAAGTCATTCTGAGAGAGATATTCCACAATTATATTATCGATCGAACCAAAATATCGATATATCAAAACCTTTGAAACACCTGCTTTTGAAGCAATTGCATTTACACCAACCTTATCGAAACCATGCTTAATTATTATCTCACCTACAGCCTCTAATAATTTTTTCTCTGTAGATTCTCTATCTTTTTCATTATTAATACTTTCTATCATAAATTCACGCGTGTTACTTATGGGTTACAAAGATATGTAACCCACAAGTAACACGCAAGCTTTAGAACAAATTAATTACGATCCTATCAATCATATTTAATATCAAGATGCTCACGTCATCTCTTTTTGTTATATTTGCTTCCTTTAAATAATTTAAGGATACAATGAAAAAAAGTTTTTTAATTTACACACTTTTCACACTGATTATTGGATTAGGATTTAGTTCTTGTAAGAAAGATAAGGAATATTGGGTTCCTGCCACTCTTGATTGTGAACTACCATCTATAATTAAAAATGGTGATTTTATAACCAGTAGCACAATCCGTCTTAGAGATATTACAGATGTAGACCAGTTAGATTTTCGAATTATTGATATTGAAACAAAAAATTCGTGGATAGCTTTAAATGGTGATATCTCAAGAAATGATGACTTTATCATTTATGATATAACCATTAATGGGGTAACGCTTAATTTGCAAAATTATGTATATAATGCAACCGGAGCAGAACAAGGCAAAGACATAACTTTTCAGAATGACCAATTATATATGGATTTTATGTATAAAGCAATGAAATTATTGAATGAGAGAGGTCAAATAAATGTTTCTGTAAGAGGTTGGTCTAGAATGAGCCGAGGAGAATTATACATAACATTGTTCAATAATTTAGATGTACTTACTAGAGAATAACGAGAAAAAATATCAAGAGATTATAGCTGAAATTGAAGAAAACAACAATTCAGATATTCCTCTTAGAGAAAAATACATCCATTTAAAACGGATATTAGAAAGAAGCTGCAAAGAGATCACCACTAGGGAGACTTTGCAGTTTCCTTCATTATTTGCACGCCTGGTTTATATTTGTCAGATATATAAACTACCACAATCTCTAGAATGGGCATTGCAAAATATACGCGTAAAAACCTCATTCCTTCTTCGAAACGAACAGAATACTGTTTCACAAACTCAATACAACAGCTCTTATCAAAGTATAAATAATTTTATATCAATAATTTATACTAGTCAAGACACTTATAAAGAAGAAAATACTGAGCTATTAAACAAAAGTGAAACAGCTCCAAACTTGGATTATATCCGAATACAGGTAGTGGTAATAGATAGAGATAGCGAGCTAATTATAGGTGTGAGTGATTCCATTTCACATTCCACTATTCGTATAAAATACAATGTCAAAAATATAAATGATGCTTTCAACCAAACTGTTGAACGGTTGTGGATAGGAGCACAGCTCAATTTATTAGAATGCAAAATTGATAAAAACGAAAATTATATTCCTAAATTTATCGTTTTAGAACCCGATTATCTGATTGATGCATCTGCACTAGCAGAATGTTTTCAGAATTATGGAAGATCTCATTTACATTATTTCCGTCGCAAGTTTGAGCAAACAGACAATTCTCAGCATATACTTTTAGGAAATTTAGCAAATTTCTTTCTGGACGAACTTATTTTTTCCGACACACCTGAACAGCTCGAATTCAATGATATATTTCTTAAAGCTTTCAAAGAAAAGCCTTTTGAATTCACAAGTTGCAATGATATAAAACAAACCACTGATTTTAGAGCTTTTATGGTAAAAGCTCGAACTCAATTTGCTAATATACAACGGGTAATAGCACAAGATTTTCCTTTAAATAGAATAGATGTCCAGAAATGCACCTTAGAGCCTTCTTTTTTTAGTGAAAAGTTTGGAGTTCAAGGACGATTAGATTTACTTCAACTATCTGATAAAGAAAACAATAACAGTAAAATAATAGAATTAAAATCAGGAGGTCTACCTTATCCTAAAGAAGATAGTGGTAAAATAGCAATAAATCATGAAGTACAAACAGCAATTTATCGACTAATAATTCAAAGTGTTTTCGGATATGATGAGAAGAAAATAACTTCTGCAATATTATATTCAGCAGCTGAGAATAGTGGAGAAAATCTCCGACTAGCTGCAGTTTATAAAACTTTAGAAAAAGACATTATTAATATCCGAAATCTAATTGTTGCTACTGAACATGACCTATATTTAGGTGATTCTGAAACTGTAGAAAAATTATTTTCAGATATATGTAATTTAGATAACTATGGAAGAACTCCTAACTTTTTCATTAATCAAATAGCAGATTTTCATAAAACGATTTCAAATATTACTGAGATTGAGAAACAATATTTCTTTAGATACATAATATTTCTAGCTAGAGAATTATATATTCAAAAAGTAGGTGATGATTACTTCGAATCCAACCGATCTACCGCCAGTCTTTGGAATACTGAATTTAACGATAGGCTAGAATCTTTCGATTTAATATCAGATCTCAAGATCAAAAAGATTGATGATAGTGGTCGGGATATGAAAATTCTATTTGAAAGAAATAGCTCCTCAGATTTTATAAATTTCAGAGAAGGTGAAATCTGCATACTATATCCACACGAAGAAATTACAGATTCTGTACTCACCAACCAAATATTGAAAGGAACAATAGCAGAAATTACCCCTACACACATCCTTCTGAGATTTCGATATAAGCAAAAGAATAAAACTTTTTTTGAAAAATACTCTTCTTGGGCAATTGAACATGACAAACTAGATCATGCTTATACTAATATGTACAAGAGTTTATATACATTTTTATCTTCTTCTGCAGATAAACGTGAAATATTATTAGGGCTCAAAGAACCTCAATCATTATACTATCAAATAACTGATAAAGAAGTAACTAAAGAGAGTAAACAGGATATAATAATGAATAAAGCAATCAACTCTAAAGATTATTTTTTAATTGTAGGGCCTCCCGGAACAGGTAAAACATCCATATTTGCTCGTCGATTAATTGAGCATTATTACAACAATACACTAGATAATATTCTCATAATTGCTTACACAAATAGAGCCGTAGATGAATTATGTGAATCTATAAACCAAGCATTTAGCTGTAACAATAAAGAGTGCGACGCATATATTAGGATAGGTACAGAATTATCTTGTGATCTTCATTATAGGCATAGATTGTTACAAAACATAGCAGATAAGGCGAAAAGTAGGGAAGATCTTCGAGAAACATTAGCTAAGCATCGAATTTTTATAGGTACATTAGCATCTATTGTTAGTAAGCCTGAGATATTTGATATTAAGAAATTTAATTTATCGATAATAGATGAAGCATCCCAAATACTTGAACCACAGATAATAGGGATTCTTCCTAAGGTTGACAAATTTATAATGATAGGAGATCACAAACAATTATCAACTATAACCTTACAAAATACAGAGAAAGCAAGATCCAACAATGAACCATTAAACATAATAAAACTATATGATTGCGGAGAATCACTATTTGAACGTCTATATAGAGTCTGCCAATCGAATAGGTGGGAACAAGCCTATGATACTCTAGTATATCAAGGGCGAATGCATCAGACATTAGCAGAGTTCCCCAATAAACTATTTTATGATAATATACTTTTATCTGCTAATGAATGGCAGAAAGAACAACTATCTTTAGAAATAGCTGATTACCAGGATATCTATGAAAAAATAGTTAGCAGAAAACGTCTAGAATTCATTAATTGCAACGATAATTCTAATACTGTTAGTGATAAGGTTAGTTATAAAGAAGCTGAGATCGTAACTGAATTATCAAAAGCTATACTCAAAACCTACAAAACAAATAATCAGCATTTTGACCCACTTAAAACTTTAGGCATTATAACGCCTTATAGAAATCAAATTGCCCTGATTAAGCATAAATTACACGAAACTGGAATTTCGGAGCTTCAGAATATAATGATAGATACAGTTGAGCGCTTTCAAGGTAGCCAGCGCGAAATTATTATTTTATCATTTTGTATTAATAAACCATATCAACTAGATTTTTTCTGTAATTTGAATAATGATAAAACAGTTGATAGAAAGCTGAATGTTGCAATAACTCGTGCCAGACAGCAACTTTTTCTCATTGGGAATGAATATATATTAGTCCAAAATCCTATCTACAAGAAACTAATAGAATATATTAAATCTCTATAATAATCTCCTCTTCATTTTCAATATATAATAGTATTTGCATTAAATGTAAATACTATTTTTTTTTACAAATAAAGTATACAGATGTATTCGTTAAGTTAAAAAAACATATGTATACAATACATTAAGCAGTACATTTGTACACTAATTAAATTTAGAATACAAACATTCGTGATTAATTTACAATACACGAATAAAAAACATCTGTATATTATAGCAATGTAAACGTATAATAAATGTAAATATTTACTATATATATACCTAAATATAAGTAGATTAATGTCTATATTATAAACTATAAGTTTAATAAAAAGCGTCTATTTATGCATGAATAATAGAATACAGGAATTTACATATATTTTATATAACTTATTGATATAATAACTAATATTTTATATGCATAATATAAATATACACTTTATCACAATTTAGTAATGTATACAATTATACACAATCATATGTATACAACGGAACATAATTATTATATACAAATATATACTGAAACTATTTAGATTTGTGAAGTATTTGTTATACATTTGTATTGTCACATATGTTTACATATTATAGATAAAATGAGGCATGAAAGAGCGAATAAAAAAAATAATGGACTCTGAGAATATGACTCCTGCCAGATTTGCTGATAGTTTGCAAATAGGTAGAGCTGTTATCTCTCATATTCTTAATGGAAGAAACAACCCTAGTTTGGATGTTATTACCCGCATCCTTACTCAAATGCCAGACATAGATTCTCAATGGTTATTAACAGGTACAGGTACTATGTATAAAAGTGAAATAAGTAATCATAGTGCAGACATAAAAAATCAAAGTAGCTTCCCCGATTTATTTTCTCAACTATCTCAAGAGAATGACAGTCGAATATATTCGACCAAAGAGACAGAAGATCATAAATATCGCAAAGAGAATATAGTTGAGCTACATCAACAAGACACACAAGAAGCTATAAAAGAAAGAGTTGTATATAAAGAAGCTCCATCTAAGAAAGTTAAACAAATAATAATTTATTATACCGATAATACCTTTGAGGCTTTTACTCCTGGACAATGACGATTTTCTTAAACTCTTTATTCTGAAAAAGCATAAGTTTTGATTAACTTTGTATGATAAACTATCTATATAAGCTTATTATACTAACCAAAGCAATAAAGAGGTCTATGACCTTAGAAAATTTGTGCAAATGAAAAAAATGCTTGATTTGATTATCGTCGACAATGATCAGCTAAATCAAAATTACATCCTCTTAAAACTATCAACTACTGATGGCACTGTACTTCCCGATATGTATCCGGGACAGTTTGTTGAAGTTCATGTAGCTGATTCTCCTTCCACTTTTCTCAGACGACCTATATCTGTAAACTATGTGGATAAGTCTAAAAACGAACTTTGGTTATTAATCCAAAAAATTGGAGATGGTACCAAACGTATGGCTGAATATAAAAAGGGAGATATTGTAAATCTCTTATTGCCATTAGGTAATTCGTTTTCTACTCCTGAAGATACCAATAGTGAAGTCTTACTTATTGGTGGTGGTGTAGGTACTGCTCCTATGCTATATCTAGGTAGTGAATTAAAAGAAAAAGGCTTTAAGCCTAACTTTTTATTAGGAGCACGCTCTTCTGCCGACCTTCTTCAACTAGATGAATTTGCAAAATACGGAGAAGTGTATACTACTACCGAGGACAGTAGCCACGGAGAGCAAGGATATGTAACCAATCATTCAGTTTTAGAGAAAAAGAATTTTTCCCACATATTTACTTGTGGTCCTAAACCGATGATGATGGCTGTAGCTAACTATGCTCATAAAAAACAAATAAATTGTGAAGTTTCATTAGAGAATACAATGGCTTGTGGCTTTGGTGTATGCCTCTGCTGTATAGAAAATACAAAGAGAGGTAATATATGTGTATGTACGGAAGGACCGGTATTTAATATTAAAGAACTGAAATGGATAAATTAAAAATAAATATAGGTAACCTCTATTTAAAAAATCCCGTGATGACTGCCTCGGGAACTTTTGGCTATGGCAAAGAATATGTAGATTTTATCGACCTATCTCAATTAGGCGGAATTTGTGTAAAAGGAACTACTTTGTACGATCGTCAAGGAAATGATTATCCTCGTATGGCAGAAACTCCTGCAGGAATGCTTAATGCTGTAGGACTACAAAATAAAGGCGTTGACTACTTTGTATCAGATATATATCCTGAAATTAAAGACTTTGATACACACATCATAGTTAATGTATCAGGTTCAACAATAGAAGATTATGCAGAATGTGCTTCCAGGCTTAATCATTTAGATAAAGTTCCTGGAATAGAATTAAATATCTCATGCCCCAATGTAAAAGAAGGTGGTATGGCATTCGGAACATCGGCTTGTTCGGCAGCAGATGTAGTAAGGGCTGTTAGAAAGGTATACGATAAAACTCTGATAGTTAAACTATCACCAAATGTAACAGATATTACCGAGATAGCGCGTGCAGCAGAATCAGAAGGAGCCGATGCAGTTTCTCTGATTAATACTCTCCTAGGTATGGCTATTGACATTAATAAGCAAAAACCAATCTTATCAACAGTCACAGGCGGCTTATCAGGGCCTTGTGTGAAGCCAATAGCACTACGGATGGTTTGGCAGACATATAATGCCGTAAAAATCCCCGTAATAGGCATGGGAGGTATATCATCATGGCAGGATGCTATCGAATTTATACTTGCTGGCTCATCTGCCATCCAAATTGGTACATATAACTTTATTGACCCAACTATATCTGTAAAAGTATTAGAAGGTATAAAGAACTATATGGATCAATACAATATCGCAAATATCAAAGATTTGGTAGGACAATTAAAGGCATAAATATTTGTAAATAAATAATTTACAGTACAATAAAGAAAGGTCTGCAAATTTGCAGACCTTTCTTTATTATATACATTTATATATCAATCACTTAACATAGCCAATAGCTTGTACTAAAGTAACCTCTTGTTTATCAGTCAAATTTAAAGCAGGAGGTAGTTTTGTTCTGCTGAATGAACCTCTGGCAACAGTTCCCAAGTTGCCTTCAGAAGCACAGAACAGATATACATTCTGAGATATATAGCCTGTATCAATAAATGCAGCTTCTCTATTAGATGCTTTATCTAGATTAGCAACAAATACCAAATTTATAGCAGCATCATTCACATAAGTCTGTGATCCAAGACCATCTCTTAAGTCTCCTTTAGCGTGCAATTTCAATTTGTTTTCTTTAGCATCATAAAAATATACCCCATCCTTGAACATCACATATACATCAATCTCCTGACGATTTTGTGACGAAGGCACAGTTCTTTTATCCGGACGGTTAAATCCATAAGCAGCCCAAAGCAAATTAGACAGGGTTTGATTATCAAATTCTTTTCCTGTAAAATCTTTCAAAGACTGTCTCTCGTTTAAAGTCTCCAATAAAGGCTTTCCACCTGTTTTTATTGGAGCTGGTAAATCTATGGTTTCTTGCTGAGCATAAGCAAATAAAGCGGATGCAAATAAGCAAACGGCAATGAGTAATTGTTTCATGTTAATTCTATTTTTATAAATTATATATACAAAAATATGCTTTTATTAATAAGAATATTTCTTTTTGCTATTTTTTCGAGGGCGTTTTTTATATAATTAAGAAGTTTGTGGTTTACATATATACATTATCTTTGTATTTCACATTTTGAATTATACAGAATGATAAAGAGATTACTCTGTATTATATTGATATTTTACATCAGTATATTACATCTAAGTGCACAACAAATACAATTGTCCGATTCCGCTAAAGTGAGCCTCTTAACCAGTGCTCCTTGGGAAAAAGAAGTTTATGCTCTTTTCGGACATACCGCTATAAGAATACAAGATCCTATTAATCAGTTTGATTTAGTATTCAATTATGGACTATTCAGCTTTGATAGTCCCAACTTTATGCTTCGGTTTATAAAAGGAGAAACAGATTATATGGTTGGAGCCGAAAACTTCAACAGATACATAAGTGAATATAAATCGAGAGGTGTTGGTATTACAGAACAAGTTTTCAACCTAACCCAACAAGAAAAACAAGCTGTGTTTGACGCCTTGGCTATAAATAGCTTACCCGAGAACAGAGTATATAGATATAATTATTTCTATGATAATTGTTCGACACGTCCAAGGGACATAATTGAAAATAATATTCACGGAACAATTCACTATACACCCACAAAAGAAAAGCAAACCTACCGTGATTTAATTCACGAGTGCGTTTGGGCACAACCTTGGGTGCGTTTTGGTATTGATTTGGTGATTGGGGCTGATGCTGATAAAGAAATAACAGATAGGCAAAAAGATTTTCTGCCATTATATTTAATGTCAGCATACAATAATGCCAATATTAAAAGTACAGATGGTAACACAAGAGCTTTGCTATCAGAACAAAATGACATCTTGCTTTCGCCCAAAAACGATACAATTATCCTTATCGATCCACCTTTAGCTATTGGATGTTTACTATTGGTTATTACACTGATAATCTCATTCTTATCATATAAGAAAAATTGCATCTTGCTAGGAAAGATATTCGACACTTTCTTATTCATTACAGCAGGTGTTGCTGGAAGCATCATATTCTTTCTGATGTTCTTTTCAGTACACCCTTGTACCAATCCAAACTGGAATATTATATGGCTGAATCCATTCCAATTAATATTCGCATTTTTCTTTTTAATAAAATTCTTCTCAAAATATGTGTACTACTATCATTTTATTAACTTTGTAGCCTTGATACTACTGCTTTTGGCTTGGTTTTTGATACCACAGTATCTGGAGTTAGCATTCATTCCATACATTCTTTCACTATGTGTTAGATCTGGAACCAATGTATTACAATATAAAAATAGATCTTAGTTCTCTATTATTTAATCAATTACAAAATAGTAGAAACACTATAAAGATTAGCTAGATAGTTTAATGATAAGAATAATAACATCCCTTGTAGCTGTACTAACAGTAGCATCTATACAATCGCAAACTACTTTGAGAGAAACTCCAAAGTTGGTGATTGGGATAACTATTGACCAGTTGCGAGCAGACTATCTAGAATTATTTCAACATACTTTCTCTGAAAGAGGCTTCAAAAGACTTTTAAATGAAGGCTTAGTATACCAAAACATGAGATTTGATTTTCCAAATCTGAACGAAGCTTCTTCAATAGCAACAATATATACAGGGACTAATCCTTCTCACCATGGTATAATTTACAGCAAACGGTTTTTACCTGACAGAAACTCGGAAGTATCTATTTTCGAGGATAATTCTTTTTTGGGGAATTACACCAAAGAAAAGTTATCCCCTGCTGCGTTACGCGTAGGAACTATTACTGATGAATTAAAAATTGCTTCTAAAGGGAAATCCGATATATATAGTTTTGCACCAAATTCTTTTCAAGCCCTTATTTCTGCTGGACACTCGGCAAATGGAGCTTATTGGATAGAAGATTATTCAGGGAAATGGGCAACTTCAACCTACTTCAAAGATTTTGACTGGAGTGTTGAACAAGAAAATCGCTCAAATATCTACCCCAATAGAATAAATACACTTATTTGGCAGCCACTCTTGAGCCCCGATAAGTATAATTTATTTCCATACGGAAGCGAAGCCGTTAGCTTTAGCAATAAACTGGTTCGGGCTGATAATTCTTTTCAGTTATTCAAAGAATCTCCATTTGTCAACGAGAATATAACCAAAACAGCCATAGCATTAATGCATAAAGCTGATATGGGTAAACGTTCACGTCCTGATTTTCTAGCTCTTACTTATTATGCAGGTAATTTTTCAGCATCAACAGATGGTGAATATTCTTATGAGATACAAGATACATATGCACGTCTAGACAGAGAAATAGCAGCATTACTAGATCAGGTTGAAAAGACTGTAGGTCTTCAGAATACGCTAATCTTTGTGACCTCTACCGGATATTACAGTTCTAACATTGTTAACAGCGATAATATCCAAGCATCGGCAGGTACATTTTACACCAACAGATGCGAAGCATTGTTGAATATGTATTTGATGGCTATTTATGGTAAAGAGCAATGGGTAGAGAAATACCATAATCAACAAATATATTTGAATCGTAAGCTGATCGAAAGCAAAAACATCAGTTTAGAAGAAATACAAAATAAAGCCGCTGAATTTGTTGTCCAATTTACAGGAGTACAAGATGCAACAACATCGATTCAACTCCTTACCGGAAAAGCAAATTCTAACATGTTGGCTTATCGCAATGCTTTAGATAAGGATGTATCAGGCGATATTATAATACAAATACGTCCCGGATATCAGATTGTTGACGAGCAAAACACTTCATCTATAAAGAAAATACAGAGAGAAGTATCTATAGTTACTCCTGTAATTTTCTTTGGTTTTAATACAAAACCCGAGAAAATAAAAAGAACAATAAAAGCCACAGAAATAGCACCGACAGTATGTCGAATACTACGCATACGTTCCCCCAATGCTGCTAAAGACGAACCTTTATCCGAGTTTCTTTAAAACAACAAGAACTCTAATATAAAACTGAAAAATAATAACAAACAATATATATGGGATTTAATGATATTCTAGCCAAACTTTTTGGCAATAAATCAACAAGGGATGCAAAGCAGATCACTCCTTATGTGGAAAAGATAAAAGCTGCATATCCTGCTATAGAGGCTCTATCGCATGACGAATTAAGAGCTAAAACTGTAGAACTGAAACAAAAAATACAAGATTTTGTTTCTGTAGAGAAAAATAAAATAGCTGAACTAAAAGCTGGGATTGAAGATATTGAGATTGATCAAAGAGAAGATATCTGGGCTGAAATAGACAAGCTTGAAAAAGAAATTACAGAGAAATACGAAGTTGTTTTAGACCAAATCATGCCTGAGGCTTTCTCTGTAGTAAAAGATACAGCTCGTCGTTTTACTCAAAATGAAGAAATTGTAGTTACTGCTACTGATTTTGACAGAGAACTTGCTGAAACAAAAGATTTTGTACGCATTGAAGGTGATAAAGCAATTTATCAAAACCACTGGATGGCCGGAGGTAACGAAATCACGTGGGATATGATCCACTATGATGTTCAGTTATTTGGAGGGGTCGTTCTTCATAAAGGTAAAATTGCCGAAATGGCAACAGGAGAAGGTAAAACTTTGGTAGGTACACTTCCTGTTTTTCTAAATGCGCTTACAGGAAATGGGGTCCATCTGGTTACAGTGAATGACTATTTGGCTCGACGTGACTCTGAATGGATGGGACCATTGTATATGTTCAACGGATTATCTGTAGAATGTATCGATAAACACCAACCAAACTCAGAAGGTCGTCGCAAAGCATATCAAGCTGATATTACATTTGGTACAAATAACGAATTTGGTTTTGACTACCTTCGTGACAATATGGCTATCAGTCCTTCTGACTTAGTGCAACGCAAACACAATTATGCTATTGTCGATGAAGTTGACTCGGTATTAATTGATGATGCTCGTACTCCTCTTATTATTTCGGGTCCAATTCCAAAAGGAGAAGTGCAGATGTTTGACGAATTTCGCCCTCGTGTCGAAATTATCGTAAAAACTCAAAGAGATCTTTGTACTAAACTGCTTGCAGAAGCTAAATCAAAAATGGCGTCTTCTGATTCTAAAGAACAAGAAGAAGGTGCACTTTTACTATACAGATCATACAAAGGTTTACCTAAAAATAAACCTCTTATCAAGTTTTTGAGTGAGCCTGGTATTAAATCGGCTATGCTTAAAACCGAAGAACATTATATGTCTGAGCAATTGCGTAATATGCATATTGTTACTGACGAATTGTACTTCGTTATTGATGAAAAGAACAACAGTATTGAGCTAACTGATAAAGGTATCGACCTTTTAACTGGTAATTCTGATGATCCTCTTTTCTTCGTTCTTCCTGATATTGGTGCACAAATGGCAGAAATAGAAAATGCCAACACTACAGATGAAGAAAAAGCAGAGAAAAAAGATGAATTGATGCAAAACTATAGCGTCAAATCAGAACGTGTTCATACAGTAAACCAATTACTTAAAGCATATACTCTATTTGAAAAAGACGATCAATATGTTGTTATTGACAATAAAGTAATGATTGTTGATGAGCAAACAGGTCGTATAATGGATGGCCGTCGCTATTCAGACGGACTTCATCAAGCAATAGAATCTAAAGAACACGTGAAGGTAGAAGCTGCAACTCAGACTTTTGCAACTATTACACTTCAAAATTATTTCCGTATGTACAACAAACTGTCAGGTATGACAGGTACAGCAGAAACAGAAGCAGGTGAACTATGGGATATCTACAAATTAGATGTTGTAGTAATTCCGACCAACCGCCCAATCTCTCGTTCTGATATGAATGATCGTATCTACAAAACAAAACGCGAGAAATATGCTGCTGTTATACAAGAAGTTGAAGACCTTACATCTAAAGGACGTCCGGTTCTTGTAGGTACAACATCTGTTGAAATATCGGAACTTTTAAGCAGAATGCTTACTCAACGTAAGATCAAACATAATGTATTGAATGCTAAGCTGCACCAAAAAGAGGCTGAGATTGTTGCTCTAGCTGGACAAACCAGTGCAGTAACCATTGCAACCAATATGGCAGGTCGTGGTACCGACATTAAGCTTTCTCCGGAAGTTAAAGCTGCAGGAGGTTTAGCAATTTTAGGTACAGAAAGACACGAATCTCGTCGCGTTGACCGTCAGTTACGTGGTCGTGCAGGACGTCAAGGAGACCCAGGATCATCTGTGTTCTTTGTTTCTCTTGAAGACCAATTGATGCGTTTATTTGCTACTGAGCGTATTGCTAGCCTAATGGATAGAATGGGATTCAAAGAAGGCGAAGTACTTGAACACAATATGTTGAGCAAATCGGTAGAACGTGCTCAGAAGAAAGTGGAAGAAAATAACTTTGGTATTCGTAAACGTCTGCTTGAATACGATGATGTAATGAATTCACAACGTGAAGTTATTTACAAACGTCGTCGCCACGCCCTTATGGGAGAACGTATTGGCATAGACATTATGAATATGTTATTCGATTCGGCAAACTCTATTACTGAACAATCTGCAGATAATCAAGACTATGAAGGTCTAAAAATTGAAATCCTTCGCGTATTGGCAATGGAATGTCCTATTGATGAAGCTACATTCAGATCTGCAAGACCTGAGAAGCTTGTAGATTTAGTATATGAACATGCTGTAAAGAATTTCAAACAGAGAATGGACAGATTGGCAGAAATAGCAAATCCTGTAATCAAAGATGTATTTGAAAATCAAGGAGGAAACTTCGAGAATATATTAATTCCTATAACTGATGGTAAACGTATCTATAATGTTACTTGTAACTTAAAAGAAGCATACGAAACTGGTTCTAAGGGAGTTATTAAATCTTTTGAGAAATCGATTCTTCTACATACTATTGATGAACAATGGAAAGAGCACTTGCGCGAAATGGACGAACTACGTCATTCTGTTCAGAATGCAAGTTACGAGCAAAAAGATCCTCTATTGATTTATAAACTTGAATCTTTCAGTTTATTCAAAACAATGGTCGACAGTATCAATAAAAAAGCAGTAGCTATTTTGATGCGTGGTCAAATACCTGTTCGTCAATCAGAAGAAGTACAAGAAGCTAAAATTGAAGAGAAAACAGATTTCAGTAAGTACAAGACTGAAAAAGAAGATATAGATGATGAACAAGCTCCAAAAGAGGAAAATAAAAAACCTAAACAAGCTCCAATCAGAGTTGAAAAAAAATTAGGAAGAAATGATCCTTGCTTCTGTGGAAGTGGCAAAAAATACAAAAACTGCCATGGACAAGATGAAGATTAATCATTAACTTATCTCCAGAGACACACAAGAGTCTTATATTGCTTATTTTTAGCAATATAAGACTCTTCTCTTTTTTACTATAATCTTCACCAGCAACCATTAGTTTGTGTCAAAATGTTTCCAAAATTGAAAGTTTTTTTGTAATTTAGCAGGGTTTTTAAAGTCAGTAGCACTTTATATTAAAATAGAAAACAAACAAAAAAATATTATATTAAAACTTATCTTTAATGATAGATCAGGAAGATAGAATTATTAGAATTAACATCGAGGACGAAATGAAATCAGCATACATTGATTATTCAATGTCTGTTATTGTAGGTCGTGCTTTACCCGATGTTAGAGATGGGTTTAAACCCGTACATCGCCGTATTCTTTTCGGGATGAGCGAATTAGGAAACACATCCAATAAGCCCTATAAAAAATCCGCGAGAATTGTAGGGGAAGTTTTAGGTAAATTCCACCCACATGGTGATTCATCCGTATATTTTGCGATGGTCCGCATGGCACAGGAATGGAGTATGCGTTATCTATTAGTAGATGGACAAGGTAACATGGGTAGTGTAGATGGAGACTCTCCGGCTGCTATGCGTTATACTGAGGCTCGTCTTAGCAAACTAGCAGAAGAAATGCTTAAGGATATTGACAAAGATACTGTTGATTTTCAACTAAACTTTGATGATACCTTAAAGGAACCAACCGTTTTACCTACACGTATTCCCAATTTATTAATAAATGGTGCTTCAGGTATTGCTGTGGGTATGGCTACTAACATGCCTCCTCACAATATGGTTGAAGTTATCAATGCTACTGTTGCCTACATTGACAATAGAGAAATTGACATTGAAGGTTTGATGGAGCATGTAAAAGCTCCCGACTTCCCTGGAGGTGGTTTCATCTATGGTTATCAAGGTGTTAAAGATGCTTTTGAGACTGGACGTGGACGTGTTATTATGCGCGGACGTGCTGAGATTGAAATGGATGGAAACCATGAAAAAATTGTTATTTCCGAAATTCCATTTCAAGTTAATAAAGCCGAATTAATTAAGCATATTGCGGACTTAGTTGGTGATAAAAAAATTGAAGGTATAAGCAATGTCAATGACGAGTCAGACCGTGAAGGAATGCGTATTGTTGTTGATGTGAAGAGGGATGCGAACGCAAATGTTGTACTAAATAAATTATACAAACTTACTGCATTACAAAGTTCTTTTAGTGTAAATAATATTGCACTTGTAAAAGGACGTCCACAAATGCTTAACCTAAAAGATATGATTTCGTTGTTTGTTGAACACAGACATGAAGTTGTTATCCGCAGAACAAAATACGATCTTTTAAAAGCTGAAGAAAGAGCTCACATCTTAGAAGGTTTAATTATTGCATCAGATAATATTGATGAAGTAATTGCCATTATACGTGGTTCTAAATCGCCTCAAGAGGCAATCGAAGGACTTATAAACAGATTCCAACTATCAGATATTCAAGCTCGAGCTATTGTTGAAATGCGTCTACGTCAATTAACTGGACTAGAACAAGACAAACTGCATAGCGAATATTCTGAAATACAAAAATTGATCGCTTATCTTAATGAAATCTTAAATGACGAAGTACTTTGTATGCAGGTTATCAAAGATGAATTAATAGAGGTAAGAGATAAATATGGTGATATTCGTCGTAGCGAGATTGTTTATTCGGATATTGAAATGAATCCGGAAGATTTCTACGCTGATGACGAAATGATTATCACAATATCTCACATGGGATATATTAAACGTACACCACTATCTGAATTTAAGGCTCAGCATAGAGGTGGAGTGGGAGTTAAGGGTTCTGAAACCAGAGACACCGACTTTGTTGAATATATTTATCCTGCATCTATGCACAACTATATGTTGTTCTTTACTCAAAAAGGTAGATGTTATTGGTTGAGAGTATTCGATATACCTGAAGGTAGCAAGAATTCGAAAGGAAGAGCTATTCAGAATATGTTGAATATTGAGGCTGAAGATAAGGTAAATGCATTTATTAGAATTAAGGGTCTTAACGATACCGAATTCGTAAATAATCATTTCCTTGTATTCTGTACTAAACAAGGTGTTATTAAGAAAACTAGTTTAGCAGCATACTCAAGACCTCGCCAAAACGGTGTTAATGCTATTACAATTCGCGAAGATGATAAAGTTATCGAAGTATTGATGACTGATGGTAATAGCGAAATATTAATAGCCAATCGTAATGGTAGAGCTATTCGTTTCCACGAGTCAGATGTACGCGAAATGGGTCGTACAGCAACTGGAGTACGTGGTATGCGTATAGACGAAGACCCAACAGATGAAGTAATCGGAATGATTGCAATGTCTAAAGATGCTCCTGAAGAAACTATTATGGTTGTGTCTGAACTTGGATACGGAAAACGTACCAGATTGAATGACGAAGATGGAGAGCCTGTATATCGCATAACAAGCCGTGGAGGTAAAGGTGTAAAAACCATGAGTATTACTGAAAAAACAGGTAAACTTGTTTCTATTAGTAATGTTACTGACGAAAATGACTTGATGATTATCAATAAATCGGGTATTACTATCCGCGTTAAGGTTGACAATCTACGAGTTATGGGACGTGCAACTCAAGGTGTGAAACTGATTAATCTAGGTAAACGTAACGATCAGATAGCGTCTGTTTGTAAGGTTATGTCTGAAAAAGACGAAGATATCATTATTGAGGATGATATAATACTTGATGAATTAAACAATGAGAATAATACATCTTCGAACGAAGACAATTCTGATGAATAACAATAATTATTAAAATTTTAATAAACGATGAAGAAAGTACTTTTGACAGCAACATTGTGCATGGTAGTAGCGCTATCTTTTGCACAAAAAAAGGCGGTAAAAGATGCTAAGAGTGAAATGAACTCGAACAATTTTACTGAGGCTCGAGAACTAATTAAACCGGCACTTACTGACCCTGAAACAGCTAATGATGCTGAAACTTGGAAAGTTGCAGGTGATATTGAAAATAAGGCATTTGATACTCAGAGAACAAATCAAATGCTTCAAAAAGAGTTCAAAGAAGACATCATGTATGATGCTCTATTGAATTCATATGCACCCTATATCAAAGCGGATGAGTTAGGTCAAATACCTGATGAAAAAGGAAAAGTAAAAAACAAATTCAGAAAAGATATAGCTGTAACTTTAAGAGCTAATCACCCATTCTTTATCAATGGTGGTGTTTACTATAATGATAAACAAGATTATAGCAAAGCATCTATCTTCTTCGAAAAATATTGGGAGTTACCTTCTTTGCAAATATTTGCTGATGATAAAGACAAAATAAATACTAACGATAGTACATTCCAAACTATTAAGTATTATGCTGTTATCACTGCTATCCAAGCAAAAGAAGATCAAAGAGCTATTGAACTATTGAGCAGAATACTTTCTGAACCATTTACTCCTAATAGCACATACAAAGAAAGTGATGTATATGAGCTTTTAGCTAGCGAATACGAAAATACTAAAGACAGTGTAAACTTTGTGAAAACATTGGAACTTGCTGCTGCTAAATTCCCTGAAAACAAATACTTTGTTCCTAACTTGATCAATCAATATATCAAAGCGGGTAAATCTGAAGAAGCAATTGCTTATTTAGATAGAGCTATTGCAAACAATCCTGAAGGATCATGCGATATGTATAGTGTAAAAGCTTCTCTATTTGCTGAGAAGAGAGACTTTGTTACTGCAGATGCTACATATCAAGCTGCTTTGAGCAAAGACCCTGCTTGTGAGAGAGCTCTTGAGGGTTTAGCTGTATCTTATATTGTACAAGCACAAAACTTGAAAGAAGAGGCTGGTAATGTTTCTTCAGCTAAAGAAAGAGCTGAATTAGATGACAAAGCTAAAGACCTATACAACAAAGCATTTCCTTTATTAGAGAAATATAAATCAGTATTGGAAGGTCGTACAGCTGACGAACAAGAAATCAAATCAATGTTAGTTAAACTACAAAACGTATACTACAATCTAAATATGGAGAAAGAATACGAAGCTGTAAGTGCTGAACTTGAAAAATATAAATATTAAGTTTTAAATAAAACTTAATCGAAATCTATAAGGGGTTATCAAATAGTGATAACCCCTTATTTTTTATTTATAAGCCTGTATAGAAGCACATTTTCTCCAATTAATTCAAAAGATTAAAATGTTACATAATTACCATTATGTTTAATTGATGTTTTATTAATTAATACCGTTAGTAATAATCACTCAAAGACTCCTATTCAAAGCATAGTAAATTAAAGTATTATGTTAAAGAATATACTCTGTCAATGCTGACTTAGAAACAATCTATATAAATATGAAAGTGATTTTCAAACAAATGTCGAATAGATTTGTTTAATTTGTATAATGCTTAATTAAAAAAACAAGTATATGACTACGATTATCTCTTACTTTCTGATGACTTTACTTAGTTTTAATTTAAACGTGGAGGATCAAACAAATAATAATAACGATTATAAAAGTACAAAAGCTATGAAATTTGAAATGCCTAAGTTGCCATATGCAACAAATGCTTTAGAGCCAGTTATCAGTCAACAAACTGTAGAACTACATTATGGTAAACACCTTCAAACGTATGTAAACAATCTGAACAATTTAGTACCAGGAACTAAATTCGAAAATTCGGATCTTATTACTATCATCAAAGAAAGTGATGGAGCTATATTTAATAATGCTGGTCAGATTTTGAATCACGACCTATATTTTGCTTCATTTACAACTCCTGGAACAGGTGGTTCTCCTAAAGGAAAATTAGCTGAAGCTATTACAGCTAAATTTGGTTCGTTTGAAAACTTCCAAAAAGAATTTAATACAGCTGGTGCTGGATTATTTGGATCAGGTTGGGTATGGTTAGCTAAAGACGCTAGCGGTAACCTATCTATCGAAAAAGAACCAAATGGTAGCAATCCTGTTGTAAAAGGTTTAACTCCAATCTTAGGAATTGACGTATGGGAACATGCATACTATCTAGATTACCAAAACCGTCGTGCTGATCACTTAGCTGAAGTTTGGAAAATCATCAATTGGGACGTAGTTAGTGCACGTTACTAATCAAAACTCATAAATTCAATAAAAGCAGTCTTATAGAATAAGACTGCTTTTATTTTTTAAGGGAAACCCTACTCTCTTTTAGTTCTTAATATGCGTAAGTTATATCTGTTATCAGGGCAGAACTTACAACTTTATCTTGTGTTAGATTATTAATTTGTTCAGGTCTATCTAATTCCTGCGGAGAAGGTGGTATGAAAGAACTTTTTGAGCCCTTAATTGATATTTGACGAGCTTTAGAATCAATTGATATATTTGCATATAAAGCACTTTTATATGGAACTGTATATGGCAAAGCTGAACGTGTTTGATAAACTGATTCAGGAAAACGTGTTCTATCAGCATATTCTTCTCCAACCCATACATAACTTGCACTATTAATCTGCATATAGTTTATTCCATCTCTTATTGTATGACAGTCGACATGATTATGACCACTTAATACACCTACAATAGTTACACCATCAAGCCTTGCTTTATTTAAAATACTCCTTAAAGCTACAAAACTCTCATTATCATCAAGTGCCCCATCAACAGGTGCATGAGTAAATAAAACGATATGTTTACTTTTATCTTTTAATAAAGCTTCTAGCCAATTTAATTGTTTTGACGATATCCTATCATTCTTTTTACCATAATAATTACCATCTGCATAATCTATTTCTTCCCCATTGGCATCTATAAAATTATTGGTATCTAAGACTATAAAACGAAATATACCTTTATCAAAATAATAATAAGGGGCTTTCATTTTCAAATATTCAACATACTGTTCTTTTGTACCAATATCCATATCGTGATTCCCTAGAACGGAATATTTTTCCAATGGGTAGTTAAGCCAAGATTCAACAAACTCTTTGTTTTCAGGCTTTCTCATAGCAAAATCACCTAATTGAATAATGAATTGTGATGAATTCTTCTCCGCAGCTTCAAAGACATCTCTCAATCGAATATCGGCATCATGTATTATATCTTGATGGATATCTGTAAACAAAGTAAAATCAATCACCTCCTGAGCTTTTAATAATGGAGAAAAGAATAAACATAAAATTAAAATTCGTGCATGCATAACAATATTAGATTTATTGGGTTAAAATAGGTAAACTACTAAGGTAGTTCATTATAGTATACCAATAATACAAATTATAAATGAAATATCCCCTCTAATAATAAACAATAATGCAGTCCCCTACTCTATCCATGCTCTTTTTAACTATTACTGGAGCTGTTGTTTCTTATTCTTTTATATCTTTGCCTCCTGATCTAGGGGTGCCCCAAAGGCTGAGATTATACCCATATAACCTGATCCGGATAATGCCGGCGTAGGGAAATAGATATGCTTCGTGCACAATGCATACTACTTCACAATAAGGTAAACTTCTCGTAATCCCCTTTTTTATTTATTAAGCTCGATGAAATGTTCTGCATTTTATCACTAATCATTATTATTTAAATGAAAAAGGAAATAATATCTTTCACTGTTTTTCTATCTAGCGTTTCTCTATTCTCTGAGGAAATAGAAATTCCAATTCCAGACAGCTTGAAACAAGTAAATCTAAGTGAGATTATTGTATCAGCAACTCGAGTTAACGAACGTGCTCCCATCGCATTCTCGAATATCAGTTCTATAAAAATAAAAGAAAACAATGCGGCAAGGAATATCCCCTATATTCTGGAAACCATGCCTTCCGTAGTTGCTTTCTCCGAAGATGGCTCAGGAGTAGGAAATACCTCTCTACGAATAAGAGGTACAGATGCTACGCGTATCAATGTAACCTTGAATGGAATGCCTCTCAATAATCCAGAAAGTCAAGAAGTATATTGGGTAAATATCCCTGATATATCTAACTCTCTACAAAGTATTCAGGTACAGCGCGGCGTGGGTTCTTCAACCAACGGAGCCGGAGCTTTTGGTGCCAGTATATCGATGAAAAGCCAAGGAGCAAAGCCCGAAGCATATGGAGAAGCGTCTACTGCCATCGGTAGTTATAATACATTTACATCCACTATCGCAGCAGGAAGTGGTATTCTCAAAAATGGTCTTTCTTTTGATGGACGCTATTCGCGTGTAACAGGAGACGGATATATTCGTAACGGTAAAGTAAACCATCGTTCCGCATACGCAGCACTATCTTATTATACTGATAACCAGTTGCTAAAATTAAGCTACATCAATGGTATTCAGCACACAGGAATCACTTGGGAAGGAATCAGCCCCGAGCAAATGAAAGTAGACCGTAGATATAATACTGCTGGTAGATTTTATGACAGCGCTGGCAATGTACAATATTACGATAACGAAACAGACAATTATTATTCTAACATAGTACAGCTAACCTATTCGAACACTATAAGTGAGCAATTGTCATTAAATGTAGGATTTAATTACAACCATGGATATGGATATTATGAGAATTATAAAATGGATCAGAAATTCAAGAAATTTGGCTTAGCTCCTCAGTTGGTGAATGACTCCTTATATAAGTCTTCTGATATTATCAGACAAAAACTGATGAAGAATAATTTCTATACCGGTAGTGCTACTTTAAACTACATTACAGACCAATTAAGCTTGGTTGGAGGGGTTATGGTATCCTCTTTTGTTGGAGATCACTATGGAGAGCTTAAATGGTCTAAACTCAATCAAAACATTCCGGCTAACTACGAATGGTATAGAAATGATGCAAATAAGAAAGAATTTAATATTTTCATGAAAGGATCATATAGAGTAACCAATGGTTTATCTGTGTTCGGAGATCTTCAATACCGCTATATTGATTATAGAATGAAAGGCATTGATGATGACCTGCAAGATATAACTAATAATAACTATTTTAGCTTTTTCAACCCTAAAGGTGGACTCTCATATACCTTTGATACTAAGAATGAAGTATATGCATCATTATCTTTTGCTCAACGTGAACCTTTGCGAACAGATATAAAAGAATCAGTAAAGGGAGGTAGCTTTCAACGCATCAAGCCTGAGCAAATGCTAGATTATGAATTTGGCTATAGATATGCTTCGGCTGGAGCCTCTTTTAATGCCAATATCTATTATATGAAGTATAAAGATCAGATGGTTCAAACAGGTAAACTAAACGATGTAGGCTATAAACTGATGGAAAATGTACCTGATAGCTATCGTTTAGGTTTAGAGTTGATAGGAGCTTATCAATTTGCAGAATGGATACGTTTGGATGCTAATGTTACTATAAGCAGAAATAAAATAAAAGACTATACTGCCTATTTCGATTTATATGATAATCAAACAGATTGGAATTTAGTAGGTCAAACATCAGAGCATTTCAAATCAACAGATATTTCTTTCTCTCCTAACGTTGTTGGTAGTGGAATAATTACTGTTACACCCTATAAAAAATTGTCTGTTGCACTTATTGGTAAATATGTTGGAAAACAATATTATGACAATACCTCTAACAAAAACAATCAATTAGCTGATTATTTTGTAAGCAATCTGACTATCGGGTATACCTTCAAAACACAAAAAATGGGAGAAATTGATCTTCAATTCTTTGTTAACAATGTATTTAATAAAGAATATGTAGCTAATGCGTGGGTGTCTACCGATAAGTTTGAGGACAATACACAAATTGTATATACCGGCTTATTCCCTCAAGCACCCCGCAATATAATGGCCAAATTAGGTATTAGATTTTAATCAAGTTACAAACCTTTTTTATTACTTTGATAAGCAAAACAAAAAGACTACTCCTATTACGACATATATAAAAGTAAATGGAAATTATTATAAATTTTATTGAAGAGAATTGGGTAGAGATTATAGGAGCCATTGTTGGGCTCCTATATCTCTATTATGAATATAAGGCCGATCTCAAAATGTGGCCGGCAGGCATTATCATGTCATCTTTTTACACTTTTGTATTCATACATGCCGGTTTCTATGCATTTGCATGTATAAATATTTACTATATTTTGGCTGGAATATATGGTTGGATAAAATGGCATAAGCCTTCTATTGAAGACGCTGATACAACAAATGAGATAGGACTGCTCCATGCCCCTGCCCGATTGTTATTACCTCTTACAGTGGCCACTATCATTATCTTTGGCATTATAGTATTTGTTTTACAAACTTATACCGATAGTGGAGTTGTATATGGCGATAGTTTTGTTACTACAATTAGTATTGTAGCCATGTGGATGCTGGCTCAGAAATATGTTGAACAATGGCTATTACTCATTGTTATAAACATCGTATCTGTTTTTTTATATTTATACCAAGACTTATACCCCACTTCCGTTATGTACCTTGTTTACAGTATAGTTTCTGTATTTGGATACCTAAGATGGAAAAAGATGATAATTAAAGAAATAAATGAAAATATATAAATACCCCACTCTATCGACTAAAGCTGACGCTATAATATTGGCTAATGGAGAATTTCCTACAAATGACATTGCGTTATCTATTCTCACCAATAATAATTATATAGTTTGTTGCGATGGTGCTATTAATAATTTAGCTCATACAGATATAATACCTCAAGCTATTGTAGGTGACTGCGACTCGTTGTCTGAAACCAATAAAAAGAAATTCCAAGACCTAATTATTCAGATAGAAGAGCAAGAAACGAATGATCTTACAAAATCAGTACAATATTGCATATCTCAAGCTAAAAAAGACTTGATTATTCTTGGAGCTACAGGGCAACGAGAAGATCATAGTATTGCAAATATTGGTTTATTAGCCGACTATATAGATTATATTGATGATATATGTATGGTCACAAACCATGGTGTATTCAATGCAATTAACACTTCAAGTGTTTTTGAAACTTATCCAGGGCAACAAATTTCAATATTTTGCATTTCTCCTTGCGAAGTAACAACCAACAACCTCAAATACCCCATACAAAAAAGAGTATTTACAAATTGGTGGCAAGCTACTCTAAATGAATCAATAAGCACCTCCTTTTCGATAGAAACTACCGGAAAACTAGTTGTATTCAGAGCTTTTTCATAACATCGGATAATAATCATATAACTATTCCAAATAGATAGATAAAGCTTAATATAACTGCATTTTAGCATTCTATTCTATTTCATTAACCGTAAAAAAGCAATATCTTTGTGAGGCATTAATATTGATGTTGTTTATACTACTTAATCAATGGAATTTATACACTTCATTATCGATTTTATCCTTCACATCGACAGACACTTATTAGAACTAGTTGAAAATTATGGCGTATGGGTATATGCTATTCTCTTTTTAATCGTCTTTTGCGAAACAGGCTTAGTGGTAACTCCTTTCCTTCCAGGAGATTCTCTCCTATTTGTAGCAGGAGCTCTAGCAGCATCCAATGTTACCGGCGATTTTAACATTATCATTTTGAATATAATACTCATCGCAGCCGCTATTTTAGGCGATGGAGTAAACTATACAATCGGGCGTTTCTTTGGAGAGAAACTCTTTAGTAATCCCGATTCCAAGATCTTTAAACAAAGCTATTTAGAGAAAACCCATCAATTTTACGAAAGGCATGGCGGTAAAACAATCATTTTAGCTCGCTTTGTTCCAATCGTTCGCACATTCGCGCCTTTCGTTGCAGGAATGGGACATATGGGATATAAACATTTTGCAGCCTATAATGTTATAGGAGGTGTTATCTGGGTTGTGTTATTTACACTTTTAGGTTATTTCGTAGGTACCATCGATTGGGTACAACAAAATCTTAAGCTACTAATGGTAGCAATTATATTTCTTTCGATTGTACCAGCTATAGTTGAAGTAATCAGAGAAAGAGCTAAGAGCAAAAAAGAAGCTTAAAACAAGCATTCTGCATAACTCATTTATTTAGAGTAATTATAATATTTACTGTCACATTCTACAGTCATAACTAACAGTTGCTTATTATGCTTAGATAGACAACAAATAGGTCTGAGACCTTAACTATGAGATAAATGGAAGCAATCGCAAATATACCGGACTGTCAGTCAAAACAAAGAATCGTTATAATCGGAGGTGGTTTTGCCGGCTTAGAAATAGCTCGCAAAATAGACTCTGCTTATTATCAAGTAGTTTTAATTGACAAAG
This sequence comes from Dysgonomonas sp. GY617, assembly GCF_015233815.1. Taxonomy (NCBI): domain Bacteria; kingdom Pseudomonadati; phylum Bacteroidota; class Bacteroidia; order Bacteroidales; family Dysgonomonadaceae; genus Dysgonomonas; species Dysgonomonas sp. GY617. Next base: position 306,800 of record NZ_JADCLR010000003.1, read on the forward strand.
TAAATTACTATCAGTTTCAACCCTTGATGTATCAAGTAGCAACCGGAGGCTTAGAGCCTAGCTCTATATCGTATCCCCATCGCAAAACCTTTCAAAGGAAGAAAGATTTTCACTTTAGAACTTGTTATGCAAAACAAGTTTTAGCTGATGAAAAGATCATTGAGACCAGTATAGGATCTCTAAAATACGATCACCTTATAATAGCAACAGGCTGCGACACCAATTATTTTGGAAATGACAGTCTTAAAGAATCTACATATGCTCTAAAATCTATTTCGGAATCGCTACTTGCTAGAAATAGAATTCTGTTCAGTTTCGAAAAAGCACTAAGTGCCAGAACAGACGAAAAGGTACGAGAATTGCTAACTTTCGTTATTGTTGGTGGTGGAGCAACAGGTGTTGAGTTATCGGGAGCTTTGGCTGATATGAAAAAAACTATATTACCAAAGGATTATCCTGAGCTAGACTTTAATAAGATGGAGATACACTTAGTAGATGCTTCTCCACGCTTGTTATTTGCAATGTCAGAGGAAGCTTCGGCAAAAGCAGAAGAAACATTACGTAATAGAGGTGTTATTATCCACCAGAATATATCTGTAAAAGATTACAATAAACCTGATGTAGAACTATCTAACGGCGAAAAAATTCAGACACACAATGTTTTCTGGGTAGGAGGTGTTAAACCAAATAGTTTAGTCGGATTAAAGGAAGAATCTTATAATAGAGGTCGTATACTGGTAGACGAATACAATAATGTTATTGGTCACAACAGCATATATTCTATTGGTGACACTTGTTTACTTGTATCGAACAGTTCTCCAAAAGGACATCCACAAGTAGCTCAAGTAGCAATGCAAATGGCAAGAAACTTAGCTAAAAATCTAAATCAAGAAGCTAAGGGATATACCGTAAAAGAGAAGTTTGTATATAAAGACAAAGGTTCATTGGCTACCATCGGTAGAAATGCAGCTGTAGCAGATATATGGAAACTCCATTTTGGAGGAACCGTTGCATGGTGGTTATGGCTATGGGTGCACATTCTCTCTATTGTAGGAATAAAAAACAAAGTATCTGTTTTTATCGATTGGGTATGGAGTTATGTTACATACGATGTTTCACTTCGCCTTTTTATTCGCCCAAAGAACGATAGAATGTATGAAGAGATAGAGGAACGCGAAAAGACCAATTAAATAAGGTCACAGACCCTTACTTAAAAAATAAATATTACAACATTACGCCTTTCATAGAAATAATAAAAGAGATCTAAATTAGATCTCTTTTATTATTGTATCGGTTTGCTTCTTTATTTTATTTTCCCTCACTCTTTCCCATATAAAATGAGGTATCAAACTTCTCATAAATTGTCTGATATAAGCATTTCTTATATATTTTTTGAAATAAGGAGAGTCATTTGGAGCACCATATGCTATTTGCATGTCTACAAATTCTTTCGCATGCTTCACCTCACTATTCATACTTATACCCACCGAGGCATCATAAGAACAAACAATAACAGAAACATGCTTCAATAGATGACCTTCTCTGTTTAATCGAAGGAAAAACTCTGTATCTGCAGCAATCTTATACTTTAAATCGAATTTATTCTTCTTTGCAATATCAGCACGAGCAAAAGCTGCCTGATGCGAGAATGGCATGAAATGGTCTCTATCACACTCGTAACCTTGTCGTATATACGAAAAAGTTTTTAATCGATATTCTGCATCTCCATAAACCGTAGCATATTTAGAGTAATCTTCCTGTGTATCAAAAATCTCTGTAACCACAGTCGAAGAGTAAAAATGATCACCGGCATTCATAAAATTAATCCAATTCCCCGTGGCCCTTTCTATCCCTTTGTTCATCGCATCATAAATACCTTTATCTGGCTCACTTACAAATATGGATAGCTGGTTTTCGTATTTTCTAATTAATTCGACTGTTCCATCCGTTGAGCCTCCATCTATAACAATATATTCTAGGTTAGAATATGTCTGATCAAGTACACTTTTAATAGTTTCTTCTATGATAGACACTGCATTATACACAACAGTTACAACTGATACTTTATCTAGAGTCATTGTTTTTCAGCATTTAATTTGTCTAACATATCTATAAGTTGGCTATCAATATTAATATCTAATTTACGTGCAAACCAAGCTTTAGAGGCTTCTATTTTAGGGAAATCTTCCGATGTCAGTACCTTGGGACTTTTCCCTTTATCACCCCAATCAAAAAAACGATAAATTTCGTTCTCCATATCCTTTTTCAAAGGAGAATTTAATAATACTGATTGTATATACAACTCGTCCGAACATCCCGTATATCTAAAAAAGTCTACAACTTTCGGATTTCTCTCCGTATAGTCTAGTAAATAGTTCACTGCTTCCGTAGATAAAGTGAACCAGCACGAACCATAATACACTTCAGTAAAAGGATATTTACGTTTAAAGCCAAGCTTTTGAAGTATCTTCTTTATAATATGATTGTTCCTTATGTCTTTTTCAGGCAAAAAGAACCAATATTCAAAACGTTTTCTCATTAAGTTAGACCAATCATCGGTTCCCAACTTAAAAGAATCTATATAGCTTTTATTAGGCTTATTATTCAGAAACTCTACTATTTCAGATATGGGTACAATAGGATAATCTAACCCACTAATAAATAAAATGTGAGAATATATAGCTTTTGTATGGGTTATTTCATTGAATGAGTTAAGTATTTGCTGCAATTGAGAAAATCTCCCCCAAACAACCTCTACCCTATCATTCAGAAAAAACACATTCTTTACAGCATCCTTAAAAGGCTCGATATCAACTTTTCCATCCACATTTATAAAGATATCCACATTGGGATGTCTTAGACGAGAAATCAATCGAGCAAGTTGCTCAGGATTAGTGTGCGCATGAATCAATAAGGCTACTTTCATTACAAAGTAAATTATGAATATCGTTTTACTAACTCCAAAACTTGTTGGGCTGACTTATCCCATGAATATTTTTGAACCTGTAGCCTACCCTTTTGGCTCAATTCCTTCCTGAGTTGAGTATCACGAATCAGCAAATCCATTTTAGAGCTCATATCCGCAACATTTAAAGGATCGGTATATAAAGCTGCATCTTCGTTGATTTCTCTCAAAGCAGGTATGTCAGATACTATAACGGGGCAACCATAGGACATGGATTCTAAAGGTGGAATCCCAAATCCTTCATATAAAGAGGGATATACAGAAAATAAAGCATTCTTATACATCTTTTGTAAAGACTCATCATCAAGATATCCTGTAAGAATAACATTTTCGCTAATAAGCTTTTGCATATCAGGAGTATTAAATGCTTTGAATTGCATACCAACAATATATAGCTTTATAGACTTATCTTCTATATTATTGAAAGCTTCTACCAAACGAATAAAGTTCTTTCGAGGATCCATTGACGAAACCGATACTATATAGCTTTCAGCCTCTCCGCTATGTTCAATTGATATATTATCAACCTTATGGTAAGAAGGAATACTACAATTGATTACATAAATTTTTTCAGCTGCAATTTGAAGAGTCTCTTCAATTTCTTTCTTAGAGAATTCACTAACGGTAATAACTGCATGCGCCTTTTTCCCTATTCGAGGCATCATATAACCATAAAACCGACAATAGTTTTTAGAAAACCATTCGGGATGTCTCTCGTGCGACACATCATGTATAGTAATTATCTGATTCGAATAATTTAGAGGGCCACAACCCGAAAAACTTACAAGTAAAGGATTTCCTTGTTGTTTAAGATACCTAGGTAAACTAATCTGCTCCCAAAGGTGTGAGCCCATCGATCCACATGCTACAGTTTTAAAATTAAATTTGTAGTCAGAATTAATTTCCTTTGGCACAGCCACATAGAAATCAACCTCAAGTTCATGAAGTTTATTACACATCTCAAAAGCAAACCGATGAACACCTGTTGGCTTCTGTGTCAAAAATCGACCATTTACTACAAACATATATTATTGGGTAATATCTCTATAATATTTCTTTTGAAACCAACTTTTTTTAATAAAAAGATAACTTAAACGAGTCCAAAAATACATTTTAAACCTCTCCCACCCCTTATTAGACACAGGCTCTTCTTCAAAAAAATCGTAATTAGCAACCGTATTAAAATAGCGTTTCTTTTGAGGCATTCCTCCCTTTAGGAATTCAATATGGTGAGTAACCATCTTTGATTTTGGAAAAACATAGAATCTCCTTTGCGTTGAGTCATCCACATACGGATACCTAGACACATAACTAGGTACATGTACAGGCATATTCTCTGTTATCCATTTAAATCTCACATTGGCATCTCTCAGATAATTTGCAATATAACATTCCGGATATATTTCAAAATCAAACAATTTAGGATTTTGACGTATAAAATCTGATTTTATTACAGCAAAATCTACAGCCAAAGCGTAATCTTTATCGTACCAATCGGCACTAGACCAAACCACGCTAGAGGCTTCTTCCATGAATTCGACATACTCTTTTACTGTTCGATCAGTATACATCCATGTATCAGCTTCTAAGATAACTGTATAATCGCAATCCACAGGAATATACTTCTGACCTTCTATAAGTAATTGAGAATTGCCTTTTTTATGTCCCGCATTATGCTCTAATACAATAAGATTATCTATAAGGCTGACCGATTCAGCATTAATACGATAACCATCGGGGTAACCATTACTAATAACAATTATATGATAATCAAACTCAGTCCATGTACGTCTTATTATCTGAAGATTATACTTCAAATCTTCAATACGATCATATACCCGAATTAAAATTGCAACTCTTCTTTTCATCTAAACTCTTAGTAATATAAAATACTCATTACTACACTCCATAGCTCTAACTAATTATTCTGAATATTATGCATTTCAGAGTAACAGCAAGCTCAAAATCTTTATTTCTTGACTAAGCTTTTAATAATCTTATCCATTTTGTTGACAGCAATATCCCATGAAAATTGCTGTATAAAAGTATTCCCTCTTTTTGCTAAAGATATTCGATTTTCATTATTAACAATCAAACTCATCACTTTGTTAGCTAATTCGTCTGAATTTCTAGCTTCATATAACAATGCCGTTTCATTATTTTTTCCATATTCTGCGTGCCCCTCTATATCGGTTAATACAGCTGCACAACCACAGAACATGGCTTCCATAGGCGTTAATGCCATTCCCTCTGTTAAAGAGTTTGATATAAATATAGCATTTCTATTATAAATCAGGCATAAATCTTTAGGATCCCGGTAAAAAGTAATCCAATCTGGTAAGTCTTCTGGCTCTGGGCATATACCAAATAAGTCAACAGTTAACTCAGGGCACTCTTCTTTTACTTGTGCCAAAGCTTCAAGTCCATAATTCGAACCTTTTATTTCTTGTATAGAATACAACATACAAATTGAAGCTGGTTTTCGTCCTTCTATAGACTCTAAGACTTTGTATTTATCTTTGTCAATTGCATTGGGAATAAGAAGTGTTGGATTCTGAGTATACTTCTCAACAATCTCTTTTAAATAAGAGGCAACTACAATATTGGTTACACCTTCCATATTATACGAAGCATGTAATTCATCTTCATGTCCTATCCAATTTTCGTAGCCTTGAATAAAGTTTATCTTTTTTCCTTTACGACTTTCCAACTTCCCCATTTTTACAGCATTTGCCCACCATGTTGCTATAATAATATCCGAATCCTTTACGCTTCTATTATTTATAGTATTAGCATACGACATCGAAATATTATGCCTGAAATCAAACCATTTACTAGTTCTAAACCCTTCTATATATGATAAAACATAACGCAAAAAATATGGCAATCTATATTCCATATATCTTGTTTTCAGAGGATAGGTAATATGCACATCATACCCCAAATCTGATAACCTATTTGCATATTCATACATAACTCTAAACCCTCCTGCGGGGCGTCGAGCTTTGAACGGCATAACGAAGTTTAGTCGAATTGAATTTTCCAAGTCGGTATAATTGTGGTGTGTAAATATAATATCTGTAATGAAGAAAGTAGAATATAAAGAGATACATGAATAAGTTCAAATCTGACAGTCCCTTATAATTCAGTGCCAAGTTGTATGCATACATTACCAACAATGTAAAAGTAAATGCTCTATCATTGGTAAAAGACATTTTCACCAGCATAAACTGATAAAAAAAGTAAGCTAATGTACCAGGTAGCCCTACATAGAATAACAAACGAGTATACCCCACATCACTACCCCAGAATTCCATAACTCCCCATCCATACAACCATTGATCAAAAGTATGTGGTAATTGAAACATATTTTCCAATCCATCAGAAGAAGCAGTTCTAAACTCTCCCGTATTACTATAATTAATAAAAGCTTCAAATGCCCAATCTGCAAACTCAGGAAAATAAAGATATGCAAGTGTATGACCTATTGATCCAAACAAAGCTGCAACAGCCAAGAACCTAAAAAATTGTCCTTTCTGAACTTTCTTTTTACCACTCGTAAAAATTAGAATTACAGCAAGAATAATACTTGCAAAAAGCCCAATGGAGGTTGTTCTTGCAGAGAGAAGTCCTACATATGCAATAAAACAATATACACTAGCGATTAAAAGAATCGAAATTAGATTCAGCTTAGTCTTTAATATGATATATACTAAAACAATAAGAGCAAAACCACATGAAATACCTGCTCCAAAAAAGGCAACACCATATCCTAACAAACGAGCACCTTCTGTTTCTTGTCGCTTTGCAAGAGCAACCATATCCATCATTTGCAACGAATTGAAGAAATCTCTAATTGTAGCATTTTGATGCATAGCTATGGAGATTACACACTGTGCAAATATCGCTCCAACAATATAGTACAAGAATAGTGTAAAACTCCCTCTTGGGTGTATAATAAAGAAAAAAGTGACAATTAAATATGACCCAAATATCCATGCAAACTGACTTTTTGTATAGTCCATCATGTATGCATCTCTAAACGGAGTTAAGTATGCAGTGATAAGACAGGCTAATACAAATGGAATATATGATAAAAAAATAGTTATAACCTCATCAAAAGGTTTTCCATTATACAGATATAAAATAAGTCCTAATACCCCAGATGTAAAAAGGAAAGAATACCCAAAGAATGAAATAGCCTGAGGATATAACGTATAGAAAAGGAAAATAAAGAATATCGTTATTAACAATATTTTTTTCATATAATTTTATCTAAATACAAGTTTATATAAAAAAGACTTTTTGTATTCCATCTTAAATATACATTTAATTCGTAATATTAAAATATCTCGTTTTTTGTAATATGTTTTATCATATAATGAAGATGTAAAACATTTATCTAAAACACTCACACCCAATCTTGAATTAGCGCAAAGTCGAATCCAATGCAAAGATAAGATCCTCTTTAAATACTCTGGAGAACAAAACTGATCGTTTCTATTTCTATCTAACAATGTTTGCATAAACACCTCACATTTTTCAAGATATTCAAAACTTGAATGTGTTGGTACGCATTCTGCAACCGATGCATATATATCTAAATCCTCCTCAGATGACGATAGCCCTAGTTTTTCACAATGAATTTTAAAAACTTCTTTTTTATTATCAATTTGTTTTTTTTTATTCAATGAAGATACTTGATGTTCATGAACTCTATAATACAGAAGAGGTTCATTTAAATTTGCTAATTTAGTACAATAAAGAGCTTTAGACCATAAAGCATAATCTTCTACATGCAAATATTTTTCTTCAAACTTCAATCCTAATTCTGTAAAAAGAGTTTTACGAACCATTACTGCCGGATGACAAATTCCTGATCTGAATAAAAGATAAGCTTGTAATTCCTCATATGTCACCGGATTTATATATAGATTTCGCTTAGCCTTACCTGTTCTAAAAGTATAAAACATGGTACTAACAACATCATAATCCCCATTTCTCTCCAAAAACTCAACTTGCTTTTCTATTCTTGTAGGAAAAGAGATATCATCGGCATCCATGCGAGCTATATATTTGCCATTACATAAATCTACACCTTTATTGAGAGTCTTTATCAATTTTAAGTTTACATCATTCGTATAAATCTTGATTCGGCTGTCTCTATGGGCTAATTCGTCTAATTTATTAGCCGTACCATCAGACGATGAATCATTTATAATAATGATTTCCAAGTTTGTATATGTTTGAGACATAATGGAAGAAACGGATTCAACCACATAATCTTCAACATTATAACAAGGTATTAAAACTGATACTAGGGGTGTTGACATATTTTATGAACGATTTCCTTTATTATATATTGCCTTAAATATAGAAGTATATCCTTCGACCATTTTGTCTATTGTAAAATTTCTCAAATAAGAATTTCGAGCCTCAGATCGCATGACTTCATTTGTTGTACCTTCTAAAACGTAATCTATTTTTTCAGTAAAAGATTGAACATCATTTTCTACTGCAAAACCATTCTTTCCATCCAAAACTTCTCCAATACCTCCAACATTAGATGCTACTACAGGAATTCCAAATGATAAGGCTTCCAATAGAGAAATAGGTAAACCCTCATAATTAGAAGGCAGTATAAAAACATCAGCGTATTTCAAATACACATATGCTGCATGCGTTTCGCCTAAACAAAATACATTAGATGGCAAATCTGAGATAATCTCCTTGTTCCCAATCCAAACAAATGCATACTCAGTTCTTTGCTTTGCAATATCAATAAATAAGTCAAATTTCTTTTGTGCAGATATTCTAGATACACACATTATCAACTTACTGTAATTATTCTTTATACCTTCAATCTTATTCTTTAAATTAGAATCTTCAAGAGCCTCCAAATTATCAAACTTATGATCTACAACTCCATTGTAAACAAGCTCAACATTACGAGATATCCCCTCCTCTTGTAAACAATTTACATCATATTGGCTAACTCCAACTATCTTCGCAGCTCTATTTTTTAACAATTTCTCTACAATCAAAAATTTACGAAAAGCTTTTCTTATAGAGTCAAAGCCATGCACACTGTACACTATAGTTTTGGGGTTAAAAACGATACGACCTATTGCTCCCATCTTAGAAGAGTGTAAATGAACAATATCTGGCTTACATTTTATTCTTAGACGCAATAATTTAAAGGCCAAAGATATATCCTTCAAAGAAGCTTCCTTTCGATGCTCACAAATTTTGATTAGATGTACCTTTTTTGTTAGATGTTTCCAAGCCTCACCATTACCTCCATATAGAATGAAAACTTCATCATCATCGCTCAACCCTTCAATAAGGTTTGCCACAACTGACTGAGCTCCGCCAAATTCCGACACGGTTATAACTTGAAATATTTTCATCCTATTTTAACATACTTATTAATAACCAAAGTACAAAGATATTCCTTTTTAAACAAAAATAGCGATGAGATACAATCTTTCCTATCGTTCTTCACCTTAATTAAAATTTAGAATATATCCTTTTTTAGTAATATCTTTCTAAATTTGCAATTAAATACTGAATTTAGGATTTAACAATTTTAGGAAATCATATATGGAAAGATTATTCACGAGAAAGGGATTTAGTATGTTTATACTTCTGGTAGATCTCTTTATCATTTATCTATCAACCTATCTTGCATATTTATACTTTGCTGACAGTTTAGCTGCATATAACGACAATTTATACTCCATTATATCAATGGCTCCCTATATTGGTTTGTTTTATCTCATTGTAGGGCATGTATTCGAACTTGATAAACCTAAAGAATTTACATTATTTGGAGTAGCCTATTCCGTTACAGTGGCAATTCTATGCTTATTTATGCTAACAATGGCGATGAGCTTTCTTACCCGACGATTGGCTTATCCTCGAAGTATACTTATTGTGAGCTCCATAGTCCAGGTCGTACTCCTAACTCTGTGGCATCTATATATTAATAAAAAATACCTTAGAGACAATGTACTCAAAACTGTTTTAGTCATTGGGTATGATAAAGCAAAGTATTTAGCACTAAAGCTAATACATTCAAAAGGTATTTGGTCGAATGTTACACATATTTGCACCCCAGAATCTGTTAATTTAGAAAAACACCTATTAAATTCAGATCTGATTTTTATTTCCGATGATGTAGATGAAAGTAGGAAACAAGAAATGGCTGAAGATTGTGTTAAAAAGAACAAACAGTTTTTTTATGAACCTAAGTTTCAGGAAATTTTTCTATTTAATGCCAATTTTATTCAAATAGAAGATACCCCCGTTTTAAAAGTAAGACAGTTTGATATAAATATAGAGCATGATTTTGCAAAACGAATCTTGGATATTTTACTATGCTCCATAGCTTTTATAATAGCATTTATCCCCGGTTTATTCGTTGCACTATGCCTCAAGATTGGAGGAGGTAGTGTATTCTATAAACAAGAACGTATTACACGAGCTAATAAGCCGTTTTTCATCTATAAATTCAGAACAATGATAGAGAATGCAGAAGCAGCCTCTGGACCAACTCTAGCCCAACAATCGGATAATAGAATCACCAAACTTGGCGCTTTTTTACGGGCAACACGATTGGATGAAATTCCACAAATTTACAACATACTGAAGGGTGACATGAGCATTGTAGGACCACGTCCCGAACGCCCATTCTTTGTTGATCAATATTGCAAAGAGATTCCCGAATACGACTTGCGCCATAGAGTTAAAGCTGGTTTAACAGGTTTAGCTCAAGTACAAGGTAAATATAATACCTCTGTTAAGGATAAACTAAAGTACGATCTATTATATATTAATGGGTATTCATTTGCATTAGATATTAAGCTTATCATGCAAACCTTAACAGTTCTATTAAAGAAAAGCAGTACAGAAGGAGTTCGTGATATCGAAGACCAAGAAGAATTTATAAACAAATTGATAGATAAGGACTAGAAAGTACGATATAATTCAATACTTAAGACTTATATAGTAACCAAGCCTTACTTAAATACTCCTATCAACTTAAATAATTTTACCAAGACACAATAATGAATAGTTTCTCTGAATTAATCACACAAAGACGTAGTATACGTAAATTTACGTCTGAACCTCTTGATGCAGAACAAGTAGAATTAATTTTAAAGGCCGGATTAAAATCTCCGACTTCAAAAAATGCTAAACCTTGGCGTTTTATTGCTATCGAAGATAAAGAATTACTTGCTCAACTCTCGTTATGCAAGAAAATGGCTAGTAGATTAATTGCAGATTGTGCATTGGCAATAGTTGTAGCTGTTGATCCCCTGACTAGTAGTGTATGGATTGAGGATGGCTCTATAGCCTCCATTATGATGCAACTTCAGGCAGAAGACTTGGGTTTAGGCAGTTGTTGGGTACAAATCAGAGATCGCTATACTGCGTCAGAAACTTCATCCGAAGAATATGTAAAAGACTTATTAGATATCCCAATGCAATTACAAGTTCTATCCATCATTGCTTTTGGTCATAAAGATCAAGAAAAGCCTCCGCATGATGAAGAAAAATTAGAATGGGAAAAAGTCCATATAGGTAAATATAAATAACCCTTTAGACCTTTTATTGCTTAGGTTAAGCTAACTATAATAGTAATAGCTTGTGCCAAGTAGCAAAGAGAATTAACTCCTTCAAAAAAATACTGAAAACAATATAATCTCCTTCACATGGCTAAAAGTTCAGGAAACAGACTTCCATATGGTCTTTTAATTCTTATCATAGGTATTATTTATTTACTAAGTAAAACAGGTATATTATCACACATTCCCTATGCTGATAAGCTAATGAATATTGGTACATTTTTTATAATTGCCGGTATCATCTTTTTATTTACAAAGGCTGAGAAGACTATGGGCATTGTATTTACAGCGATAGGTGTTATTATGAATTTCGATTTCTTCTTTGGATGGATTCATAATTATTCGTCATTAATAGTCCCAGTCATACTAGTTATCATCGGGCTTTTTATGGTTATAACTTCAAGAAAATAGATATCAAATGAATATTGTATTTATTGGAGCAGGAAAGCTAGCTACACATTTGGCTACCGAATTAGCTAAACACTCATTTACTATTCAGCAAGTATATAGTAGGACAGACCATTCAGCACAAGAATTAGCCCAAAAAGTTAATGCTAAAGCAACCTCCAATATCAAAGCAGTTGATACTAATGCTGATATCTATATCTTTTCAGTTAAAGATTCAGCCTTACTTTCAGTTATTACCGAAATGCCATCCAACAATGGACTATGGCTGCACACCGCCGGTAGTATTAGCTTAGATATATTTAAAGGATATAGTATTCGATATGGGGTATTATATCCCTTCCAAACATTCAGCGATAACAGAGACTTAAACTTTCGTAAAATCCCTATCTTTATAGAAGCAAGCAATAAGACTGATCTGGATTTATTACAAAGTATTTGTCTACAAATTTCGGATAAAGTTCGAACCTTATCATCCGAGAAACGCCAATATTTGCATGTAACAGGCGTATTTGCATGTAATTTTGTAAACCACATGTATACAATTTCTCAACATATTTTAGAAGAAGAAGGTATTCCTTTCGAATCCCTCTTACCTTTGATTGATGAGACTGCATCAAAAGTTCACACCCTATTGCCACAAGAGGCTCAAACAGGTCCTGCAATACGTTACGATGAAAATGTAATTCAAAAGCATATTGATTTAATAGAAGACCCTGATTTGAAGGAAATATATGCATTAATAAGTAAGAATATACACAAAACAAATAAGTCTTAATAAAAATATGAGTTCTATAAATTACGATCTAAATAAAATAAAAGCCTTTATATTTGATGTAGATGGAGTATTATCTCCTGATAGTATACCTATGTCTCCCGAAGGAGAACCTATGCGTATGGTAAATATAAAAGATGGCTATGCGCTCAATCTGGCATGTAAAACAGGTTATGGAATGGCTATTATAACAGGGGGAGATACAGAAGCTGTTAGATTACGTTTCTCTCGCTTAGGAATAGAGCATATATATATGAAATCGTCTATTAAAATAACCGATTTCAATGATTATCTCTCCAAAACAGGTTATAAGCCCGAAGAAATTATTTACGTTGGAGATGATCTTCCCGACTATCAAGTAATGCAAGTAGTAGGCTTACCCGTTGCTCCGGCTGATGCTGCACCCGAAATCAGAGGTATTGCTAAATATATATCTCATAAAAAAGGTGGAGAAGGCGTTGCCAGAGACGTTATAGAGCAGGTTATGAAAACGCAGGGTACATGGATGAATGATAAAGCTTTTGGTTGGTAAATTAAATGACAAAAAAACAGATCCTATATACCTTCATCTTTTTATCTATAACACTTGTTGGTTTTATGGGTCTCAAATATGCATATAATTCCGGATATATAAGACTTAATTATCCATCTTCTGAGCAATACCCCGTTCATGGAATTGATATTTCACATCATCAAAAGATAATAGACTGGGAGAAGCTTGATAAGCAGAAAGTACAATTTGCATTTATAAAGGCAACCGAAGGTGGTGATTTTAAAGACACTCGCTTTGTAGAGAATTGGCAACAAGCTAAAGAGCTAGATATAGCAGTAGGAGCTTACCATTTTTTTACATTCTGCAAAGATGGCGAATTACAAGCCCTAAATTTTATAGGTTCTGTACCCAAAGACAGTACCAACCTTCCTCCAATTATTGATCTTGAGTTTTCGGGAAATTGTAGTAAAGAGAATTATCGCGACGATATTCTCCACGAAATAGATCTCTATATAAGAACAGTTGAAGCTCATTATGAGAAAAAAGTAATCATTTATACTACATGGGAGTTTTACCGAAGATATCTGACACAAAACTTCACCAATAACCCTATCTGGATTCGTGATATTCAAAATACACCTAAACTAGATAATGACAGGGAGTGGCTATTTTGGCAATATACAAATAGAGGAGAAATTGAGGGAATAGAAACCTTAGTCGATCTTAACGTTTTTTCGGGGACTAGAAGTGAATTTGAGCAACTTATGAGGTAAGAGTTTATCTACTTAATCAGGGTGGAGATAAATACACAAAAGGAATAGCAGGTATATTACGAAGGACAAAAAAAGTAAGAGTTACTACCAATACAATCACACCAAACTTGCTCGAAAACAAAAAGCTATTTAGATATTTCTGCCTCTTAAGTCCATACACCTCAATCAAAACAATATATAGATAGACAAAGAACGGAATACAAATTACAAATATGGCATTAGATCTAAAAGCTTTCAAAAATTCGCCATGTAACAAATAGTGTAATGCTCGCTGCCCTCCACAGCCCGGACATTGCAACCCTGTTATCTGATAAAAACTACATTGTACACTCCATCCACTATTTGCCTCATTATAAAAATAATACATACAAACTACTAACAGAGGAAGTATTATTGATAAAGCTATAATAATATATTTTCTCATACTCGAATATAGAAAAGGGCAATACTGTAAATATTACCCTTTCTTCTTATAATATAGTAAACTATAGTTTATTAAGATACTTGTTCTAAATATTGTTGATAATATTCCATAAATCCGGTAGTTCCTAAAGTCGCAATTTGAATAATATTCCAAATTAACCCTACTACACCTAGGCCTATTGCAATAAAAGCTAATATTTTAGCATTCTTAGCTGCACCTTCAGCTCCAAAATAGTCGCCTACATTGTATTTAGAATCTACTTGAGTAGAAAATACAATCGCAATAATACCTAATATAAGCCCAATACAACATGGACTACAAAAACCTAATACTGTACCTACAATTGCCAAAGGTAAATTATTATTGGGCTTAGGAGGCCTATTTTCATCGTTAGGAGTGTTGAAATTAAAATTCGGATTCTGAGTAAATGATTTATTTTCCATATATAATAAAATGTTAGTTAAGATTGCTTGTTCTTGTGCTCAATGCCTATCAAAATAGTGCTATTACTTAATAGTTAAATGTACCAAACTCACTTTCTATGGTAAGTTCTGTTTTGGCAGATGCCTCTACCCTTCCTACTATCTGAGCATCAATATTAAAAGATTTAGATATATCAATAACCTTTTGAGCATACTCGGGAGAGATATAAATTTCCATTCTGTGCCCCATATTGAAGACTTTATACATCTCTTGCCAATCGGTACCCGATTGCTCATGTATAAGCTTAAACAATGGAGGAACGGGAAACATATTATCTTTTATAATCTTTACCTTATCTACAAAATGAAGTACTTTTGTTTGAGCACCGCCCGAACAATGTACCATTCCATGAATTTGAGAACGCAACTGCTCCAATATTTGTTTTATAACAGGAGCATAAGTACGTGTTGGAGAAAGCACCAATTTACCGGCATCAATAGAAACATCAGCAATTGTATCTGTTAGTTTCTTAGCTCCGGAATATGCTAAATCAGCAGGGATCGAAGCATCGTAGCTTTCTGGATATTTCTGAGCTAGATAATTAGCAAATACATCATGACGTGCCGATGTTAAACCATTACTACCCATTCCTCCATTATATTCAGTTTCGTATGTTGCTTGTCCCGATGACGATAAACCTACAATAACGTCACCTGCTTGTATATTATCATTAGATATTACATCCGAACGCTTCATGCGACAAGTAACTGTACTATCTACTATTATGGTACGTACCAAATCGCCAACATCAGCAGTTTCGCCTCCGGTTGGATATATATTCACTCCTAATTGCGAAAGCTCTACACACAAATCGTTAGTAGCATTTATAATAGCAGAAATAACTTCTCCTGGAATTAATAGTTTATTACGTCCTATAGTCGAAGATAATAAAATATTATCAGTAGCTCCTACACAAAGTAAATCATCGATATTCATGATCAATGCATCTTGAGCTATTCCTCTCCAAACAGAAAGATCACCTGTTTCTTTCCAATATATGTATGCAAGAGAAGATTTAGTACCTGCTCCATCAGCATGCATGATATTGCAATATTCAGAATCGCCGCCTAATACATCAGGTATTATTTTACAAAAAGCTTTGGGATATAATCCTTTATCTATGTTCTTTATAGCATTATGGACATCTTCTTTGGAGGCTGATACACCTCTCTGATTATATCTTTGATCACTCATGGGTATTTAATGTAATGTTTCTCTAAATCTTATTAATAACTTTTTGCAAATGTAAGAAAAAAGAACTTCGGGACATACTTATATTAGGTATATTTGTCTTTCAGTATTGACTCAGAATAAGTTTTTATGACAAAACAACGAATTGCAATAACAGGTGCAGCAGGAAATTTGGGAAGCTTATTAGCTCAAAAATTACAACAAGAAGATGTGGAATTAAATCTATTAGTTCACAATAAAAAAGTACCCAACGATTTATCCGATAAAAAGAATGTATCTGTTTTTAAAATAGATTTAGCAAAGGAGAACACCTTATTTGCAGCATTCAACAATGTAGATACAATCGTTCATTTTGCAGGTGTATTATTTAAAGCAAACCCTGAAAAATTTCTGCCTGAGACTAATACTCAATACTTCAAGAATCTACTGAATGTAGCAACGAAACAACAAGTTAAAAGAGTTATCCTTATAAGTTTTCCGCATGTAGAAGGTGAAACTACACCACAAAATCCGGCAACAGGGATATTAAGTGGTAAACCAATATCTTCGCATGCTCAAACTAGACTGGAAGAAGAAAAATTACTTTTCCAATATGCAGAGCAATATAAATTCGAACCTGTTTCACTACGAGTTGGAATGGTTTACGGGAAAGGTATATTAATGATTGATGCAGCACAATGGTTTGCTCGTCATTACCTGCTTGGTATTTGGAAACAACCCACATACGTTCATCTTATATCTAAAGACGACTTTGTGAATGCTACCATAGCAGCAGCAGCTATAAAACCCAATATTCAAGGAATATATCATATTGGAGATGAAGGTATCCAGACATTACAGCAATTTTTGGATGACATAACTACTTACAAAAAAAATCCTACACCTTGGCGTATGCCTCTTTGGATGATAATGACCGCCGCACGTTGTTTTGAATTTTATTCATACATATCAGGAAACATAAGTCCTCTCACACGCGACTTTATAAAAATAGGTAGAGTTTCTTATTATGGCGACACAAAAAGAATGAGGCGAGAGCTCCTGCCTACACTTAAATATAAAACGTATAAGGAAGGAATAAACTTATTTTAATAAAAAGATATAAATAAAAATATCACATCTGAACCTTTCGAAGGTTTATATATTTTATCGCTATCAATAATTTCACTTTTATGAAAAATCAAAAATAGAAGAAAAACTAGCAATCTAGCACCAATTATACGACAGGAATCATTACCTTTGCACCTCAAATTTACTTACTGAGCAATGATCAATCGCGTTCTTATTCGTATTCGGGTTATACAAGTACTGTATTCTACTTATCTAAATGAAAGTGGAGACCTCAAAAAAGCAGAAACCGAACTAATGTTTAGTCTTCAAAAGTCGTATGACTTATACTACTATCTGCTAGCTCTTCTTATCGAAATTACAGATACTCACACCAGACGTCTAGAGTCTCGTAAGGCAAAATTACTGCCCACCGATGAAGACATCAATCCAAACACCAGATTATCAGACAACTTGTTTATCAAGCAATTGAAAAACAATGAACAGTTCAACAAATATGTTTCAGACAGGCCACAATCGTGGGAAGACCATGAAAACTATGTAAGAAGTTTGCTTGAAAAGATCTTGAACTCTGACATTTATGCTGAATATTTAGCTAATGAAGTTTCAGACTACGATACAGATCGCGAATTTTGGAGAAAAGTATTCAAAACATTCATCTATTGTGAAGAGCAATTAGATGATCTGTTAGAAGATGACAGCTTATTTTGGAATGATGACATTGAGATAGTACAATCATTCGTAATCAAAACAATAAAGAAATTTGATCCCGAAAAAGGAGCAAATCAACCTTTACTTCCGATGTTTAAAGACGAAGAAGATCGTCAATTTGCTATAAAGTTACTTAGAGAGACCATGTTTAATGTAAAATTGGCTCGTGAGTATATTGATAAATATGCAAAAAACTGGGAATCTGAGCGAATCGCTTTTATGGATATGATAATTATGCAGACCGCAGTATCTGAACTAATAGCTTTCCCATCTGTTCCTATTAATGTAACGATGAATGAATATATAAACATTGCTAAATCATATAGCACTCACAAAAGTTCATCTTTTATAAATGGTATATTAGATTCGATAGTTACAGAACTAAAGAGCGAAAACAAATTATTAAAAAAATAAAATCTTAGCACCCTAAAGTGCAGGATATGCAGTTTTCACTTTTATATTTTACAAAAAAAAGTATCTTTGTAGAAAGAGACTTAATAAAAATAAAAAACGATAAATTTTATGAATTCATTAGTTGTATTCTTACAAGCGGCAGAAGGGCCAGCTGGAGGAGCATGGGGAACAATCGCTATGTTTGGTCTTATTATTGTGGTATTTTATTTCTTTATGATACGTCCACAACAAAAGAAACAAAAAGCAGTGCAAGAAGCTCGTCAAGCAATGAAAGTTGGAGACAAAATCATTACAGCCGGAGGAGTGCATGGTAAAATCAAAGAAATTGGTGAAACTTATTTTATTATTGAAATAGCAGAAAGTGTTAGAATCAAGATAGACAAAGCTTCGGTATTTGCAGTTTCTGAGGGTTCGCCTAAAGCTTAAATAGTAAATAACATTGACGAAATAAAGATGCATAAGCGATGAGCAATGCGGTAAATGAAATATGGCAAAAAGTCAGAATTTTTTTAAGAAAAATATCTTGGAAAAAAATTCTGACTTTTTCTTTTTTTGTCATAATTGCTGCAATCCTCTGGTTCATGCAGGTTTACAATCAATTTTTCGAAACATCCATTTCAATTCCTATCAAATATGTATCTGTTCCGGATAGTATAATTTTTCAGGATTCTTTGCCCTCTCAAATCTCCTTGAGAATAAAAGACAATGGCTTTAGTATGTTTAAATACTATTTTAAAAAGAGAGACACATTACGCTTAGATGTTTCTGCAATAATCAATAGTAGCTCAAGTAAAGTTTTACAGGGTAGCACGTTTGATATGTATGTAAGAAAGGCACTACCCTCTTCTACTCAGATACTGAGTTATGACCCTCTGCGAATATCATTCAACTATTCAATTCTTGAATATAAAAAGATACCCGTAGTTTTCGACGGTCAGATAAACTTGTCGCCAGGTTACTTTTTGAATAGCGATATACGAATTGTACCCGATAGTGTTACTGCATATGCAGCAAGACCCGACCTAGACAAGTTAATGTTTGCCTATACGGTGAGTGATACTGTGAGTGGTCTAAATTCCGATAAAGTTATACCATACAAACTGGTATCTCTAAAAAACATCAAATTTGTACCCGATGTAGTTGATATCGATGTACCCGTAGAAGCATATACTCAAAAGAATGTAGAAATACCCGTAGAGTGTATTAATCTGCCGGACAATTTAAATATCAAGTTCTTTCCATCAAAAGTAAAACTATCATTTTTTGTAGGAGTTTCAGAAGTAGACTCTATAAATATGAAAGACTTTTCGGTTGCAATAGATTATGATGGCATAAAAGATTCTAAACAAGCCTCTGTCCCTGTACGTATAACTTCTAGTCCAAGTTATGTACGTAACCTTACAATTTCGCCACCTAATGTAGAATTCATTTTCGAATATAAAAACACAAAGGTGCAATAAGTTATGATAAGGCTAGGGATAACGGGAGGAATTGGCAGTGGAAAATCGACTGTAACAGATATCATTAAATTATTGGATATCCCCGTTTATATTGCCGACATAGAAAGTAAAAAAATCACAGAATCATCGCCTGTGGTTCGCGAAAAATTAATGGAAGCCTTTGGTAATGACTTATACGAAGGTCACAAATTAAACAAACAATTATTAGCCTCATATATTTTCAATGATAAACATAAGCTTGCAATTGCGAATTCAATAATACATCCTATAGTTGATCAGCATTATTGCGAGTGGGTCAAAAGCCACCAACATCATCATATAGTTGCTCTCGAAGCGGCTATTCTTTATGAATCGGGTATGCAAAGATTGACGGACAAAGTCATGATGGTCTATACTCCTCTTGAAGAACGTATAGTACGGACAATGTTGCGAGATAATACTACTCGTGAGAAAGTTCTTGAAAGAATAAATAGCCAACTATCGGATGATGAAAAACTAAAGTTAGCTGATTATATCGTCTATAACGATGAAAAAAAATCGCTAATAGAACAATGTATTGAAATAATTGAAAAGATAAAATGATAGAAGATAACTTATATAATGATATATTTGAAGCCAATAAACGTTGGGTTGAAAATAAACTAAAAGAAGATCCCGAGTTTTTTCACCATTTGGCAGATGAACAACATCCCGATTTTTTATACATTGGATGTTCAGACAGTAGAGTACACGCCAATGAAATTATGGGATTGAGACCTGGACAGGTTTTCGTTCACCGAAACATAGCCAATATGGTTATCAATACCGATCTCAATGTATTATCTGTTATAAACTATGCTGTACTAAACCTTAATGTTAAGTACATTATTGTATGCGGACATTACAATTGTGGAGGTATAAAGGCTGCCATTGAATTTAAAGACTCAGGATTAATAAGCCCTTGGCTAAGAAGTATTCGTGATATATACAGATTACATGAACAAGAACTTAGCCAAATAAAAGACCCTGAAGAAAGATACAGACGCTTTGTTGAAATAAATATTTATGAACAATGCATCAATGTTATCAAGATAAGAGAAGTTAGAGAGTCCTTTAAAAACACAGGCTATCCACGTGTTGTAGGTTGGGTTTATGACTTAAACGAGGGAATGCTCAGAGACTTGGAAATTGATTTGAATAAAGAATTTGATAGAATACACAATTTATTTCGTCTTGGTTGATCCTAAGGTCACTTACCTTTCGATCGCTTAAGCTCGTAAAATAAATAGAAGTGGTTCTATTCATAAAATGTAATAATAGTTATTTTTACATTATATCCTATTTTGAAATGAAATATATAATTTATACACTAAGCTTGTTACTTTTTACCCTATCGGGATGCAAGCCTCCTCATAAAGATCCGGACAATACATTATCGGTATCAATTGAGCCTCAAAAATATTTTCTAGAGTCAATTGTAGGAAATAAGTATACTGTAAATACAGCTATACCAGCTGGTTCAAATCCCGAATCCTATGACCCATCTCCTTCCCAAATGGTAAATATAGGAAAAAGCAGAGTGTTTTTCAAAGTAGGAAATCTGGGCTTTGAAAATACTTGGTTGAATAATATAAGTATCAATAACCCTAATTTACAGATAGTTGATTGCTCGGTAGGCATTCCTATTATTATCGATGATCATGGGCATGAAGGTCATAGCCATCAAGGTAGCGATCCTCATATTTGGAGTTCTCCTTCAACCGCACTTATAATCACTAAAAATATGTATAACTCTATGATTGAGTTAGATCCTAAGAATAGCGATTATTATCTTGATCGATTTGAAGATCTCGAAAAAGTTATACTAGCAACCGATAGTACAATTCAGTCATATCTATCACAAGCACCAAGTAAATCCTTTATAATTTTTCATCCGGCATTAAGTTACTTTGCTGATCAATATGGTCTAAATCAATATAGCATTGAGGTCGAAGGGAAAAATCCAACACCGCAACAAATGTCTGAACTTATTCAGAAAGCTAAGAAAGACAATGTAAAGGTGGTCTTTGTACAAGAAGAATATGATAAGAAGAATGCTGAACCAATAGCAAAAGAACTTGGAGCTGAAATAGTATCTATCAATCCATTATCTTACTCTTGGAATGACGAACTTATAAAAATAGCTAAAGCTATTGCACAAAAACATGACTAATAAAATTCTTGAATTAAAAAATATAACTGTTGGTTACGAAGCCAATAGACCTATACTCAATGATGTTAATCTGGATATATATCAGAATGATTTTCTTGGGATTATAGGTCCTAATGGTGGAGGAAAAACAACGCTATTAAAAACTATACTTGGACTTATAAAACCAAGTACAGGAGATATTTCGTTTTACAAAAAAAATCAATCTGTTAACCGCCTAAATATAGGTTATCTACCACAGATCAATCAAATAGATCGAAAATTTCCAATTTCGGTATTCGATGTCATTCTATCGGGTCTCACTCCCAGACGTAAGTTTTTTACTTATTTTACTAATGAGCAAAAACAACAGGCTAAAGATGTAGCGAGCAGAATGGGCTTAGACGCTCTTATTAATAGACCAATAGGAAATCTCTCGGGAGGGCAACTCCAACGTACATTATTGGGACGAGCTATTGTAGATAATCCCGACCTGCTGATACTTGATGAGCCTAACTCTTATGTAGATAAACGATTCGAGACTAACTTCTATAAAATATTAGAAGAAATAAATTCCAATACTGCCATTATTATTGTCTCTCATGATGTGGGAACCGTGATTTCTTTGGTGAAAAATATTGCTTGCGTAAACGAAGGGCTGCATTACCACTCGGGTTCAAATGTCAGTAGCGAATGGTTAGAACAAACTTACACATCTTGTCCTATAGAAATTGTAGGTCATGGAGATTTTCCACATCGTATACTCGAGAAGCACGATGGATGTAAATGTTGTGATACAACTCCATCCAATTGAACATTATCTGGATAATGTTGTTCTCAATTATATTAAGTAATAATTATAAAAGATGAAAAGTATCCTTATATACTGTATTTCGGCTGTCGTTTTATTATTATCAGGTTGCAGTAGCGTGCCTTTGACTGGTCGGAAGCAAGTACTATTGGTTTCTGAGCAAGAAGTTCTAAACCTAAGTTTGCAAGAGTATGGTGAGTTTATGAAAACTGCACCAAAATCTACAGATAAAGCAAACACAGCATTGGTACAAAAAGTAGGAAGAAACATAGCTAATGCGGTAGAAACTTATCTTAAGGCAAATGGTATGGAAAGTATGCTTGCAGAATATGCTTGGGAGTTTAATCTTGTTAAAAGTGCTGATGTTAATGCATTTTGCATGCCTGGAGGTAAAATTGTAGTTTACGAAGGTATCCTACCCATTACAAGAGACGAAACAGGTTTAGCTGTTGTATTAGGACACGAAGTGGCACACGCTGTAGCAAAGCATGCTAATGAGCGTATGAGCCAACAAATGCTGCAACAATATGGTGGCGCTGCTTTAGGTGTAGCATTAAGCGGAACATCAGGTGCTGTTCAAACAGTAGCTAATTCAGTATACGGCCTTGGAGCACAATATGGTGTTATGCTACCCTACTCTCGCAAACAAGAATTAGAAGCCGATAAACTTGGACTTATTTTTATGGCAATGGCTGGATATAATCCGCAAGAAGCTGAAGGCTTTTGGACTAGGATGTCCGAGAAGACCGGAGGTGCAAGTGTTGCCGAATTCCAAAGTACTCACCCTTCAGACGAAACTCGTATAAAAAAGATACGTGAATCACTTCCCGAAGCAATGAAATATTATAAAGGGGCAAAAACTACAGCAACTAAGAATCAATCGTCCAAAACAGCTAAAGAATGGACATTCTAAAGATATAAAACAATAAAAAATAAAGATCGTCTGAGTTTTGTCAGGCGATCTTTATTTTTTAGATCATTCCTCAAACTTATCACTTGATTACTATTTTTATATTTCAAAAAAAATAGCGAAATTTGTACAAGATGGTATACCTCGTTTTTTAGATTGTTAATCTAAAAATATCTAGTGGGGACAATACCTCTTTGTTAGGTAAAAAGAAAGGCTAGTAATTAATCCAATTTAAATAAACAAATAAAAACAACATGACTAAAAGTGCATTACAAGTAGCTAGAGCTGCTTATAAGCCTAAAATGCCTAAAGCATTACATGGTACTGTAAAAATCGAAGAAGGTGCAGCAACGCAATCAGTAGCAGATCAAGAAGCTGTTGAAAAACTTTTCCCACATACTTATGGTATGCCTATCGTTAAGTTTGTAGAAACTGCTGATAAAATTGACTACCCTACTGCTAACGTTGGTGTTATCCTTTCAGGAGGTCAAGCTCCAGGTGGACATAACGTTATAGCCGGTATTTTTGATGGTATCAAAAGTCTGAATAAAGACAATAAAGTTTACGGTTTTTTGATGGGACCTGGTGGTCTTATCGATCATAAATACAAAGAATTAACTGCTGATATTATCGATGAATATCGTAATACTGGCGGTTTTGATATTATTGGTTCGGGTCGTACCAAATTAGAAACTACTGAGCAATTTGACAAAGGTCTTGAGATTCTAAAAAAATTGAATATCAAAGCTCTTGTTATCATCGGTGGTGACGACTCTAATACTAATGCTTGTGTTTTAGCTGAATATTACAAAGCTATTAATGCAGGTGTACAAGTAATTGGTTGTCCTAAAACAATTGATGGTGACTTGAAAAACGAAATGATCGAAGCTTCATTTGGTTTCGATACAGCATGTAAAGTATACTCTGAAGTTATCGGGAATATACAACGTGACTGTAACTCGGCTCGTAAATACTGGCACTTCATCAAATTGATGGGGCGTTCAGCATCACACATCGCTCTAGAATGTGCTTTACAAGTTCAACCTAATTTCTGTATTATATCGGAAGAAGTAGAAGCTAAAGAACAATCTCTTGATGATATTGTAAATGAAATTGCAAATGCTGTGGCTAAGCGTGCTGCTA
Organism: Dysgonomonas sp. GY617; assembly: GCF_015233815.1. Taxonomy (NCBI): domain Bacteria; kingdom Pseudomonadati; phylum Bacteroidota; class Bacteroidia; order Bacteroidales; family Dysgonomonadaceae; genus Dysgonomonas; species Dysgonomonas sp. GY617. The sequence continues at coordinate 331,620 of NZ_JADCLR010000003.1, forward strand.
AAGGAGATAATTTTGGAACAGTTCTTATTCCTGAAGGTTTAATCGAATTTGTACCTGCAATTAAAGCTCTTATTTCTGAATTGAACGATTACTTGGCACATCACCAAGAAGAGTTTGATGCTATTGCAAAAGATCAACAACGTCAATATATCATTAGCAAACTTTCTGCTGATAATTCAGCTGTATACGCAAGTCTTCCAGAAGGAGTTGCTCGTCAGTTGACTCTAGATCGTGACCCACACGGAAACGTTCAAGTATCATTGATCGAAACAGAAAAACTTCTAGCTGAAATGGTTGGTAACCGTCTAGCTGAATTGAAAAAAACAGGTAAATATGATGGTAAATTCTCACCACAAGTACACTTCTTCGGATACGAAGGTCGTTGTGCTGCTCCATCTAACTACGATGCTGACTACTGCTATTCATTAGGATACACTGCATCGGCACTTATCGGAGCAGGTAAAACTGGCTACATGTCATCAGTACGTAACACTACAGCTCCTGCGGATCAATGGATTGCTGGTGGAGTACCTGTTACAATGATGATGAACATGGAACGTCGTCACGGTGAAATGAAACCTGTAATTCAAAAAGCTTTAGTGAAATTAGATGGTGCACCATTTAAATTCTTCGCTGCAAATCGCGAAAATTGGGCTATCAATACAGAATATGTATATCCAGGTCCTATTCAATATTTTGGACCAACAGAAGTTTGTGACCAAACAACTGTAACTCTAAGATTAGAGCAAGGAAAATAATAAGCCTTTATTATAAAAGAAAAGGACTGCCTATACAGGTAGTCCTTTTCTTTTATTGTTTTTTTAAACTACTTCTTACAAGAGTTGATAAGAACCTCCTGCAATTGTTCTTACAATACCTTTCATCTCCATAGTCAACAACACTGATAACAAGTTAGAAATAGGAACACCCAATTGATTAGCTATTAAATTGATATGTAATGACTCAATTGTAGCTAATAAATCATATACAGCTTGCTCATCGTTAGATAAATCTAAAAATAATTGACGCTGCTTTGGTTTATTTATTTGTTTACCTGCATCCCACTGCATATGTTTTATAAAACTATCTGCTGATTGTAACAAGATTGCTTTATTATCTTCAATGAGCATATTACAACCTGCTGATTCTTTATCTGAAATTCTTCCAGGCAAAGCAAATACATCCTTGTTATAGGAATTAGCCATTTCTGCGGTTATCAAAGCCCCGCCCTTACTGTCTGACTGAACAACAATAGTAGCATCAGACATACCCGCCACAATTCTATTACGGCGAACAAAGTTAAATCTATCTGGCTCCGTTCTACTTGGAAATTCGGTTAACAACCCTCCATTCTCTAACATTTCCACTGCAGTTTTCCTGTGACCCGACGGGTATATACGATCTAAGCCATGTGCTAAAACACCAACTGTTGCCAAATTATGTTTTAATGCTGATTTATGAGCCTGAATATCGATACCATAAGCTAATCCGCTTATAATTAACACATCAGGAAAGGCTGAAACTAAATCTGCTAAAAAGTTATCACAGAAATCATTCCCATAATTAGTAGATTTACGAGTACCTACTATACTTATTATTTTTGTAGCGTTCAAATCGGCATTACCCTTATAATATAAGAGAATCGGGGCATCTATACATTCTTTCAAACGATAACAATAATCATCATCTGTATAAAACAGAGTCTGAATACTATTTTTTTCAACAAATAAAAGTTCTTTCTCAGCATTCTCTAGCACCTTAGGATCTAAAACGGCATCTGCTAAATAGGTTGAGATTCCTTTTACTGCAATTAGTGATTTTTTACTTGATCTAAATACTTCTTCTGCACTACCTATAGTATCTATTAAATTACGGGCTAATATATCTCCTACTCCTTCAATTTGAGTAAGCGCAATCTGATATAATAGCTTTGTTAAGTTGGTGTTCATTGTTTATAATAAAATAAGGTCAAAGATATTGAATTCTTTTGTAGAAAAATTTTGCAAAAACAAAAAATGAGTATATATTTGCACCCGTATTGCGAAAGTAGCTCAGTTGGTAGAGCACGACCTTGCCAAGGTCGGGGTCGCGGGTTCGAATCCCGTCTTTCGCTCGAATGTGACCATAGTCACATTTTTTTTTCTTAAAACTCTGGCACACGTGGTGGAATTGGTAGACACGCTACTTTGAGGGGGTAGTTTCTGTATGGATGTGTGAGTTCGAGTCTCATCGTGTGCACTAAGAGCTTCAAGTTATTGAAGCTCTTTTATTTTTTAGGATATAAAGCTCTAAAAGCATTAAAAACAGCCTGATGTGTTACAGTTGCATGGTTTTCTTCCGGCAAGTAATCAAAATAAACATTTACATATTTAGATTGACCAGTTCTTATTTTTTCGGCTAATAGTTTAGCATCCTCTTCCATTATATGATTTATCGAGCCGTCAATTGAACCTTCCTTACCTACAGCGATATAAACATCCGTCGGAACAGTGTAATCTGCATTTAATATACGTGGTTCGTCATTCAATAGAGCACCATCTTTCCACCAAAGGCTGGGACTAATGATTATATATTTAGTAAATAACTGCGGTTTAGTAAATAATATTTCTGTAGCTAGAAGCCCTCCTAACGATTGACCAATAATTGTTTTACTGTCAGAGGTCTTATATTTTGCTTCTATATAAGGTTGTAATTCTTTCTCTATAAAAGATATAAATTTTTCAGAACCTCCATTGTCTGGTATCAGCTTTTTATCAGCTTCTCGACTACTAGGTGAAGTAAAATTTCGCTTTCTATTAGTATTAGCTATACCAACGACGATGGATTTTGGAACTCTATCGACCCATGGAAATGTATTATACTGTACAATGCCTACTATATGAATAAAATCTTCGTCTGCTGATCCATCCAACAAGTAAATTACTGGGTATTTTGTATCTTTATCATAATCATCAGGTAAATATATATTCAAAACCCGATCTTCATTCAGTATTTCTGAGTGCACATTATCAATATAACCTAAAATAAATTCCTCTATTTCTTTTTTGTGAGGCTGTTGTTTACAAGATGCGAGTAAAACAATCAAGAATATAAATAATAATTTTATTTTCATCGTTTATTTTATGTGATATAAAAATTTACGTTAATAGATGCTTTTTCATTGTTTATCAAGATAAACAGTGAGGAAAATCTCAATGAGAAAGTATACCATTTAGTAAGTTAAAATGGAAGGGTAATAAAAAATAACAAACAGAACAATCATATATAGAACAGCTAATGATACACCGACGATAGACACATACGATAAAATCTTAGCTAGCTTTACGTAGCCCAACTTATTAAGTACCAAACCCAGCACAATAGCAATAAGGTTTAACACAAACATCCACTTTACAATATAAGGAATTAAAGACATCATTCTCAAAAGTAATAAAACAAACTAATATACCAATAAGCAGAACTCCAAAAGGATAAAAATAAACCTATATATATTATAATCCTTTTCTTATCTCGATATGTTTAAATCATACAGTTTCTCTAGTTATTATAATCATCAAACATATCTATTTAGCATAGAGATAATTCATAGAACTTTATAAGCCTCTCAAACGTTTACATTATGTGTTTTTCATAGTATTAGATTTAAGGTTAATAATGGAGATTGGTTGTCGGGATGACAACCTTTCCTTTTTTAGATATATAACGAATACTTTGTAAAACATTAGATGTTAGTTTATTATAGAATATAGATAGTACGGACTATTAATAATAAACATAAAAATGTTGGATTACCTAGTCTTATGTAGTTATCAGTGTGGTTTTTCAAAACGCACTACATATTGGACATAAAAACTATCTAACATGTTTACTATTAACTTAAAAGGGAAATCAAATCCCAAAGACAAAAACTTAGTAAAGCTTGAAATGGTTTTGTTTAAAACCGGATATACCAGAGTAACAAAGGTCTTAAGCATTACCGGAAAGTTAAAAGAATGGGATAATAAATCCCAATCTTTCAAATCTAAAACAGGCGAATCTTTCCTGAAAAACAAATCTCTTTCTGATTTAAGATTACAGTATCAAAATGTCGCTGAAGAATGGGAAAATGAAGGTCGAAATTGGTCTCCTGTTGAATGGACTCGTTATTTCGATGAAGAAGCTCTAAAGCAAGAAGAGTGTAAAGTAATAACAGTCTTACAAATGATCGATCAACTGATCGATAGATTTTCGAATCAGCAAAGATTCAAAAACGGTAAACTTGTCACTAGTAATTCAAATGCCAGAGAATATAAATTTCTGAAAGGTTCTTTAACTGCTTTTACTAAACAAAAATATGGTAAAGCATTTTCCTCCTATTTCTTTCGGGATATTACCGAAAAGTTTTTAATTGACTATGCCTTATATCTTCAAATGAAAGGAGCTGAAAAAGGTAACAAAGGAGCAGTGGTTGGCAGGCTAAAAAAGCTCTACGCAGTTTTTAATCATGCTGAAAAAAAGGAAATGCCCGGTGTTAATACTAAATTGTTCAGGTGTGTTGAACAGAAAATGAAACACGGGAAATTTGTTCCCAAAACAATATCTCATGAAATTATGCTGAAAATTGAAAAACTGGATAGATGTAAATTTTCTATTCTTGAAAATTTACATCTCGACTTATTTCTCTTCAGCTATTATTCCGGAGGTATGGCGAATGTGGATGTGGCACATCTGAAATGGAATAATATTGTAAACAATCAGTTCGAATACGAAAGAATCAAAATTGCGAGGGAAGCGAAAATGCCTGTGGTTGATAAAGCCAAAGCTATTATTGATAAATATAAAGACAAATGTTTTGAAGATTATGTCTTACCTATATTTACTCAAAAACATATATCTGAACAACAGCAGCACGACAGAGTAGAACGATTATCATACAAAGTAAATAAAACACTCGAAAAAGTACGAAAGTTAGTGAAGTACCCAACTAAGATTACTTGGTATTCTGCACGCGGAACATTTATTACACGTATGCTAAAGGAGGGCTATAATACTTCAGATGTCGGAGCATTCGCCGGAAATACAGCTACCACTATTGACAGGCATTATTATCGACCCATCTTCAATGAAGAGACCAGAAAAGAAATCAATAAGATAATATGATATATCCTAGCCTGTATTTCGATGCTGGCTTTTTCAGTCATGGTATACAAGTATGAAATATTTTAAGACTAAAAGCAATAATTAAGATTGACCGAATATTCAGGTCTTTGAAGAATTTGTTAGAATTGATCGGTTCGTTTAATGTACAAAAATGCTCTTTTAAGTATATTACCCGGGAAATTATAATCCAGTTTTTGTTTGATATGATTATTGGTTATCGCTTCCGTCCAAAATTGAATATTATAGGATATACACTCTACTTTGGCATATAACACAAAACTACTGTAGGTTAGTCACTTACGGGAGTTATCTTAAAATTATTTTTTGAGATACAAACAGGTAGAAAGCTAAAGATAATGCTTAATCAAACTTTATTCTTTTCTCCACTTCCCCAATTTATTTAAAATTTCTTGTTCAAATAAGTCTTTTACTTTTTCATTTTCTTCTTTTGATAACGCTTTCGAATTTATGTCTTTCCATGAGATATTACGGCTTTTAGATAGTCGAAGAAGAGTTATTCTTACATTTTCCAAGGGTTCCTCTGCATCTTTTCTGATATAGCATAAAACGGTAGCTTTCTCTTTTTTTAAACAGAAAAAAACTACATAATCCTTAGATTGAGTTTCTTGCCAAACTAATTCCATTGTCTGTTTCTTTCCATCACTTGCATACGCTCGATATTGAGGATATTCAGTTTTGATTGAATCTATCTTATCTTGGATTTCTTTAAAAGAAGAAATGTTATCAATTCGATAATCTTGTCCGTATACATCGACCCCTGGCGAGTAGATGTGAGCGATAAAATAAAGAAGACCTGTGACCAATAATGATATGAGGATAATCTTAATTATTTTTTTATTTTCCATTTCTTCTCTTTTGTATATTATAATAATTTATAGTTTCTATCTTCTTTTTGAATTAACAGAAAAAGTTTTATTCTGAAGACAAATGTAATGAATGCATGTATCTAATTTAAAACTAATATGATCTCTCCCTTTATCTGTTGTAAGAGTATATATATCAATATACATAGTATCTGAACTTTCATATACATCAAAACTGGATTCAGAATCTTGTATACTATATATCGAATCTGCTCTAGAAGAGATTACAACTAAATCAGTTTTTGCTGCTTTATTGAAAATTACATAGAAATGGAGATCTTCTATATTAGGCTTTTTTGTTCGAATACAACTAATACAAAATAATGAAATAATTATTAAGATAAATCTAAACTTTTTCATATTATACTATTTTTTACTAGGGACATTTACAGGAATGAAAGATTGCATTACATTAAAAGTTTTAAATAAATTTTTAGGCTCTCTCCAAAAGAACTCGTTATATATAGTTGATCTGTAGCAATACGATTAACAACTTGTTCTTTTTCGTTTATCTCCCACTCATCTCGCCCGTCTGGATCAATAAATCGCATCGGATTGTTACGACAATATACGTAAGGACTTAACCATGGTTTCTTCTCGCTCAGTGGATCTTGAGTTGTAAACCTCTGTACAAAAACCGTTAAAAACAGCTATTTACATTGTATACCCTTTCTAAGAACGCTATCTTTCGAGTTGTACACCCATCCGCCAAAGATATATTTTTTCTTTCAATTGAAGTAAAAAAGACTTGTATTTGAGATTGATAACGAAGCTTATTTCAGATAAAAAAAAACGATTCTTGTTTTTTATGGCGATAAATACAACGAATTAAGACAAGTACTATATAATCATACTGATGAATATCCGAAGATAGAGACGGAGATAAGGGCTATATTAGAGGATGATGAATGAGCTATTCGTGTAAAGGTATTGTTATGCTATAATATGAAACTCCCGTAGATTTACTTACGGGAGTTATTATTTAGATCTTTATAATACAACGCCTCGTTGTAGCTTGATTTAACAAGACGCTACACTCAGCGGGAGGACTTTTAATTTCTTTATTCTAAGAATAAACTAAATAAGCGATACCTACAAATAATAATAATAATAATAAAACGATTAACCCCACTGTTGTATTTAGAAAATTATTTGATATGTTCGATATTTGATCTTTAAATTCTCCTGAAAGATATTTAATACTCTTTCTCTTCCCTATTAATCGAAAAAATAAATAACGAGTATATAATCCCAATACATTAGCTATAAATCCCCCTAAAAAAAATTCAAGTATTTCCATCATTTATTTTTTTTGTCAGACTTCATTAAGCTTGCTCCCGTCTTAATAGGTGTTCCACTTTGCATAGACCCATTTATATAATTTATGCCTTGATTTAATGTTACATTTATCTTACCTCTTATTTGGGCTGACAATGTACTTAGATTCCCCTTGAACGTTTTAGAAAATTGAGCAGCATTCAATTTATTTATATGCCATAATCCTTTAGCAGGGACACCTATCCCCACTCCCTTTGCTGCTGGAGCGAAATACATTCCTATAATATTAACTAAGCTATTTGTTGCATCATTATTAAGACTTCCATCTAAATTTGTAAAACTGGATTTTGCTCCTGTAAATTCATTTGTTCGACTAACGGCTACCAATTTTGAAGTGTAGCCGTTAGTAGTAATTTACATGCTTTATTGTAATCCTAATATTCTTAATATTTTATCTTCCATGCATGACTTTTAGTATTTTACAATCGCTTTTTCGGATTTCAATGTAGGCAGTACCTCCTCTGCAACCAGGCTCATCACGACAAGGCATAAGCCCTCCAACTTTCCAAATATCATTAACTAATATTGCATTGTATGGTCTTTGTGCCAGGACTTCTTCTCCATATATTGGAAGCCAAATAGCTTCTGCTATTTTTTTAGCGGTTTCTTCATTCGGAACATAATTTGTATTTACGGTGTCTTTGGGGGCTGTTCTATGGCACTCCTGCGAATAGAGGTTCAATGTTATTAATAGAACCACTAAAAATGAAATTATTTTCTTTTTCATGATTATTTCTTTTTATTTTCTGGTTTATTGTATTCATCAACTACACTAAAGGGTCTCTCGTCTATATTTCGTCTATCAATATAATATGGTTTAGTATCTTTAGCATCAACCTGATTTACTCTTTTTCCTCTTGCAGCAGACTTGGGATCACTAGGAATATCTGTAGCTGCACCAACAGGGTTTAATGTCTCTTTGACTTTACGTCGTATTCTAATAACTCGCCTCCTGGAGTTACAATATATTCATTCTGCCCATGCTTTTCGGCAGCAGCTTTATCTGCTGTTCTTTCTCCTACAACCTTCAAATGAAATCATTCATAACACAAGACATCTATTAATTGTAATTGTTGATCATGAAAAGTTAAATACCACGTAGAAAATTCTTCGGATTGTAAAGAATCATAATCTAACAATTTACCTTTCATATTAATTAATCTTTTTGTATAAAAGAATTGATCTTCTTTGTTTATCACACAAAAAAGAGTATCTATATCTCCACATACAACAAATAAAGAATTTCTTATTAAAAAAAAGCCTAAGTTACATGTTATTCCCAATATTGAATTTGGCATGAGGTTTATTTCGATATCATTTTTCACAATATTCATAGAGTAAATATAAGACTCTCTATTGCTTGAACACAATTCATTTCTTAACACTAGAGAGTCAATCTGGGATATTAACGCACTATCTTTGAACATAAGCTCCGGTAATACAGCTTGATATTCTTTAATTATTATTTTTTGTGGATTCTGGGCGTCAAGTCTCCCTCCAATAAAAGAGATAAGAATTAATAGTCCATATTTTATCACCCATCTAAGATTTATCATATTATTTTTTATTTATTAAAGTAGGCAAAGTTTGCTTTTGTAGAATTTGGGTTATATTTCAATGTTTCTTTTGTCTGAGGAATATATAATTTAAACTTTGGGGCTTCACTTGAAATTAAAAGAGTTCCATCTGTCAAAGCTTTTGCTGATGGAATATCCCCTCTTTCAGCTTTTCGCGTTCCTTCAGGAAGTCCACTAGGAAATGGAGCGTAAATAGTAGTTGGAGATTATGTGTGTGTTCTAATAATGGAATGTCTTGTAAAAACTGATTTAGATAGACATCTCTCATACCTCCCTCATTTCTTTCAGAATGAGTTGTTGTTATAAAATTAGAAGTTGGTTGCCCATCTTTTCCAAAAACACCATGACTCCATTCTACGTTTGTATTATCTGCAACAAAATGAAATAATGAATTCGCATTCTCCCCTCCATTTACAGTGTACACATCATATGACCAACTACTTTTATCATCTTCTGAATTTACAGTTACCGTTGACTGGTTTATAGTGCCATATTCGAATGAGATAGATTGTCTGTCTATTCTTGCCCCATCAGTATCTACCATAAAAAGGCATCATGTTGATCTGTAGCAATATGATTAACAATCATTCCTCTTTCATTTATTCCATCTGGCTCAATAAACCTTAGAGGGTTATTCCAACAATATGCATAAGGAAAAGACCAATATTCTTCTCTGATAATGGATCCATTGTCGGTAAATGCGGCACCACCAGATCATATTCACGAATAGCATAATCATACTAAAAATGACTAACAATCATCTTTTTCTTTAGTTAAATCATTGATAAATAATAAAGACAAGATAAGCACTATACCTTGAATTATAAAAACAGGGTATAGAGAGTTACCAACTAAATGATAAACAAAACTAACTAAAGAAACAGGTAATGTTAGTAATATTAGACATCCTGAATAAGTTGAATCCCAATAAAAGGGGTCTTTAGGTAATAATCCTAAAACACCTACTAAACCTAGAAGATTATAGGTTATCATAAGTAGTGATCCTATTTTTTGCTTTTTTGTTTTTAATATTTTCATCCTTCTTTGATTTATGGAAGTGGGTGTTGCTGTTTAAAAAGAATCATAGATGCTAGAATAAATGGAACATTATAACCTGCTAGTCCTTGGATCCCATTTACTGGACCTTTTACAGTTGAGATAGCACCAAAACCAATATACATTAATCCTGCATCGAAACGATCTCGGGGACTTCCAACAAACATTCCGAACCGAGCCTGGAGTGTAAGTAATCTATCTTCTGAATAAACATTAGCACCAAAAAGTGCAGCTGCTCCCTTAGCTTGTTTTGAATCATACCCGAGATCATGCATATAAGCTATAGCATCATTGTAAGATTGTGGCATGAATTGATAAGAATCATCTCCAGAATCATCCCCAACATATTTTTTTGGATTATTTGGTCCAATATAATTTGAACCAAACAAATTACGATGTAATGTTTCAGCATTCACACTATCATCACTAGTACCAAAAATATGATAGCCACTTCCTGATATGATTTGGTTATCTGCCATCAAGTTTCCATTTTGATCTAAAACAGTCCCATACTGATTAGTGTCATTTGGATCATTAGAAAATGTATACTGAGATGTAACCTCGCCATTTTGACTTATGGTTGCAGTGGCACCTGTCGCCAAATGAGTCACGCCACCATCTGAACCATATTTTACATTTACATCATCCTGAGAACGAACACTTCTATCATAATATATTTCATGAACTCCGTCAACAACCCTATATACCCAATCTTTTCCATTCGGGTCAATGAGATTCATTGGATTATTGCCTACATACACATACGGTGAACAAGCGTAATAGTTCTCACTATGTGGATCCATTGTAAGAAATCCAGACGTTTCTGATTTTCTAGACCTAACCAGATAATATTAATCCATATTACTTATAAGGTGACATTGGTATAGAATTAATGTCAAATACCTTGTCATTTTGTAACTTAATATAGTCAATCCCAGCTTTTATTGGAATTAAGATTGGATGCACAGTACTATCTTCTGGGTCAGGGGTGTAAATTGATTTTATCTCAATAAATAGTGTGTCCTTTTCCTCCCTAGTTTTATACTCTTTTATAATATGATACGAGTCAATAATACTAATGGTTACCGAGTCTATTGATATCTTCTGTAGGATAATTCCATTAGAGTCTCTAGGCTGGAAAGAACAACTGGATACAAGTACTAATATAATAAATAATATATATTTCATTTTCTTTTATTTTTAGGTATGGGATAATAAATCGGAATCATATTCTTAAATATGTTATATAAATCGGTTGGTTTTCTATAACCAGATTCGGGGTATAGATTTTGACCTGTTATAGCATTCCACATTTCAACAGCATAATCAGTACAGTTATAGCCATTTGCCCAATCTGTATTGCCTTTTAACTGATTTAATAAATCGACTAAAAGACGCTGTTTATTTGTAATAGGAGTACTTGCTGATAAGAATTCGTAGGCTTCATATAATTTATCTTTTTCATAATTTATTTGAAAAGTTTTACCTTGATTCAATCCATCTTGGACTATTCCCTTTTTGAAAGTTCCAAAAGTTTTCTCTTCACCATCAGTTGAAGTAAGTTTGAGCCACAAATGACCAAATCGGATCCAGCCTGAGGCTTGAGAAGATAGCCCTCCACTTCCTGGATTTGCTAAAATAGTAAGTGTACCCCAATTTTCATCTTGATCTGTTTTCTTATCTCCTTGAGCCGTTAGCCAAGTATTGACTTCCTCCCATTCAACTCTTTCACCATCATCATTTACATAGTATCCCCCTTCCTCACCTTCTTCTTCATTAGCATAAACATATCTGTATGCCATACCTGTCAGATCAGTCAATCTCATCGGATTATTCCCGACATACACATACGGACTCCAACTGTAATAGTTCTCACTATGTGGATCCATCGTAGGTAAATGTGTTACCACTGGGTCATATTGAAATGTCTAATATTCGAGACTCTAGTTATACCATCGCTTATGTTTCCATTTACCCAACTTATCGAGGATCTCGACCTCAAACTTCTTTTTGATTTCCTTATTCTCTTTTTTAGTCAGGTCATCTGTATTTATTAATTTCCAACTGGCAAAATTTGTTCCTTTTGAGACAGCATATAGCGATAATAATGCATTTTTGTTATCTATTGGATCTATTAAACACTGGACTGTCTGATTTTTATCTTCCCAATAAAAAAATACGTGATAATGTTTATTGGAACTATGATCTTCATAAACAATATCCTCCCCTTTTTCATTTGTTTTAATTAAATAATATTGAGGATTGGTCTTCTTAAATTGGTATATCTGCCAATCTAAATCATTAAAAGATTTATTCACAATATACTCTTCTGAAGACATATAGACATCACCTGAAAATCTATATACAAAATGCAAAAACTGATACCCCATAAAAAGTATTATAATTAAAATAATACTTATAACTATTTTATTGGGTGTGATGTCTAAATTTCTCATAATTTTATTGGTAAGTTATGGCATATAAGGTAGTGATGGACTAATATGACTATTCATATAAGAAGTTCCTATAGTCTGATTTTTATTTATTAAGGCATGATTAATGGTATATTGTACATACTTACTTGCTGTGATTGGTCCAAAAGCTCCTAATATCCGTGCAGCTTGTTCTCTATCTCGATAAGTACTACTTGGATTACCCAAAATTGCCTGACACCTCTCCAGTAAATCTTTGTATGCTTTGTATGTACTGGCTGTTAAAAAAGCACCTGTTAATCCGGAAGCTTTGAGCTTATCATAATCTAAATCATGCTGATAAGCCGCTTGTTCTGCTTTCCCTCTAGGATAATATTGATAAGAATCTCTCCCTTTATATGTTTTTGGATTATTATTTCCGATGTAACTAGTTCCACTAAACATTCCGAGTAAGAACCTTTGATGTAAAGTCGTTGCATTTACACTATTATTACTTGTTCCGAAAATAGAATAACCATCACCTCTTGTAATTTTTGAATTATCAATAGTATTCCCATTCATATCTGTTACAGTACCATATTTATTTGCTTTAGTGTCATTTGTAAATGTAAATTCTCCAATGATATTTCCTTTGTTATCATATTGAGTAAGTGTTGATCCTGTTGTTGCATGAGCTACCCTCGGATCTTTACCATATTTTTCATTAACTTGATCCTGTGAGGTTAGATCACTCATCCCTGAACGATTGTTGCTTTGTAGCCTCGAAAATAGTAAACCTGTGAATAATAATATTCATAGGTTTATCTTTAATAGGTCTAAAATCAGTTTATTCATATAAACTCAAATCAATTTTGCATATCATATTAGTAAACTAATATGGCTACCAAGCCACAAACCAAGAAATAAAAATATTTTTTTCTTCGTCTATTGCTACTCCTCTGGAGAAACCATTTTTCCACCCATCTGGCATATAATCTAATGGAGATAAACCTTTCCAGAAATTTCCAGATTTAGATTCCAAAACATAGATTGTAAAGTCCTTAGATAAACCACTGGCTGTCTTATTCGAAAATACATTCTCTTCTGTTAATCCTTCAACCATATTGTCAAACTTCATATATGCGAAGTAAGGAATTGGATAATTTATTTGTCCATTTGCAAAAATATTTTTATAATAAATCTTTGGTACTATATTCCATCTTATATCTCTGTTTGTTTTTATAGTTACTAGATTAGAATCATTTGCACTATAGATTTTATAGGAACTCTGATCAAGAGATTGTTTTAATCTTTGCTTAATATTAAGGTCAACTTCATAAAGTATAAATTCAACACATTTATTTGTAGGATCAGTAATACTAAATGTTACATATCCTTTTCCTTCAATTTTTGAAGGAAAATGCATTACAAACTCTTCCGGAAACTCTGATAATTGCTGTTTATAGGAGGAAAAAGGATCACATCCTCCTAATACAAAGATCTCTGAATAAAGAAAAAATATTATAATAAGAATCGAGTTATTTCTCATAATAATTAAAATGCTGAAAATACTAATTTAATTAGACCACCAAAGGTTATTACATTTTGATCAAGTCCGTAATAATATTGTGATTTGTATTTGTGTCCATCAGGCTTAGTTAATGTATAGCGTGTCGTTTCTATTGAAGCAAAATAATTCCCTTTCACACTCTGATCAACTTCTGATATTTCATTCATTTTGTCACTACGTACATATGTTTTGCTAGGTTTACTTATAGGTTTAGCAGGATCAAAGGTATACATTGTATGAGGTCTGTCCCCCGCATCCCCCCTTGTTGTCACCTTTTTTTCTTCCATATCTACTTTTTCTGCTTTTGTATAATTATATCTCTGCATAAATTCCTCCGATTGTACACCTAAAGAAACAAATTCTTGGTCTAAAAGTTTTCCTTTATCCCCATATTCTATACCATATCCAAATGCTCCATCTTCTCCTAAATTTTCATATTGAGCAAGACCTAGCTCGTATTGATCTCTAATATCATCATTTAATTCTGTTACACCATTGATAAATATAATATCGCCAGTATCATTATTTACAAACCAATCCTTTCCTGTTGGATCTGTAAATTTCATTGGATTATTTCCTACATATACATATGGAGACCAACTGTAATAGTTCTCACTATGTGGGTCTGGTGTAGGTAAATGTGGTACCACCGGATCATATTGTCTGGCTGCGTAGTCATACCAGTTTAAATTGTGCATCTGATCAAATTCTTTTCCATTGTACTTGTAAGCTTGCTTTTCCTGACCTATCCCATCGGCATATTGTAAACCGAAAGGATAATACTAAGTGCTCAGGATTATATAGGCAGAAGCATTAGTCTCTATACGATTATTAAACAATATTCTTGATATGAAAATAATAAATTTCTCTAGGTTTATTTTTAATGACTCCTTTGATAGTTATTGTAATATTTTCCTCTAATAGAATCAACTATATATATATATATCTGGATTGTAGATTAATATATTTGACGGAAGGAGTTAAATGGATAGATTTTACACGCTTCTGGGGATTTGAGCTAATATATATAATATCAATATTGAGTGTGTCATTACTTAAATAAGTCTTATATTCTCCAATGACCATAGATGAACTAATCAGCGAGATATCTATTGAATCCTGATAATTCCTTGATAAACTAATGAAAGATAAATATTCATCTTTAAATTTATGATCCTGGCAAGACATCATACTTAGTAAAAGTAATATTAAAATTATTTCTTTTTTCATTTTTCATTTCTTTTTTGAAGGTAAGAATACAGGAATTCTAGAACTAATATCTTTATATAAAGTTGTCGGATATCTAACCCAAGACGATGGGTATAAATCATTCTTCGTAATAGTATTCCATAAAGAAACTGCATAATCTGTACAATTTTGAAAATTTCCCCATGTTGTATTATTGGTCGATATACTATTACCTTCATTATCTTTATTCATATTGAACATATCTATTAACAAACGTTGTTTATTTGTTATAGGCATACTCATATATGTAAAAGCCTCTGGCTTCCCTTCGTATTTATATATAAGTTCTTTCTCGTAATTCACTTGAAAAGTTTTCCCTTGGTTTAGACCATCTGTAACAATCCCTTTTTTTAAAGTACCAAAAGTTGTAACTGATCCATTATTTCCATTCAATTTGATCCAGCTGTGTCCCAATGATGCTCCAGAGAATTGAGCAGCAGAGAGGTTGTCCGTGACATATTGCAGGTTACCATATACATACAGGGATAGATCTCCCCAGTTGTCATTTTGGTCTGTTATATTATCCGTAGCAGTAAGCCATTTTTGCACCTCTTCCCATTCAACTCTTTTACCATCATCATTTACATAGTATCCCCCCTTCCTCGCCTTCTTCTTCATTAGCATAAACATATCTGTATGCCATCCCTGTTGGGTCTATAAACTTCATCGGATTATTACGTATACATAAGGAGAGATACTGTAATATTTTTCCGCCAATGGGTCTTGAGTCGGTGTTGTTATATAGCCCGTATCATAAAATCTGGCACTATAATCATACCAGTTCAATCCATGAGTTTCATCTAACTCCTTCCCATTATACTTGTAAGGCTAACTGCTTTGCCCAGCAGTAGTACTTTCGGAAAACGCCATCCCGAAAGGATAATGCTCATTACTCTGGGTGACAGTTCCCGAAGCATCGGCTACTATACGGTTGTTACCCAAGTGATCTTTGATATAAAAACAGAACTTTTTATCGTCATTATCATAATATCCGTTTGATAATAATATTCTTTTTAAATGGCCTTCTTCATAAATCATATTACCTACATAGTCCGTTGTATGAATTTGGCTGTATTCACTATCAGCTCCTGTTGTACCGCTTACAGGTGCTTCTTTTTGTTTTGGATCGGACTGATGAACTACTTTTAGCTTGCTACCATCTGCGGTATAAGTATAGGTATTCTTTGCTTTTACATTATCATTATCTATAAGCAGTTCATTAGGCAAATTCAGATAGTTATAGGCTATATCCTGTATGCCTTTGTTCAAATCCTGTCATGGCAATAAGAGCTACAGTTTCCTCGTCATTCATACCCATACGTCAAAATCCTTAACGGGCTTAGCTTCCCGTCTACACCTCCCATGTTTACAGATATTAACCTTATCTACACTACAACCAATTGATTTTCTAAAGATTCACGATCCTTAATCATCCTTTAGAGCCCAATAAACAAGTCAATTCTCCAGCATATAAATTAATAGACATAGACTAATAGAAAGTATTTCTATTACGCGATTTAAGATATCTAATTCTTAGATTTTGAGCTGAAATAATTGGATTCTTTGTTCACAAGCGATATGGAATTATTGAGAGATTATAAGGAAAATCTTGTTTCATATAAGGTCTTAGTTTAGAGAATGGCACAAAAAAAGGTTCTTCGCAGGCCCGAGTTACTGTACCAAAATCAGGAGTAAAATAAACACCTTTTTTAGAGATAGCCCATCGGGGATTTTGCCAACATTCCAACCTGGTGTAATCGCAGTAATCATCACTTATTGGGTTCTGAAAATTTTCCTGTTCATTTACCAAATCATAAATTATAGTAGCATCGATATTATAAATATCCTTCAGATCGTAACTTTTGCCATTATTAAGGTCTAAAAGGTAACCAATACCTCCAAAATCAGGATGCGCACCTCCACAAAACCAAGCTGAAAAGACTTTGAAACCAATCAGGTTATTATCCTGATAACCGATAGTAGTTGTATACTCAATACCTGTACCATCACTATAATCCCAATTAAAGGAACAAGATAGTTGATTCAGTATATTTTCAAAGTGGATTTCATCTAATAATGGATTGACGGTTGTAACCTGATTCTTATTAAACCCATTACCCAATCGAAAAAAAGGTGCATCACAGTGTTCTTCCGAGAACCAGATTATAGATTTATCTTCGATCTGTGAAACCGAATCTCTTTTTAATTTTACAAAAGAAGACCGGACATAGTCATAAGAATCTTTTTCTCGCAATTTTTCTACACAACTAATTCCGATATATGGATTTTGTATATTATCAGTATCTATAGGAGTCAATATTACCGGTAATGCTTTTCCTTTACTATTCACCCATTTTCCCTCAAAATTATTCCCTTTTCTTGTCAAAGTAAAAGTTTCGGTCACTTTGTCGAATCCCGACTCAACTACTAAGTTATAAGTATTATTCTGACGGTTTCCCCATAATACAATATCTTTGAGCGACGACTGATAGAAGTAGCGTCCCATCGCCCTTCGATCGTTATTGGAGTTATCTTCTGGATAATCTTCAATATTCATATAAATAGGAATAGTACCAATCATTCCCTGCAACTTATATTCCTTATGAGCTGATTTCCCATTAGTTTTAGCAACGACCTCTAAAGATGGTATTCTTCCTGTTAACTTCACTGGGACAGAAATAACATCTGGATATTTAATAATATTAGCTCCGATTAATATAAATAAAATAAATACAGAAACAATGGTTATACCCCAATTTAATAACCATGAAGGTATATTAGTACATCCGGCATTAGTACAATTAGTCCAAGACTGAGCAGGGCTGCAACCATCCGTACATCCCGAAGTCCATCCTCCTTCTTTCATTTCACTCATACTATCTTCATTTAAGAATGCAATGACATCTTTTTCAAGATTTAAATTGATTTTTTTTAATTTTTGCATAATGCTTAGTTTATTGTAGACTCTCTTATTATTTTCTTTTAAATAAAAAATATCCTATTATCATAAAGACAATGTAGAAGATGCTATTATAATATTGCTCCATTTCAACAATATCAACTTCATGACTAAAACTCATACTTGCATTGTTGATAGAATAATATGGAATTAAATAGTTATAGTCCCATTTTGAAGATACTAAAAGCGTGAAAATTGTAATGAAGCAGCCAATACTTATTGGTATCACAAATGATTTGAAAGTTAGACTTAAACAATACTGAATGGATGCTATCGCCAGTAATGAAAGAAATATCTTACAAAAAACAATGAAAATAATGTCTCTGGCATCATAATCTTGAAATGCTAATTCCGGTAAAATATAACTAAAACAATAGCCACTTCCCAAAAAGAATATATATGCAACTAAAACAGATAATAATATTATCTCAGTAAGATAAATTATTTTAGCTAGAAATAACGATAATTTATTTACTGGAAGCGTGAATAGTTGTTTATAATTATTATTCTTAGATTCTATTTCACAAAGAGAATAGCAGAGTATCGATGTTATCATTGGATATAGAAATATGAAGAAATTAAAAGTATATCGTCCAAGGATATAAACCCAAGGATTATATCCAAATATATCAGAGCCTTTTGACTCATAAATAATATATATATCAACTATTAACAGTATAATTAAAGGAAATAATAACATCAATAATACAGCAAAATTTCCTCTGGCTTTGTAATGTTCTGCCTTTAGTATAGATATAAAATCAATCTTTTTCATCTTACTTTTTAGATGTTAGAGTTAAAAATACAGTTTCCAGATCAAGTGCTTGTGATTCCATAGAATATATTTCTATGTTGTTTGAAATAAAAGATTTTAATAGAGAAGACTGTTCATTGTCATCACACAGTCTGATTTTTAACACATTACCAAATATAGACACTACTTTAAATGATTGTTGTTCACATAATAACAGTGCTTTTTCTGGATTATTCACTTTTATAACAATTTCTTTATTAAGATTTAAAAGTAAATCTTCCTTTTTTCCCTGATAGATAAGTATTCCTTGGTCTAGTATACCAAAATGGGTACATATTTTTTCGAGTTCGGTCAATAGGTGGCTAGATAAAAAAACGGTTTTACCTTGCTTATTCAACTTTAAAATTAATTCTCGAATATCATGAATGCCATGTGGATCTAGCCCATTTAAAGGCTCGTCTAAAATGAGGATGTCAGGATCATGAAATATTGCCATGGCAATCCCCAATCGTTGTTTCATACCTGTTGAGAATCGTTTCACCTTTTTATCTTTAGCTTCATTTAAGCCTACAAGACTAAGAATCTCTAAGATTCTATTTTCTCCGCATTTAAAAATAAAATCTAAATATTTGAGATTTTCGTAAGCCGTCAATTCTTGATAAAAACAGGGGGACTCTATTAAGCTTCCAATTTTACCAAGATTCTTCATTCTAGCATTATTAAACTCGTCATCTTCATAGAATATAGAATTTACTGGAGACTTTAGTAATCCTAATAAAAGTTTGATCGTTGTCGATTTTCCGGCTCCATTTTTACCCAGATATCCATATATGCTGCCAATTGGAACAGATAAGTCTATATGATCTAAAACACGCTGTTTTTTATATTTATAGTTTAGGTTCGTAGTTGTTATAGCATCCATCTTGATTAATTAAAAGTAATGTTATTCATGGTATCAATATAAAATATACCATCTGTCATTCTTGACCAATTAGCTCTAATATTTATTCCTTGATTAATTTTAGAGAACGTTTCTCCCCTCAAAAAAGAATTTGAATCTATCTCTGATGTATTTATAAAAAAATATTGATTTTTAGTTTGATGAAATACATATTCAATTGATTTGTTGTTAGCTCTATCCATAAGCCCTTTAGAGTTGTTGTATCTTCCGAATGATGTAAATGTTATAAGATAAGACATATCTCCATATCTCGATTTTATGTACTCCGCTAATGGCTTAAAATTAAAATAGCTACTCTGGGTATCATTATAGTTATAGAGCGTGTGTACATTTGCAGTCCATACAATGATTTTTTTGTCCTTATAAACTGAGTCAATCAACCAAATAAGATTCTGAGCCATTAAAGAATCTCTACTTTGCATACTTTCCTTAGAACCGGCTTTATATTTCCATACAGTTTTATATCGAGACCTAAGTCCAGATAAATATCTCACGTAAATATTATCTGAGATATTGCTTTTCTTTATTTCCAACAAGCTAATTATTGTAGATAGCTCTGCCAACAAAGAATCTTTAGAATCTTTAGATAGCTTTCGATGTTGCCATTCATTGAAGTATAAAGACATTTTTTGTTTATGAAAGGACAAAGCGGGATACTCATTAATATCAATATCTTTTTGTTTCAGATATGAGTTTAATAACTCATATCTGAATAAATCGTCAATTTTTCCTGTTAGTTGAATATCAAATCCTCCCAATATTATAGGGTTGTCCCTTTCTTTTGTATACCTGTAATAGTCCCAAAGGTTTTTATTCTCGGCATTGTCCCACCAAAAATTATATAAGCCTAGAGCCGGAATTTTTTCTCTATCCATTTTAAATGTTTGATGATCGAGTTGTTCATTCATTAGCCACATATCGTATAATCCAGCTTCATAAAGAACAATATCGTAATTCAAGTTTTCATGGAGATATTTGATAAGCCTTCCCTTAGCTCTAAAAGCAGATGCATCTGAATGTAATTGCTCCCCAAGAAAAATAATTCTATTGTTCTTTAATATTGATGACAAAAAGGCTAGATCGGAATTGTTTGTATCTAGCATATCTATACTATTTATTGGATAGATGATAGTTTCAAGCCCTTCAATTTGCGGATTTACTTGTCCTTCTTTATATATAAAGATATTTATCAAAATGATAAGGCATACCACAGTGATTATAATTATAAGATTTCGATTTAACATACTGAATTATAGTAAAAAAATACTAGTTTATCTTCCCATAGATACTTAATGTTATCTATGAAGGTTTTTAGTTCTTGTTTATTCAGAGTATTGGCTAAGGCAATATCCTGAATACTCTTATTCCCGTCGCATTGATTTATTAGATCTAAGCTTTTAGAATCTATCTCACAAAAACAATTGTGCTTAAATATTGAAATAAGAATCATTTAATCTTTGCTTTTACCTATTTGTTTCTTGTATAAAACATCTAGCTGACTAAGAACATAGATACAGTATGCTTCATCTTTATTATTCAAAAAGCATAGTTGTAGTATCTTTTCCATAATTTTATAAAAAAAAGCAAAGAGTAATTTATCTTTTTGGGGCATAGAATATTTTATTAATGCCGATTCATATAAGAATAGAAAATGCTCTCCATTTTGAGGTTTATTGTTTTTTAACAATTTCACAACTAATTCTTGACTGAGTATGATTTTATAATCATCTAAGAATAAGACAGGAGTATCTGTGGTATTAGTAAATACAGGATAAAGTGCTCTCGGTTATTCTTACATTCAGTATTCTTTTATCTAGTTAGTTAGCAGCTTATTTACTGAAGAGTTAATCAACTTGAATTTTCATTTCTCTTCTTTATTTTAACATAATTATATAACAACCAAAATGAGTTAACAAAGATAAAATTTGAATATAAATAAACATACTCATTTTACGTTTAATTGCATTTGCCTCAATTATTACAAATAGAAAAGAAATAAGAGAGTTTTTGACGGAATAATGATGAAATATCTTACTTGACAGTCATTAAATAATCACGAAATCTTCATAAATCGATCAAAAAAAGCTTAAGTATCCTAGGCTCTTTTGAGTATAGGTAAAAAGTGGTATTTTTGTTCGACTTATTTATATTAAAAAAAGCATCTGACATCTTTTGTATGGATGCAGATGTTTTTTATATGGATGATACTTGCTTTATCCAGGTACAGGACTAAAAATTCTCCAGAAAGGGAAGAAGGGATATAATAAATACTCTACCCATCATTATATTTTTTTTAGTACCATCTTAAAGCAATCAACGACCTTTAAATTAGAGAAAATGAGAAATTATCAAAAAAAGAAGAAAGAGTTATCAAAGCAGGTATTCGACATTCTCGATAACAGAGGGTATCTGATGTGGAAAGAGATAAAAAAGCCCCTTCAGGGTGGAGAGGCTCCAACTACCTTTGTCACAAATTTCAATACAATATCCGAAGCCAGAGAGCTTTTAAGAAGCTTTCCCGAAATGGAAGAGATTAGTGTCAATTATGATGACTTCACCATATTTACAAACCGTATATTATTTACTGTTAAGCCCAGAATAACGGATAAAATACCTGAAATAACAGAAGATGAACCTAATACTCCTCCGGAATAAATAAAACCTGGAAGTCAATATTTTAATATTTTGTAAAAAAGCGATACCCTTAAAGATTGAGCCCGATAAAAAAGAGTGTCAGAGATAAAATAAAGTTTAATTAAAAGGTAATAAAGCGATAAACGAATTGATAAAATATCATTTAACTTTTCTATTCTTTTTCAAGAAATCAGCCGATAAGTGTAGCTTTTTACCTGCTGATTTTATGTATGCAGTCTTTCCGGTTCACTGCATATTCTTAACCTTATTGCCATAACCGTCTAATACCATTCCGTTTTCTAAGTAATATCGAGTATCTGCGGGATTAGTGTCTGAGAGGTTTCTCAAACTAGACAACGTTGACGCTGAAGGTAACTTTTTATATATCGTATTACTTTTGTCAATTAACATAGGCTCACCATTTTTCTCTATATAAGCATATTCTCCTTGAAAAGGTAAGGCACGGTCGTATTGAGGTTCAATTATTATATGGCCCTTATCGTTTATATATCCGTATTTTATCGTACCGTTAGAGTCTTCAGTGTAAACAAGGGCTGAACCGAAGCAAAATCCCGTAAGAAATACATATTCACTGGTTGGAGGAATTATTATCTCACCCTGATTGTTAATGTAAAACGCATCTCCGTTTTCGTCTTCCACCACTACTAGATCCGAATGATTCTTAAATGCAGTTTGGGCATCCCAATTATCCTTGGTTATTTGACGCATACTCAGGTCGTAAATAGTTCTAATTCCTCTTGATTCAATATATTGTGTAGCATAAATATACCCCCTTATAATCTCTATCCGAGAGTACCTTTGGGGAAGAAGAATCTTTCCTTCTCCGTCATATAAAGCGGTTAGAGTATCCTTTACCGTAAAAAATCCGGGAAAAGGGGCGTCAATCCACCCTTTAGAGGGAGCAATAATAATGTTCCCATTTTTGTCCATAACCCCTATCTTTTTTGCATTTTCATCTATAGAAATTAGATAATACTTTGCATATAAAGTATCAATAATATTATATTCGTATTGAAGGGCTTTTGCATCTACATCCAGTTTATAAGTATAAAAACCGTTGTCTTTATAATCCTCGATTTTGTTACCTCTGAAAAACAGGCTGTCGATATGTTCCAGAAGATAATATTGAGGTTCCACAATCCAGTTTCCCGAATTATCTACAATGCCATATTGGTCTGTTTCGGGATCAATGGCAGTGTGATAAGGATTTTCAGCCGATTGCAGATCGGCGTTGATAAGTGTTCCAAATACTTTTACACTATCCATCTCTGCAATACAACGTATATCTATTTGATTAATAGTCTTTTCGAACTGTATCCAAATGATGCAATCCTGACTAACATCGGGTGCATCAATAGAATGTGTATCAAAAATATCCTTTTTCAGTTTTTCGAGTGAGTCGTATTTTCCCTCATCAATATCTTTGATTATAGCCTTACAAAGGTGTACCATTTTCTGATAATAAGCACTCATAGCAGGAGGATACTCGACTCTTATGTCGTCTGAAACATAATCCAATACCATCCCCTCTTTGCTCTTAGCTTGTATAGTAGTTATCCGATTAGCAGTATTTGATAAAAGAATCTCAGCCTCCTTATCCTTCATTGAGATCAATTGTACATAATTATTGCTTGTACCGAAAGTAGGATTCTCCTTCGATAAAGAAACTTGCTGAATATTGGCCGGATAATTTACAATTATTTCCACCTGCAAACTATCTATATACTTAGCGTTTTTTTGTGTATATTGATATTGGGAGAGAAAGACTTTGTTATGTGGTTCATCTATCGTTCCATCGCTGTAATATACTTTATGAATAATAATATCACCGAAGTTGTAAGAACTGGCTTCCCTCCATAAAGGTATATTTATAATACGGTCGATATCAGATAAAAAGTTGGGTAAAACTACTTCCGAATATGGAGGCTTTAACCATTGATTGAAACAGCTGGTTTTTAACAGATTATTGAGCTTTGTTTTAAGACTGTCTTTATTTATATGGGTCAAAGCAGGAGGCGGTGCCAATGCTCTACTGCTATTGTCGTTACCATTCCATTTAACATATTGCGCATTTGAGGAAATGAATTTTG
>NZ_JADCLR010000030.1:0-32405 GCF_015233815.1 Dysgonomonas sp. GY617
CTATACAAAGGCTTACTATGACCTGGTCATTCGGCAGAAAAATTCAATATGTCCGTATAACAACAGAAGAGGAGGAACTTTTTAAAATCTATAAACAGATGTACGAAGACGATCCATCACGGGAGATCGAATTACGCATTGATGTAAATGAAGAAAACAATTTTGTACGTGCCTGGTTTTCGCAACCGGGATTGGAATACCCCCGGGAAGTCGAACTGGTAAGATCAGACATCGGTATATATCCCAAAGGTGAAGGTTCCAGGCACTGGATAACGGCTTTTAAAGACGAATATGAGGATGACTATCCCTATGCAAGAAAAGATGGTAAAGAAGACGGAAAGTAAATAATTCATACATACTAAACAGAACAAGCAATGGGAGGAATGGTATATGATATAGGTGAAGAAGGGATACCCAATCGAGCCAAAGAAACACTGAGTGTAACTATAGGGGTGTTTTTTGATGGAACAAGTAACAATAAAAAAAATATAGGGATCAGGGAGTCGTACGATACAAATAAAAACAGCCTCTCAAAAAAAGAGCAGGAGGCATATGAAAAATATGGTAAAGACAAGGGGTCGAGTTATAAGGGTGGCTTTACCAATGTAGTGAAGTTGCAAGAGATATACAGAACAAGTACAAAGCAAGCCCCATTTATAGACTCGGTATATATAGAAGGTATTGGTACGGTGAACATTGGAAGTGATGATACTTTGGATGGAACCGGTTTGGGACGAAACGAGAATGGTATACGTGGAAAGGTATTCAGGGCATGCCACGAAATCAGTAAATCGGAGGTATTACAATGGGACAATATAGACAAGGAAATAGGTTACATAACTTTAGATATTTTCGGTTTCAGCCGTGGGGCTGCAGCCGCACGTAGTTTTGCCTATGAAGCCATCCGCAAAGACGGGCTGAAAAATATAAACACGAATATAATTAATGAAGAAACACACGCTGACAGCGATATAGACTCACTCAAGTACAGTCTAGAGAAAGGTGTGCAAAAATATGGTATGCTGGGTTACTGCCTTAAAAAAAATACGCAAATAGAATTAGATAACGTAAAAATAAAGATCCGTTATATAGGTGTTTTCGATACGGTAGCTTCATTTGCTAGAAGTGCTGCCCTTAATCCTGAATTTAAGAGAGGAGCTACTCAATTGCATTTGAATGATGGTTTGAAGAAAGCCACAAAAGTGGTTCATTTAGTATCAGAAGGCGAACATCGTAAAAATTTTGCAATTACTCCTATTCCCGAAAATGGCGAAAAAAATATAGAAATAATCCTTCCGGGAGTACATTCCGATATAGGAGGAGGGTATATCGATGGAGTTGGAGACAATAACATTGAGATAGATAACCAAAGAAGTATAGGTAAACTGGAGTTGGAACAATATAAGAACTATCTGGTTGAAAACCGATGGTATAAAAATAAAGAAGATGAATTATGCATAAAAGACAAAGCGTTGTGGGGAAATCGCAAAAGCTTAAGTAATAAGTACGAAGATATACCACTTAATTTTATGTATACTTTAATGTCTGGAAGCGTTCTCTTTGATAGTGATATTTATAACAAAAAGTATAAAATTTATCCACAAGCGACAATTCAATCAAAACTAAAAGAGGCTTTACTTAAAGACTTTAATACCATGCTTCCTTTACAGCAAGAGTACCGTATAAAAGCGGAAGTCAATAAAGCAAAGCAAAGTAATGCTATGATCTTTTCACCTATGGATATTACGTCAATGGGGTGGGAGCAACCGCCTTTTGAGAATTATGTAGATTCGTCCTTAAGAATGTATCATTCAGATAAGAATAAATTAGATTATCCAACACCGGCAGAAATAGTTTCTTATTTTCATGAAAAACTTAAACCTACACTCGAAGGTAGATCGCATTGCTTGAAAATATTAACATACAAGGTCTTTATCAATAATTATGCAAAGACTGATGATAATCTACCCCCCACTAGTTTCTTTCTTAAAAAAAGAGAAGATTCTATACTGGATGCGCTCATAGAACAAATCTTTTTGGGTATTTTGAGGAATAAATATCTGCATTGGTCAGCTCATTGTGAGTCTAGCTGGGGCATTGCTCCTTTTGAACCTCAACGAAATAGTGATAGTGGAGATTTTAATCGTAAGCGCCAGACTCACCCTGCATAATAGTATCCTCTGGTAAAATAATAAAAGAAGTATTGAGTATGAAAAGTAAAGAAGCAATACGTAAAGAGATTATTCATTATATAAATCTGACATGGGATACTAAAAGTTCTGTAAACCGGAATCCACTAGTCAATCTGATGATAGAGACCATGTGTAATGAACTCTATTTGTTGGAAAATAAACTGACTGATATAGATTTAACTATTTTGGAAAAGCTGGTAAATAAATTGGCTCCTTACGGATATAATTATATACGTCCAGCACATAGCATTCTTTATGTAAAGCCTAGTATCCCTATATATCATCTGGATAGAAAGACTGTGTTTACAATCAAGAATCTATCCAATGAATTAAAGAATAAAGAAATATCATCTGTGGGGTTTACTCCGGTTACTGATACTATTCTTAGGGATGTTAGCGTGACGCATATATTTCAAGGACAAACGCTCTGGTCAGTTGATTCTTCGGGAAACAAAAGGGTCATTAATCGTGTGAATGAAAAAAGAACGTATAACACTGTCTGGATAAAACTAGACATCGGAGAGGGAGTAAAATACCTGAAGAACTTGTTTTTTTATTTTGATTTTCCACATCTAAATGATAATCACGATTATTTTGATCTACTTCCCCATGTGAAATGGTTCGCTGCAGGAAAGCCTTTAGAAATAAAATATGGTTTTCCTATAAATCAGTCGGTTACACATAGTAAAACGGAGACTGATATCCTAGCTTTTTATAATTCTCACTACCAGACTATATCGAGTGAATTGAATTTGAATGTGATGGAAAAGCAGCATCTACCTGATGAGTTAATCGCTATAATGGGGGAGGAACTAGCTTCAAACATCGAGAAAGGTTATTGGCTCTCGATTACTTTTCCTCCTCAATTCAACGATAGTGATCTCAGTAAATTAGTGATTGCTGTGAATGCTTTTCCTGCTTTAAATAGACAACATAACGAAACAAGGATATCGAATCCTTCGTTTGGAGATATTATACCATTATCGTCGGATATTGGTGAAGAGTTTTTAGAAATAGATATTGTTTCTGATTCTTCCCAAAGGATATATAAGACGGAAGAAATGAGTGAAGATATAAATGGAACATTTAATGTAGAACCTATAAGAAAGAAGAATATTGCTGACCCTAAGTTAGCAGATTATTTAGAAAGGCTTATTGATATAGCACAAGATGAAAAAACGGCTTTTCCTGAGATAGATGCAGAGAAAATATCTTCGGTACTCGACTCTATAACAGGGCTCCAAAATGAAGAAAGTCGTAAAGTAGAACTCAACAGACTAAATGCATATGCAGAAGTAGGGCGGATACTTGTTTATCCTTTTGATAACGTTGGCTCTATGGATATTTCATATTGGACATCACATGTAGAGCTTGTTAATGGTATACCTGCAGGTACATCGGTTATGGCTATTAAAGTATCAGAATTAAATAAATCAAATGCCATACTCCTGACTCAGGTTTTCGGAGGTAAGAGTTTTTACGATATAGAGAGTCTAAAAGCTATAAATAGGTATTATCTAACTTCAAAAGACCGTATTTTGACTAAACATAATATTTTGAGTTTCTGTTGGATGGAATTAGGTAAATACATCAAAGAAGTAGATGTAGTGCGTAAAGCCAGAATAACTCCCCAATTTAAGCAAGGTATAATCAATGTTATGGAAATTCAGTTAACGCCTAAAGATAAATATATTGACTATCTAAAAGAGAAAGGAGTTGTAAAGGACTTGAAGACTAGGCTTAACCTGCGCTCTCCGAACCATTACAATTATACTTTTAAAGTCATAGAGTCAGCTAATAAATAAAAAATAAATATATGGATTTTATTAATCTGAATGAACCAGTAAAAACAGCCATAAGAATAGCCCAGTCTATTTCTCGAGAATATTATAATGCAACTTATTCGTCTGCCCATTTATTGAAAGCTCTGCTTCATAAAGAGATTGGTTTGAAAGACTTTATACAAAGCATGGATAAAGATGTTGAGTATTTTGGAGAATGGGCTGAAATGCGTATTGACGATTTTCCAAAAGCCGGTGTAGTAGCTGATATACAACCCGATGAAAAAATACCGATGGTTTTTGAAGAAGCAGACAATGTGCGTCTGAAACTTGGGTTGTTAGAAATTAATCCTATTTGTGTATTAGCTGCATTAGCTAAACCTAATGTCGGGTTTACGGTAGACCAATTGAAGTCTTTTCCGCTTCGCGAAAATGAGATTTTCGACTTGTATGTTATTGGAAAAGAGATAAGATCATCCATTGGTATGTCAAACGCCTCTTTTGTAACATCAGAAGAAAATGGAGCGATGCCTATGGTCAACCTTATGAAATATTGTGTTGATAAAACAGCTTTGGCGCTAGACCTAAAAATACACAACATTGTAAGCCGTGATAAGGAAACACGTATGATGATGGAAATACTTGGACGTCACAGCAAACCCAATGTTATGATTATCGGAGATTCGGGAGTGGGGAAAACGGCTCTTGTGGATGGTCTTGCTCATGATATTGTAAATAAAAATGTAGCATCTTATCTTGATGGAGCTGCGGTCTACGAACTGGATACAGGTGCTCTTATTGCTGGAGCAACTTACAAAGGGGAAATAGAAGACCGTTTGAAAAATATTATCAAGGAAATTCGGAATATAGATAATGCAATTCTATTTATTGACGAAATTCATGTACTATTAGACCCTAAACAGGGTAATTCGGGTGCTGCAAACATCTTAAAACCTGAGTTGTCAAAAGGTGATCTAACGGTTATCGGTGCCACTACTATTGATGAATATCGTAAATTGATAGAACCCGATCATGCCTTTAGTCGTAGATTTGAAGTATTACAAATCAATGAACCGGATATTGCATCGGCTATCCTTATGGTACACTCAGTCTTACCTCGATATATGGAATTCCACAAGCTTGAAGTAGACAAGGAAGCGATAGAGGAATGTGTAAAGTTAGCTAAGCGTTACGATAAAGATCGTCGTTTGCCAGATTCGGCTATCGATTTGATGGATAGAACTATGTCGGCGACTAAAATGGTAAATGAGACTGCTCATAAAGATATTCATTATTTTATAAGTGAGTTAGCCCTCATTGAAGGAGCATTTGATAAAACACCCGAAGAAAAACTTGCAGATTTACGTTTCTTATACTTATCTATGCAAAACCGCTTGAGTCCTGTTTTATTAGGTATCATTACAGATGAAACTGATGTGAGGGAAATAGAGGATGAAGGTGTACTATTTAATTATGTTGGCAAGGCGTTAGATATATTAAATGACTTCATAAAAGAGAAGATTACAAAAATAGCAGTACATGAGGTTGCTGCCATTATATCTAGTAAAACTGGAATCCCAATAGGGAAAGTACAAGCTCAGGAAAAAGAACGCCTGCTAAATATGGAAGACTTGTTGCGCCGAAGAGTGGTTGGACAAGATAATGCTTTGAAATCGCTTGTAGATGCTATCTTAGAGTCTCGAAGTGGATTGAATAAAGCAGGACAACCCATTGGCTCATTTTTCTTATTAGGACCTACGGGAACGGGAAAAACCGAATTAGCAAAATCGTTGGCAGAAGTGCTTTTTAATGACGAAAAAGCAATGATTCGTTTCGATATGTCAGAGTTTAAAGAAGAACATTCGGCAGCCCTATTATACGGAGCTCCTCCGGGATATGTAGGTTATGAAGAAGGCGGGCTTTTAGTGAATAAAATTCGTCAGCAGCCTTATGCTGTGGTTCTATTTGATGAGATAGAAAAAGCACATCCATCGGTGTATGACATCTTCCTGCAAATTATGGATGAAGGTAAATTGCATGATAGACTAGGTAAAGAAGGGGATTTTTCTAATGCTATAATCCTGTTTACATCCAATGTTGGTAGCGAGTGGCTTACTAAGCAATTATCACAAGGCATTACTCCAACTACTACACAGTTGATGGAAGTGATGGGGCAGTATTTCCGTCCAGAGTTTTTAGCTCGTTTATCAGAAATAGTTCCATTCTCGCCTATCAATGAAACCATGCTATTGAAGATTTTCAATATTCAGCTTAAAGGGCTTATTGAAGCTTTGAGTAAGCAAGGTATAGATTTGGAAATTGATGATGATACTCGTAAAATGCTAGCCGAACGTGGTTTCACACCTAAGTATGGAGCAAGACAAGTGGCAGGGACGATACGAACACATTTGAGACGTCCTATTTCACGCCTGATTGTGGGTAATAAGCTTTCTCATGGACATAAATTAGTGGTAGGTAAAGGCTCTGATAATGAATTGATTTGGGATATTCGATAATTCTTTGATATGCTATATTTATCTGTTATAACTAATAGTATTTTGTCTGTGATAAGGTTAATAGTTAAGGAGAATTGAGGTTCTGGAAACGGAGAAATACTTATATCTAATTTCTCTATATCTGAAATAGGTCTAAAAAAAGCAGTTACAAATTTTTGTAGCTGCTTTTCTCTTTTTATAAAGAATTATCAGCTTTACGACTGAATTATAATAGGTTGTCATTTGTTATAAGAATTAACATATAAGTATATTATCATCCTATTCGTTGCCTCTAAAACCCGTATCTAAACTAATCCCCGAAATTAACGAGCTTATTTTCTATATTTGTAGATAATAAAGTGTGTTTATTATGAAATTATTTTTTTACTTAGCTATACTATTATTCTTTCCCCTAAATATCTTTTCTCAAGGACTCAGATTTCATGGAAATGAAAGTCTGATCAATGATAGAACTTCTTATTCAGTATTTGAGAATAGTTCACCCTCTTTTTCCGAGAAACTGATTATTAATTTTAATTTGTCGTTACTTCCAGAATCGAATGTTGGTTATATCCTGAGATTGAAAGATACTAATCAGAACACGACTTATAATTTGATGTATGATAATGAGGGGGGAGATAATACAGTCTTTAAATTCAATGAAGAAGGTCGCAACAATTTGATCACTACTCTTTTTAGAAAAGAAGAACTTGCTAATTGCCAATGGGTAAGTATCAGCCTCTCTTTTGATCTCAAGGAAGATTCTATGATTCTGAGTGTGAATGAGAATGAAACTAAAATAGGAGGTTTAAATCTTCAAGAAAAATGGAAGCCTATCATTTATTTTGGAAGGAGTGAACATGTCGTTGATATTCCTTCTTTTGCCATTAAGAATCTGGTCATTAAAGATAAACAACAAGAATATCTATTTCATTTAAATGAGAATGAAGGAGAACTTGTACATGATTCGAAAGGTAAAGTAAGAGGTCAGGTTTCTAATCCTGTTTGGTTGATTAATAATGCCTATTACTGGGCTCCACGAGCATCTTTCAAGTCGAAAAATGTAGCGGGTTTAAACTTTAATCCAAAAACACAAGACATATACTTTTTCGATCGTGATTCTATCATGACTTTCAATGTTCGTACACATAATATTTCGTCTAAGAAATATGCCAATGAACTACCTGTCAAACTCAGATTAGGTATGAGCTTTATGGATAAAACGGATGATCGGTTATATGCATATGAGGTATACTCCGAAGAGCAAGCCACAGCAGTTACAGCAGCTTATCTTGATCTCAATACATTGATATGGACATCTGAGACTGTTGATAGACTACCTACTCAGTTGCATCACCATAACGGATTTTATGATTCCGATAATCAGAGATATATAGTTTTTGGAGGTTTTGGAAGCCAACATTATAACAAGGAGTTTTACTCGTATGATTTGATTGAAAAGAAATGGAACTTACTATCCTTTGAAGGAGATAAGATCACACCCAGATATTTCTCCTCAATGTGCTATAAAAAGGATGAAAATGCATTGTATATTTTCGGGGGTATGGGCAATGATTCCGGAGATCAGACTATTGGTCGTCGTTACTATTATGACTTATACAAAGTTGATCTTAATAAGAAAAAAATCACAAAGTTATGGGAAATACCTTGGGAGGGAGATAATGTAGTGCCTGTACGTAGCATGATAATGCTTGATGATACATGCTTTTATACATTGTGCTATCCGGAACACTTTTCGAGTACATTCTTAAAGTTATA
This sequence comes from Dysgonomonas sp. GY617, assembly GCF_015233815.1. NCBI lineage: Bacteria > Pseudomonadati > Bacteroidota > Bacteroidia > Bacteroidales > Dysgonomonadaceae > Dysgonomonas > Dysgonomonas sp. GY617. The sequence goes on from NZ_JADCLR010000030.1 coordinate 8,248, forward strand.
TCGTTTTTCTATTAAAAATGGAAATTTTGATATTTTGGGAGATTCAATTCCGATCCGTTCCGATAAAATTACAACAAATGCCAACTTATATTATAATGAAAAGTTGAACGAACTATATTGTACCGTTCAGGAGTTTGATGCGAATGATATTTCCTCGGTTGCTCGAGTGTATTCTTTATCTTTTCCTCCTATAAGTTTTGATGAACTTGTCGGAGATGGTAAAAACAAGGCTATGACTTACATTTGGCTTGTAGTTATTTTAGCTGCGGTTTTAGTCGGTATATATCTTTTTTATAGAAAAAAGAGTCGGGTTAAAACTGATATTAATTCTCTAGATAACTCCAATTTGGCTTTGGAAGCTAGAGAGGAAATACAACGCGAATCTTTTTCGAGAAGAGATCAACCAAACTCGGTTTACTTATTTGGTGAATTTACGGTAAGAGATCGTAACAATAAGGATATTACGTATATGTTCAGTACAAAACTGAAACAAACTTTTCTTTTAATCCTTCAATATAGTATAGAAGATGGCATTTCATCTCAACAGTTGAGTGACATTTTATGGCCTGACAAAACAGAGAATAAAGCAAAGAATCTAAAAGGGGTAACCCTCAATCATATACGCAAAGCTCTTTCGGAGCTTGACGATATAGAACTCATTCACGATAAAGGGTTCTTTAAAATAGTATTATCGGAGGGATGCTACTGCGATTATATGAGGTTTTCAGAAATAACTAAAGAAGAGAATATAATAAATAATAAAGAGTTGATTGAAATATTAACAAGAGGTAAATTCCTGAAAAACACAGAAGGCGAGATTTTCGATTCGTTCAAACAAGAGGTTGAAAATAGATCGGAAACTATTTTACAAATGGAAATCGAAAGTCGATATGCTCAGCAAGATTACCAAACTACATTATTACTGGTAGAGACTCTTTTCAATATTGACTCTCTAAATGAAGAAGCATTATACTATCAGATACATTCTTTAACAAAACTAAAAATGACGGATCAGGCAAAAAATAAATATTTGATATTTGCCGCAGAATACAAGAAGGTGATGAATGAAAATTATCCAACAAACCTTTCCTCTCTTTTAAACGAAAAAGAGCTTAAGAGATAAAAATACTTAAGATTTGTCTATATTTTAAAAGCTTCGTTTACGTAGATATACGTAAACAGCTTTATTCTGTTTGTCAAAGCAATAAAAGGCTTAGGATCTTAAATATATGCAGGTTAATAAAATAAGTTACACTTCTAACCCTGTTTTAATCGCAAATTAACCCAATAGTTAACCACTGCAACATACATTTGGTGCTGTTAACTGATAGGAAATACCATTGACTTATTTACAAAAACTAAATACCTCTAATTCTATATTAGAAGAGGAGATGTAAGCACTCAATAAACACAAAAGCTTACAAAAAATTCCTACCACACATTCTAGAGAACAATTTATAATGTTAACTTATTATATAAACCTTATGCGAAATCTTACTGTCTTATTTTTAGTAATCATTTCTATTTTTTCTATTAAACTGAATGCCCAAACTACTCCTGTTGATTATGTGAGTACGTTGGTTGGCACACAATCTAAACATTCGTTATCCACAGGTAATACCTATCCGGCAATAGCTATGCCATGGGGTATGAATTTTTGGATGCCACAAACCGGTAAAATGGGCGATGGATGGGCATATACATACGATGCAGATAAGATCAGAGGTTTTAAGCAGACGCATCAACCCAGTCCATGGATAAACGATTATGGTCAATTTGCAATTATGCCTATCACAGGCAAAGTTGTATTTGATCAGGATGAGCGGGCTAGCTGGTTCTCTCATAAAGCCGAAGTAGCCAGACCATATTATTATCGTGTTTATTTGGCAGATCACGATGTAGTCACCGAGATAGCCCCAACAGAGCGAGCTGCTATGTTTCGTTTTACTTTTCCTGAGAACGATAATTCATCGGTAATTGTAGATGCTTTTGACGATGGTTCGTATGTGAAAATCATCCCTGAACAAAATAAAATCATTGGTTATACTACTAAAAATAATGGAGGAGTACCTGATAATTTTAAGAATTACTTTGTAATAGTATTCGATAAGCCTTTTACTTATACAGCTTCTTCCATCAACAACAAAATACAAAAAGGAGTATTAGAAGCTAAAGAAGATCATGCAGGAGCAATCATTGGTTTCTCAACAAAAAAAGGCGAATTAGTACATGCTAAAGTGGCTTCTTCATTTATCAGCTATGATCAGGCTGAATTAAACCTAAAAGAATTAAGTAATGATTCTTTTGATCAGATTAAAGCAAAAGGCAGAAACGAATGGAATAAAGTATTGGGACGTATTGAAGTTGAAGATGATAATATTGACAATCTTCGTACATTCTATTCTTGTCTTTATCGCTCGGTGCTTTTTCCTCGTAGTTTTTATGAAATAAACAAGGAAGGCGAGCCTGTTCATTATAGCCCTTATAGTGGAGAAGTACTTTCCGGATATATGTTTACTGATACGGGTTTTTGGGATACATTCCGCTCTTTATTTCCATTCTTAAATCTGATGTATCCTTCTATGAACGAGAAGATGCAGGCAGGGTTAGTCAACACATATCAAGAAAGCGGCTTTTTACCCGAATGGGCAAGTCCCGGTCATAGAGGTTGTATGGTTGGTAACAACTCGGCATCAGTAGTAGCTGATGCTTACCTAAAGGGATTGAGAGGATACGATATTGAAACTCTTTGGCAGGCAGTAGTGAGTGGAGCTAATAGCGTACACCCAACAGTGAGTTCAACAGGTCGTTTAGGATATCAATATTATAATAAGTTAGGATATGTGCCTTATAATGTAGGAATTAAAGAGAGTGCAGCCCGCACCTTAGAATATGCTTATGATGACTGGGCTATTTATAAGCTGGGTAAGGCATTGAATAAACCAGAGAAAGAAATAGGTATATATGCCAAAAGAGCGATGAACTATAAGAATCTATTCGATCCCGAACACAAACTAATGAGAGGACGAAATGAAGATGGAACTTTCCAATCACCTTTTAACCCTTTGAAATGGGGAGATGCTTTCACCGAAGGTAATAGCTGGCATTACACATGGTCGGTATTCCACGATCCTCAAGGATTAATTGACTTAATGGGTGGACGGAATGGTTTCAATCAAATGCTTGATTCTGTATTTAATGTTCCCCCTTTATTTGATGAGAGCTATTATGGAAGTGTGATTCATGAAATCCGCGAAATGCAAATAATGAATATGGGTAATTATGCACATGGTAATCAACCGGTTCAGCATATGATCTACTTATATAACTATTCGGGCGAACCCTGGAAGGCTCAATATTGGGTGAGAGAAGTTATGGACAAGTTATACACACCTGCTCCTGACGGGTATTGCGGAGATGAAGACAATGGTCAGACTTCGGCATGGTATGTATTTTCGGCTTTAGGTTTCTATCCCGTATGTCCCGGAGCAGATCAATATGTAATAGGCTCACCTTTATTTAAAAGCGTGAAGCTTAATCTGGAAAACGGAAAACAAATTCATATTAAGGCTGCAAATAATAATCAATCAAACCGATACATCTCATCACTATCAGTAGACGGACAACCTTACACAAAGAACTATCTAACTTATGACAATTTGCTAAAGGGCGCTACTATTGACTTCAATATGTCTGCTACTCCCAATAAACAAAAAGGGATAAATGAGACTGATTTTCCCTATTCATTCTCAAATGAATTAAAGAAAGCAAACCCATCCACCAGGAAGAAAAAATGAATATGTCTAAACCTTAAAATCAATTGACCTTATGAACAAAAGAACGAGAGAGTCGGCTTTAAGATTCTCTGCTTTGAAACCGTAGCCATCATTTCAGTTAACTAATTATTTAATTTTTTACGAAAAAACACTTTTAAAGTATGGAAATAAAACGATGTCTATTTCAGATACAGAAGACTTATGCAATGAAAGCATTGCAGGTTTTGATTCTTCTAGGATCATTTAGTCTTCATGTACAAGCACAAGTAAATCAAGCTTCGGAGGTTTCGATAAGCGGAACTGTAAAAGATAATACGGGTGAACCTCTTATTGGAGCTAATGTAATAGAAAAGGGAACTACCAATGGTACAATAACCGATCTGGATGGAGGTTTTAGCCTAAAGGTAAAACCTAATGCTGTTATTCAAGTTTCGTATATTGGTTTTAACAACAAAGAGATTCCTTTAGGGGGACAAACAACCTTCAATATTGTACTTGATGATAATAGTAAACTGCTTCAAGATGTAATTGTGGTAGGTTACGGCGTTCAAAAGAAAGTAACTCTAACAGGGGCAATTTCGGCAATCAAAGGAGATGAAATTCTGGCTACCCGAAACGAAAATGTACAAAACATGTTGGCTGGTCGTGTGGCTGGTTTACGTGTAGTACAAAACTCGAGTGAACCGGGATCATTTAATAACAACTTTGAGATTAGGGGAATGGGTAACCCACTTCTTGTAATTGATGGAGTACCCCGTGATAATATCTCGCGTCTCGATCCTAACGATATCGAAAGCATTTCAGTACTTAAAGATGCTTCGGCTGCTATATATGGTGTACGTGCTGCAAATGGAGTGGTTCTGGTAACAACAAAAAAAGGTAGTAAGGATAAGCTTGAACTCAGATACTCGGGTAATTTTGGCTGGCAAAAACCTTCCGGATTACCTAGAGGGGTGGGGGCTGTTGATTATATGACCCTTGCTAATGAGCGTTCGATGCACAATGTAGATGGAGGTAAATTATCGTTTCAGGACAAAGATTTTGCTCCTTATCTCGATGGTACGTTGAGTAGTACCGATTGGTATTCTCCAATCATCAGAGATTTGGCTCCACAAGCACAGCACAATATTAGTGCAACAGGAGGTAACGACAAGGCAACTTATTATATGAGTTTGGGATATCAAACCCAAGATGGATTTTTAAAGAGTGGAGATCTAAATTATAATCGTTATAATATTCGTTCAAACGTATCGAGTAAGATTACAAACCGATTGACCGTTGATATGAATATCTCGGGGATTGCTGAGGAAAAGAATGCTCCCTATATTTCGATGGAAGATATTATTCGCTCATTCTGGAGGATGAAGCCTACCGATCCTATTTATGCAAACAATAACGAAGGCTACTATATGCAAGGATCGGTAGATGGATCTAATCCCGTAGCGATGATGAACTCAGATGTTGCAGGCTATAACAAAACACGTAATAAATGGTTTCAAACCACAGGAACAGCAACCTATGTTGTACCTTACATTGATGGACTGAAAGCGAAAGCACTATTTAGTTATGACTACTATCTTTCTGATAATAAGATATACAGACAAGAATACAATCAATACACCTACAACGATGCCGATGATACCTACAAATCATTTACTCATCAGGCTCCAAACAGGATAAGGAGAGAAAATTTTTCGAGACAATCTGTTTTGTGGAATCTCTCTTTAGATTACAATAAAAACTTTAATAAGAAGCACGATGTAGGCGCTCTTTTACTATTAGAGCAAGCCGTAAGACAAGCCGATAACTTCTACGCATTGAGAGAGCTTGCTCTTCCAATCGACGAACTATTAGCTGGTAATAGTGCAAATCAGGAAGGAAATATGAAGTCTAGCGACTTATATAAAGATGCCAATCGTGCCCTAGTTGGTAGATTCAACTACGCATATCAATCTAAGTACATGGCCGAGTTTAGTTTCAGATACGATGGTTCCTCAAAGTTCCCGACGAACTACCGTTGGGGATTTTTCCCTTCCGCATCTGTGGGATGGAGAGCATCTGAAGAAAACTTCTGGAAAGATTCGTTCTTGGCTTTTGTGAATAACTTCAAACTTCGTGGATCGTATGGAAAGCTTGGCGATGATGGAGCTGCCAGTTATCAGTTTATACAAGGATATTTTTATCCTGCGACAGGAGATGGAATCGACTCTAATAAGCTTCCTAACGGACATATATTTGATGGAAACTTTATCACATCAATGAGTAGTAAAGGTATTGCTAATCCTAATATAACATGGTACACAGCAAAAACAGCAAATATAGGTTTCGATCTCGAAGCGTGGAATGGACTGTTTGGTGTGGTATTGGATCTGTTTCAACGAGATAGAGATGGTTTATTAGCCAGACGAGTACAAAGCTTACCGGGAATAGTGGGAGCAACTCTACCCGAGGAAAATCTGAATAGCGACAGAACGCGAGGATTTGATCTTGAATTGACTCACCGAAATAAGATTAACGATTTTAGATATAGTGCAATGGGAGTTCTTTCATTTGCCCGTACAATGAATCGTTATCAAGAAAGAGCCAAAGCAGGAAACTCTTATGAGAATTGGAGAAATAATAATAACAATCGTTGGAGCAATACTTGGTGGGGATATGGAACTACCGGACAGTATGATTCTTGGGGAAGCATTGTCAATAGTCCGACTTATGTAGGAAGAGGTACTTTACCAGGAGATTATGCTTATCAGGATTGGAATGGTGATGGTGTTATTTCAGACTTAGATAAACATCCCATTGCTTATGGAGGAGACAAACCTATGATGAGTTTTGGTCTTACTTTGATTGGTGAATATAAAGGAATTGATTTAAATATCTTACTTCAAGGGGCAGCTATGTCGTCGGTTTCTTATAGTGAACAACTAAGAGAACCTCTATGGGGTGGAGGTAGTGGTTTGGAGCAATTCATGGATCGTTGGCATCCGGTTGACCCCCGAGCTAATCCTTACGATCCCAATATCGACTGGGTTTCTGGCTACTATGCTTACACAGGAAGCTTGCCTGACACCGATTCTAAATACAATATGCAGGATGCAACCTATGTTCGCTTAAAGAGTATCGAGTTAGGCTACACACTACCAGCATCAGTTGTAAGAAGACTAGGTATTCAGAATGTACGGGTATTTACTAATGGATACAACTTGCTAACGGTTACAAATGTAAAACATGTTGACCCGGAGCATCCTTCGAGCTCCAATGGATACTTGTACCCGTTGAATAAAACGTTTTCGTTGGGTGTAGATATTAAATTTTAATCTTAAATAGTATAATCATGAAATATAAAGGATATATTATAATAACTCTAATGGCATGTGGAATGGCTTTTTCGTTCCCCTCTTGTCAAGATCTGGATATAGCTCCGATGAATATTGTGAAAGATGATGATGTCTTCAGTAACGAGGCTGGTATTCGCAGTTATATGGCACGTATGTATAGCGAAATGCCGATGGAAGATTTCAGATATTCGCATACACGTTTATTCAATCACTTTTGGTTAGTTAACCCCTTTAGTTGTATTTCGGGAGAAGGGCTTAGCCGTGATGTAGGAGGCGCTGCAACCGAAAGTATTGTGACCGAAAATAATAAAAATAATTATTGGGACGATGCTTATATTTTGATTCGTGAAGCTAATTATTTTATAGAGACTCTTCCTCAATACGCAAACTTGTACAGTACCGAATCGGTAGATAATTGGTTAGGCGAAGCTTACTTTGCTCGGGCATTTGCTTATTATGCTTTGGCTAAACGTTATGGAGGTGTTCCGTTAGTAGATAAGGTACTCAATTATCCGAGCATAAGTATAGACGATACTTATTTGCCTCGAAATTCGGAGGAAGAAACATGGGATTTTATCTCTCGTGACTTTGATACTGCAATAGAAAAATTGTCAACAGTAAATGCGAGAGGTCGGATTACTAAATATGGTGCTGCGGCTTTTAAATCGAGAGCAATGCTATATGCAGGTTCTATTGCTAAATACAATACAACTTCATTATTTGACAGTAATAACAAACGTTTATGTGGAATTCCTGCCGATAGAGCAAAAGACTATTTCAAACAAAGCTATGACGCGGCGAAAATGACCGAAGGCAAATACAGCCTTTATATGAAAGACTGGAAAGCCGGAGATAAAGAAGCACAGTATCAAAACTATGTGAATTTATTTTTTGCAGCAGATAGTCCCGAAAATATTTTGGTGAAAGATTACCAATACCCCGAAACTGTGCATGGTTGGGATGCCTACAATGTACCTCGTCAGAGTATGGGACCCAATGGTTATTCGGCTGAAATAAACCCAACTCTCAATTTCGTAGAAATGTTCGATGGTTTTGAGAAAGATGCAAACGGTCACTTTAAAAATCTGGATGCAAGTGGTAAATATCTGATGTTTGATAAAACAATGGATCCGTTTGTAAATGCAGAACCACGCTTGCGTGCAACTGTAATTTTCCCGGGAGATGTATTTAAGAAAGAGAATATTGAGATACGCCGAGGTATTTATACGGGAAGTGTAACTAATGGTATTGCTCCTCTTTTACCTGTGGGTTCTACTGAGGCTTATCTGGAAACCAATCTGATTACATCGGCAAATGCTTCTCAAACAGCATACACTTTACCCAATGGTACTAAAATGAATCCTGCCGGAGCTAGTGGAACTTTCAATTCAGATGGAACTTGTAGTATCTCAGGATTCTCGATCCGTAAATATCTAGATCCTAATAGAGAAACATCTCAGGTCTTAGAAAATCATTCGGATCAGTCTTGGATCGAAATGCGATATGCCGAAGTTTTATTAACAAGAGCTGAGACTGCATACGAGCTTCAATCATTAGGAGTAACAGACGGTAATTACACCAATGATGCATTTACTTGTATCAACCAACTAAGGGAGAGAGCAGGTGCAACGCTATTGGCTTCTGCCGGAAACTTGAACTTGGACGTAATACGTACCGAAAGACGTAAAGAGCTTGGCTTCGAGCACAAAACATATTGGGATATGAAACGTTGGAGAGTTGCCGATAAGGAACAAAATTCGACTTTGTATAGAATCCTAATGCCCTTCTTTGCAGCTAATTCTATGAAATATTTCTTTGATATAAGAACCGATGAGGGAAACAGAAGATACACATTTGATACCAGATGGTATTATCAACAAATACCATCTGGAGAGATCACTAAGAATGCGAAGATGGAACAAAACCCAGGTTATTAAAAGTGAAATTAAAAAACGATAGTAATATGAAAAAAATAGTATATAGTGCTGTATTCTCTTTTGTGCTTCTGATGGGGTTTTCATGTACAGATTATGATAATTATGACGAACCACAAGAAACATTAAAGGGGGCGGTAGTTGATAAAAATACCAAGCGAACCCTTCAGACCGAAACTAATGATGCAGGTATCCGCATCAAGCTATTAGAGTATAGCTGGAGTGACGATCCTACACCTTATTATTTTTATAGTATGCAGGATGGTACATTTAATAATACGAAGATATTCAAAGGCAATTACAATGTATCAGTTGAAGGAGCATTTGTGCCTATTATTCAACGCGATAATAACGGAAATATAATCAAGGATGATAGTAAGACTGTGGATATAAAAGGTACAGTAGACCTAACATTTGAGGTAGAACCGTTTCTTAATGTTGAGTGGGTAGGGGAGCCGTTTCTTAATGCCGATAAAACGGTAACCGTAAATGTGAAAATAACAAGAGGAACCAGTGATGCCAATTATCAGAAGAATATTACTGACTTGTATTTGTTTGTAAATACCAATCCCTATACGGGTAATAATAATTACGACAATAATTATTCTACTCAAATAAGATATGATGGCTCCGATGCAAATTCGCTATTAGGTACAACAATTTCAGTTACTACGAAAGCTGCTTTACCTGCTTCGCGAGCATTCTATTTGAGAGTAGGTGCTCGTATAGACTACGAGACAGCCGGACGAAAACGTTATAACTATAACGAGGTTAAGTCTATGCAAATTCCCTGAAAAACAAGAAGGCTCCCTTCAAAAAAAAGGAGCCTTCTCTCTTCTTTTTCTTTAGAAAAAAGTAATATTGTAAAACCTGATAATTTATAATTATGAATAAAGTAACTAAGGGGCTATTTCTTAGCCCTCTTTTAGCATCCTTTCTACTGTCGGTATCTGCCGACTTGGGTGCTCAGGAAAAAAAGAATGACAAAAAAGAAAAAACAGCTTTTCAGACCTCGCATCCGTGGAAACCATCTATAGACAATAGAGCAGATGTTGCTATAGTATACGGTATTGGAGGAAACCCCTCGGACAATTCGAAAAGAGTATCATTTGAAGACCGAGTAAAATCGTGGCAAGATCGTGGCTATATCACTCATTTTATGACGGGTATAGCTTGGGGAGAATATCAAGATTATTTTACCGGAAAATGGGATGGAAAATGGCATCTAGATGAAGGACAAGTAACACAAAACGGTGACACTATTTGGCACGGTCATTTGATTCCATATATTGTACCTACCGAAAACTTCATTAAATATATGAAGGAGGCACAAATAAAAAGGGTAATAGATGCCGGTATTGATGCTATATATTTGGAAGAACCCGAATTTTGGGCACGTGCCGGATATAGTGATGCCTTTAAACGAGAATGGAAAAAATATTATGGGTTCGATTGGCGTGCGCAGCATGAGTCGCCCGAAAATACATACTTAGCCAACAAATTAAAATATCAGTTGTACTACAATGCCCTCAACGAGGTATTTACGTATGCCAAAGAATATGGTAAAAGCAAGGGTATGAATGTTCGCTGTTATGTACCTACTCACTCGTTAGTCAATTATTCGCAGTGGCAAATTGTAAGTCCCGAAGCAAGTTTAGCTTCGCTTCCTTGCGTAGATGGATATATAGCACAAGTGTGGACGGGTACGTCTCGCGAACCGACCTATTTTAATGGAAATGCAAAAGAGCGAGTTTTCGAAACAGCTTTCTTGGAATATGGTTCTATGGAATCTATGACAGCTCCCACTGGACGTAAAATGTTTTTCCTGACCGATCCTATTGAAGATTTACCACGTGATTGGGTAGATTATAAGAAGAATTATCAGGCAACATTTACGGCACAATTACTATACCCTCAGATAGCCGATTATGAAGTAATGCCTTGGCCCGAACGTATCTACGAGGGTTTGTATCGCAAAAGTGCCAATAGTGAAGAGAGAGCAACCATTCCTCGCCATTATTCAACACAAATGCAGGTAATGATAAACTCTTTAAATTCGATGCCTTTGTCTGATAATAAAGTGACAGGATCAACAGGTATCAGTGTTCTTATGGCAAATTCGCTGATGTTTCAGCGTTACCCTACACATAAAGGATACGAGGATCCTCAATTATCCAACTTCTATGGACAAGCTCTTCCATTTTTGAAACGTGGAGTACCTGTTAAAACAGTTCATATCGAAAACTTATCTTATGCTGAGACTCTAAAGGATACTAAAGTTCTGCTGATGTCTTACTCCAATATGAAACCCCAAACAGCCGAAGCTCATAAACTTCTAGCCGAATGGGTCAAAAAAGGAGGTGTCATTGTATATAGTGGTCAAGATAACGATCCGTTTCAATCCGTTCAGGAATGGTGGAACAAAGGAGACGTGAAATACAATGTAGCTTCGGATCATCTCTTCGAAATAATGAATATAGGTAGTAATCCTAAAGAAGGAGAATATACTTATGGTAAAGGTACAGTATATGTTTTACGTAACGATCCCAAAGAGTTTGCAATGGAAGCGGGACAAGATACTAAACTGGTTGATGTTGTAAAAAGAATGTATGAGCAAACAGCAAAAGCAGGTACGTTAGAGTTAAAAAATAGTTTTTACCTTGCAAGAGGTCAATACGATTTAGTGGCAGTTTTGGATGAAAATAATAGTACAACCCCATATACAGTAAAAGGTATATTAATAGATTTATTCGATCCTCAGCTACCTGTTCTTAAAGAGAAAGTAGTATCACCCGGAGAACAAGCCTTCTTGTTTAACGTAGGTCGTGTAAAAGATAAATCGAAACCTCAGGTACTAGCTTCCGCTTCTCGTGTTTCGGACGAGAAGATAGGTAAATCAAGCTATTCATTTATAGCAAAAAGTCCTATAAATACCACAAATGCAATGCGTGTTTTATTACCTGCTAAACCAAATAAATGTCTGATTACAGCACCCGATGGTACTGAACTAAAAGATGCACAGTGGGCGTGGGACGAATTTAGTAAGACTTGTTTCCTTACTTTCGAAAATAACCCTGATGGGGTGAAAATCTCCCTTACTTGGTAATAATAGGATAAAATATTTAGTAATAAAAAGGTCAGAGACCTTAATTCTTAACTTAAATATAATTTACATGAAAATAAATATCTTATTTGGCTTTTTAATAACCAGCATGATGTTTGGTTGTTCAGAAAGTAACAATCCGGGTTACAATGTTATAAAGAACGATATACGCCCACCGGCTTATCCACTTATAACTATCGACCCATACACAAGCGGATGGTCTTTTACAGATAATCTTTATGATAGTTCTGTAAAACATTGGACAGGGAAAGATTTCCCATTGGTGGGAGCCATAAAAGTAGATAATGAAGTTTATCGCTTTATGGGAACCGAAGATCTGGAATTGAATGCAATAGCCAAGACTTCGGAATATGGTGATTGGTCAGGGAAGTATACTTCTGATAAACCATCTGATACATGGATGAAAAACGATTTCGATGATTCGAAATGGAAAGAAGGTCCTGCCGCATTTGGTACAAAAGAAAACGAAGTAACTGCCAAAACACAGTGGGGCAGTGAATATATATGGACCAGACGAGCTGTGAATATCGAAGATGACTTGAAAGGCAAGAATGTGTATCTCGAGTATTCGCACGACGATGATGCTATCATTTATATTAATGGTATAGAAGTTGTAAATACCGGAAATGCCGCTAAGAAAAATGTATTGATTAAATTACCCGAGAATGTAGTAAATTCTCTGGCAAAAGGTACAAATGTAATAGCCGGATACTGTTATAACAGAGTAGGTAACGGATTGCTTGATTATGGCTTGTTTGTAGAAAAAGAAAATACAACTTTCTTTAATAAAACAGCTACTCAAAAATCGGTTGATGTACAGGCTACTCAAACACACTATGTATTTAGTTGTGGTAATGTAGATTTGAAGGTGACGTTTACCGCCCCTCTATTGATGGATGACTTGAAACTGATGTCACGTCCGATCAATTACATTTCGTATGAAGTATTATCTACTGACAACAAATCGCACGATGTACAACTATATCTTGAGGCATCCTCGAATTGGGCTTTAGATAGAGCACATCAGGAGTCTGAAAGCGAAGGTTTTGATAATGGAGATATGTCATTCTTGAAAACAGGAAGTTCTACACAGAATGTACTGGCTAAACAAGGTGATGATGTTCGTATCGACTGGGGATATTTTTACCTGGCTACCGAGAAAGATAAAAACACGACCTCAAGTATAGGTGATGGAAAAGAGCTTAGAGCTAATTTTGCCAATAATGTACAAAAAGGATCTATCGAAAAGAGAATCGGAACTAATGAGAAACTAGCTTTTACTCGTTCTCTAGGGTCGGTGAACAAAGCATCAGGTAAATTCCTTATCGGATACGATGATTTGTATTCTATTCAGTACTTTGGTGAAAACCTAAGACCTTATTGGAATGCCGATGGCAAGAAAAATATCTTGGATGAGTTTCATAAAGCTAAAGAAGAGTACAGCCAATTGTTGAGCAAATGCTATAAGTTTGACGAAACTTTAATGACAGATGCTGCTGCATCGGGAGGTAAGAAGTATGCCGAACTATGTGCTATCGCTTATCGTCAGGCAATATCCGCTCATAAATTGGTTCAAGCTCCTAATAACGAACTGTTATTCTTGTCGAAAGAAAACTTTAGTAATGGTTCTATCGGTACTGTGGATATTACCTATCCATCATCACCAATGTTTTTATATTACAATGTAGAATTGGCTAAAGCATTGCAAAACCACATATACTATTACAGCGAAAGCGGTAAGTGGACAAAACCTTTTGCAGCTCACGATATAGGTACCTACCCATTGGGTAACGGACAAACTTATGGTGGAGACATGCCGGTGGAAGAATCGGGTAATATGATCATTCTAACAAGAGCAATTGCTGCTGTTGAAGGTAATGCAGAATATGCACAAAAGCATTGGGATGTAATAACTGTTTGGACTGATTATTTGGTGGAGAAAGGACTTGATCCTGAAAACCAATTATGTACCGATGATTTTGCAGGACACTTTGCACATAATACAAATCTTTCGATTAAAGCAATATTAGGAGTTGCCTCTTATGGAGAACTGGCTGGTATGTTAGGTAAGAAAGATATTGCAGAAAAATATACTAAAATAGCAAAAGACATGGCTGCCGAATGGGTTAAAATGGCTGATGATGGAGATCATTACCGTTTGACATTCGATCAGACAGGTACATGGAGTCAAAAATACAACCTTGTATGGGATAAGCTTTTAAAGATGGGTATTTTCCCACCTGAGGTAGCTCAAAAAGAAGTAGCATATTATTTGACTAAACAAAATAAATATGGTCTTCCTCTTGACAATCGTGAAACTTATACTAAGACCGATTGGATTATTTGGACAGCTACTTTGGCTGATGATAAAGCTACTTTCGAAAAATTTGTTGCACCTGTACATTTATTTATGAGTGAAACAATAGATCGTGTACCTATGTCTGACTGGGTATTTACAGATAGACCTAATCAACGAGGATTTCAAGCTCGATCGGTAGTTGGTGGGTATTTCATAAAAATGCTTGAAACTAAACTGAACGAAAGCAAATATAATTGATTGATAATTTTACTAGCAAAGCACCTCCTGAATTTTTAGGAGGTGCTTTGTTATCTATATTGTATTAGATCAGATTGATTTAGGAATTAGATATTTAGTGAAATGAAAAAATGGGCTATGAAGGATTATTGTCTACATTGAAATAGTCATAATTTAATCTTTTTATGATGTAACTTTTTTTATTTATATCTATCAGATTAAATGAAGACTATTCAGACTTTGAGTTTTATAAACAAAAAAGCCTTCTGCAGTTTTCAGCAGAAAGCTTTTTTCTCTATAATATATTATATGTTATCATTCGGCAAGAGGATCAAATGTTCCAGTACCACCTTTTATTATATCTAACCAGCCTATGGTTTGCTCCAATGTAGGGTTATTCGATTGTGCGTTCGATTTAAGACCTACAATATAGTATTGAGGCTGATACGAAACAGTCTTTGTCAAGTCATCACCTTTTCTATCCTTACGCACCAAACCATCGGTGTAGAATGTAACCAAATCAGAACGATCAGAGAGTGTCTGTGTTGCTAGATTCCATGCCACAGGGCGAGTATCTTTATAAGGATCGGCAGCAGACGCATTACCTACAACTCCATTTTTTACAGTAACACAAAGTTCAAGGAGACCTCTTCTACTACCATTAAAAGGCTTAATACCCAGATAGCTGCATGTATTACCATTAAATCCGGTCAATGCCCAAGTTGGTTGTAGAGAAGCTTGTCCTACACCCCCATCCCAAAGCATCCAGCGACGCATATCATCGAAGCGTTTTCCTTCGTAAGCCAATTCTATCTGGCGTTCGTAGAGAATAGCCGCAAATAGCGCACCTCTATCACTAGCTAAGGCATTATCTAAACCGCAGTCTCCTGTATAACCTACACGCTTGCGTATATCTCTTAAAGCTTCCAGAGCTTCATTATAATAACCGGCTCCACATGCAGATTCGGCTAAGTTCAACAATACCTCTGCATAACGTATTTCCATATATGGAGAGGCAGATTGTTCAAAGCCATTCCCTTTATCGAGTTTATATACATACAATGGTGTGGCATTATTAATATCCAAATCATCTGTACGTTTACGAATATATACACCTTTGTAGTTTTCAGCTAAACCATCACCAGAATATCCACTTTGATCCATGGCCGCACGTTTCTCTGCAGTATCATACCATGTATAGTTCCACAACGCATAATCATTTCCTTTATATGGATAAGCAATAGAAGAAGCAGTATTACTGGTAGTAGGATCTCCCGAGAATTTCCAATACACTCCGGGAAATGCAAACGTGCGGTAAAAGCGTGGATCTCTATTCATCATAAAACGATTTTTGTTATAAGTATATGATGATTGTCCCGGCTTCTTTCCATCAGCCATAGGGAACATATCTATCATCAGGTCTGTGGTGTTTTTTCCACCACCTCCATTTGCATTAGTAGGGCGAATAGCATTCTCCCAACCATTCCATAAATTAGGACTAGTATTAGTTCCTTTATTCACATTGTTATATAGCGTTACAAATACAGCTTCTTTAGAGTAAAAATCGGAAAACATTCTTCCCCAACCAGTAGCATTTAATCCCGGAGCATCCGAAGATGCCAATCCAAAACCACCGGCTGTCAATGTAGCGATTGCACTTTTATTAGCTTGGTAAGCCAGTTCCCAACGGTCTTTATTATCACCACGGTTAAACACCGGACTTGCATACAATAAGCGAGTACGGCCTTGAAGTGCTAATGCTGCTCCTGAAGTTACTCTGCCATAATCATTACCACCCCATGAAGCAGGTAGGAGCGTACTTGCTGTTTGTAAATCTTCACAAATAAAATCGACACACTCTTTTGTTGTGGAGCGTGGAATTGTCAGTGCTTCAACTTCGGCACTGATAGGATTTTGAACCTTTGTTACAATAGGTACGCCTCCCAATTCTTTCACCAAACGATAGTAAACCCATGCCCGAAAGAAATATGCCTGACCCATCAGTTTATCTTTCTGTTCTTGAGTAAGCCCTGAACTTGCGGGTATACTCTCAATAGCATCGTTGCAAGAAAGAATCCATCCGTATAAATTATTTGAGGTTTTGCGCTCATTATAAAATATACCAGGTAGATCGTTGTGAGTGGTTGTTAATATAGTTCCATCAACTAAAACCGACAATCCTGAATATTCTTCTGTGGATTGAGAATATATATCACTCGAGCCCGCACTTGAAGATTTCCAACCGAAACTACCAACCGAGTTCGATAAAGCTAAAGCATATATACCGTCGATTGCAGCTTCTGCTGTGGCATAGTTACTATAAGGATCGGTTACTTTAGAATAATCTTTTTTATCTTCCAGAAATTGGTCACTACATCCGGTGAGGATGAGCGCTGCAGCCAGAAGAGCAGTAGCAGAACCAATTATTTTTCTTGTATTCATCATTTTCTTTTCGTTTTTAGAATGAAACATTTACTCCTAATGTAATTTTCCTCAAGTTTGGATATTGTCCATAAGCCCCAGCAAACGAACTGTAGAAATTGTCAGGATATGAATTGTGGAAATTCAATACATTTTGTGCTGTCATATTCAAACGGCAGTTTTCTACTCCCACCTTTTTTATAAACACTTTAGGGAGTGTATAAGCTAATGTGATGTTACTCATTGATACAGAAGCGTTATTTACTCTCCAGAATGTAGACTCTACACTGTTTACTTTATCATACATTAGGTTAGGATATCTGGCATTACGATTGGCTTTAGCTACAACATTACCATTAGCATCAAGCACGTCTTCATAAATAAACATATCATTGGCCCAGAAAGATGGTAGATTGGTGTACTGCATCGAATTGTATCCCGATGTATTTAATACGCTATTGTAGATAGAACGCATATTTTTCGACATTACAGTGTAGCTCCCCCAATTGGCATTAAGCTGCATACTTAGCGAAAAGCTTTTCCATTCAGTATTAAGAATTACAGTAAAGCCATAGATGTTGTTACTGCGGTTAGATATTTTAACACGGTCAGCCTTTTCATCAATAACTCCATCCGCTTGCTCTATATAGTATCCGTTTTCGTCACGATCGGTGCTGCGTACATCTTTGTATATCAGCATACCTGGACGCATATCGGCTTTAGAAAGACCTAAGTAGTTCGTAATGTTGTTTTTATCAAAGTATTCTTCAATTTCTTGGTAGCTTTTAAACATGCCTAAACATTCGAGACCCCATACTCCTCTGTCTCTGCGCTCGCCTTCTACTATACCATCCAGCTCTTTTGTTGACGGCCAGTTCGTTTTATTTAATCTATTGTCGGAGTATCCAGTATTTATTCTGACACCATATTTGAAATCGTCACCTATTTTGTCTTTCCATCCCACTGCAATCTCAATACCATAAGTATCGATTGAAGAATAGTTTTCATTAGCAGGGTTCGATCCAGCAGTACTTGGTATAGTATTGTTGAGTGAAGTAAATATGTCACGGTTCCATTCGTAGTAACCGTCGATATTAAAGCTCAAACGATTGTTAAGCAAACCAAGGTCGAGACCATAGTTAGACTTATAACTCTTATCCCATTTGGCGTTTCGGTTAAAGCCCTGATCTGGGAGCGTAATGTAATTACCGCTTGCAGAGCTAGAACTTCCAAACACAGGACCTTTATCCGAATTATAGTTATAATTTTTAGCCCATGTCCATGTCGGAATATTATCACGACCGGTAAGCCCGAACGATCCACGCAATTTCAGGTAATCAATAGCCTCTACTTTAAACCACTCTTCCTGAGATAAAATCCATCCTCCTGACACAGATGGAAATACTCCCCAATAATTTTCAGGGGCAAATTTGGTTGAAGCATCTGAACGAATCAGAAACTCGAACAAATATCTGTCCTTATAAGCATAGTTTATACGTCCGATATATGAAAGGCTAGCTGATTCTGCGCGCGAGAATCTATTATCTTTAGTTGTAGCATCATTACCAGTAGTAGAACTTTGTCCATTTGAATTTGGGAATAGGTCTGATCTCGATCCATATAGATCCTCAAATACTCTTTCAGACTTTTCAATACCAAACAATCCGCTTATATCATGGTTACCGAATGTACGTTGATAAGTTGCCAAAAAGTTCATCTGATAGTTATCTGTACGAGACATAGTACGATCGACCATGCCACCATTATTTATAGTAGATCCTACGAAATTACTATTCGACAAATCTACACCACCTCCTGAATAAAGGTGATTACCGCTACCTCCACGATTTACCAGATTATAGAGGATATAGCTTGTGCCTAATTGTTTTGATTCGAGAGTATTTATACTCTTAATATAAGAGAATTTAAGTTTTAATCCTTTCAGGTGTTGGCTCCATCCAAAATCGTATTCCAACCCTGTGTTGATGTTCATCTCTTGGTTTATATTGGTTTTATAGTCACCTGAATTCTGAATTGCATCAAAGTTATAGAGTTGAGAGTTATGCACAGTTGCATTTGTAATACCATAAGATGCTATCGGACGTCCATCTATAGACGATGGAATATAGCGTGGTTGTGTCAACAATCTGTTATAATCGGCCTCAGAACCGGTAGTTGAAGCAACTCCATTATAAGCTTTAGTATCTTCTCCGTAGTTACCCGATACTTGTAACGATGCTTTCAACCATTTGTTGATTTTAAGATCCATACCAGCACGGTAATTCCAACGTTCGTAGTTGAGTTTTCCTATATTTCCGTCTTGTGAGTAATATGCTATACCTGCAAAATAGTTAGCATTATCGGTACCTCCGCCCATATTTACAGCATGTTTTTGTGTAAAGGCTGCGCTCCAAGCATCTTCTAGAAGGTCATAATTGAGACTTTTCATAACTTCCAGTTCATCTGCCTGAAACAAATCAAGGCGAGAATCGTATGGCTCAGAAGGGTTAGCTGCCCTCACACCATTCCACAGTCTTCCATAGTCATAAGAATTCAGCATTTTGGGACGAGAGATTTCATCTGCATAACCAAATTGTCCGCTATATGAAATTTTAGGTTTTCCAATCTGTCCGCGTTTTGTCGTCACCAAAACAACACCATTACCTGCACGTGAACCGTATACTGCAGCAGAAGCATCTTTCAATACCGAAATACTTTCTACCATTGTAGCATCCAGATTATTAAAAGCCGCTGCACCTTCCTGCATAGGATAGGCATATCCATCAATTACATACAAGGGATCTGTTTCATTAGCTGTACTGCTGCCACTCACAACATTATTCTGACGAATATCTATTCGAGATGTTGCTCCGGGACGGGAAGTACCGCTCGAACTCACTGAAACACCATTCATTAATCCTCTCAAGGCCGAAGACAGGTCACCAGTGACAAGGTCGGTAACATCAGTCATATTGGTAGTAGCAATAGAGCCGGTAAGGTGAGCTTTCTTTTGCACACCATAACCAACTACTACTACATCGTTCAGTTGCAAAGCATCTTCTTTTAGAACAATACGAGTATTGGCAAAATTAGAAATAGTCTGACTGGCATGTCCTATATAAGATACTATTAACTTCTTACCCGCTGGAACTTTAATTGAATACATACCATCTAGATCAGTTATTGTAGCAGTAGTAGTGCCCTCTACTTTCAGCGTAGCCCCAATTACGGGCTCTCCGTCCTCGAATACAACAACTCCACTAACCGTCTGGGAGTCTTGTGCATGAGCCGGCAAAGCAAAAGCCAAAATAAAGCTCATACATAAACCGAGAATTATTAAATATCTTTTCTTCATATCTTTTTTCTTTTTTGATTTACAATCAATTCTCTTTTAATTTATTATTGAGCAGGCAACCATCGAGGGTCTCCCGTTCCGCTAGAAATCTGAGCTGCTCCGCCTACAGTAAAGTTTCCATTTGCAGGATCTGCAAGTTTAGGGTCAGACTCTATATGGGTTCCCGATTTGTCTCCTTGATTATGAGTAATCTCATTTTCGGCTAATGCCCCACCATACCAGTAGGTATTTAGATTGAAAGTTGCAGCAACATTATTGCTAGACATTCTGATACGTCTAAGAATCTCTTTATTTCCGCTATCTACAAATATAGATTTCTGCACATTCACCGAGTTTGAAGTCTGCGCCCAACCATTAGAGTTAAAAAATTGTTTACTATAAGCAACCTGCCAAAACGTACAGTTTTGGATATTTATGCTTCCTTTTTCACTTGCCCATACAACCCTGTCGGCAACTTGTACAACGCGAACATTTGCATATACAATCCAGGTACTTCCATAACTCTTATTCTTGTTGTAGAATGTAGAGTTTATCATTGATAATTCTTTTATTATGGCACCAGTGAAGTTTATAAACGGATTGCTCGATGTGGCATGTTGTTCGACAACACAATCATTAAAGGTGAAGTTTCTTAAGGCATATTTTTTACCTCTATCACTAATTAAAGAAGTCTTTAGATTGCTAACGTTACAAGACTCCATACCTGATGAAGCTTCTACGACAATCCAAGGATCACCATTGTAAAAAATTGCATGTGTTTCATCTATGGTGGTATTGTATTGGATAAATCCAACCCCGGAATAATCATTCAAATCGAAATCCGTCCATTTTATTTTAAATCCAGCTCCATCACTGATGAAGGATGCATCGCCAGTAACTTTTACTTTCGGACGATAAACTTTATCACCACGAAGTGTAATATTCGTTGATTTGAGAGCAATATTAGATCCCATCGTATATTCACCATTTGCCTCCAGCTCATAAACGATCTCTGTTGCATCGCCTTCTTGTGGTTTAACAGGATTATTTTCAAAATATACTCCAAGGTCAGTTCCACTAGGGATAGACGCATATACAGGAATCAATGTAGAATATTCAACCTCTGTTGGCTCAGTTGCCTCTTTATTATTAAGCTCAGTATTCCCCAAGGTCTTAATAACAATTTTATATTTTGTATCGTCAGCTCGTTCACGAGTAACAGAACATCCGTCAATAACTTCGTTCTCTACACCAACTACTATAGGATTGTCAGGATCATCCACATTGTAAAGAGTGAATTGATATCCTCCAGCACCATAGACCACAGGCCATACGATTTTAAGATCTTGCCCCCCTGTTATATTAGCTACAGCTGTAGCCGTAACCTTACTGCCATCAGGTGATACCAGTTGTGCATTCCTCACATCTGAGGAGAATGTATAATCATCCTTATATCCATCGACACAGGACGTAATGAATAGAGCCATCAAAAAGCATAGAATGCCTATTATCGGTCTAGTTTTCTTTTTTGTATTCATACATTAAATTTTAAAATAAGTTAAGTATTAAAACATGTAGATGCCTAATAAATAAAGAAGTACGCCATTACTGAATTGTGTGTTTCAAGAACAGGCAATAGTATTTTATGTATTAATAATTACCAACAAATTAATATCTGTTGATTATATAATTCTATTGCTTATTTGTGAAATTCAGGCATAATTTTGGTCTTTTATATATTGGCAACTTTTAAGGTTATATTTGCAATGCTTGTTTCGTCGTCTAAAGCTATCGTCTATGGAGCTGACAAACTATATTTTTAGATTCTGTTTGGCAATGCAGAAAAATCAGTTCACTCTCCGATATTGAATACTCTATCAATGTCTTGTCTCACAACTATTAAGAATTTCTTCAATAACAGGCTCTTCTTTTTCATCAACAATGTTTCGCTTTCTTTAATTTCAGATTATTGTGTTTTGGAAGGTTAGACTCTTGGCTTGATGAGGTAGTGCATACAAAACCAATAAGAAGCAAAATATATTCCTGAGAAAAGAACTCAGAGATCTATACTTCGCCCTGTTTTTAAATAAATTCAGTGACTTGTTTTTCATAATTTTACACATAAATAAAAGTTAACAATAAGGCTTTAGTTCTAATTAAACGTTTAACTTAAAATAGCAACCTCGCTTAAACGTTTAACTTAAATCTACTAAAAAATGATTTTCTTATATATTATAACATTTACAAATGTATCTGCTTATTTATGTCCTTATCTATATAATTTGATCTAAATTGTAATTAATTTGATCTTTCGAAGTGAGTGAATTAAGTAAGTGTAAGTGCAGATATCGCTATTTAATTACAAGGCTATATTATTCTTTTAGGTTTGTTTTGCCCACCCTTTTAAACGAAAGAAAAATTAGAGAGGTTTTATTCTAGTTTATAATTGGAATAATAAATCAGTAAAATAATTTGTTGAATAAAGATGCTTATATACAATAGAATATAGGAGAATTAGGAGATTGAAGAAGTCAAAGGTTTACGAAGTATGCGAGAAAGCCTTCGATACAATTTTTTGTAGATGAAAGAGGTAAAGTGTTATTATTAAATGGAGTAGCTTTGTGTTTCGTAAGTAGTTATAGATGATATTATTTTTTTCTTATTTTATCTAAAGCTATTTCTGCGGGCTAGATACTTTATACCACCTCAACTTTTGATACTCATTATTCAAGAATGGAAATTTTTCCTGAGGAATATAAGTAGTTAAACTCGAATGTTTCTTTATATCAAAACCATTATAGTCTTTCATGAAAGTAGGTGTTGCATTTTTCCAGACAACACAATTAGAAATTAAAGCTGACAATTCAGTCTTTTGATTATCTGTATCTAAAAGAGAACTGTAATAGTTTTCAAAATCAAAGAACAATCGATAAGAATACCTGTCGAAATACTGAATCGTATTGACATCAATCTACTTTGATTGATTACGATTACTCTTTATCCAATTTGCCAAAGTATCGAGTTGTGATGTTTTGATAATGGAAAATGTTGCCGATCTCATATATCCCGATCTGTTGTCAAACCAAGCAAAAGCATCTTCTCCAAAAGCCTGCAAACCAGATAAAGATTCCGTTAGATGATTTATACTCTTAGGATATATATAGGTAAACCGGGAGAAAGTATCTCTGCCAAAGATGCCAGAATATAGTCGGATTTCTTTTTTAATTCATAAGCAACCTCTATTCTTGACATAAAATAAGCTTCAAATATGATATAATTGAATGTTTTATCGGGAATAGCCTGAGCAAAATCCGACAGTTCCATTTCTTGTTTCTTATCCATAATAATGGATAGGGGACTTGTCAATGTCCCTTGTGGTAACCAACCGGAAGCATGAGAAAATACAATAAATCCGTACGAAGGTGATGAGATGAAAAAGTCCATTCCTAAAATGGACTTTTTCATCCTTTACTTATCAATTATTCACACCTAAAAACTTGAAAGGTTGTGCTGGTTTAAAGTCTTTAGCAGTATTACCATTATAGATTTCACCATTTGCAATAGATAACTTCATTACAGGTGCACCCTGTGCCAAATCCATATCCTGAAGATTTACCCAAAATGTATTTGGAGTCAAGCTCGATTCGAAAAAGTAAGTCAGGTTTTTACTATCTGATACTGTTCTCCATTCTGTTGTG
>NZ_JADCLR010000031.1:0-9893 GCF_015233815.1 Dysgonomonas sp. GY617
GTTTCGGGTAAACTAGCCCACATCCATCAGGATTCTTTACGGGTAAAAGAGTTGGCAGAAGGTCAGCATCCCAGAGTCGTTGTTATATGTTGTTCTGATTCAAGAGTGACTCCTGAAATTGTTTTTGACCAAGGTTTAGGTGATATATTTACGATTCGTACAGCCGGAAATGTAATGAGTGATTACGAAGAAGGGAGTATCGAATATGCAGTAGAACATACCGGAGCAAAGCTTGTTGTTGTGTTAGGCCATACTAGTTGTGGAGCTATAAACGCAATGTTGGACACAAAAAAAGGAGGAACTGTTCCTGGACATATCTCTTCCATTGTTGATGCGTTAAACGCTGAAATCGAAGAAAAGGATGCTCTCGAAAAAGGAGGAGAAGAACTTCCGTACAATGCGGTTAAAGCAAATGTAGAACACGGGATAAGACAGTTGCGTAACTCAGAACCTATTTTGAGTGAAATGAATGAAGAAGGTAAAATTAAGATAGTCGGAGCCATTTATCATATCGAAAACGGCAAAGTCGAATTTCTAGATATATAGGAATCCTTTTTATACAAAATTTATTTTGTTTTAGACCTAGATACAGCTATGTTTGATAGTATTATGTAATCGCTACATAATACTATTTTTATTTATAAGCTTACAATATAATGTTGATTTTTTATAATTATTTCCATAATTTTCAAAAATGTAAAATACTAAATTACTTGTATAACAGAGACGGCAAAAAAGGCTCTGTTCATTACCCATTCCATATCAGGATTTTCCATAAATACTTTGTCTAAACGGAATACAAAGCGAACCAGCTTGTAAAAAAACAGGCTATATATTTTATGTAAGAATTTCAAGATTTTCATAAATTACCATTTAGGACCGTAGGGAACTTCCCTGTATCCCGGAATCATTTTTTGTATTTCTTTTTCCCGTCTATCCCGATCTTCAAGCGCCTGAACCCAACCTCCCAGATAAAAGCCATCGATACCGAAATAGATTGTACTAGTCGTAGTACTATCAAAAACCCTCGATCTTTCCAGCATCACCGAGATTACCCCAAATGATGAAAGCAGCGATAAATAGAGCGAATGAAAGGATGTAAAAAAGCAGAATCGTTATATTGATTACTTTATTCTTAGTTTTAGAATATGCCGCAAATTCTTCATTGTATTTAAACCACCTTTTCTTATAGATAAGCGTAAAATAATTAAAAATAGAGATTACCCCACAAATTAATATGGCAGGTATTAATTGATCTTCGAAAAAAAAGAGAGCCGTTTTTCTGAAAATTATTTCTCCAACTGTCCACAATATAAAAAACCAAGTCATTTGAATGAAGGAGACAGCAAAAAAAGCTCTGTACATTACCCATTCCATACTCGGTGTATACAGAACTGCACTAAACCTATCTAAAGAAAGTACAAACCGAACCCATTTATAAAAAATCAGGCTATGTATTTTATGTAAAGATTTCAACATCAGCATTACCATTTAGGACCGTAGGGAACTTCTTTGTATCCCGGAAGCATTTTTTGTATTTCTTTTTCTCGTCTATCCCGATCTTCAAGCGCCTGTACCCAACCTCCCGGATAAAAGCCATCGACACCGAAATAGATTGTACTAGTCGTAGTACTATTAAAAACCCTCTATCTTTCCAGCATGACCTAGCTTAGCTCAAATATTGACAGAAACAAAAAATGAAGTAAATGAAAGTATATAAAAGAGTAGAATAGCAATATTAATTATTCTATTCTTAGTTTTAGAATAAGCTGCAAATTCTTCATCATATTTAAACCATCTTTTCTTATAGATAAGTGTAAAATAATTGAACGCAGAGATTACTATAAAAAGAATTATTGAGTAAGCTAATTGATGATCAAAATTAAAAATTACCTTCTTGATAACTATCTCCACCATAAATAATGATATCAAAAGCCAAATTGCTTGTATAACAGAGATAGCATACAAAGCTTTGTTCATTACCCATTCCATATCAGGATTTTCCATAAATACTTTGTCTAAACGGAATACAAAGCGAACCAGCTTGTAAAAAAACAGGCTATGTATTTTATGTAAGAATTTCAAGATTTTCATAAATTACCATTTAGGACCGTAGGGAACTTCTTTGTATCCCGGAATCATTTTCTGTATTTCTTTTTCTCGTCTATCCCGATCTTCGAGTGCCTGAACCCAACCTTCCAGATAAAAGCCATCGACACCGAAATAGATTGTACTAGTCGTAGTACTATCAAAAACCCTCTATCTTTCCAGCATGACCTAGCTTAGCCCAAATATCGACAGAAACAAAAAATAAAGTAAATGAAAGTATATAAAAGAGTAGAATAGCAACATTAATTATTCTGTTTTTGGTTTTAGAATATGCCGCAAATTCCTCATCATATTTAAACCATCTTTTTTTATAGATAAGCGTAAAATAATTAATAATAGAGATTACCCCAATAATTAATAAATTTGATATCAATTGATCTTCAAAGAAATCAGGAATTGTTTTTCTTATAACTATCTCTAAAACAGTTAATAGCGTAAAATACCAATTTGTTTGTAGAAGGGAGATAGCTATAAGAGACTTGTTCATTACCCATTCCATATCAGGCGTTTCCATAAATACTTTGTCTAAATGGAATACAACACGAACCAGCTTGTAAAAAAACAGGCTATATATTTTATGTAAGAATTTAAACATTTTCATAAATTACCATTTAGGACCGTAGGGAACCTCCCTATATCCCGGAATCATTTTTTGTACTTCTTTTTCCCGTCTGTCACGATCCTCAAGTGCCTGAACCCATCTGCTCGGATAAAAACCATCTACACCGAAATAAAGTGTACTAGCTGTAACACTTATTCTCAGAAATCAACGATTTCACCAGCATGGCGTAAATTCGCACAAACATCGATAAGAAAAAAAGACAAAGCTGCTGAAAGTATATAAAAAACAGGAATAGCAATATTAATTATTCTATTCTTAGTTTTAGAATAAGCTGCAAATTCTTCATCATATTTAAACCATCTATTTTTATAGATAAGCGTAAAATAATTGAACGTAGAGATTATTGCAAAAAGAATAGTTGCGTAAGCCCATTGATTTTCAAATAAATATAATGTTGATTTTTTTATAATTATTTCCATAATTTTCAAAAATGTAAAATACCAAATCATTTGTATAAAGAAGATCGCAAATAAAGCTTTGTTCATTACCCATTCCATATCAGGATTTTCCATAAATACTTTGTCTAAACGGAATACAAAGCGAACTAGCTTGTAAAAAAACAGGCTATGTATTTTATGTAAGAATTTCAAGATTTTCATAAATTACCATTTAGGACCATAGGGAACTTCCTTGTATCCCGGAATCATTTTTTGTACTTCCTTTTCTCGTCTGTCACGATCTTCGAGGCCTGTACCCAACCGCCCGGATAAAACCATCGACGCCGAAATAAAGTGTACTAGCTGTAACACTTACTCTCAGAAATCAACGATTTCACCAGCATGGTGTAAATTCGCACAAACATCGATAAGAAAAAAAGATAAAGCTGCTGAAAGTATATAAAAAACAGGAATAGCAATATTAATTATTCTATTCTTAGTTTTAGAATATGCTGCAAATTCTTCATCGTATTTAAACCATCTTTTTTTATGGATAAGCGTAAAATAATTAAAAGCAGAGATTACTCCAATAATTAACAAGTTTGAGATTAATTGATCTTCAAAAATATCAGGGATTGTTTTTTTTATAATTATTTCCATAATTTTCAAAAATGTAAAATACCAAATTACTTGTATAACAGAGATCGCATACAAAGCTTTATACATTACCCATTCCATATCAGGATTTTCCATAAATACTTTGTCTAAACGGAATACAAAGCGAACCAGCTTGTAAAAAAACAGGCTATGTATTTTATGTAAGAATTTCAAGATTTTCATAAATTACCATTTAGGACCGTAGGGAACTTCTTTGTATCCCGGAATCATTTTTTGTATTTCTTTTTCCCGTCTATCCCGATCTTCGAGTGCCTGAACCCATCCTCCCGGATAAAACCCATCAACCCCAAAATAAAGAGTACTGACCATTGCTCCCCACGGACCTGTAAAACCTATTCCTGAAAAAAACATATCTATACCAAATTTAGCAGGATGTACAGCATCTTTATGGGTAGGATTCTTTTTCCATATATCAAAGCCCTTATAATCATAAAGAAAAGTTACAAAAGTGCCCACATATGCAACAGGCTTCGCCATTCTTGCTATCTTGCTTGCCATATTACCGGGTATAATGGAGTACCTCCATCGGCTGCTTTCCCGAAAGACTTTCCCCCAGCCATCAACAATAGGACGGTAATACGATACTTTGCCCATGTGTCTGTTGATCTCGGAGGTGATGATCCCTGCGATATAGGCTGCTTTGCCCACTTGGCTCAATGCCTGCTGTGTATCGAAAGAACCACTCTGTTCTGCTGAAAAAGTTATATTCTTATTCAACACAGGATATTCGTATTTGAACTGGCTGAAACTGTAGGTAACAGAACGTGAACTTGCCTGCATATTTTCGCCACTACCCTCTATATTATTGGTCGTTATAGTTATACGTTGACTATTTTTGTCTATCTGAACCTTGACTTTTCCTAAGGGCGATAATACTTCAGGATTTTCTGATTTACCCATATTGACAACTCTGTTGCCATCGGCATTAATACCAACAATGAGTGCTGTTATATCCTTTTCGCTGAGGGTCTGTTCTACAGGTGTTATAAGCAGGGCATAGTCAGTGGAAACAAAGTTGCTGCCTTGGGGAAACATCCGACCGTCATGCGGATAATCGGGCGTGCTCGAAAGGCGAGGTACAGGAAGCCATTCGGCATAGCCTACTCCCTCCACATAACCTGTATATTGGACTGCATGTCGCAGCTTGACTGAAAATTCTTCTTCGGAGATGGTATTAAGCTTTGGCATGGTTTAACTCCTCCATCGGTTATTGTGTGTAAAATTATTTAAACTTAATTTTTCGGGGGCAAGGGTTAGCTCTGTTCTGAGTCCTTCTGTCGAACTGACTTTTGTCTTTAAGGCGACACAGTTTGCGTTAAAAATTTTTATATCCAACACCGTCCCTGAAGATTCTGTTTTGAAACAGATTCTGCCGTCTTTGTGTCTGCCGGTGCGTTTTGCCCAATCAATGATATTAAACTCTACAGCCTGAGTCAGTATTATAAATAATTGCCCGCCTCTAGTTTCGTGTTGCGGTTGTCCTTTGTGGTCTACTTCTTGTGTAAAACCGATATGAAAATGCTCTATTTCATAGTCTTTACCGTCTATTTCAAGACTGGCTGATATATAGCTGTCTACAAGGGGTAGAAGAGTTCCCAGGTTCGGTATATTTAGTTTCATAGGTGTTTGTTTTTTATTTTGTCCAGAAATTATCAAAATCAAAGCCGTTGTTAAAAATCAGTCTTTCGGCTTGTAATACTATTTTGGTAGTAATATAGGCTTTCCCCTTTTGGGTATAGTCGAGCGACATGTCCACACAGGCTGCATTTTCGAACAATAGTTTGTCGGGTTGGGTACCTTGTTCATTGAGGATGATGATAGCTCCGTTTTTGTACTTACGTGAATTTAATGCCCATTCCAGGATGGAATCAGGGGGAAGCATCGCCATAGTCATAGTCAGTGTTCCGCCGTATACTTCTGTGGCTGCTTTGCCTGTATTGTCAACCCCTTGCTGAAATCCGTACTCGAAATTATCGAGTTCGTAACCGCTTTTGAGTAATGAACTAAAGTCAGTTCCTGTTAATTCGCCTATTTTCAAGTAGCATTTGTGAGAGAACATAGTGTGTTAATTTTTAATATGAATTATAACTTTATTAATAGTATTTGTTTCGGTATCTACGAGTAAAATACGACTCTTACTCAAAAGAGATTCAATATAGATACTTCAGCATGGGCAATTGCTGCATTATAAAATTTTGTAAACATTTTAACAAAGAAAGGGGAACAAAAAATTGCTATCTATAACAAAAGAATCATTAAAATATAATCTTTTAGTATTAATTAGTTAAATCTATTCTGCTGTATTTTCCCAGAATGATTTTGAAAGAACTGGAAATCTGGACTATAAGGCTGGTGGTAAGAGGATGTATTTTTAAAACCGGAAATAGATTACCCTAAGTAATCATATTTAATAAGAAATACAGATACAATCAGATACCTAATTATAGGTAATACAAAGATGGGGTATATACTCTGAGAAGCTTTGCTTATCAAACAGGTGCTGATCTGTTATAAAGTACTCTCAATAATTTTTTTTTCTAAAAAATCCGCACAAAGATTTGCCGGAATTTGAGATTCTGTATATACTTTTGCCAACTGATTTTCAGTTGACAGTGTACTTCATTCTTAAATACATTGTATCCTATTTCAAACAGGGAATAGGAACAGGAGATGCTCTGCATAACATAAACTAAATAAATTTAGCAATGGAACAATTACCCCGATTTGTGAATGACCTGGCTCTTATCCTTATTACTACTGGAATCGTTACTATAATATGCAAATGGCTCAAGCAGCCTGTTGTATTAGGATATATCATTGCTGGCCTTCTCAGTAGCTCGCACACAACATTCTTTCCTACTATAGTTGACATGGAAAGTATACACACCTGGTCAGAAATAGGTATTATCTTTTTTTTGTTTGCCCTGGGGCTTGAATTTAGCTTTAAGAAACTAATGGCTGTAGGTGGAACTGCATCCATTGCAACATTATTCAACATAGCCTGTATGGTAACCGTTGGCTATACCATCGGTCAGTTATTAGGCTGGTCGCATATGGACAGCCTGTTTCTGGGAGGTATGCTTTCCATGTCTTCCACCACTATCGTTATCAAGACATTCAATGATATGTCGTTACAGAGAACCCGATTTGCCGGCATTGCCTTCGGGATGCTTATTGTAGAAGATCTTGCCGCCATTTTAATGCTCGTCTTGCTGAGTTCGGTAGCAGTAAGCAAAAACTTCGAAGGAACTCAGCTGGTATACGAGATATCTAAACTAATTTTTTTTATTGTTATATGGTTTGTTGGCGGTATATACCTTATCCCTACTTTCCTGAAGAAACAGAAAAAGTACCTCAATGACGAGACCTTGCTTATCATAGCGATCGGCTTATGCCTGGGAATGGTGTTGTTTGCCACATACGTTGGATTCTCGGCAGCACTTGGCGCTTTTATTATGGGGTCTATTTTAGCCGAGACGATAGAAGGCAAGCATATAGAACACATGATGCTGCCTCTGAAGAATCTTTTCGGAGCTATCTTCTTTGTATCCGTCGGGATGATGATTGATATCCAGGTTATAGCCGAATACGGGGCATCTATTGCACTGTTTACATGTGTGATACTTATCGGGCGCCCCCTGTTTTCCTCACTCGGTATTTTATTATCAGGACAGGGATTAAAGGTGGCTGTTAAAGCTGCATGCAGCCTAGCTCTAGTTGGTGAATTTTCTTTCATTATTGCGACACTAGGTACAAACCTGGGAGTAATAAGTAAAGCACTTTATCCTATTATTGTAACGGTAGCGGTTATTACGACTTTCATATCTCCCTACATGCAGAAAATGTCGGATCCTTTAGCCGATCGGATTATAAAACGGTTACCTCATAAATGGGAAAGGCTAATACAGGGCTATGCATCGTCGGCTTATAATACGGTTTCGGAGGAAAGAATATGGAGTATTTTCTTGAAGAAAGTTTTCACATTTGTGGTCGTGTACCTGGTAATAAGTATCGCTGTAATACAGGTATTCAAACTTTTTATTAACCCGTTCATCATTGAAAACATCCCTGGTGTTTGGGGTAAGGTACTGGCTACAGCTTTGACCCTGACCTGTATGGCTCCGTTACTGCGTGCTATAATAATGAAGAAAAACAAGTCGGATGAGTTTCTTAAATTATGGAATAAGCAGGTTACCAACCGGGTAGCCTTGGTTACCCTGATCTTATTTCGCATAACCCTTTGTTTTTTTGTGGTTATATTCGAACTGCATGTATTATTCCCTGCTTCATTTATAACGGCAATAATCATTGCAGTTGTTTACCTTGCTGCTATCGTTTTCATAAAAGGAGTGAAAATCCAGTCACGCAGAATCGAG
The DNA here is from genome assembly GCF_015233815.1 of Dysgonomonas sp. GY617. NCBI lineage: Bacteria > Pseudomonadati > Bacteroidota > Bacteroidia > Bacteroidales > Dysgonomonadaceae > Dysgonomonas > Dysgonomonas sp. GY617. The sequence continues at coordinate 8,163 of NZ_JADCLR010000031.1, forward strand.
AAGCGGTTTATTGACAACTTTAACAATAAGGAAAAGAATGCGGCCATATCATCTACAGTAGCAGAAGGCTTGTTATCAAAAAATATACATATCGAGGAGCTTGAGGTGTCACCCGATTCACCAAACATAGGCAGAACATTGGCAGAACTCAATTACCGGCAAACAACAGGCGTCAATATTATTACGATCATACGGGGAAACAAGAAAATAAATATTCCGAATGGGAAGACAACCCTTTACCCGAATGACAGGATTATTATTTGCGGTTCGGACGATGAAATAATGAGATTTGTAGCATTTGTAGAAAACCGGGATAATAAAGATTTGTAGAAAACCGGGATAATAAAGAAACAGCAATGATTGACATTGTACAGCACCATATCAGCCTTTCACAATATCCTATCAGAGAGGGTTCAATTATGATAAATAATAGTATCGCGGGACTAGGTGTCAGAGAGCAAACCGAATGCATGATTATAGGTATAGACCGGGGAAATGAGTCTATAACGAACTTCAATGCGGGATTTGTTTTTCAAGAAAGTGATGTGGTATGGCTAGCCGGGCAAATGGATAAGTTGGCTGCATTTGAGGCCAACATCAATAAACGGTTTTATTGAGAAATTGTTAAAATATCAGAATATTGATCAAGATCTCTTCGAAAAAGGAATAGTTCTATTTACTTTTACCTTCAAATGTGAGTTTGACGTTAATGATTGCGGATTTAAGGTCTATAGTATATTATAATTCCTAATTAAAATAGAATAAGAACAATGAAGAATTTAGTCGAAAAGCTGAAAGAAACTTTTGAATCATTTGCAAAAGATGCAGCAAACCAAATGGAAAGTGGTAATAAGGCAGCCGGTCAGCGTGCGAGAAAGGTATCTCTGGAAATAGAGAAAGCTTTAAAGGAATTCAGAAAGAAATCCATCGAGGTATCAAAATAAGATTAATTAGTTTGGTATTTGTCGGAACTATCCGTATCGGGTAGTTCTTTTTTTTGAAAAAATATCTATGTGTTAAACATTCAATACCATCAGCTACAGCCAATAAGACTTATTTTGCCAATTCTTCTATTTTAAGATTTAGATTTGATATAGGTTATATACTCGAACCAATTCTACATATTTACTCGTTGATGTACTTGAGTTACAATAATCAGGAAAATAATAGCCAGGATGGAACCCCAATTTTTCATATCGCGATTTTTTAAATATTGTTTTATTTTTTTATCTTTGCTGCTATAAACGAACTCTTTACTCAAACAATGAGAATAAAATTAACAAACATATCCACCAATAACAATCTAAAGTTTAACGATTTAGATTTGGTTGTGTGCGTTGAAATGTTAGAGAGAGAGAGAGAGAGAGAGAGAGAGAGAGAGAGAGAGAGAGACTAACTAGCGAACATGCTGGTAATAAATATATTTTAGGCGGAGTGATCCGTCTTTTTTTGTTATTGCGTTTTTTATACATATTCTTTTCCCCTTTTACATATTTCCCCAATATATATAGTTGTTCAGGTAAAGGTTTTCGTGTAGCTGATTTATTTGTTTTTTGTCGTTCAAAATCAGTACGATATTTCCTTTTACTTATGGCACAACTATGTCCGGCAGCAGCGTGTAGAGATTACATGCTGCTGCTTTCTTTGAATAAACTAACTAACTATATAATAACTAACAAGTAATAAAATGAAAAAGATTATTTTCTTATTAACAGGCGTTTTATCAATTGG
>NZ_JADCLR010000032.1:0-1509 GCF_015233815.1 Dysgonomonas sp. GY617
TCTCTCTCTCTCTCTCTCTCTCTCTCTCTCTCTCTCTCTCTCTCTCTCTCTCTCTCTCTCTCTCTCTCTAATATTTCAACGCACATAGCCAAATCTAAATCGTTAAACTTTAGATTGTTATTGGTGGGTATGTTTGTTAATTCTATTCTCACTGTTTGAGTAAAGGGTTAGATTATAGTGACAAAGATAAAAATTTATATTAAATAATTAGCTCCTACTCTTATTATATTATACATTTTATACTCCATCGTTTAGGTAATATATAACCTATTCAATTAAAGCCTTGAAAAATAAAATACCATATTGTCAACCCTATCGGACATTAATTATTTTTATAAAAGAAACTGAATTAATGAATCTGAATTGCGGGTTATACAAGAGGAATTATATGAATGCATAGATCTATTTGAAGGAATGACACTGAAAGGAGTAAATCAAATGGGCTCAGAAGTACTGGTATACCTTTCCTCTTTGAATATTGAATCTAATTCTTCTTATTTTGAGTACGATGGACAAACCTACACCCAGCTTTGGTCATACTTTTCGGACCCGATAAGTATTTCTAATATTCAAACATCGTTGGTACATATAAAATGGCTGGACTCTCTAAAAAAATACTCTACACTTATCACCCGAAGTGGTGAAATACAACGGGCTAAATTTCTAAACTTACAACGAGAGCTGATTTCAAATATAACCGAAGATCTGATTTTATTGTAAGCTTATAAATAAAAATAGTATTATGTAGCGATTACATAATACTATCAAACATAGCTGTATCTAGGTCTAAAACAAAATAAATATACCATATCAATAGACTCTCTGCAACACCAAACGCTCAAAATAGTTACAGAGATATCTTGCATAGAATATATAAAAAAGAGCTATCGGAAAAGTTATATTATTAAATTAAATATCCTTTTTTGCAGATTCAGCCTCTTTTGTTTTGTATAAAAAGGATTCCTATATATCCAGAAAATCGACTTTGCCGTTTTCGATATGATAAATGGCTCCGACTATCTTAATTTTACCTTCTTCATTCATTTCACTCAAAATAGGTTCTGAGTTACGCAACTGTCTTATCCCGTGTTCTACATTTGCTTTAACCGCATTGTACGGAAGTTCTTCTCCTCCTTTTTCGAGAGCATCCTTTTCTTCGGTTTCAGCGTTTAACGCATCAACAATGGAAGAGATATGTCCAGGAACAGTTCCTCCTTCTTTTGTGTCCAACATTGCGTTTATAGCTCCACAACTAGTATGACCTAACACAACAACAAGCTTTGCTCCGGTATGTTCTACTGCATATTCGATACTCCCTTCTTCGTAATCACTCATTACATTTCCGGCTGTACGAATCGTAAATATATCACCTAAACCTTGGTCAAAAACAATTTCAGGAGTCACTCTTGAATCAGAACAACATATAACAACGACTCTGGGATGCTGACCTTCTGCCAACTCTTTTACCCGTAAAGAATCCTGATGGATGTGGGCTAGTTTACCCGAAAC
>NZ_JADCLR010000033.1:0-28796 GCF_015233815.1 Dysgonomonas sp. GY617
ACAAAAAAAAGATAATACCTATTTCTGACCAGGTGTGTATACTTTCCATGTCAACTATAGTAGGAAAGAATGTTGTGTGCGAGCTACTGAGAAGGCCAGCAATGATATATCCTAATACAACAGGCTGCTTGAGCCATTTGCATATTATAGTAACGATTCCAGTAGTAATAAGGATAAGAGCCAGGTCATTCACAAATCGGGGTAATTGTTCCATTGCTAAATTTATTTAGTTTATGTTATGCAGAGCACCTGTTCCTATTCCCTGTTTGAAATAGGATACAATGTATTTAAGAATGAAGTACACTGTCAACTGAAAATCAGTTGGCAAAAGTATATACAGAATCTCAAATTCCGGCAAATCTTTGTGCGGATTTTTTAGAAAAAAATTATTGAGAATGGACTAATTAAAAACAAACAAACAGTTGATAACAATTAATAAGCTATACAACTTTTTATTCGTAAGAGGGTACATAATAATCCCGGTATGTAATCACCACATCCAGAGATCTTGATAAAGCTATTGAATTTTAGCTCCATTAATGCTACTGGATTTAATAAATTTAATCCAGTATTTTAAATTGACTTCATTTAATCTTTAATTTGAGTTTTATCATCGAAAACCTTTAGTTCGAAAAAAATTAAAAGCTGAGATTATTTTCTTTTTTAATTAGGACTATTTATAAGCTCAATAAAAATTACATACATTCTATTACTGTAAAATACCTGCCATATTAATTTGTGGGGTAATCTCTATTTTTAATTATTTTACGCTTGTCTATAAGATAAGATCGTATACGCCAACGAATCCTGACCTGAAAAGCAATATCCGCGACTACGCCACCATCAACGAACTGATTTACCTATCGAACATGGAAAATATCAATGCTGTACTATATGAAACAGGCTTTAGATATTTCCCGAAGCCTGTTTCTTTTGTATGATATTGCAGTCCATAAAATAATAGTATTATTAAAAATCCTTTTCTTTTTCATTCGGACACAAATTTCAACGGCGGGAATAAAACGCCCCCCCTATTCTTATGGATTATGCAAGAGAATGTAGATAATTCTGTAAAAAAAAAGAGTCGGTTCTGATAACGGCGAACATAATATTAACCAGCTTGGCTCTAATGGCGTTGATAACAGACATTTTATTTTTCCCTTCGTTTACTTTTCGTTCATAATATTCTTGTAAGGGGGTTCCTTTTAGATGGCATACAGATAAGGCTGCCATATGTAATAAGGTTTTAATGCTCTTGTCCGCCCGGTTAGATACACGGTTCTTGGATCGCTGGCTACTTCCCGAGATATATGAAAATGGAGCTACTCTGGCATGGCAACAAAATTTTCTAGGATTGTCGAATGTTGTGAAAGCTTCGGTTTCTATAATCATTTTTAAGGCCGTCCTTTCTCCTATCCCATCAATGGACATTAATAGTTGCATTTGATGAGATAACACAGGGGAATCGCAAATTATAGAACTGACGACTTCATCGATTTCAGATATAGCATTTTCCAAGACTTCGATTATTTGTTTCAACCGATTGTACTTATCTGTATATATAGGTTCCGGCATATAATCTTTCTGATCGGTTAATTGAGCCTGGTATTTATATCTGTCTCCGGCTAAAAGGTTACGCTCTGTAGATAGTCTCTTGAGCTTCAGAATGTCGGTTTCTGATGGTTGATAAGGTTTTATAGAGTCATTGTATCGTTCGCCATACAAGGCAATACGATGTACATCGACTTTATCGTTTTTGCCACGGGGAATACCATTGCTGTATTTTATTTTAGCGGCATCTTCAAGGCATAGATAGAGCTGTTCTGATTTTGCAGCACAGATCAAAGGATATGTATATTGTCCTGTATGTTCAGCGCAGATAACCAAGTGATCTTTTGCTATATTATATTCGGACAAAACAGAGCTTATCCATAGGATAATAGTTTCTTGTTTGTTGACGATAATAGCAGTCTGGATATTTTGTCCATTATGCAGTAAACAGCAATCTAACTTTTTCTTGCTGACATCGATACCAAGGTAGTAAATTTTCATAATTTTGTTTTTGACTATTCTACAAAAGAAAGGAACTTGAACTTGACCTAATAACCTTAACGGGGTTCTCTAAATTCTTATTCAGGTTTGAGTTCAAGGAAAGGACAAAGGGTCCGAATAGGGGGATAAGTTTTATACCTTATTGCCGCGAATGGTTTACCCTTTGTCTTCCTTTCATGATTCTAATTCAAAGTTATATTTTCTACTACTTTTTCTTGCAAATCTAAGGTAGCCGCAAGCGGTTTTTCGGACAATCTTCCTCTTTCCTATTAATGAAGCATATTTCGTAAAAAAACAATAAGTTAATAGAAAATTTCAGGTGGCTACTCAAATATGCTACGATAGTGCTCATCCAGCAACTTTTGAATATCACTTTCCCTATACAATGTTTTGCCACCAAGTTGAATATATGAGATTTTACCATTTGTTCTGTACTTTTAGAGTGTCCGGCAGCTGCCTCTCGGCCTTTCTGATACTTCTGAACCGTTCGCCGTCATAAGAGTCTTAGAAACTAGAAAGCTATTAACTAAGCTTTTAAAATCGGGATTAATTTTCGATCAAGCTATTCTTTATCCTATGTTTTTGCATCTTTCTTATAATAGTGCAAATTACAGGAAACAAGTTTTATACGCAAAAGGAGTGAATCCATGAAAAAGACTGTCATCGCGACAGTCTTTAACAAACTCAATTTTAACATCGAAAAACACATTCGAAATGTCTCTTTTGAAATGCAACAACTAAAAATATATATGAAAAAACATGCTTAAATTATCATTGAAAGAACTTCCGGACCGGTATTAAACCAACTATGTTGACTTTATATAATTGTTAATACCAGGTCCGAAAGCAGAACTCTATTCGGTTCCAAAAGTATAAATTTCTAAAATAAACACATAAAAAAGAATACCTACTATTTGTCATTTTAACATTTTTTACAATTATAGCTAGTTGTAAAACTAAAATGCGGTATGTACCTATAGAGAAGACTACCACTATAATAGTGATACAATTGGTCTCTGAGAAACAAAATGTAATTACTATATCAACAGGCACAAGTCAATTAGAAAATAGATACATTCTTTCATTTGCATTCTGGGATGGAAAATCATTGTTTTATGGCTTAAATGTTAAAGATACTACTGTTTCGACTAAAGTACCTATGAAGAAGACTAGCACGATAATTGTAGTTCCTATAATTCAACCTTACGAGGTCAAAGGAGAAACTATTTATCTAGATAGACCTAATTCTTGATTAGACAGTACTCAAAAGTATATCTGTAGGATTGATTAATTTTATTCGCTCTATACTTTTTAATAAGATACAGATCAAAGATATTTAAGTTTATAAGAAAGTTGGTGTTTAAGGTATAAGGATTTTCGAATCAAATAACAATTAATGTTTTTTATCTAAAATAAGATAATAATACTGTTGCAAAAGTATATATCTATAAATATATTTAATATATTTGCAACATAATTATAAACTAAAACATTATAAACAATGAACGGTATCGTGAGTAAGAACATGAAGCTTTTTCGCGATTCTTTTGGGTTAACTCAAGATCGAGTTGCATCTTTTTTGGGTATAGATAGAGGTGCATATGCAAATTATGAAGTTGGTAGAGATATGCCATATGACTTAATGAAAAAATTATGTGATTTATATGGAATTGCATTAATATCTTTTTATGAAGAAGATGAGGAAAAAGTAAAGGATGAGATGGCTTGTTCCTTTAGAACTGATTCTATGAATGAGCAAGATCTAAAAGAAATATCAACCTTCAAGAAGATAGTTAGAAATTATTTAAAGATAAGAGACTGATTAAAAATGGCAGCACCTTATTATGATGAGATAGAAATTCAGGCTTCGAATTTCCGGTCCATAAGTGGATTAAGTGATTCGGAGCCTGTTGACTGTAAAAATCTATTGTTAAGATTTAATATCTTGACGGTATATAAAAAAATGTCAGAAGAATTTTCAGGAATGTGCCTAAAAAGAGCAGATAAAAAATTTATACTGATAAACTCAAGGCATTCAAAAGGGAGACAGCATTTCACAATAGGTCATGAACTATACCATTTGTTTATACAAAAAGAGTTTAATACTCATTTTTGCAATCCTGGATCTCAGACAAAGGATATAAATGAAAAGAAAGCAGATTTATTTTCATCTATATTATTGATGCCTGAAATAGGAATAAAGAAAAATATTCCTCCAAATGAATTAAAAAAGAATCTTTCGATAGCTACTTTATTAAGATTGGAGCGAATCTTCTCTGTATCTCATATAGCGATGATAATTAGACTTAAGGATTTAGGCATAATAGATAAGAACCAATTTCAAGAATTTAAAGAACTACCTTTATCCCGGGTTGCTATATACTATGGTTTTAATACCTCTTTATATGAAAATGGAAATGATGGACTTGTTATAGGAGATTATGGAACTTTAGCTAAAAAACGTTTTGATGAAGGATGTATTTCGGAAGGACACTATAGAGAGTTAATGTCTGATATTGGTATTGATTTGACAGACATAGATCATGACAAATAAAAAGACCAAAATTGTTATAGATGCAGATGTTATTATACATTTCATAAAAGGAGGGTACCTCAGTATTCTTCATTGTATATATCCTCAATATGATTATATTATTTTAAGTATTGTTTTAGATGAAGTTCGCAAACATTCTGACACTCGGGTCGCTATTGACAATCATATATCTTTGCTAAAAACCCTTAAGGTCGTAGAATGGAATCCAAAGGGAGAGATGATTAGGGATTTTGCGGTTTTGACCGACAAAGAAAGCAGAGGTGAAGGAGAAAGTGCATGTATGATATATTGCAAATACAATAATGATGTTGTTGCAAGTAGTAATCTGAAAGATATATGTGAATATTGTAATCAGAATAAAATAACTTATGTTACAACTTTGGATTTTTTATTTGAAGCTCTCCAGAAGCAATTAATGACAGAGTGCGAGTGTAATCAGTTCATTCGTAATGTGAGATTAAAAGGCAGTACTTTGCCTGATATAAAGATATTAGATTATACTCCAAGAGTTAGGCTGTGATCGCTACATATATTTTCCAGATATAATCCAAACCTCCCATCCGGAGGTTTTTCCATTCCTTTTAGTTTAGTTTTAATCTATTATTCTTTATACCTATAAAACAATTAGACCTTTTTATACAACACCTTTTACTACTACTAACTTAAAAAAGATAAATAGAGCGAAAGCCTATAGCCTGTGGAGGTTATAGGCTTTTATTTATATTTCTACATCAACTTTTTATATTTTTGTTCTGACTTATTTATATTACATATAGAAGAGCACCTTTCATCTTTTGCAGAAGTGGAGGTACTTTTTATCTAAAATCTGATTCTATTAATCTGGATGGTAGAATCTTTGAGAACAGAAGTGTGGATAGCTGGGGTTAAAGGAACTGTTTCATGTCCTCTATAACCATCTTTTTAGCAATCGTGCAATGGCGTTTGCTTGATATTAGAGTGATCTAAAGCACCTGAAACGGTCTCAATTGGTATGCCTTTATTAAGTAAATAAGTGGCAAATATATGACGTGCTACGTGGAAGGAAATCTTCTTTTTTATATGATAGATTTCTGCGATTTCCTTGAGATATTCGTTGTTTTTTTGGTTAGATGTTAATGGAAACAATAAATCATCCGGTTTTACATCTTTATATTTTTCAATAACCTGTAATGGAAGCGGTAAAAGTGGGATTTGTGATACTCCATCTGCCTTCATCCGGTGTATACTAATCCAATGCTTATTATCAGAACTCAGTTGTATATCATCTTTTTTTAGCCGGCATATATCAATATAAGATAATCCGGTGAAACAGCTAAAGATAAACAAATCCCTGATTATAGCCAGACGAGGTGTGCGGAAGTCTTTTTTCCATATGCGGTCAACTTCTTCTTGTATCAATGTAACCCTGTCTGTCTTATTGAAGCGTATTACATAAAAATGAAATGGATTTTGGGAAATCAATCCCAGTTTTTCAGAGAACTCATAATGGTAGAAAAACGTTGCATATATTTCATAGCTGTGTTATTCTCATAATTAAGATCCTTCCTCATAAATGTATAGAACTTCTCTAGAAAACCAAGGGAAATCCGCTCCATTTGAATATCGGATATATTATGCTCTTTTTCCAGAAACTCTTGTATCCGTCTCCAGGTTAACCCATATCGAAAAGAAGTATTACTACCTATATTCTTCCCCGTTTTTGACCGGAAGAACTTAACTTGTTCTGAAAACTGATAGCCGAGTTTAGTTTTATCTTCAATAGTAAGGAAAGCTTTCTTTAACATTAATGGGGTAATGTATTTGTATTTATCTCTTAACCTGCTATGGTGCATATACAGTCCGGTTCGTATTCCGTCTAGCTGGCGGTTTATCTCATCTGCATACTGTGTACAACCTTTTGCCCTTCCTTGCTTTGTAATCCAATATGCACGAGAGATATCGGTCTTGGTACTAAATTGTAAATAAACCCCGTCAATTGTAATGCGTACCATAATCGTACAAAGACCATTTCTCTTAACTTCATTCTTTTTGATAAAAAATAAGATATTAAATGTACTTCTCATAAGATAAGTGCTTTACGTAAAAAATCATACCTGAAAAAGAATAATTTTTCAGGTATGATTTTGCTTTCTAATATTATGTAAAACACAAAAAAAGCTTATCGTAATAAGCTGATATAGTGGCAAATATATTTTATGTTAGATTTTATAATTTGAAGCAGATTGAAGAAATATAAACGATTAGTAAACAAGCAGTTCATTCCTTTTTCGTTATTCTTCCGTATTTTTCGTCAGTCTGGACGGGGTCCAAACCCTCGGTACCCGTTTTCTTTTTCTTTGTTCTGCTGCTTTTTATTCTTCGATTTTCTGCTATTTGCTTCTTGCAGCCAGTTATTTAACTTTATTTTAACGGTTAGGTTCAAGTACCGCTAGTCTTCCGACAACCCAACCTATAATGTTGATTATATTCATCTTACATATTAAGAAGAAATAAAGTCCACCTTTTTGGTAGTGTGTGATATGCTTTAATTGGCAGTGTTTTTCATTGATTATCGAGGAAAATGGTTTTTTGATTAAGTAGAGGCTATTTCAAATAATATTGGTTTATTTTTTAGTCTGTGTACATGTGTACTCTAAACTGAAAAAGTAAAAATGCCTTCTTTAGAAATTTTATCATCATTCAATAATTTAAAGAAAACTTGAGTTGAATATAATGTGACATATTCAATAAAATTATTAGCTCCGTTCACATTTCGAATGGGGTATTTAAATGTATTTCCACAAAACATTTGTTAATTAAGGTATTGGCTCGTTTGCTCATCCATACTTGTGAGAAGAGAATCTTGTTGATACCAAGCTCTAGCGGGGATTCCGCCGAAAGCAACCTTCAGTATCAATCAAAAAAAAGAACTCAAGCGGGAAAAGAAACAAGGAAGGAGTAGGTAATTTCTGAATCACAATCAATGAAAAGTAAATACTTCAAAGTCATTGGTATTGTTGAGGTTATTCGAGCTATTTTATTACTTTTGTTAATAAATTATTAAGCGTCAAAGTATGAGCATCTTTCAGAACATTATCACAAAAAAACATATTACTTCCCAGAGTGATAAAGTTAAAGTTGTCTATGAGTCATCCACTATCTATTTCATAATCAGATATTTATATGACTAGATATGATATAATGAAAGATGAGGATGAGTTAGTTATATTATTAGATAATGACATTATCACAACAATTCAAGCAAAGAACTGGTATCAACACTTTCGTAAATATTATAAATTATGAATCACCCATCTATTGAAGTTTGGCAAAAAAGAAGATATTGGATTGATAAAGAGCTCGAAGATGCCGAAGTTGGCGTTCATGATTGTTGCGACCATGCTATAGCTTTGTTTTTCGATATGTGTATATCATATTGTGCCGGAGCATGGATTTCGGTTATTGCAGTGTCTATCTCGGTTATTGATGCTCACTTAAGAGGAGTTGAAGCAATGGATGATAAAGTTGGTACAGCAAAACTCTTGAATGAGTATTATACTGGAGATAATATTAATTGGTTAAGAAAATTAAGAAATTCATATGTTCATTTTGATACTAATAAAGATATATTAGACCTTAATGCTCATTTTGAAAATCAAGTTATAATGGAAAAAGATGCTACCATCGCTATGAAGGTGACAATTAAAGCCTTGTTTCAAAATCCTGGATGCTAAATCTAATAAATATGCAACTACAATTCATTAATCAGAGCAATAAATTCTTCCAAGATGTGCTAAATCTTGGCAAGAAACATTCTGCAACATTGGGTTTTATGCCCGATGGTGGATTTGAAGATCATGCAAAAAAAGAGTGTATCGTAATTGCCCATGATGATTCTGAATTGTGTGGCTATTTGATGTTTCGTGTAGTGAACAGTTCTTCGAGAATAAGCATCGTGCATTTGTGTGTGAATGAAACCCACAGAGGGAAAAATATATCGACCCTACTTCTCGATAAATTGCGTTCAAAGTATGAAAATACATTTGCCGGTATTGCACTAAGCTGTAGACAGGATTATAAGCATGCTTCCACTCTATGGGAACGATACGGCTTTCATTGCAGACATACGAAGAGAAGCAGAAGTCTTGCCGAAAACTATCTGAATATCTGGTGGTATGATTTCAATAAACAGGATTTATTCTCAGTAGCAGCCAACTCATCGTTTAAAATTAAAGCTATATTGGATGCTAACATAATTGTTAAGCTGAGAGATATTGATTTGCAATATGATGCACATGAAGACCCTCGAGGGCTTGTAGCTGACTGGTTAGCTGATGAAGTGGATTACTATTTTGCACCTGAAATGTTGAATGAGATCAACAGAGATGCGAATAAGGATCGAGCGAATAAAACAAGGCTGTTCTTGAATAATTTTATTGAAGCAAAACATGATGTTGAAGAGCGTAAAACAGTAGCCGTGCGACTAAAACAGATTATTAGAGGGCAAACAGACAATGATAATTCAGATAGAATTCAATTGGCTACATGCATTGTCTCTAATGTGTCGTATTTTATAACACAAGACATCGGTATATTAGATTGTCGGGTGAAAATAGAAGATCAATTCGATATTCAGATATTCTCGCCTCAGGAGTTTATTATTGAGGTAGATCAGCTTCTTAATAAAGAAGAATATTCCCCTATTCGTTTGGCAGGTGTAACCTTTCATACTATATCCAAAGTGTCTACCAATGAGTTAGATGCTTGCATTGATAAATTCCTTGTAAAAGAATCATCGGAAAAAAAAAACTCATTCAAGAGTATTGTATATACTGAAGCATCAAATACAGATGTGGCAAAAATAAAGGTTATTAAATCAAATAATAATCCTATCGCATTTTTTGCATATTCAAATGCTAATTCAGAATTGAATATTCCATTTATTCGCTTGATTGACAGTGAATATAGGCAGACTCTATTTATGCAAGTCATATCCGATTTGATAAATAAAGCTATAAAGAAAAATATCAATGTTATCATTCTTAAAGAAGATTATTTATCCGATAGTCAGGTTTTGGTCTTATCAAAATTAGGATTTGAACACGCAGAAGGTGTATGGCGAAAACATGTTTATAATGAAATAATAGATAGTTCAAATTTAACGAACCTACAAAATCTATCGGATGGCAAAATTCGAAATATCATATCTGACATAGCGAGTAATAACAAAACAGAACTTATACTATTGGATATTGAGCGAAAGCTATTCCCTCTAAAGATTTCGGACTTAGATATTCCTTGCTATATAATACCTATAAAAGCATTGTGGGCAGGTCAATTATTTGATGCACATATATCTGGAGCAACTCTTTTTGGAGCAATGCCTGATAAATTATGGAATGTTGAAAATGTATATTACAGACATACCAAACCGATCACAGAAATTGCTCCTGCAAGGATACTTTGGTATGTTAGCAATGATAAATATACTGAACGAAGTAAATCTATAGTAGCAACATCCTACCTTGACGAAGTCATCACGGGAAAGCCTAAGGACTTATTTGCGAAAAATAAACATTACGGAGTATATGAGTGGAAACATATATATGAACTATGTGAACAAAATATTAATAGTGATATAAGAGCATTACGATTTAGCGGAACAGAAGTATTTCAACAACCTGTAGCTTTCTCTTCAATAACAAAAGTATTTGAAGAGAACGGAAGGAAACGAAACTCCTTTGCATCACCGGTAAGGGTAGATTTTAATATATTCAATCGAATTTATCAATTGGGAAAGTGGAAAATATAAATAGCATAAAAAAATACTTGTTTATCTCTGTAAAACCAGAATTTGCAAAAAAGATAATTGAGCGAGAAAAGAGCATTGAATTAAGGAAAATCAAACCACATGTAAAAGTGGGAGATTATGTAATTATATATGCTTCTTCGCCTGTTATGTGTGTGATAGGCTTTGGCATCATAAAAAATATTATTGACACATCTCCCCTAGAAATGTGGTCTCAGTATTCTTCATTCTTAGGAATTGACAAAGTTAGATTTGATGATTATTACCAAGATAAGACGAAGGCGATAGGCATTGAAATTGAATCAATAAAGCAGGTTACTCCTATCAGCCTAAAAAGTTTGAGAACTATAGATCCTAATTTTCATCCTCCTCAGGTATATCGTTATGTCACAAATGAGCAGATTTGTAAAACAATTGCAGAGTTCCTTACAAATCGATAAGTTGGCTGTAAATAAGTATTAAAAAAAATCGTTGATCTGATAATATTGCGTATTTATCATAAGCAAGAAAGTCCACTTATTTTATACTGGATATTCTATATCAGTATACTTGGATTTGCAAAGAGTATTAATGATAATAGAACATTTTATCATATATGAAAAGCTAGACTTTATAAGTTTGTGTTGACATAAACTTTATAAGAATGTAATAAACGCAGAATGTTTAGGTTTTGATTCATTTACTCATCTGTTATTTTTTCATCATTAATATTCCATAGTCTACATCCCTCGGTCATAATGCATTGCTCTTGTTTTTGCCATTGATAATTACTGCAAATATGATTCATATATATAGGAGATGCTGAATATTGCGTACTTAAACACCTATTAAATTGAGGGCAAATCATATCTCTTTTTTTTTAAATCGTTTAATAACAAGTTCGGAAGAAAAAAGGAATACACTATCCCTATAAGGCATACCTGTTTTATGATTGCATGGAAAATAGTCATGTGATGAAGTTTCAATATAAGGCAATCCATTATTATCGAAAAGAAAATCCAATCCCTCTTGGCTGGGAAAATCATTTTGATAAATAGCAAAAAGTAAAGCACTTTGGTAATGTTGAGTTTGCAATAAAACCGAATCTAAAACCCGATTATAATATTCTAAGGGAACTCTTTGATTATTCTGTAATATATGCTTCAATCTACCTATATATTTTTTCATAAAATCGTGATAACTATATTTCCTTCTTTTATACCAAAAACTATATTCTCTTATTATTAAATCATAAAACTCTATACCATTTAATTCTCTATTTCTTTTTGATTTTTCTATACATTCAAAGAAAAACAATCCTGGATTTTGACTATTCAACGATGCTAAACAAAGAGTTATAAGCATTTTCTTGTTAGACGCAATTTCAGGATATTCAACTTTACATATTTTCTGAACGGTATTATATGGAACATCTTGATGTTCTATCGAGGAATCAAAAAAGGTCTGAAATAAATGTGCCATGCTTTCAATAATACATGTATAGCCAAATTCAAATGAATCAATTGTTTCATCATTAAAATTGAATCTATGTATTGTGACTGATTCGTGTTTATCTTTTGCAACTTTTATTTCTTCTTTTAATACATACAAATCATCAATCTCAATATAATTATTATAGTCACTACCCTTAATTCTGTCAAATATGTCTTTGCCAGCTTTAAAATTTGAATACCTTTCATAAGGTACTTTTATGGGGAGTTCAATATTTTTATTCACGTGAATGTGGTCTTTACATATTAATAAATAATTTAGATACCATTCACTCCAAGCAATACCATGTAATGTGGAAATATCCTGAATATAATGCATAAAAGTTCCAAAATCTGGCGACAATTGTATTTTTATTGACCAACCAATATCCCCATTCATTATTAAATGGAAAAAAGATGTTCTGTATTTTCCTATTTCAACATCTTCAGAAAGTGCATAATCGAATAAATCCATAAATTATATTGCTAAATATTTAATTTCTTATTAAGAAAGACAACATTTGACACTAAAATAAATATTATCTCATTAATTATTTAGATGAATAATTAGATGATAAAGATTTGTGTGGAAATCGTACCTTCCATATTCACTCTTTAGAAGTTTAATATTCCCAAAACCAGAATCAAGCTCTTCACTATTAACAAACTCAAGACCCCAATTAAATATAGGTGTAACCCTAACCGTGTGATTCAATATAAACTGACTGGAAATACATCAATAAATCAAATATAAGCTATCTTTCTATATCGGTTAAATCACCAAATGTAAAACTTATTTAAAAACTTTAACTATGAACAAATCGGAATAAATAAACGCTGTTGCTGCAAAATCCGAATTGAGTAAGGCTGATGCAAAAAAGGACTGGATGCTGTTATTAAATCTATCACACAGGAAGTAAAAAAGGAGAGAAAGTAACCTTTGTCGACTTCGGTACATTCTCTGTATCTGAGAGAGTCGCAAGAAAAGGCATTAACTCCAACTAAGGCTGTAATAGACATTCTCACAAAAAAACGCTTAAATTCAATGCCGGAGCAGAATTAGCCAAGTTATAAGAAATTCCGAGTAGATTTTTGGAACAAAAAACAGAGAAGTTAAAAAGCGAACCAGAATATTTCTCTGTTCACTTTTTTATATTACAACGCAATATTTATATTGCACTTTTTAAAAAAGAGAAGCCATTTCGTGCCTGCCAATCACTGATTGCTCTATACAACTTCGTCTTATGAAAATCCTGAATCTTAAACGATAATCTTAAATGCCTGCATAATTCCGCATGCGAAACCTGTCCTCCAATATATAATGCTAATAAAGCGGTAACATCATGACCATTACACAAATTTAAGAAATCCTCCGTTCTATTTTCCGTTATAAAACAATCGATATTATTACATAGTATTTCTTCTGTTTTATTTCTTGAACGCTTATTTAACTCATCCAGTAAATCCTGACGCTTTATGCTTAGATTCTCAACATCAACGAATCTTCCAAGACCTAGTCCGCTAAAAAGGATTCTACAACATTTTATATCATTATACCACCGAATATACGCATAATATGCAGATTCATTCAAAATCGTATGCCAGATATCTTCCCTGTTCTGCAAACGATATTCAACAAGTAAATTACAACGTACTGTCTCAAAATGTAGCATTGTCATCTCAATATCATGGTAATCTGTATAAAATAAATTTATGACATCCGGGTAATTTCCCTCTAAATGTAAAAAATCGGCATCCCGAATTCCTATTACCTGCCGTGTTTCCCTGGTCAGGGTATCTAAAGCTGAGGTCAATTGCCCTTTACCTCCATTTACGAATTCGACTCTTGCTTTATCCTCATAAAAAAATTTAGGATAGATTTTGCAATCATCTTCACCTTCAACCAATACCCAGATCATTTTACTACCTGTTTCACTATTTAATGAAAGCCGGATATCATTTATTTTATCAGTAGCATCTACGTTACTTCTCAAGCTCCTGCTAAACTCCATAATTACTTATTAGCTAAATCAAACAAATCAAGAGTTAAGTCCCATCTGTCATTTATAATCTGAGGGGCATGTGTCGAAATTAAAAAAGAGATATGCTTTATATCGGCTATTCTCTGCAAATCCTGAATGAATGCTTTTTGCCATATCACATGCAATGATATTTCCGGCTCATCTATTAAGATCAATGTATTGGAGTTCGTTCTAAATAGCAGCTCATACAAAAGGACAACTTCCTGCTGCTCACCCGAAGACAAATCTGTTAGATTTAATGGCTGTCCGTTATTCGATTGAAAATAAAAACCTTGAGGACCATTAATCACGATTGATTTAAATGCAAACTTTTTCTCATTCAGAATATTCACAAACAAGTCAATCTTTTCTAATAATTCGTCATACACACCTACCTTTTGCTCTGAATCTTCCAAATACACAGTAAGAACATTTGCTGTTTCCTCGTTGTAATCAGTTACATCCTGATTACTGGTTGATATACCAAAAGTTTTGAGCTGTTGCTGCCTTTCTTTCAGTTTAGTAAAACGGGTATCAAACTCCTCTCTTGACAATTTTCTTTTGCAGTCAATCAAGCGTTTGGGAAAGGAGCTATCCAATTCTTGCGTTCGTTGGTATGCTCTTAACTGGGTATTAGATATATACTCCTTTAGCTCCTTTGCATAGTGTTCGATAGTATTAATAAAAGATCCCCGGTTATTTGAACCATTTTGAGTTAATAACCGTTGTTCCCGGATAATATACACATCTACTGAACTTAATAACAGAGATATCTGATTGTTTTGTTGCTTATGTAAAAGATTTATCACCCGGATAGGAAGATTGTCTCCATTTTCCAATAGAAATTCCCTCAATGAAAGATGTTTTCTCGTTCTATTATCCAATATCACATCCTGCGAGATCCTTTGTATCTGAATATATTTACCCAACTGGGATACCAACTTGTTTTCTGCCTCGGAATTATATACAAATGCCTCAGACAATTTACCTCCTATCAATAAATGAACCTGTATGTCAACGGTTTGTATTTGCTGAAGAATAATCTCTTGCCGATTATCTACCAATTGTACAATCTGATCTGTTTTGGGCTTCCCTTTCTTTTTAGTTAATTCAATACATCTGTTTGCTGAAAAATTAAAAGAGATGGATTGAAACTCTAGCTTTTGGAAGAAATAGAACTTTTGGTTGAAAAAATGATAAATAATGTTCAAAATCGTTGTTTTTCCGTAACCATTAGGTCCTGTTAAGATTGTTAGGAATTCTTCATTATCCAAGTCTATCTCATAATCCAATAAACCGAATAACTTTTGAACTTTAATGCTTTTAAATTCCATTTTATTTTTGTTTTAGCAAAAAAATATATTATTGTAAAGATAAATAATATTATTCAGCATTACCTATATCCTCAATGTTTTTTAGAATCTAGACACCGGAAAATCTATAGGATGCATAATTACAGTATAAATCAAGGTTTATACTTTTCCTGTGCCCGATAAGTAAAGACAAAGCAATACCTCCGACCAATGAGAATTGATCGAATACGGTATCACTCATGATAGATTTTAAGAGTTCATAAGTGCCTGTCTCGACTGTTTATGTATGTAACATTTGAGTTCCTCCTTCTTTAAATTAAAAGCAGTACAAACAAAAGCAATATCTTTATCGGAAAGGATTAATACTTCATCCCATATGATCCGTCTGACTCCATTCATCCCTCCGTAAGATAATCCATCCCCATAAAGGTAGATCCCCCCTTCGTTGTTAATCATTCCGGGCAAATCAAAAAAAAACGACATCATAACCGGCAGGCTCTTTTGATAAAAATTCTTTCGCTCTGGATATGGCTGTTTCGGGTTTGGCACAAACAATCGGATAAGTCTGTTTACCCAGTGATTCGAACAGGGATATGGCTTTGGACTGGTAGTGCAGGTTGGTTTCCAGTTGACGGATCTCCCGCTTGTGCATGTCATGGACGTTGCACTGTGGGTAGTCGCAGTCCACCACGACGACATTCAGCCCTTTCAGGTAATGCAGAAAGCTTGCGGCCAGGATGGTGAATGTACTTTTGCCCACTCCTCCCTTCTGGGTGGAGAAAGCGATAAATAAAGTTTTTTGTTTCATGCTGAATTGACAATTTTAAAATTAGACATCGTGTAAGTTTGAATGATTTCAGTTTTTATACTCTGATTGAAAGTTATATAGATGGTTAGACAATTTTATATTTATCTTATTTTCAAGAAAATATTAAATCAAGAAAACTTGAAAATTTGTCTTCAAATAACCAATTTATCAAGTTTGATAATTATCAATTCACTCAGTTTCAAGAAAATAAAATATTGAAACATAACGATATCAAATACAGATATGTACAGTTGAAAGGAGGTGTTTCTCAGGAGCATTTACTTTATTTGAATAAATCCTATGCCGAAAGATCTCAATATAGGGATAGTATCAAAAGGAATGTGCTTGAGTTTGAATCGTTAATTAGTCAGAAAGTTTATAATCAGTCTGTAAACAAATAGAATGAGAAGGTTAACAAACAGATTGATAACAAACTGAAGAAATTGACCAAGTAGCCAATTGGTAAATATTGTAAATCAAGGCAAAGTTAAAGACTTTGCCTTGATTCAATTATCTATCAGCGAAAATATAAAAACAGAAAAAATCTTTTGACTGTTTTATTTTCAGATAGCAGCAGTTATCTAACAACCAGTGATTTTCCCTATAATCAAAACCGAATGATTTTGACAGATATCTTATAAGACTGTTTTCACTACTCTGAGAATCGAAAAAAGATAGGCTATATTACATCTGTCGTATTGGTCGAAACTGCATGAGATAGTTGCTTGCTGATTGTCGAAACGGACTTCAATACCCTTTTCTATTTTATTGTTTTCGACATATACTGTTAAATGAATGGGATAACGAATGGATTTTCTTTTAAGTTCCTCAAATGAATAGTCGATCATGGATTTTGCATACCCGATTAGAATTTCATGATTGTTGTCTTGATTTTTCATGGATGTCCGCATTAAGCCTGATTATAAGAAGCAAGCCGATATAAATAAAATAATATGCAATAATTTATATCTTTAAACCACAACGAAAAATCATAACCGTAGTAGCATAAATATAATCAAAATTATTTTAATCAGATACCAACACATTATATTTTCATATTTTATTCCTTTTTACATCTTAGCAAGACTTATGAGAGAAATACTCTTTGCTGGAAACAAAGGAAGATTTCTTAAAATAATACTTAGGTTTTGGTCTTGATGGTTTATTTTTGATTATATGTTTGTATAGTCGATGACAAAAATATTATACTATTATATCTGGTATCAGCTTCTTTCTTCGATTATATCTTATCAATCTTTTGTCAGATGTGATTAAGAATGAATCATATTTAATGGCTGTAGCGAAAATAATTTTATCGTGATTATCAAAATTATGCCCTTTCTCAATATCAACAATATCCAAAAAACACTCTAAAACTTCTTTATCTATTGGTTCAATAGAGATGTTCTCACATGATTTAATTTTTTCATAGACTTCATATCTTATTTGAGATGCTTTTTCTTCTGTTATGAATTGTTTGGAAAAAATCTCAATAAATACAATTGATGGTATTAGTAATATGTTTGTACCCTCTTCAATGGCTTCATTAATTATATTTAAAGCTGTCGATGATATTTGAGACTGAATTTCAAAAGTTGAAGCGAAATAAGACATTAATGTTGTAGTATCAATGATATATCTCTGACTCATAATATGCCTTTATTATATTCAACAAATCTTCTTCAAAAGAACGATCTCTCAATTGTTCATATAGAGCTACTTTTTTTTCATTATTTGCTCTTTTTGCTTCTCTAAGTTGTGCTAAATATATATTCCGTTTTTCTGGAATGTTATTCAGGAACAGTTCATCTATAAAATTTCTATCTAGTTCATCAATCAGTAGAAACATCATATCTTTAATTGCATATATAGATTCAATAAAACTTTTATCTATTTTGTCTTGCTTAATCATCTGTTCCATGATTATAGAAAGAAAGTAGTTAGAACCAATAAGACTTATATCCCAATCATTAGCACAACGCTCGACTAATTCTTTTAATTCGTCATTTAACCCTTTAGAAAATAAAAGATGAGATATAATTTCTTTATACTCTTCTCTAGAGAAACAGTGATAATCCATATTTACTCAGTAGCTTTTGATAACAAGTCTGTAGAATTCTCGTCAAGAATATTGTCAACCGTTTTTACTTCAATTTTACTTTTTTGTAACATATGATTTACCTCCGCAACACCAATTTCTTTTTTGCCTTCCTTCGCACAATTTTCTAACAGCATACAAGCCAAACTTAACATTTGTGCTGCATTATATTCTTTTTCCTCTCCTATTTTCGCTATTGCCTCTTCTGTGAAAGGAGAGATACTATCCTCATTTGTAATTCGGAATTCTGATAAATATTTTTTAATTAAAGAGATTGCCCTTTGTTTATCCAATTTATTAAAGTGAACAATATGGGGGGCATTTGTTGAAGAGGAAATAGAACTTCGTTGTTCCATGCCAGAATCACTCCATGCTTTTTCTACTAATCTGGGAACCCCTGCATGTAACATTAATAATAAGTTATAGAACCCCAATTTAGAATTAGCAGAGACTCCGTCAAAGAAATTTGTTCTCAATTCAAAAGCGAAATCTCTTTTCAATCTATCACTCTGAAAATCAGGAATCCGCTCAAAGTCATCAACAATAATATAAGCTCCATTAAAACCTGCTGCTAAGAATAAATAAACGAGGTCATTAAAAATGAAATTGATTTTTTCATTTTCTTTTTTTAGTTCTTTATAATATTCTCTAATGTTTTCAGTCGATATAATCTTATGACTTAAATTGTTGTATGATGTATATCTCTTTCTAAAAGGGGTAGTTGCTGTTATTTTATTGAAAAATTCGTTATTTTTAGTAAGATATGAACTAATCTCATCATAAGGTATTTTTCTTGTGTTAAACCATTCTAAACTATTCATATTCTCTACTATGCCTTTCTCGTCAGCAAGCTCTTCCTCTGTAATTTTATCGGAAAATAAATTCAATATTGCATCCAATCTAAGAGCAGCTAAAGCATAATCAATAATCTTTATATTCGAATTGAATATAGCTTCTGCCCAAATGTCAAGAAAATTAGAAAAAGTTTTTGTCTTCCCACTTGGCTCTGGACATACATATAATCCAAAACATTTATTAACACCCCCAGAAATATCTAAGCAAAAAGACTTATTTATCTTTTTTATTAGATTCAAAGCAAAAGAAGATTTTCCATTCCCCCTACCGACATAAGACGTATCATGGATATATCCTACTCGAATATGGTTAGGGTCTGTCTGAGGAATTTTCAGAAAATTATCTTCAATTTTGCTCTCTTCAATATTTCTAATAGAAGCTTCATATATATCTCCATTATACCTCTTGTCTTCTATTTCTTGATTAATAAAAGGGCTTACAGGAAAAGGGTTTTCTTTTAAGTTATAGGATTCGTATATATTTTTATCATCCGTTGTTATTCCTGTTGCTTTTCTTAAAATATTATTAGTCATATCAAATTAATTATAATTAATTGCTATTATGTTCTTTAACTTTCCATTTATCAAAACGGGTTCTCTTTTTAGATACATTGCGTTAGTTTCATAAGGTAGTTTATCCGCTTCCAATGAAATCTGTATTTTATTCAACTTTCCTTGCAGATTTAAAGAATATGCTTTTTCAAGAAATTCATCAAAAATAAACCCTGCTATTCGCAACTTAAAACACACTCGCTCTTTCAAATCAAGTAGATTTATAAAGTGAGTTTTTCTTGCTTTTTGCAATATATAATATTCATCAACCAAAGTTCTCAAATAGTAGTCTTCATAATTATTATCCCACTTTGGATAATGAATGTACAGACTTTCTCCTGTATCATATTCAAATACTTTCCTAAAATCCTCATTGTTTGTATTGCGTACAATTATAGATGTTGGATATATTATTCTACCGCTAAAGTCAGGAAAAAATTCTGTTGTATGAAGTACTCCTACTTGTTTTGCTCTTTCTACCCAAAGATTAAATGTATCAAAACTATATTCATAATGATAAATATTTTTCAAAAAATAATTAAGCCAATATTTTCTAAAACGACTTAAAACAGCATTGTAAGTATATTTATTAGCACCAAAGCTACCAGATAAATCATCCCCAATAGCTTCATCAGCCTTAAGCCTTTTAAGTAGAATTTCTTCTTCTTTTTCCAATGATACTGATTGCTTTTTTGTGTATTTTTTTATATCATCCTCTAATTTAAGTCTTAATGCATTAGAATAATCCAAAACATGTTGATTCGTTGTAAAACTTGATTTCTCAAATCCTAATTTTAAACCAGAATATACTGGAAAAATAAGAACCCCATTTTTTAATGTATTATCTTCATAACATAACTTTAATAACTGATGAAAAGAAAAATATTTCTCTTCCATCTTTTTCAACATGAAAAAATTGAAAGCAATTTTTCCTTTTCCTTCGTACTCATTTAAGGCTTCTTCTCCAGAGCTTGTCAAGTGAATTAGTGTTTTTTCTTCACTTACTTTATTATCTCTAACAACTAATTTATAATCTATTGATTCACTCAAAACTTGATGAAATGTATAAACAAATTTTACCATTTGATTTTTTGTCAGTTTTTCATCATCAATAGTTAATTTTTTATATTTGGATTCCCCAAGTAAATTTTTATTCTTTAGAATTATAAACTCTTTCAAGATATCTTCTTCAACAGAATACGATTTTATACTTTTTAGTAAAATGTAGAAATAGTCAAGGAAATAAAATTTCTTAACAAATGTAGGAGTAGAAACTATCTCTTTTTTACTATTAAATATATCGTCCATATAA
This sequence comes from Dysgonomonas sp. GY617, assembly GCF_015233815.1. Lineage (NCBI taxonomy): Bacteria > Pseudomonadati > Bacteroidota > Bacteroidia > Bacteroidales > Dysgonomonadaceae > Dysgonomonas > Dysgonomonas sp. GY617. The sequence goes on from NZ_JADCLR010000033.1 coordinate 20,822, forward strand.
TTTTGAGTATAAGTACCCAAATTTAATATTAAATCTGCATGCTATCAATTTTTTAGGATATAAAGTTCACCCCCTCTCCCCATACTCCCCAATTTTCGCCTCACAAATCCTCTTTGTAATATCCCTCATCAACTCCACTTTAGGCAAAAGCGCATCAATATCCTCTTTGGTAACCACAAAATCAGGATCATAACGACCATTTACATAAGCCGCTTTGATAAGCTCAAAAAGCCGCTTCTCTTCTGTTGTATCCTGTGGAAAGACTTTGATAAACTCATTAGAATATCTCTTTACGGAGTTTAGCAATTTCGTCAGATTATGTTGTTTCGGGTTTTCCAGTGTATTGGCTAGGCGAATAGCATAAATATAGTTTTCACAGGCTTGATGAAGCATAAAAGATGCCTTTTTGTATTGTCCTTTTTGACAAAAATATTCTGTTGAATCTAAAAACTCATTACCACTCTCAAACTTATCATCAAAGTACTCCTGAGCCTGTTGCTTTATTTCCTCAAAGCTTAGTTTTCTTCTTCGGGCAAGTTTATGTTTTCCGCTATCATATAGAATAACACCCTCTTGCTTTATCTGTGTATAGAAATATCGCCCTTCATTCAGGTATTTATTCAGCTTCTTCATATCTTCGCTGATAAACTGAACAGGAGGTTGCCTATCAGGGTCTTTTGCCCTGTCATAATACAAATCTTCTATATTACTGAGTGACCTGATTGCTCCTCCATCCGATACACCGCTTGTGACAACCAGTATATCGTAATCGCTTACATAAAACTGTAGTTTCCCAAATTCATATTTTTCATCATACACCACATAGTCATTTCGGGCATAACTGCCGAAGAGGATTATCATCTCGGTTTGTTTTAGCCTTTGTAAAACAGACTCGACAATAAAATGTAAATCTCTCCGGTTGGTTGATGGTAAATATGATATGGACTTTTTCATTCGTATTACTTGTTTACTGCAAATTTAATGATAAAAGAGATATAAAATAACAAAAGAGTCTGTGACCCTAAAGATATTGAAAAAAAGAGAAACTAGGGTTAACTTTTTGTTTGTTAATTGTATATTTGTATCAACATCCTGCTTCTTGTCACTTCGACTAAAAATCTGACTGGCGACTCAACACCGCAGCGATATAAATTCATTTAGTATTTATATCGGCTTGCTTCTTATAATCAGGCTTAATGCGGACATCCATGAAAAATCAAGACAACAATCATGAAATTCTAATCGGGTATGCAAAATCCATGCTCGACTATTCATTTGAGGAACTTAAAAGAAAATCCATTCGTTATCCCATTCATTTAACAGTATATGTCGAAAACAATAAAATAGAAAAGGGTATTGAAGTCCGTTTCGACAATCAGCAAGCAACTATCTCATGCAGTTTCGACCAATACGACAGATGTAATATAGCCTTTCTTTTTTTCGATTCTCAGAGTAGTGAAAACAGTCTTATAAGATATCTGTCAAAATCATTCGGTTTTGATTATAGGGAAAATCACTGGTTGTTAGATAACTGCTGCTATCTGAAAATAAAACAGTCAAAAGATTTTTTCTGTTTTTATATTTTCACTGATAGATAATTGAATCAAGGCAAAGTTAAAGACTTTGCCTTGATTTACAATATTTACCAATTGGCTACTTGGTCAATTTCTTCAGTTTGTTATCAATCTGTTTGTTAACCTTCTCATTCTATTTGTTTACAGACTGATTATAAACTTTCTGACTAATTAACGATTCAAACTCAAGCACATTCCTTTTGATACTATCCCTATATTGAGATCTTTCGGCATAGAATTTATTCAAATAAAGTAAATGCTCCTGAGAAACACCTCCTTTCAACTGTACATACCTGTATTTAATATAATCGTGTATGGGCTTCATCTTTTAATAATAGCAAAGACTCTTTGTATCAGCTTATTTCTAACATTGTTGGTAATGACTCTTTCGAGTTTCCCTTTTTCCTTAAGCCTTAGCCGATAATTACGCAGTTCAGGATCGAAACATACAGCACATTTTGCAGATTGGGTTAATAGTGCGTTCAATCTTTTGCTTGCAATATGGCTAATATGTGAACCACCCCTGACACTTGAACCTGAGGTTTTCTCAAAAGGGACAACACCACAACAATAGCAGGCATATTATCTACTATTGGAAAACTTCGTAAAGTTATTGGTAGCAAGGATAATAGTAATTGCATTTACCATAGTATTTTTATCCCGGATAGTACGATTCTCTCGGGCTGCAACAAGAAGAGCATTCCGGTTTTTGATCAATCGCTCCCTGAAGGAGAAAAGCTGTTTTAAGGCTATTGTATCCTTTGTCCGGTAGAGTGTAGGATTTAGCTTTATCTGAAAAGCGATAAGCATACATAGCTATCTCATAAGAATCAGTTTTATCAGTCTTCCCTCTTTTTATTCTGGTTGAGTTCTTGATCTATTGGGGATCTTCAAGCCAAAAAAACATTTTTTATGAGCCAGATAATTGCAAAGACGCAGATTGTAAAGACCTGTATGTTCTCCACAGAACAGCCAGTCTTTTTTAGGTAATTGAGTATGTTCTTTGATCCACTGGATAAAACGAGAACAGCCGACTTGATTGTTCGTAAAGATTTCATGATGTTTAGCATTCAGATTGTCTCTGTGGAAAAGGGTTGCATCAAACTTATTCTTCGAAAAGTCAATACCGATAAATACTTTTTTCATAAAAACATAATTTATTGTTTGACAATTGAGTTAACCGAAAGCTGATTTTAACCTGGTACTTTAATAGGTCTTTCCTTACATTCTATCTGGCTCGCTCAGCTTAGTTGATGGAGATCTGACTCGGAGAATAGATATTAATATCTGAACCGATGACTTGTTCATCTCCATTATTATCAAGCTGTCCTCCGGGATTGCACTACTGCGGTTAGCAGCTATCCTCTCAAGTTTAGGCGTATGGAAAACCACTCCCGTTTCTCGTTGGTCGCAGTTTTAAAGAGAAGAAATAATTAAAATAGAGTTGAAATTATGATAAAAGATTCATATAAAAATACAGCTTAAAGAGAAAATTATCAGTGCTCGGATTTCGGGTATTGAATATATGGCTTTAAAGAAAAGGGCAAAAGATGCAGGTGTAAGCCTGAGTAAATTTGTACGTTAGTTTTACTGACTGGAAAAGTGGTACAGAGGCTGGAAGATGGAGGTTATATTTTCCTTGAAAGCATGAATAAAAAAAATAACAACGAGAAGTTTTCTTCTTATGTATTTCTGAATGATGAAAAAGACAAAGTTTTTTCGTCTAATAAGAATCCGGATAGGTTTGTTTATTATGGGAGGTATGAGATGCATATCAGGGATAAAATTCTGATAGAGTCAGGCTACGTCACTAAAGCCAAAGTCAAATGGTATGGTATAGGAACTTTTGCTTATCCTTACCTCTAGAAAGAAAACAAAGCGGAAGCCGGGTATAAGGAGGCATGGAGAGATCCACGAGTACCGAAAAAAGAAGAAATGGAAAATAAGTCGCAAAAGGAAATTTTTGGTAAGAATCCAATCATCAAAAAGAAGAGATCCAAAATGGGATAGCACAAAATAATGTCCTGTTAAATTGTAAAATTATATATAGAAAAACTACAAAAATATTACAACAATTTTTCTTTCACAACAAGTAGTTCTCGAAATATTTACAATCTACGTATTTACGAAAATCTCTCCAGATATCCCATTTTTGGAGAAAAATCTGGAGAGATTTATTGCATAAAAGGTTCTTTATTTACTGTCTGCTGAAACTGATTTTCGCGATAGCTTTTGTCGCTTGGAAGTTTACAGGATCATTAATACCCAGCTCAATCAATTTATCCAGTTCCAGATCATTGTAATCTTCGGCATAATCCCGTTCTATTATTAATATTTCGTTATCCACTGTTACTTTCAGAGAATACGCCTCGTCGCCATCCTTTATAGTTAGCGTTCCGTTATTGAATGTATAAGTTCCTGTCATCGGCGTTTCATCTTCGTACGATGATCGAACTGTACATCTGCTTTAAATTCAAACCAAAAGCCAACATAACTATCAACCCCTTTTGAGAGTATGTTCCTTTGGGTTGGTTTTGTATCTTTGAGGTAAATACACCGTAGGCATCAAAAGCGTCAGTGCTTGTTATTACTGTACCGGAGCTATTCTTCCAGATAATATCGTAGTACGGTGCGGAGGTATTCATCGTCCCTCCGGCTACTTTGATTGCTATTTCTCCATCAGAACGCCCAAATCCGGATACATTGATTCGGTTTGTTTCTGTAATGGATAAAGGAGCCATCGGCTGGGTTAATATAATTTCATCGACATTATCTCCGTTTATTTTTGCATAGCAATTGTTTGCATCAAGAATATATACACTATATTTCCCATGATAGAGGTTATCCAGATAAAACGTATATCTCCCGTATTAACCGAATATTCCCTGTAAGCCGTATCAGCTCCTTCTTTTTTGCAAAAAAGTTTATAGCCTCCCGTCCCTCCGGATACACTGATATGGATAAACCCTGTGTTTTCGCCATAACATCCTATATTCCGGGTTGTAAGCGTTGTAATAAGCAATGCAGGTTGTGTGATTTCAAAAACTGCCGACTCGATGGTATTGGCCGGGCTGCTGGCATCTTCGATCCTTACCTTATAAGACCCGGCGGGACGGTTTGACAGGATACTGTCGCTTTGATTCGGGATAAGTGTAGCATTTCCGTTTACAACCTTATACCATTTATAGTTATACGGCATGCCTGAGAAACTGCCGGATACGCCGTCTCTTACATGAGCCACGAACTGCCCCGTTTCTTCTCCAAAGCAATAGACTCTATTTGTATTTTCCAACTGTAAAGTCAATGCTTCCGGTTGGATAACCGTAAAGCTTATAGTTACATAACAGGCATTGGCCACACCTGTGTAATTCCTGTCTTTTACTTCTACCGTATAAATACCATTGGAAAGGTTTTCTATCTTCGAGGTAAAGATATTGTCCGTTTCTGTCGATTCGCTGCTTGTTATCGTTGTTCCCGAAGCATTTTTCCATGTTATATTGTAAAACGGCGCTGACGGATTAGGTGTTCCGCCTTTTACCTGTATGGTAACGCTTCCGTCGGAACGACCGAAACCGCTAACCGGCTTTACAACAGTATTGCTTATCTCCAGAGCCTGCGAGGGTTGGCTGATGGTGATCTGCGCAACGTCGTTTTCTCCTACCGGGGCTCAGGGTAAACACGCTTCCCTGCGGGCTTAGCGGCTGGCCGTAGACCGCGTCGTCTTTCAGTTTATAGTAGAGCTTGTATCCTCCGACACCACCGGATACATCAGTACGGATCGATCCATTATTACCGCCAAAACATGTCATATCCTGTCTGGTCAGGGTAGGGGCTAATGCAGATGGATGGTCTAAACTGAATTCTTTTCCGGCAATATTTACTATGCGGCTACGGTCTTTGACTTCGACTTTGTAATCGTCTTTACCCAGGTTCGGGGCAACGCTGTCGGTATAGGAAGGTATGGCTTGATAAGTTGTCACATTTTTCTTATACCACTGGTAGGTATAGGTTTGTCCGGCAGATAAAACTCCTCCACGGGCGTGGGCAACCAGTTCTCCGTTGGCGTCACCGTTACAAAGTATTTGCAAGGTATTTTCGATAGTAACAACCAGTTCTTCGGGTTGGTCTATCGTGATTTCATCGGTAAATGTACAGTTATTGGCGTCTTTAATCTCTACGGTATAAGTCCCGGCAGGGATATTCTTAGCTGTCGTCCTGAATTTTGCTCCCGAAGGATCGTTCTCGAGGGTTGTAACCAGCTGGTTAGTATTTTTATTTCCAGGTAGCGGTATAACTGTTTCCTGTTAACGGTGTTCCCCCATCGCCTTCCAGTGTCACTGAACCGTCGCTCCTGTTATAACCCGAGGGTTCCGTAGAAGACAGAAAAGCAAAAACCAAAGCTTTAGTTGGTTGAACAAGGGTTTCCGTGCGGGTAATTATATTACCATCCTGACCTCGGAGTTCACAGTCGTGAGTGTCGATGACGTAGTATTCGTATGTGCCGGGCTGTAGATTGGACAGGCTGGTTTGGGTAGAAGACGTAAATGCTGTTGTTATATAACTCCCGCCCTGTTTGCGCCAATGGAGTTTGTAACTGCCATCTCCTCCGGAAGATGTGACGGTGATAGAGCCGTTATCAGCTCCAAAACAGGTGATATCTGTTTTGCTCGCAGTCGAATATATAAGAGGAAGGAAGCTTTCTATCTTCCCCGTTTTTTTATAGTCCAACCCATCTGAGTAAGTCGTATTACCATTATAAAAACCTGATACCTGGATTTCATAATTGCCGGCGTCCAGATTTTCAAGGTAAAAACTATTATCGCTACCTATTGTTGGGTCGGGAACATTACCAATAGTCTGGGTGGTCAGATTTTTATAGTCTACGAACAATCTTTCACCGGACAGTAAAGGCCTGTCCAATTGGACTTTTAGTTTTCCGTTTGCCGCTCCATGACAGATTTTATCCGTAGCTGTAACACCCAGGATACGGGGAGAGGATTTCTTAGATGTAAAATCAATAGTGTTGGAAGTTCTGTTACTGCCGGCACAGCTACCCATATTCACCCGGATATATACAGGCTTTCCTATATCGCTATCGGAAAGAAAATCCATTCCTCTTAATCTAAGGGTAGGCTGGTTATTGTATGTCGAGGAAAAGGATCTGAAATCATAAGCATTTCCGACAGAGAATTCCCAATTATAATATGGGTTATCGATATTATCCGATAAAGATATTGTCAAATATCCGTCATCGATAATATATCTATTGCTTTCAGTCGTGTTATTTAAGGATATTATTATTGTCATTTTGTCGTATTAAAGCAATCCATTGCAGACCTTCGGTTCTGCTCCCCCCGCAATCGCTGCCTTCACCATCAACTCTACCACTTACATTTATCCGATAAGTAGATGTGCCATACACTGTACTTTGTCCCTGGGAGTTTGCAGTATATAAGATGACAAATAATAAAATTAAATATATTTTTCTCATTAATCTTGTGTTAGATCGATAATCAGTAACTTACAATAATGCTTTTGGGTTTCGACGGTCTGCCTTCTTCGGTAATATATAGAATCGTGTAGGTGTAACTGTTACCCGGAGATATTATTTCATCCGTAACTCGTGTTTCAGACGGCTCCAATTCTTTCCACAGAGTCATCTTTTCATCTTCTGCGGCTTTATATATCCTGTATAGTTTTGCTTTTTCATGCTTTTTCCATGATAATTCGATATAACCTTTGTCTGTATCTGTATAATAAGTTAGACCTGAAACTTCAGCGGATGCTGTATTCGACTTGATTTCAACTTCAAGCGGTTGTGGTGAAAATGATTTCTTCCCATCTGAACCATATCCAAAATTCATCAGCTTTGGGTTCGTCTCCTTCCAAAAGTGCCCCTATAAAATAAGGTGAATCTTTGCACCCAATCACATCAACCCCGGTTTCAAGAACTACCATTAATGAATAGATTGCATTGGGCTTGTTAAAATATTGTCTTCTGACAACATCCCCAACCTCTAAGCCTTGTGTTTTCTTAGAATCCGGACCAATCTGAATCTTATATCTGTTATATTTATAAATTGCCATTTTAAATGTTTATAATTTCTCCACCATATCACCGCAACAATCGTCGCTTATCCACAGAGAGCCATTTTTGCCATATAAAAAGATATTTAATATCCAATTATTACATAAGAGTATTTGAAATCATAAAGTAAGCAAAAAAGTAACTCAGAGACTGTTATACCATAAGTAAGGAATTCAGGCTAGCTAAATTGACAATCAGCTGCCTAATCCATTATATATAGTTCAATTTTCATAAAACAGAGCTGAATTTAGTCCTTATTCCCCAATTAACAACAAGTTATGATATACATTAAATTTAAAATAAAGCATCAATA
>NZ_JADCLR010000034.1:0-26339 GCF_015233815.1 Dysgonomonas sp. GY617
TATCCGAGTTTATTAAGGCGGAATATAATCTGTCCGATATAGCTTTAAAAGAACTTGATCTCGCCTTTATCCGTAAGTTTGATGTATTCCTTAAAGTGGAAAAGAACTGTGCCCAGAACTCAGCTATTACCCGACTAAAGAATTTAAAGAAGATTACTCGTATTGCATTTAGTAATGACTGGATGCAGAAAGACCCTTTTGTTACTTACCGTTTCAAGTTTGATGAAACTGATCCTGAGTTTCTGACTTTATATATTGATTATACTCAATTTGAGGCTGGTATTTTAGCTTCTCTGAGTGAGGAGGATTCTTTAATTAGGTTATATGATTCTGACATATATTTAGATTTCGCTAAGTGCATATTGAAAAATGATAATAGGCAAGAAGCGAAAATATATTTCTATCGTTATATGTATGGAGATACTACTCTAAACCCTACTATTTTGAAGTATTTTAACAAATACACTAAGCTTAAAAAATTCCATGAATTAATCGAGACTGAATTAATCGAAAATAAAAAAATAGGGACATGTGATGGAAATTTCAGATTAATTTTAGAAGAAGATAATTATCATTGGGCTTTGAGTCATAAAATTCAAGCAACAGCATCATTAATATTTAAGCAAGCACTAATTAAGGTGGAAAAAGAAGTTCCCGAAGCAGATTTTCTTATTCCTATGCATGATGGGGCTGTCTATCAAGTAGATCTAGCTCGATATAATCTTAGCAAGATTAAAATAGAGAAAATTTTTACTGATTCTTTCAAGAAAATATGTCCTAATATTATCCCTAGAGTACACACGCAATCTACTTTTGAATAACTACTCAATCAAAATATCTGAATTGATTAAATTTTTCCCATATTTATATCAAAGTTCTTAGAAAGTAGCAAAAAGCAAGACACTGTAAAGCGTCATCTTTAAGCTACTAAAGTGTTGCCTGCATCTTTTAGATAGTTTTAAAAAATAAGATATACAGACGAATATAGGGGTGGTTCGAGCCCCTTCATTAAAAAAGCAGAATATATCGAATGCCCATTTTATACCCTTACAGGTACAAGATCAAATTTCTAAATCTAATAATAAGGTTCTCCATTTATATACCCCTAGACTGCTTCTTCAAAAGGACATCGAATAGCCCAACTATTCCCTTCAATATTTGCGGAGAATAATTTCCTTATGCGGAGAATAATATTTACATTTACTGCATAATATACGGCGAATATGAAGAAGATATATATATGGCAGCAAGAAGACTGGACTAACTTCAAATGGGATGATAAAATTATATCCTATCAATTGGGTAAAGTCAGAGCTTTACAAGGACGGCTTGTAGGTAAGATGAGTGCACTTGGCTTTGATTTAAAAAACAAAGCAATTTTAGATACACTCACAACTGAGGTTACCAAGTCTTCCGAGATAGAAGGAGAGATATTAGATAGCTATCAGGTTCGATCATCGGTAGCGCGCCATTTAGGGATGGATATTTCAGGCTTGACCGAAGTTGATCGATATATTGACGGAGTTGTAGAGGTAATGATAGATGCCACACAAAATTATAATCAAGCCTTAACAGAGGAAAGACTTTTCGGTTGGCATTCTGCTCTGTTCCCAACAGGAAGAAGCGGTATGCATAAAATAACTGTGGGAGATTGGCGAAAAGACGAAGGAGGAGCAATGCAAGTTGTCTCTGGTGCGATGGGAAAAGAGAAAGTCCATTATCAAGCTCCTGATTCGTTAGCTGTACCCAAAGAGATGAGTATTTTTCTATCATGGGTTAATGAAGACAATAAAATAGACCCTGTATTAAAAGCAGCAATAGCACATCTATGGTTTGTTACCATACATCCATTTGATGATGGTAACGGACGTATTGCCAGAACAATTGCGGATATGTTCCTGACTCGTGCCGATGAGATACCACATCGATTTTATAGTATGTCTTCGCAAATACGAAAACAAAGAAAACAATATTATGATATCTTAGAAAAAACACAGAAAGGCAGCCCTGATATAACGGAATGGTTAACTTGGTTTCTGGATTGCTTGGAAATTGCCTTGATTGACGCTGAAAGCTCATTAGGCAGGGTTTTATTAAAAGCCAACTTTTGGGAAAAGAATCGTTTAGTCAGCATGAATGATCGCCAAACTAAAATGGTAAACCTATTATGGGATGGATTTGAAGGAAAACTGACATCCTCCAAATGGGCTAAAATAACTAAATGTTCAACGGATAGTGCTTTAAGGGATATTCAGGACTTAATAAATAAAGGTGTTCTGCAAAAAACGGATGAAGGTGGAAGAAGTACAAATTATGAATTAATTGAAGAATGACATAGAGGTAGTTATCTTTTGTGGAATTCAGGCTACAGGCAAGAGTTCCTTCTACGAGCAAAACTTTTTTAATTACAATTTTGACATACTACTTATTTTCTCAGTTTATTATAGTATCGGTTTCTTTGCTTAAACATTTTGTCGAAATAATCAATCTTTGAGTCTCTGTAATCGAAAATAACAGGAGGCTTACCTGAGCGCTGTATTCTTCCAATATATTGAATGAGTTTACTTTCAAAAGCGAATGGGTAAACAATAAATAAGCATTCAAGAGAATTAATATCAATCCCTTCGCCAAAGAATTGGCCTGTAGATATAATAATCTTAAAGTGACCTTGCTGTATCTGTTCCAATTTACTTTTCCTGCTCCGCTCCGAATCTTCTCCTGAAATGGCTATTGTTTCGTATTTATCCTTTAAGTACAAATTGAGGATACTAACATGAACCGTTCGTTCTGTAAGGATTAGTATCGATTTGAAACGATGTATATTTTGTTCAATATCCTCTAATATAAGAGAATTTCGTTGCGTATCATAAATCAATATCTGCGAAATCATTTCATATTTATCGATTTTATAATCGAATGGAGCGAATAGGTTTGTCTCTCGAACATTAATTTCGACTTTCGTGTTTTGCTCCGAAAGTTGCTCTAATTGGCTCATCTCGTAGAGAATATTGCCAATATATACATAAATCAACTTTTCGTCATTATTCTTTCGTTTTGGAGTAGCTGTTAATCCATACAGATAATAACTGTTGAACTTGCAAATGACTTCCCGAAACGACTTTGCAGGAATATGATGACACTCGTCCACTATATGAACTCCCACTGATCAGTATGGGGTAACAATGTTTCCGTATCAAGAAAGCATGAATTACCTTTTGTGACGGAATTACCCTGTAATGGTAGAGCGATCAGATTTCCAATAGCTTTGCCTGAATGTGTGTCTTGATTGGGGAAAAGTCTGTCGAAGCTAGGTTCTTTTTCAAATTTTGAAATAATATCAGCTTCACGTAACAAGTTGAACATAATCTTTCGACTTTGAAAAGCAGGAATATTTTCTTCGAAAAATAACCATAGATGTCCGCCATTACCTGATCGGGATCGTTCAATGACTGTTGGCAGTTCGTACTGTAGACAAACTTTATGTAATCTCAATATGGCATCTTGCCAGTTATCTTCATCGAAATCGGCAGCTATAAAGAATGAAGTATTATCAGTCAATAACGGATATATACCAAGTGTAGCGTTGCCTTTCAGATGTTCCGCCAATGTATCGTCATTAAAAGGGAGAAACTCTTTCTTCGTATAGCTTGCAAATGTTCCGCCCGAAGCCTTGTGTTTGTTATAATCTGTCCAATCAACTTTGTAAGCAGGCATGTATCCGCTTCTCCCTTCCTTCTCCCATCGCACAGCATATACATCTTCCCTGCCTCGGAAAAGAGATTTGTATAATTCAATATTGGGAAGAGGGTCTTTCATGTATTCGTATAAATTGGTAGTTGCGAAGATAAATATCTTTGACTGAATATATAAAATATAGGTCGGAAAGTATTGACTTTGTTCTCAAGATTCTTATATCTGTCATGAGTTATTTAAAGTTCCAAATCTACACAATTCACTGTAATTAAATGGAATCAAAACAGTTGCCGGATCGTCACTTATTCATCCTCTTTTCTCAATTCAAAGAATACTTTCTCCCGTTCTATTTCTTTAATCAATTCTTCTTCAGTCGGTAGGTAAAGCAAGTATTTAGACGCAAAAAGCTGTTTACTTTCAGCCAATACCGAATATTTTACAACCGTTTCTTCTTTTTCTGTGCAAAGAATCAATCCAATTGTAGGGTTATCCCCTTCTTGACGTTTCAAATCGTCAAACATACGGACATACATATCCATTTGCCCGATGTCCTGATGGGAAAGTTTTCCAATTTTCAAATCAATAATGACAAAGCACTTTAGTAGATAATTATAAAAAGTAAGATCAATGTAAAAGCTCGAAGTTTCGGTCACAATCCTTTGTTGTCGAGCCACAAACGCAAATCCTTTACCCAATTCCAAGATGAAATTTTGGAGGTTATCAATTAACGCTTGTTCAAGTTGGCGTTCAGAGAAAGTCGTATGTGGTGATATATTCAAAAACTCCATAACGAATGGGTCTTTTAAAAAGCTTTGAGGAGAATGCTTTTGAGGGATGTTTTCTTCGTTTATCTTTCCTCCCGAAGTTAAAAACCGTTTGTAATAAAACGAATTGATTTGACGCTCTAAAGTTTCGACAGACCACATCTGGCTGATTGTTTCTTCAATATAGAATTGTCGTTCAGATTTATCTTTTATCCTCATTAATAATCGGTAATGTGACCAAGATAGTTCAGATCTCAATTGGTCACATGTCATGTGACTTATTTCGTTTTCCTTTTCTTCTTCCAATTGGTCACAGACTGTGTGACTTATTTGAAAAGCTAAATAAAATTGACGAAAATATTTCAAATTGGTAAGACTATAGCCACTACCATATTCTGCCGTCAGCTTATCTGAAAGAGTCTTCAATACTTGTTCTCCGTATATGGCACGACTTGATCCGCGTTGTTCGCCCTGAACGATTATCATTCCGATATTCCAATACGTGGACACCATATTGTTATTGATAGTCCGAACAATATTTTGTTTAGCCGTATCAATTAATGCTTTTATATCTTTATAAAGATGGTCAACCTTCATGGAATCAATCTTCGATAAACTTTTATCGTTTTTCATATATACTTTATTTTAGACAAAAATAAAACTTTTCAGGCAGTTATACACCAATGAAGCCAATGAAAGAATAATACAAACAATCACTAAGGAGCACTATAAAAGAAAAAATAGCCTGAGCTTGACGATGGTAAGTATTATTTAAAACAACACCTTTGTTTATCGCAACGGAAATTACGGTAATCTCCGTTGCGATAATTAAAAAGAATTGCTTATGAAATTCTATAACAGAAAAAAAGGACTCGTACGGCTTTGCCGAAGTGAAACACAAAAAAGACAATATCAGCATTCCAAGCCTGAAAGAATAGTCTCAGAATTTATAAGCCCAATATAAAGATCCTACATTCAGTTTTTGGGGTTTGACAATAAATGATATGCAAGTAGAATTTCTGTTATTATTTTGCTTTTTTAGTTTAGAATCCTAACTTTGTAAGTATAGAATCTCATCAAAAATATAATCGACAGCAAAACGTTGAAAATATTTCGTGGGGAAAATAGTGGGAATTACTTCCAAGTAATGCTCTGATTTGTAGACAGAATAACGTTTCTGAAAAATATAAAGATTCCCAGCGGGATCACTAATGAAGTAACAATGAGGTATAAGTGACTAGTTTATACCTTATTATTGTTTGAGAAGTGCCATATTAAATGTGTACCTAAATCGAAATTATCTGGTTGTTTAGTAATTGGGTATTTTATAATCTTTCACCCGATCAAATTCACTTATGTCAATTGTGTATAAATGGTTCGAAGGGGTTGTTGAATATTCATCGATATAAGATCCACCCAATACATATAGCATCTCATCTTTATAAAACATCTCGCTGCCACTTAATGGTAAATCTATTGGATAGATTTTAAACTCTTTTGTCTTGATATTGTAAGTTTGCATTTTGCTTTTTTCGAAAATGTAAATAATATCATTATTATACGTAACTGCTGGTCTTGCGAGACCATAGGGTAATACTTTCTCTTGTTTATATTCTCCTGTTGAGACATCATAAGTGTTAATGTATTTGAGCGGCCATCCCTTATCGCCACCTACTAAGTATATAACGTTTTGAATAATAACGCCTTTTGTTTCTTTTGAGTGATCAACTGGCATCCCATCCATTTCGTACCAGTATCCAGTATTAAGATCTAGGACATGAACTTTGTGTGTGAAAATCTTTCCTTTATCAAGATAAGTTTTGATAGAACCTCCGATGAGGAAAATATGATCTTCGAAAACAAATGAAGCTGCATTTACTGCTTGATGAGGATTGTTATTATCTACAATTATAGTGTCTTTTGTAATATCATATATTTCAATTGTATTATCTAAGTATTCGAGTTTATGATTTGTTGAATATCTTTTACCTCCTAGAACGTATATTTTCCCTTTATTGTGAATTACATTATGATATGCTCTTTTTCTGAATTTTAAATTACTTATTTCCCATTTATTATTCAATATATCATATACTTGCAGTTTTTTACTGTAGTTTTCATATTGAGAAGAAGAGTTTCGAACTATTCCTGTTCTGCCAACACTAAATGATTTAGAATCTGTTGTTGCTGTATTATCGCCACCGATCACATAAATTTTATTGTCAACTAACACAGCCCCGAATGAACTTAGTTCATCTTGCATAGGAGCTAATTCTTTATATTGAATGAGTGAGTTGGGGGCGAGTCTTTCAGCAGTGACTGTTACTTGAGATAATGGTTGATCTTTTTTTATAAGGGAAACCGTATAGTTTTTTTCTTTTAGCTCCGAAAACGGAATGCTTTTATTGATATAGCTAATATGTGAAAAATGTAATGTGTCGTTTTCATTAATAGGAAGTAAATTCTTTAGATCGAAAATACCTTTCTCATTTGTAATAGTTGAAACTTTTCCACTATTTAAGGATATACTGACAGCTTCCAAGGGCAAATTGGACTTTTCGTCTATAACTTTAGCTTTGTCTTGTGCCTTAATAGAGGAGATGGATAATAGGAAAATTAAGAGTAAAAGCTTATTCGTAGAAAGTCTTTTTCTGAGTTTTAAATTCATAGTCGTATATTTTCTCGATTTTTGTTCTGTAAGTGGCTGTTAAGGTTACATTCTTAAAGTAAATTCTTGGTTTTAATAGTAAAAAAAAGATGCCTAAAGATTAGTGTATACTTCTTGATTAAGGGTTTCTTTTGCTAATATAATATTTGTTTGTTAAAAGTCGAGTGGAGTAATATAAGTTTTCATAGAAAAATTACCTTTAGGTGCAAAACTAAAAAGAAACAACCCTCCATAATCAAAGTATGAAGGGTTGTTTCTTTATATTATAAACTGTTTATCTGTTTTTCTAAATTAATCGTGAACACATCTTACTAAGCATCCAGTGGTTCTCTCAGCTGGAAAAATAAGATATGTTCCATTTGCAATACTCATTATGTCGGTAGTTCCTCCAAGTGGGTTAACATCGCTAGCCCAGTAATGGCTATTACTTCCTGCACTTTCCAATCCTCCCGTTGCATTTCTTACACCTCCGGCAGGAAAGAATAAGCCTCTACCAGGATTTTCAAAAGTGGCCTCTACGGCTTCTTGCTGTGTTGGGGCAAACCATACACCAGGATAATCATAATCTACAGAAACAATTCGCCAACTTCGTCCTGAAGACGAAATCAAGGCTTGTAATTCGTCTCTTGTAGGTACTCTCCATCCTGTGGGGCATGGGTCATTTACTTCTTCCCATAAGAAACCTGCGGCTCCTGTGGTATTCCATCCTGTAACAGTTCCGTTACTTGCCCAGGCTACTTTTCTATTCCATTGATAGAATTTGCCTATCGCTTTCTGATCTGCTAAAGTATAAGGTAGATCAACGTTTGTTTCTGCCCATATTACCCCTCCCGGACCGGGTTCGGGTGCAGATACTTCTGGAGATTGTATAATTGTGACAAGTAACCTCAGTCTGGCACCACTTATTATAAAAAATCGTACCCTATCGTCTGCATCCTCAGGGTTTACTTGAGTTGCAACAACCGAAATTGTTGATCCATCAGATGCCTTATTAACTTGAAAGTATTCATCAGTTAAACTCTGCCCTGCTGAGCCATCTATCGGATTTCCATCTCTGTCTGCCCAACTCAAGGTGTAGTCTGATATATCAGTTTGAACAAGAATATCTAGAGAGGAGTTGGCAGTCCCTTCCAATCTTATATAAGAGTTAGATACACCTAAATAATTATTTATGTCGAAGACCATGTATTTTATATAGTCGCTCCATAAAACAATTCGTGCCTCCATAGATGAAGATATATTGTTGGCTGCTTCCTGAGCTGTGGCGTATCCTTCGCGTAGAACGTAACTTATATTAAACTCATATCGGTGGTTACGTAAAATCTGACCGAAAGGATGACCTGCAATACTGGGATTGAAGTCAAGTCTATAATATGTAACCGAACTGCTGCCTGCATAGCGTCCTCCTATTACTATACATGTTGCTTTACTAACCTGATCGGCGGATGCTGGGGCAGCTACCTCGGGCAAGTACATTTGTGCAACGGAAGATTCTGCAGTAGTGAGAATGGGTGTTGTATTAATATTTTGCTCTGTGCCTAAGGGTACACTAGGATTTGTTACACTTGGTGTAGATGTTGGGTTATTGGGGATGACTTGCGTATTATTTGATACTCTGAATGCTTGTATACTCACTAATTCGAAATTGGAGACGGCGCTAGCTATAATGTCTACGCGTGCAACGGAACGAAGCATCATAATATTGCTTATATTATTTTCTGTAGTAGCCGATAAGCCTGTGGGGAATGTGTAGCTAGCCCACATTGTTAGATCTCCGTTTAAGATATTTGCTGATATAGCTTTTGTAAGTTTCGTTTTTATGGCTGCCGTTGTTTCTCCAGCAATAGGAGCATTAGCTTCGACTATAGCATCAGCATTGGCTATTATATAAATAGTTGTAGGTTGGTTGCTAGATAATAAACGCGCTTTGAATGTTGCACTATTATTTCCGCTATTAGCGATACCTGTACCTGCTACTCTGTATTGGAAAATATCATTTTCGAATACTAATATTTGTATTTGATTTATAGTACTTTCAGCATTTACTTGCCCCGATTTCAATTGAACTTTAGGAGGAGTGGTATCGGCTGTTTTTACACTAAATTGGAAATAGTTCTCACTTCTGCTTTCATTCTTATTAGATATACTGTCTTCTGTACAACTGTAAAGTAATATCACGATAACCAATAAGGCTAATTGACCTATATGGTATATAATATGTTTGAGAAATATATTTGTTTTATTCATTTATAAATTTCTGTTATTATCTTATTCGAAATACATTTATTTATATCCCAGCATGTACTACACTAACCACTATATGTGCTCGTTTGGCAACAATAAGAAAATATCTAAGAATGCTGTTTGTTGAAGGATTGTCTGCTATGGCTTCAACAGTAATGATATTACGCGATTTTGTGACACGTAAAACTCCATCGTCAATAACTTCGCCAGGACTAGTCTGAGGTAGAGGATTTCCTTGAGCATCCGACCACTGTATCGTATAATCTAATACACTAGTTGCTACAAAAGTATATGTGGTTGAACCGGAAACTCTTTCGATTTCAAGGTTTCGTGACGACAATCTAAAGTAATCATTGCCGTCAAGACCTACATTGATATTAGCATCTGTCCAGTCTTGTACACCTACTTCAATATTTGTAGATATGTTTTCTGCAGCTTCTTCGGGGGTGGGCCAACCGGGTGCATTCACATTTACGATGTTAAGTGTATAGTGATGGTTTCGTAAAATTTGTCCCGAAGGATAGCCGGCAATATTTGGTTCTATATCAATTCGGTAATAAGTAACTGTAGGGCTTCCTTTATACCTTCCGCCGACTATAACACAAGTGGCTTCGGCTACTTGATTGGCTGAGGTGGGAGCTTCGGATTCGGGTAAATAGAGTTGCGATTCCGAATTATTTGCAATAACGGCAATAGGGATAGTAGTGATGGTAGCAGTACTATTTATTGGAATACTTGGATCGGAGACTAACAATGAGCCTGTATAGTTATTTGGGGCTATTTGAATTTGACTGTTTACCCGAAAAGCTTGTATACTTGCCATCGTGAAATCGCTTGGCGTTTTTGTAGTGCTAACATCTATTCGAGCTATCGACCGTAAAACTTTTAGTTGTGTTATTGTATTGTTTAGAGTGCTTGATATACCTGATGGTAAAGGGAATTCTCCCCACATCGGGAAGTTACCGGTTATATTGGTTGAAGTAACAGGTTTTATAAGTTTTTGCTTCACTTCGTTTTCTGTTTCGCCAACTAGTGGAATATTGTTGGAAATAATATCATTGCTATTTGCAAAGATGAATATTTTCACGGGTCTTTCTTCTGTGTAAATCTCAAGATCGAATGTTGTTGATAAAGTGTCTGAATGAATGATAGAGGTTCCCTCTACACTATAATTGTATTTATATCCTCCGCCATCGCCGTTGTCTATAAATACCATCGCTTGAACTTCGTTTATCTGAGACTCATTGGATGTTTGTCTGACAAAAGAAAGGTTTGTTGTATAGAATTGGACTTTCACATTTTTTGAGCCAAACTCGCCATTACCGTCATTGTCCTTATTGCAGGATGTGAAGATGGGTATTATAGTCAATAGGACAAAACCTAGGAGTATAAAAGATACTCTAGTATTAGCCTTTGATTTATATTGACAAACTTGTTTCATCAGTGTTATTTATCTTAGTTTATATGTCCTGGTTTTTCACCATTCGAACCAGTGATATACTTCCTCCCAGTTGGTTATTATAATATTCACATTTAATGATGCTCTCAAATCGATTAATACATTAGTGGTAACACCTACAATGGGTATAATATTAGCCCCGTTTTCATCATTTGTGTTTGCCGTGGCAATTAATTGATCTCCTTTGTATATATAAATTGTCAGACTATTGCCATCCGCTAGAGGATACACTCTAAAAGGAGAAGATATAAACTGAGTGTTTGAGGCATTAAATTCGCCGTTTTGCTGATATTCTATTGGGCTACCTACTAGGTTCCCTTTAAAATTATAAGCATCTTTTGTAGTTCCCCCGATTATAAAGTAATAATCATTTGCGAATTGAGCATTCAGACCTTTTACCATTATATTAAGGAGAGCTGTTTTTCGTTGTATAGTGATAGTATTCTCTATTGTAATATCGGTGTTTGTATTGCTACCTTTAATATTAAGTATTCCGAAGAATAAATCATCGGGGTTAATAGCATAACCTTCAGTGTTTTTCTTTAATTGTATAAAAGCTTGATCCATACTAATACCATTGGCTAGAGAGTCTGCCTGCTGGTTGCCATTTAGATTACTCCATACTACTATTGAAAAATGATTGGTTCCCTTTATTAATAATTGGATACGGGTTTTATTCTGAATATCGGCAACTGATACTGTCATTTGCTGAGTTAAGCGTTGGTTTTGATCGAACACATAAAGCTTGGCTTCACCTGTTTCACCGCTGGCGGTAATATCCTGCCCCGATGCATTAATCGCATTTATTTGTAAAAAAAGAGTCGTGTTACAATTTGGAAAATCATCTTTTATACAAGCCGAAAAAGACAATAATACCAATAGGACAATTACACTGTGTAAAGTGTATTTGAACAACTGATTCGATATTTTATATTTTAAATGTCTCATATATTCGTTGACAATTAATCTGTCCTTCGGTTTGTTTTATTTTTTATATCAATTACAAATCCACATTTTGAGTGGGAACAACAACCCAGTCTGCTGGAGTAATTGTTACTATTAGTGTTGTAGGGTCGCTAGGCAGTTCAGGATCAGGAGAGCCTGTCCCTAAGCGGCGAAGAGTTATATTAATAATATGTTCTGTATTTCGAGCAATAGCTGGAAGCCGGAAAGGGTAATACATGGTTACACCGTTGTAGGTTCCCTCTAACGCCATTAGGGTAGCATTTTCTTCGCTATTGTTGTTTGCAAAAACATAGAAATATCTTTCACTATAATCGCTGAGGCTGATAGATTCATACAGGTAATCTTTGATGTTACTACTATCCTGTACAGTTGATCCTTTGATTCCGCTGTAAAAAGGTTGAGCTGTAACGATTGAAGGTATACCTAGTGAAGTCTGCGATTTAGCTTTAATAATAGCTATACCTGTTAACTGAAAAAGAGCAGGATCGACACCTGCAGTAGGATCAATTGTTATTGAGCCTAGCTTTATTTTAGCAACAATACGGCTGAGGGGAATCGTTATGTTGTTTGTTCCCTCAGTTACCGATTGTAGTGTAGCATCGGTTTCTCCGGTCATTACTAACCCCGGAGCAACAGTTTGGTTATCTAAGTTTATATAGTTTGCAACATCTGCTAGTTTACTGTAAGGATCTCCTTCTGAAAGAAGAGGATCATCATAGCCATATGGGCTATTTGCTATAACAACTATTCTTTTTACACCGGTTGTCAATTCGTCAACAAATAATGTTGTAACAAATGTTGTACTAGCGGTCTTTTCAACTCTTTCGAGCCTGTTGTTTGCAAATACATATACGGTGAAATAGCCGATTATATTCTCCAAATATGGATTGCTTGGTCCTACATTGCGAGTTGTTGTACCTGCTTTACCGGTGAGAGAGATGGTCAATGAGGCTTTCTTTCCTTCAGGCGAAGACACTTCGTCATCATTGTTGCTGCAGGCAGAGCACAACAGCAATATAATACTGGATAGGAAAAAAAGTTGTTTCATTTTAGCTTTTATAGAGATAATGCTTAAGTGGCAACAAGTTGCGTTCAGAAAGCAAAGTTTTGTATTGATAAGGTAGAGAGAACTAGTCTTAATAAGAATATCCTCTCTACCTATATTTTAGTTAATTACCATTCAACGCTTAGAGTAGGAACCACAATCCAGTCAACAGGAGTAACTACTACAGTAAGGGTTGCCGGATCGCTTGGTGTCTCAGGGTCGGGAGAACCCGTTCCTAAACGGCGAAGCGTTACATCAACTGTGTGTTGAGTATTGCGCGCAATAGCCGGAAGGCGGAAAGGATAATACATTATTTTGTTATCGTACGTTCCTTCCAATGTTACTAAAGTTGCATCGTCATCATTACCACTATCATTAGCAAAAACATAGAAGTATCTATTTGTATGGTCGGCCAAAGTGATAGGTTCATATAAATAAGACTTAATATTTGTGCCATGAACTGCAATACCTTCGATACCACTATAAAAAGGCTGAGAGGTAACAATAGAGGGTACACCTACCGAAGACAATGATTTAGCTTTGATTATAGCTACACCTGTTAGTTCAAACAGAGCAGGGTTTACACCTGCAGCAGGGTCAATGGTTACCGTTCCAAGTTTAATTTTGGCTACTATGCGGCTTATGGGGATTGTTATATTATTTGTCCCTACGGCTATCGATTGTAGTGTGGCATCTGTTTCTCCAGTCATTATCAGTCCGTTATTTAAAGCAGTTGTTTGATAATCTAAATTGATATGACTGCTAACCTCTGCAAATTTGCTATAAGGATCCCCTTCTTCAAATACAGGAAAAGTAGAGGGTTTATTAGCTACAACAACTATTCTCTTTACTCCGGTTGTCAATTCATCAATAAATAAAGATAAACCCAACAGAGTTGTAGACGTTTCAGATTTTTCGAGTCTGTTATTTGCAAATATGTACACTGTAAACGAATGAACTTCGTTTTCGTCTACTTGTGTTGGTGTACCTACAAGGCGAGTTGAGTTACCTTCTGCACCAGTTCCAGTCAGGGTAATTGTTAGTGAAGCTTTAGCTCCTTTCTCCGGAGTTACTTCGTCGTCGTTATTGCTGCAAGCTGAGCATAATAATGCTACAATGCTAGTTAGGAAAAAGAGTCGTTTCATTATGAATGTGATTTAAAATGATTATTCTAATTTTTGAGTATTTTATTTAGTTCGTCAAAATTGTGTGAGGCTTCAAGGCTTCCGGCTTGTTTTCCTTTAGATAGAGCTTTTTGTGCATCTTGAAGTTTTCCTTGTAAAAGATATATAGCTCCCAGATTGTTTAATGTACTGCTGTTGTTTCCTGCTTCCAATGCCAATTGTTCAGCCTTTTCATAATTTCCCTGCATTGCATATGCGGCAGCAGCATTCTGTTTCGTGATTAAATCGTTTGGATATAAACTGAGCGCTATATCTAGAATTTCGAAAAACTCAACACTTCCTTTACCATAGCTATTAGCCAAAACAAAAAGTTCTTTGGGGCTTAGCTGTTCGGGATATTCTTTTATAATCCTTTTACTTTCTTCTAAGCTGTATTGTGGTATTCTATATTCAATTTTATATTTTACACGTCTCAGTAAAGGAAAATATTCGTTAAGCATAAAACGATAAGGACGTCCACCGTCAAGTTCCATAAGTCGCTTTTCTCGTCCATCAAGAATATTGGTGCTGATTATGATAGAAAGTACTTCTTGTTTTTTCTCCATATTGCCATCTTGAATGAGTTTAATTAAACCATCCCAGTCTTCACCAACCCAATCAACTTGAAACGTACCTGTCGGAAAGTCGTATCTTTGTTTTAGGTAGTTAGTCAGCGATTTAGCTCTTTGCTCAGATAAACTTTTGTTGAAGGCATAAGTACCTTCTATGGAGGCATATCCTGTAATTGAGATCTTTTTAATCGTTACTTTCTTGTCGTTTAATAATTGATTTAAATGATTATGTATTCTATCCAGTTCAACAGTATTATCGGCAAGAGAAGGGTCAATAGCCGATTTTCCGACCTGAAATTTTAAGTACGCATTATCTTCTTTGTTACCCATTTTTAAAGAGTCAGTAGGAGGTGTTACAAAGGAGAATAAAGGTTCGGGCTTTTCTTTGGTTATAGACTCTCCAATCTCTAGAGTCGGTTTTGCGGCAAGCAGGCGTTTATGTTGACTTACAGCCTTTCCACAACCCGGACAATTACTTTCATCCAGATATAGAGACGCTTGTTTCATCCAATCTTCTAGATTTACAACAGTAGAGTAGGGTATTATCTGTGCTTCTTGTTTTCCGGCTCTTAGAACTTGATAGGCATTTTGATTCTCTTCTTTCAATGTGCCAAATTCTTTTTGTCTCTGATATACTTTGTGGCGTATTTTACCATTGATAATTATTGGTTCGAGAGTTAATGTTTGATTTCCATTTTTAATTATCGGTGTCAGAATTAATTGTTCCCGTGTAGGTAGATGTAATGATTCAAGGTCGAAGTCAATATCTATACAAAGAGAATTACCCTCTTGTGTAAATTTTTTCACGGTATAGCTGAAGTTATTAGCTTCGCCCTCTTGAGCTTCCAGTTTATTCCATCCCAATAGTGATAGAATCAATAAGAGATATATTGGTTGGTTGATTGACATATTCTTGTGGGATTATTTAATTAGATAAATAAAACTAAGACCTACTTTAGTCGGACCAAAATAGTTGGAGGATTTACTTCCTAAATGATCTCCACAATCGCAAGGTTCAAATTTATCGTATTCCATATAGTTGTAACCGAACCCAATATTTGCTTCCATACTCCACCGAGGGCTCAATATCCATTGATATCCATAGGAAATACCAGCACCTACAAAATAACCTTGGCGTCGATAATTTTCACTGTCGCTTCCAAATATGAAATTGGGTAAATTTACTCCTCCGATATTGAACTCTCCACCTTGTGCGTGAACTCCAAAGAAATGACCTTCGAAAACATCACATAACCAATATCGTAACTCAGATTGAGCCACCCAATGTTTGATTTTTTTATTGTTACCCAATTCCCATGGATTATATCCTCCGGAAAGATCTACTGTCCATTTGCGACCTATAGCCATTTCAGCACCAATATTAGGAGTTGTGGTAGCCCAATAAAGAGCATTGGTCTTTAGTCCTATTTTCTGGGAATATCCGTTGGTAGCAAAGCATAGTAGAGATACCAATACGAGTATAAACTTCTTGTGTAAGATTGGGTTCATAAGGGGAAGAGTAATGTTTCTCTTTGTTTTATAATGTAATAGCTCATGTGTTTAGCCTCGGCTTTCGTTGACTAATCTAAATTGTTACTTTTATATAAAAACAAGTTGAGGTAACTTTTGTTCACCTTTGTGATTGATTGTGCAGTATTCTGCTATACCTAGTTTAAATAGAGCCTCTCAGAGCTATTTTATAGATGTTTTTTTCGATGTCATAATGTTTTTCGCTTTATTATTTTAACAGTTTGTTGTTGAGTGTAGTTACTGTAATTATTTACTTCTTAATTGTTTTGTCTATATAATAAAAAAAGAGCAGCTTATTAGCTGCTCTTTTTTTATTGAAATCTTTGATCTTAGATTTATATGCCTTGGAAAACAAACGGTTTTGATGGCGTAAAATCGCCAACACTATTACCTGCATGAGTTGCACCGCTTACCAAGTCTAATTTCATAACAGGAGCCTTTTCTGAAAAGTCTACATCTTTGAAGTCAACCCAAAACACATTTGGATATAGGGTCGATTCAAAGTAATATACTCTGTTTTTTTGATCAGACACAGTTCTCCATCTTGTAGATGAAATATTAGGTTCATTGGGTGTGCTTATTCCATAAGGGACAGATACATTACGTATAACACTGAATACGCTAGCTACATTTATGCGAGTATCTTCTACTTGTGGAATGGCATTTATATAATAAGATGCTCTTACAAACCGATCGGCTGCACGATTGGTTCCGGGTAACATGGTAGTACCACCAATATTTTCCCAATATTTATTTAATGCAAGTTGCTCATCAAATATTGGAGAATTGGTCATTACCTGATATGAACGGTCATGGTGAATAACTAATTTACCTTTGATGTATTCAAAGATGGCATTATCCCCAGTAGCATCTGATATTGATAAATGGAGGGTCGCCATTCTGTCTTGACCGGGCATGTTATCTGAGATTACCACAAAAGATTCTTTTTCTAAGAACGAAACTGCTTCGTCAACAGTTGCAAAGCTATCTAATACATATTGTACCCATGCAGCTATTGTCAATCCCGGTTTTTTTTGATCCCATACTGCATATTCCGATTCGGCTAACCAAAGGAGGTTTGCAACCAATCCTTTTTCATTCATCCCGTCAGTGCTTGACATATCATAAGCAGAAGCAATCACACTTCCATATTTCGAAGTCCAACGCAAAGAATTAGGACCTACTTCTCCATTTCGCTCCATTCCTCTGGGGAATATCCAAAGATTACTCATTATATCTTCTTTCCAGTCCATAGATCGGGCTGTTAAGATTGTGTTATTCGGTCCTTGGTAGACTACACGTGTACAAGCCTTAGATTCTTCTATTGATAAGGTCAGGAAAATTGCTGAAAATAGAAAGCAAATTAGTTTTTTCATTTTAATCGTTAATTAAGTGATTTTGTATTATTAAATAATAACAATGAACGGTTTGGATAGTTCAGATTAGGAAGGATAGAATATAAATGAAGCTATTATCCGAATGCGTATTTTGTGAGATGAATTGTATTGAATATTAGATGGTAAATATTATTTTTTGATATTTAACTTAATGCTCTGTAATAATATAATTAATATGATCTTTTATTCTATTAATGAACTATATTTACAATATTACTAATTATTTGATATTATGGGAGAAAAGAGAATAAAAAAAGAGACTAAGAAACCTAAACAGGTTAAGCCAAAAGTTATAGCTGCACAACCCTCTACTAAGGGGTTAGAGGATAAGAAAAAAAAGAGTTATTGATAACTTAAAGGGCGAGTGTTTTACTCGCCTTTTTTATTTAAAGTTTTGCAAATACTAAGTATTAACGAAATTGGTATTGTTTCTCGAAATTTTGTATATTATTGTAATAATATCGAATCTTAAATTATATTAATTAATTTAAATATCTTTGTGCAATAATTAATATGAAATCAATATTTATGAAAAATGTATGCCTTTTAATTGCTGTTTTATTTTGTTTCGTGGCATGTTCTGAGGATGAGAAGGAAACAGTATTAATATTATCAACATTGAGTCTTCATTTTGTTGCTGATGAAGAAACTAAAACTTTTGATATACAGTCAAATGTGTCTTGGTCTATATCAGGTATTCCTGAATGGTGTATC
This sequence comes from Dysgonomonas sp. GY617, assembly GCF_015233815.1. NCBI lineage: Bacteria > Pseudomonadati > Bacteroidota > Bacteroidia > Bacteroidales > Dysgonomonadaceae > Dysgonomonas > Dysgonomonas sp. GY617. Next base: position 18,216 of record NZ_JADCLR010000034.1, read on the forward strand.
CTGGATGTAAAGGAAGGGGAAGGCAACAAAAGAATAGAAATTAAAGCTATCGCTAATCCCAATGATACACAACGAGAGGTTATACTTGTAGTTAAGGCGGGTAATAAAAGTGAACAATTGTTGATTCAACAAAATGGTAAAGTTTTTACATTAAATATATCCGAATCCCTACTTACCTTTTCTGCAGATGAGGAAGAGTTGTCTTTTGATATTCAATCGAATGACTCCTGGTCAATAACAGGTCTGCAAGAATGGTTTAGTCTGAGTCTTTCTGAGGGCAAAGGAAATGAGACAATTGTGGTAAAAGCTCAAGCTAATACTTCTGAAGTTGAACGTGAGGGAATTCTTGTAATAAAAAGTGGTAGTAAATCAGAACAGATAGTAATAAAACAAATAGGAAAAGTTTATTCATTAACATTGTCAGAGTCAGTTTTAGATTTTCTTCCCGAAGGTGAAATCAGAGGTTTTGCTGTAGAGTCGGATGGTAGTTGGACTGTTTCTTCTAATGCAGCATGGTGTATTGTTGATGACGGAAATGGAATGGGCAATGAAACAATTAGTATTAGTGTCTTGGAAAATCAAAAAGAAACAACTCGTTCAGCAGAAGTAACTGTTACTTGTGGGAGTTTATTAAAGAAAGTCATCATAAATCAAATGGCAGGTATTATAAGTTCTGTGCCATATATATTTAATTTAAATGATAACCGCTTGAGGGCAGGAGACCAACTTGTAAAGCGGCAAGTAGAATATAAAGATCCAGGACAAAGTGGGGCAAATGTTACTTGGGATTTTAGTAATCTTGTATCAATAAATGATGAATACACAGTCGATTACAAAGCTCCAGTTTTAATTGAAGGAACTCATTATATCATGGGAGATGATCGTCTGGAAGCAAAAGATGTTGCTCCTAATAGCCTAATAATTGCGGAGGAACATAATACTATGTACTATTTCCAGCTAAAAGACAATAAAATGATAACCTTGGGGCATGAAAATCCAGTAACCCTTTTAAAGTATACAACTCGTTTATTTTCTGATGCATATACTACCTCTTATGGAGATAAACAACAAGCTCCCTATTATGGAAAAGGTTTGTATTCAGGTAAATCGTTATTCACAGTTGAAGGGAAAATAGAGATGAATGCGGATGCGTACGGTACATTAATATTACCTTCAGGTCGAGTATTGAAAAATGTATTGAGAATTAAAACTGTTAGATCTTCAACGCAGACTAACCTCAGTATAAATCCAGATTATACAACTTACAATAGATCAGAATTTACCACTTACAAATGGTATGCAAAAGGATATCGTTATCCTATATTTGAGACTATAGTAAATATAGATACTGATACAAATGCAAAAAGTATTCTTTCTTTTTATTTCGCTCCAGAAAAGCATACATATCGAAGAATTAATAAATAAAATATTAGTTACAACTAATATGGTAACGGCTTCAAAATTTGAAGCCGTTACTCTTTTTATAAACAAAAATGCATAAATATGTAATTTTCATGCATAAATATAAATTGTTTTTTTCCTATTTAAATTAAATTTTATATCTTTGAAAATGGTATAAAACCGAGGTGAAGATTAACTAAAAGATATATAAAAGATGGTTTTTGATATTAAAATGATTCAAAATCTATATGAGACGCTACCTCAAAGAATATTACAGGCTAAAGAAGAATTAAAAAGACCTCTTACGCTTACAGAGAAAATATTGTATGCTCACCTATCAAAAGATGAGCCTATTAAAGATTATAAGAGAGGAGAGGATTATGTAAATTTTGCTCCCGATAGAGTAGCTATGCAGGATGCTACGGCGCAAATGGCTCTTTTGCAGTTGATGAATTCAGGTCGCGAAAGAGTTGCAGTACCATCTACGGTGCATTGTGATCACTTGATTCAAGCTTATAAATCAGCAAAAGAGGATTTGAATACGGCTGAAATTACCAATAAAGAAGTATATGATTTTCTAAGTGTTGTATCCAATAAATTCGGAATTGGTTTTTGGAAACCGGGTGCAGGAATTATACATCAGGTAGTATTGGAGAATTATGCATTTCCAGGAGGAATGATGATCGGTACAGATTCTCATACTCCTAATGCCGGCGGATTAGGAATGATTGCTATTGGTGTAGGAGGTGCAGATGCTGTTGATGTAATGGCGGGCATGCCTTGGGAATTGAAGATGCCTAAAATTATAGGAGTAAAACTAACCGGAAAACTATCGGGTTGGGCTTCTGCTAAAGATGTAATTTTGAAACTGGCAGGTATTCTTACCGTAAAAGGTGGAACAAATGCTATTATAGAATATTTCGGCGAAGGTGTATATTCGCTTTCGGCTACAGGAAAAGCTACTATTTGTAATATGGGGGCTGAGGTAGGAGCTACTACTTCTATTTTTCCTTACGATGAAAAATCGGCTGAATATTTAGTTGCTACTGACCGAAAAGAAATAGTAGATGTAATAAACTCGGTAAAAGACCATTTAAAAGCAGATGCTGAGGTTGAAAATAGCCCTGAGAAGTATTACGATCGTGTAATTGAAATCAACTTATCGGAATTAGAACCATATATTAATGGTCCATTTACTCCCGATGCAGCACATCCTATTTCTGAATTTGCAAAAGTGGTAAAAGAAAAAGGATATCCTCAAGCAATGGAAGTTGGTTTAATAGGTTCTTGCACTAACTCTTCTTACGAAGACATGTCGAGAGCAGCTTCTATTGTAAAAGATGCAAGATCAAAAGAAGTGTCGGTTAAGGCACAATTTATAATTAACCCGGGATCGGAGCAAGTACGTTTCACAGCCGAACGCGATGGTATATTAACGGAGTTTGAAGAAGTTGGAGCAACCATTATGGCAAATGCTTGCGGACCTTGTATCGGACAATGGAAACGTGAAACGGAAAATCCGGAACGTCCAAACTCTATTGTAACATCCTTCAATCGAAATTTTGCCAAAAGAAATGATGGCAATCCTAATACACATGCTTTTGTAGCTTCGCCCGAATTAGTGGCAGCTCTGACAATAGCAGGAGATTTGTGTTTTAATCCGATGACGGATACGCTTACTAATGCTAAAGGTGAAAAAGTAAAACTACAAGAACCAATCGGATTAGAGTTACCTCAAAAAGGTTTCGGTGTAGAAGATTTAGGATATATTGAACCTGTGTCAGCAGGAAGTAATATTGAAGTAAATATAGCTCCCGATTCGCAACGTCTACAAATATTACAACCATTTGCGGTGTGGGACGGAAAAGATATTATTGAACAACCGTTATTGATAAAAGCAAAAGGAAAATGTACAACAGATCATATTTCGATGGCTGGACCGTGGTTACGTTTTCGTGGACACCTTGATAATATATCGGATAATATGTTGATTGGTGCAGTTAATGCATTCAATGATAAAACAAATTCAGTAAAAAATCCATTGACAGGCGAATTTGAGGCTGTACCTCAATTGGCACGAAACTTCAAAGCAAAAGGTTTGGGTTCGATTGTTGTTGCAGAGGAAAATTACGGAGAAGGCTCTTCTCGTGAGCATGCAGCTATGGAACCTCGTTTTTTGAATGTGAAAGCGCTTATTGTAAAATCATTTGCACGTATTCATGAAACCAACTTGAAAAAGCAAGGTATGCTGGCTCTTACCTTTGTTAATAAAGAAGATTATGACAAGGTTCGTGAGGAAGATAAAATAAGTATTTTAGGTCTGACAGATTTTCAACCCGGAAAGAATCTGCAAGTAAAATTGACCCACAAAGATGGAATAACAGATACAATAGAAGTTGCTCATACTTATAATCAACTTCAAATAGAATGGTTCAAAGCAGGTAGTGCATTGAATTATATGAAAGGAGAATAAGGTTGCGACTCTCTAGCCATATAAATGACGAGAATGAATATAAATGTAATTCTATTTCCTGATTTTGAGACTTTAGATGTCTTTGGACCTGTTGAGGTTTTTGGCAAAGTTAATAAATGTACCCTTGAGTATTATTCTCTAGAAGGAGGGATTGTATCTAATAAAGACGGAATAAGAATTGAGACTCAGAAAATAGATAATACCCAAACAGACGATGTGCTATTTATACCCGGTGGGGGAGGAACACGTAAAGAAGTTGACAATATAGAATTTCTTAATCAGATAAAATCCCTAGCCGAAAAAAGTCTATATGTATTAACTGTATGTACAGGCAGTGCCTTACTTGCCCGAACAGGACTTCTTGATGGAAAGAAAGCAACATCCAATAAACGGGCTTTCGATTGGGTAAAGAGCAATTCAGATAAAGTCAATTGGATACAGCAAGCGCGATGGGTCGTTGACGGTAAGTATTATACTTCATCAGGTGTAAGTGCAGGAATAGATATGGCTTTAGGTTTTGTAAGCGATTTTAAAGGAAAAGAGATTGCAGAAGAAATTGCTTTCAGAATAGAATATAATTGGCAAAGAGATAAAGATCATGATGATTTTTGGAAATAAAAAATAAAAAATAATGTCACAAAAAATAACTATAAATAACGGTAAACTAAATGTTCCGAATAATCCAATCATTCCTTTTATAGAAGGTGATGGGGTAGGAATAGAAATATGGAAGAATTCGCAACAAGTAATAGATAAGGCTGTTGAAAAGGCTTACCAAGGAAAACGTAAGATAGAGTGGAAAGAAGTTCTTGCAGGAGAAAAATCATTTAATGAAAACGGTTCGTGGCTTCCCGAAGATACAATGAATGCCTTTCGTGAGTATCTGGTGGGAATAAAAGGACCTCTTACTACACCCGTTGGAGGAGGAATCCGTTCGTTGAATGTAGCCCTTCGTCAGGATTTAGATTTGTACGTATGTCTTCGCCCTGTTCGTTGGTTTAAAGGCGTGGTATCTCCAATTAAAACACCGGAGAAAGTAAATATGACTATTTTCCGTGAAAATACGGAGGATATTTATGCAGGTATCGAATGGATGCAAGGAACACCCGAAGCAGCAAAATTTCTGAATTTTCTTCAAACGGAAATGGGAGTTAAGAAAGTACGTTTCCCCGAAACTTCTTCTTTTGGGGTTAAACCCGTATCGGTTGAGGGCACAGAACGTTTGGTTCGTGCAGCAATAGAATATGCTTTGGAGAATAAATTACCCTCAGTAACTATTGTTCATAAAGGCAATATTATGAAATTTACTGAAGGTGGTTTCAAACTTTGGGGGTATGCTCTTGCCGAAAAAGAATATGGCGATAAGGTATTTACTTGGCAACAGTGGGAGAAAATTAAGAAAGAAAAAGGAGAAGCTGATGCTAATAAAGCATTGGAGCAAGCTAAATCGGAAGGTAAACTAATTATCAAAGATGTAATAGCTGATGCTTTTTTGCAGAATACATTATTAAAACCTGCTGAATATTCGGTAATTGCAACTCTGAATTTGAATGGAGATTATGTTTCCGATCAGTTGGCTGCCATGGTGGGTGGTATTGGTATCGCTCCCGGAGCTAATATAAACTATATGACAGGACATGCAATATTTGAGGCTACTCATGGTACAGCTCCCGATATTGCAGGCAAGGATATTGTGAATCCATCATCATTATTACTTTCTGCTGTAATGATGCTTGAATATCTGGGATGGACCGAGGCAGGAGAGCTTATCACAAATGGTCTGGAAAAACTTTATAGTAAAGGTGAAGCTACAGCCGATCTTGCCCGCTTTATGGACGATGGAACAACACTTTCAACTAGTGCGTTCTCTCAACTTCTAATAAGTAATTTGTAATAAGTACATAGTATATATAGAATAGGTCTGTGACCAGAAATTAATAACGCCATAAATTTTATCCGATGAATAACATTATAAAGAAAATCTCCGAAACGATACGCACCACTACACAAATAGATCCGGACTTATTTCAAACATATAATGTAAAAAGAGGACTCCGCAACGAAGACCATACAGGGGTTGTTGTTGGATTAACCAAAGTCGGAGATGTTGTAGGGTACGAAAGAGACGAAAATGGATCGCTGAAAGCCATTCCCGGAAAATTGATATATAGGGGAATCAATATAGAGGATATTGTAAAAGGAGCTCAAGAAGAAAATCGTTTAGGGTTCGAAGAAACAATATTTCTGATTCTAGCAGGTTATCTTCCCGAAAAACAAGAATTGAAAGATTTCTCGCAACTGTTGAGTCAGACGATGGATTTAAATCCAAAGATAACCATGCACATTCTCGATCTCGAAGGCTCTGATATTATGAATATCCTTTCGAGATGTGTTTTAGAACTATATACCTTCGATGAGAATGCGGATGATACATCAGAAGAAAATCTGGTTAGACAATCTCTCAATCTGATAGCTACATTTCCTACCATTGTTGCATATGCATACAATGCACTAAGACATAATCAAGGCAAATCGCTTCATATAAGACATCCAAAAGAGAAATTTTCATTAGCAGAAAATTTTCTATATATGATGAAAGGCAGTAAATACACTCCTTTAGATGTGAAGATACTCGATTTGGCATTGATGGTTCATGCCGATCACGGGGGAGGTAACAATTCAACCTTTACAGTTCGTGTAACCAGTTCTGCAGGTACAGATACCTACGCTTCAATTGCCGCAGGTATTGGATCATTAAAAGGACCTTTGCATGGAGGTGCCAATTTGCGAGTAGTAGATATGCTCAAACATATCAAGAAGAATATAAAGGATTGGACAAACGTTGAGGAAATTGATGCATTCTTACAGAAGATATTAAACAAACAAGCATATAATAAAACAGGTCTTATATATGGTATAGGGCATGCAATTTATACAATATCGGATCCACGTGCAACGCTCTTAAAGGAGATGGCACGAGATTTAGCTATAGAAAAAGGGCGCGAAGAAGAATTTGATTTCTATAACCTGCTTGAAGAACGTGCAATTAAAAACTTTATGGAGTATAAAGGGAGTAATGTAAAGAAGCAAGTTTGTGCCAATGTCGATTTTTATTCGGGTTTTGTATATGATATGATTGGTTTACCTCAAGAAATATACACACCACTATTTGCCATGGCTCGTATTGTAGGATGGACAGCACACCGTATAGAGGAATTAAACTTCAAAGAGCGTAGAATAATTCGTCCGGCATACAAAAATGCATCAGAGATGAAGAGCTATACACCTATATCTGATAGGAAATAAAGCCATCAGCATAATATATACTATATAGCTATATAATGAGTACGCTTTATATATTATAAATTTATACTTACAACCCGTTTTAGCTAATTATATAGCGGAAACAATAATGAGGTCTCAGACCTTAAATAGAAGATGAAACAATTTACTTTAATTATAGCCGGTGTTTATGGCTTGATAACAATTATACTGGGAGCCTTGGGCTCCCATGCTTTTAAGAAAATTCTTTCAGTAGATAAACTTGCCAGCTTCGAAGTTGGCATTCGTTATCAGATGTACCATGCAATTGTATTACTCGTACTAGGGTTGTTTTTATCCTTTACAACGCCATTAGAGAAATGGTCGAGCCTGTGTATGATAATAGGTACATTCCTTTTTTCGTTTACTATCTACTTTTTGGCTTTCTCCGAATACTGGAATATAAATCTGAAATTCTTAGGGCCTATTACCCCAATTGGAGGGCTCTTCCTGATTGTAGGCTGGGCTTTACTAATCACTTACTTTGTAAAGTATAGGTTTTAAGTAGATTACCTACTGCTGTTCTAATAAAGAGATGTTAGAAAGTTAAATAGTTGAAATTCTTCCCTTAAAAATAGGATATAAGATTATTTATTTTATATATTTGCCAAAGAGCTGGTTTTAAGTACATAAGCATATAAGTATAGCAGGATGTCTATCTTGTGATATTTTTCGTCTCTCTATCCACTTGATAATAAGGCCATTGAAAAAAAGATTCGATTATTTTCAAAAATAGTATATAAATTATTTGGAGTGTATTATAAAAGGGACTACTTTTGCACTCGCTTTACAACCGAGAGATGGTTGTTACCAGAAGCAAAAAGAAGCGATCATTGACAAGGTTATACATAAAAACAAAAACATAGCATTAGACGGGTAGAGACTAATTAATATTAGAATCTAACTTTATTTTCGTCAAGAACCTAGAG
>NZ_JADCLR010000035.1:0-24175 GCF_015233815.1 Dysgonomonas sp. GY617
CGATGTATAAAAGCCTGGTTAGCATTATTAACGATGGTAGAATTGAAATTCATATTAAACCCATAAAGCAGAAATACAGATAATATATATTTTGTATATTTCAACAAAGATGTATCAAATTAGTCAGGGGTATCTGCTTGATTGTATTTCTAGCTGTTCAGAATGGTATATAACAAGAACAAAAACAGGATAAGATACTAAATTCTACACTTACCTAAAATTTAAACAATGAACAAAAGAGACTTAATTAAAGCTGCTGCGCAAAGGAGTGGATTAACACAGAGTATTATTCAATCAAGCCTGGAAATGATTCTGGAAACGATTCGGGTGGCTTTATCTAAAGGTGATAAAATATCAATCCATAATTTTGGTACTTTTTCGATAAAGCAATTACCGGAACGTCAATCCAGAAATCCGAAAAGTGGTCAAACTATTATGGCCAGACCTAAAAAAGTGGTCAAATTTAAAGCTACACCTTTAATCGGAAGCGATAAATACATAAAAAAATAAGCTTTATTGATGTTATATAGATACCATGTTTGCCCATATGAATAGCCTTCATATGGGGCTTTTATTTATATATATTGTATATTCAAAAAAGAGTCTATTAATAGACTCTTTTATAAAAATAATCTATATATATTTGTTAGTGTTTAAATATTACTATAAACCCTGTCCATGTCGCGCTATATGTTGGTTTAGGCTTATTTAACAAAAATACATATTGATTTACAGAGAGTTACATCTTAAACAGGGAGTGTCGAGATGACAACCTCTTCTTTTTTGTACCCACTTCATGTTTTATAACATGTAAAATAGGCTGAAAAATGAAGACTAATGCAAGTTTGAATTTGTACCTGTTCAGACTGTTATAATGACAATATCTTTTATTGTTTTGGGATGAGTTTTTTGTGCTTTTTCCTTTTATTCGAAGACTTTCTATTTATCAATAACTATACTCAATCCTAAAATCGAAATTAAACCTCAAAATATACTTTGCAAAATATCCGATCGTCTTGCTTGAAGATCGAAGTCATAGATTTCTCCTTTTTTATATAATATACTTTCTATGTATAGTCTCTTTTGATATGATTGATACAAGTATAACTATAACTATTAAAGAGCTTTCTATATTGGAAGAAATAAGTATGCAGCAAGCTGAAAAAGAATTACTACGTTTGCAAAATGAGAATGCATTAGAAGCCATTGTTTCTCGATAAGGTAATTTGTGGCGTTTCAAAAAATGGTTCGATTCGTTTTATAAATCTAAATAACATTAATATATCCGATTATGGTACTAATACAAATTAATTTTGATTTTCCAGCCGAGATGATGGGAGATGCACTAACAAATGGAGCTAAACAATTAGCAGAAAGCATTAATAACGAAGAAGGCTTTATTTCTAAAATATGGATAGAAAATACTCGAACAGAAGAAAGTGGAGGTATATATCTATTTAAAGATATGGCTTCTGCTGAAAAATATGCTCAAATGCATGTAAAACGTGTTGAAGCAATGGGGGCAAAAAATATTACTAGCAAGTTTTTCAATGTAAACGAGACTCTTTCTATAATAAATCACGGGATTTAATTCCTGACAAGATTCATTCGTTTTGAATTATCAGGAGTAATATTAATGTTACTCCTGATATTTTATTTTTAAATCCCTCAAAATTAAAAGAGAGAGTAGTTATCTATTTGTAGATTTCCTTTTTTCCGGCAAGGAGTGTATTTCTCATCAAAGAAATAATAGTCATGGGACCTACACCTCCGGGAACTGGAGTAATGAATCCAGCTTTGGCTACCACTTCATCAAAAGCAACATCTCCTTTTAATTTAAAGCCCGATTTTGTTTCTGTGGATGGCACTCTTGTAGTTCCAACATCAATTACGGTTACGCCTTCTTTTACCATATCTCCTTTCAGAAATTCAGGAACGCCCATTGCTGCTATAATGATATCGGCTTCTAGACATATCTCTTTGATATTAGGAGTGCGGCTATGGCATACTGTTACTGTTGCGTCTCCCGGATAACCTTTTTGCATCATAAGACCTGCTATCGGTTTACCTACGATGTTACTTCTGCCCAGTACAACACAATTCTTGCCTTGTGTAGGTATATTATAACGTTTAAGTAGCTCAACTATACCGGCTGGTGTTGCAGAGACAAAACAGGGAAGACCTATTGACATACGACCTACATTGATTGGATGAAATCCGTCAACATCTTTGCGGTAGTCGATTGCTTCTATTACTTTTTCTTCAGAAATATGTTTTGGTAAGGGCAGCTGTACAATAAAACCATCTACATCTGCATCCTTATTCAATTTTTCTACACACGCAAGAATTTCTTCTTCGGTAACGTCGCTTTCATATCTGATAAGGGTTGATTTGAAGCCTACTTCTTCGCATGTACGTACTTTGTTCGAAACGTAGGTTTCGCTACCTCCATCGTGTCCTACAAGAACAGCAACGAGGTGTGGTGTTTTTCCTCCGTTTGCTTTTATAATAGTTACCTCTTCGGCAATTTCTTTTTTTATTTGAGCGGCTATAGCCTTTCCGTCGATAAGTTGCATAGATATTCTGTGTTTAATTTTTTAGTAAGGTCACAGACCTTTTTTCTTGCGTTGGTAAATCTCGTGAAGTAGTTAACAAGTTGTGCAAGTAAATAAGTACACAAGATGTGTAATCTTATACAAGGCGATAAATAGTTGAAACTACTTATAATAAAAAGAGGGGCACAACGACCCCTCTTTCAATTTATCTTATCTTTTCATTCCAGGCATCTTCGACATCAATTTGCCTGCGCCTTTCATCTGAGTCATCATTTTCATCATCTTTCGGGTTTCATCAAACTGTTTGATTAGTTTGTTTACCTCCTGAATAGATGTTCCGCTACCTTTAGCTATACGCTGACGGCGACTTCCGTTGAGAATCTCTGGACTAACTCTTTCTTTTGGACTCATAGAGTAGATAATCGCTTCAATACTTTTGAAAGCATTATCATCGATATCTATATCTTTCATCGCTTTTCCTACACCGGGAATCATGGCTGCCAAATCTTTAAGGTTACCCATTTTCTTGATTTGGTGTATTTGAGAAAGGAAGTCATTAAAGTCAAATTGATTTTTTGCAATCTTCTTTTGAAGACGGCGAGCTTCTTCTTCGTCATATTGCTCTTGGGCACGTTCTACTAACGAAACGATATCACCCATTCCTAATATACGGTCAGCCATACGTTCGGGATGGAAAATGTCTAGTGCATCCATCTTTTCGCCCATACCCACATACTTGATAGGCTTGTTTACTATCGAACGAATTGATAGAGCTGCTCCACCACGTGTGTCACCATCTAATTTGGTAAGGATAACTCCGTCAAAGTTCAATCTGTCGTTGAATTCTTTAGCGGTGTTTACTGCATCCTGTCCCGTCATAGAGTCTACAACGAACAATATTTCGCTAGGTTTAACTGCTGTTTTGATTGCTGCGATTTCGTTCATCATCGCTTCATCAATTGCTAAACGACCTGCTGTATCTATAATTACAACATCGTTACCGTTTGCTTTTGCTTGTTTAATTGCGTTTAGGGCAATTTCAACAGGATTGTTATTTCCGTCTTCCGAATACACAGGAACATCTATTTGAGTTCCTAATATTCTCAACTGTTCTATAGCCGCAGGACGGTATATGTCATCTGCAACGAGTAGAGGTTTTTTTCCTTTTTTAGTTTTAAGAAGGTTGGCAAGCTTTCCCGAGAAAGTTGTTTTTCCCGAACCTTGTAGTCCTGCCATAAGAATAATAGCCGGATTGCCATCCAGACTAATATCTACAGATGTACCTCCCATTAGTTCGGCAAGCTCATCATGTACTATTTTTACCATCAACTGGCTAGGCTTAACAGCTGTAAGTACATTTTGTCCTAAAGCCTTTTCCTTAACTGTTTCGGTAAATTGTTTAGCAGTTTTAAAGTTAACGTCGGCGTCAAGCAATGCTCTACGAACATCTTTCAGCGTTTCTGCAACGTTGATCTCCGTTATTTTGCCTTCACCTTTTAGTAGTTTAAACGATCGGTCTAATCTATCACTTAAATTTTCAAACATATGATATAGCGTCTTCTATTGTTATATTTTCTACTCTAATCTGATAAGAAGTACAAAGATAATAAAGTTTTTTTGATCTCAATTGAGAATTAATTGATACCTTACTTGTTGTATCTCTGATTGCTATATATAATATATGAGCAAAATAAGTATCTTTGCTTACAACAAATAAAATTTTAAGATGTTACAACTAAAGAAATAGTCCTTCTCTGGATGTAATATCTATTGTTATACACATGATTAAAGACATTATGGATAAAGTGATAATTAACTCATTTGAAGAGTTTGAACAATATGTTGGTAAAGAAATCGGAGTGTCCGATTATCTGAAAATTACACAAGATCGTATAAATTTATTTGCAGATGCGACTCTTGATCATCAATGGATACATGTTGATGTGGAGAAAGCTAAAACGGAAAGCGTATTTCATAATACAATTGCTCATGGTTATTTAACATTGTCACTATTGCCTCATCTATGGTCTCAGATAATTGATGTGCGTAATCTTAAAATGATGATCAACTATGGTATGGATAAGCTGAAGTTTGGTCAGGCAGTTGTGGTTGATAGTGAGGTTCGTATACGTGTAAAACTTCTTTCGCTGATAAATCTTAGAGGTACAATAAAAGCTGAAATGAAGGTGACAATGGAAATTAAAGATTCCACTAAAAACGCTTATGAAGCAACTGTCCTTTTTCTATATAACTTTTTGTAGAATAAGCTGAATATAACTTAGAACTTACTACTGTTTCATTTTCTTGTTGTTATTAGTTGTAAGTAATATAAGGGTTGTAACCTTTTAGGGGTAGAAAACAATAGAGTATTTTATTATATAATCCGCGTAGACCATGAAAATAAAAGAAATATTACAAACAATAGAACATCTGGCTCCTCTGCCTTTGCAGGAGAGTTTCGATAATTGCGGTGTGCAGGTAGGTGATGTCAGCCAAGAAGTGAAAGCTGTTTTGCTGTGTATTGATGTTACCGAAGATGTAATGGATGAAGCTATACGATTGGGGTGTAACCTTGTAGTATCGCACCATCCTCTGGCTTTTCGTAGTTTTAAATCTCTTACGGGTAAAAATTATGTTGAGCGTTGTATGATAAAAGCGTGTAAGCACGATATTGTGGTATATGCTGCTCATACCAATTTAGATAATGCTGTTGGAGGTGTTAATTATCAATTGGCGAAAATACTCGACTTACAACAAGTGAAGATACTTGCACCACAAAAAAATAGTCTGATGAAATTGGTCACATTTGTGCCAATGGATTATGCGGATAGTGTACGTACTGTTTTATTCAATGCCGGAGCGGGAAGTATTGGAAATTATGATGCTTGTAGTTATAATATAATAGGTGAAGGAACTTTTAGAGCAGGGGAGAATGCGACTCCTTTTATCGGAGAGAAAGGTGAGCTACATCGCGAAGCCGAATTGCGGATAGAAGTTATCTTACCTGCATTTAAACAAAAAGAAGTTCTGAATGCTCTCTTAGCAGTGCATCCTTACGAAGAACCAGCTTATGATTTTTACACTTTGCAAAATTCGTGGTCGCAAGCAGGTAGTGGTATTGTAGGTACTTTGCCTGATCCGATGGAAGAAGAAGATTTTCTGTACTATTTGAAAGATACACTTCATTTGTCGAGTATCCAGCATTCCACTTATCGGGGAACTATGATTCACGAAGTAGCTTTATGTGGTGGTAGTGGAGCTTTCCTTCTGCCTCAAGCTATTGGTTATGGTGCTGATGTTTTTATAACAGGGGAGGCTAAATATAATGACTTCTATGATGTAGAGGACAAAATCTTATTGGCTACTGTTGGTCATTATGAATCTGAGATCTGTACAAAAGATATATTTTATGATCTTATCTCAGAAAAGCATCCTGAAGTGGAATTAAATTTATCTCAATTTGATGTCAACCCGGTTAAATATCTATAATCTATTATAGTGTGATTTATGGAAAAATCGACCAACTATTATAATACGTTTATAGAGGTTGCAGAGGATTGTTTATTGACGAAAGCTGAAATTCCTATAGAACGAGGTAATAAAAAAACAGTTGCTACAATACAATTCTATAAAATAAAGGAGAATCCTTATCTGTATTCATCAGATGATATTGTATTTGATATCTATGTAAGTAAGAATGCGGTAGAATCTGATGATATTGAAAAAGAAAAAGCTTTGTTTTTCTCTAAAGGACAGCCTTGTCTTCGCTGTTCTCCATTGCCAAAGCGTTACGGATGGGGAATACATTATAATGTAGAAGGCAAAATAGCTATTTATGCCATTGAATCGGATGAATATAGTAAACTGAAAGTAGATGCAGAGTTAAAACATCTGAAAGCCATGCGTTCATCTCGTAAATGAATGGGGCTATTTTTGGTAATTTCATCTGAAAATAGTATCTTTGTATTTGAATTGTGACGAATAAATAGCAATTCTGTGTATGGACGTGGTGATATACTCCCGCCGAAATATTGCAATGTAGTAAATAAAAAAGCGAAATATGATGCTTTTTGTTTGCTGCATTTTTTTATTCTTAGTAATGTGCGAATAGTTGTATTGGACTTAATAAATAACAAAATATAAAATGGCAAAGAAACCAGCTGAAAAAGAAATTGCAGTAGAAGATAAGCTAAGAACGCTTTATAATCTACAAGAAAAATTGTCGGAAGTAGATAAAATCAAAATACTTCGTGGTGAATTACCTTTAGAGGTATCTGACTTAGATGATGAAATTGCAGGTCTTAAAACACGTGTTGGAAAATATGAGTCGGATCTTAAAGAATTTGAAGCTGCTGTTGCTCAACAGAAGCAAAAAATTCAAGATTGTACATTGAAAGTTGAGAAGTATAAAGAACAACTAGATAATGTACGTAACAATCGCGAATACGATCACCTGAGCAAGGAAATTGAATTCGAAACATTAGAAATTGAATTGTCAGAAAAGCGTATCAAAGAATTTACTCAAAACGTAAAAACTCTGAAAGAGCAAATCGAAACAAGTCATGCTTATCTAACAGATCGTTCTGCTGACTTAGCACAAAAGAAAGAAGAATTAGATGAAATCGTTTCTGAAACTAAACAACAAGAAGAAGTTTTAAGAGATGAGATAAAAGGCATTGAAGCAGAAGTAGAGCCTCGCCTTCTTCAAGCATTCAAACGTATCCGTAAAAGTGCACGTAATGGTTTGGCAATTGTATCTATTGAGCGTGGAGCTTGTGGAGGTTGTTTCAATAAAATACCACCACAAAAGCAAATGGATATTAAATTAGGAAAGAAAATCTTGGTATGTGAATATTGCGGTCGTATCATGGTTGACACTGAACTTATCAATAATGTAGGATTTTTATCTTTAGATTAAGGTTTAAGACCTTTTTCTGAATTTTTTTAAAAAAAAACTCAGCAAAAATAAATGAGAGCCTCTTGGATAATTATTCAAGAGGCTCTTTGTTTTAGGGAAAAATACTTTTCTGCCTTTTAAAAAGACTAACTTTTCATTAAAAAAGTATCTTTGTCATTTAGTGTATAATTTCTGTTCCCAACAGACGTTATAATGTTAGTTCAGCTTTTTTTGTTTGTTTGGCTTTTTAAGAAAGTATTGCAAGCTACAATTATCATTTTCGCTCGAATTGAGGTAAGGAGTATATAGGTATTAAAATATATATAATAAATGAAGAGGTATCATTTTTTACTATTCATCGGAATAATTATTTTTTGTAGTTCGTGTGGAACAACAAAGAACTTCTCATATTTTCAAGATCTAGATGAATACTTGCAGAAAGAAGTTGTAATGTCTGATTCTATACAAGAAATAAGAATAAAGCCTGACGATCAGCTAGCTATTGTTGTATCATCTGTTAATCCTCAGGCTGTAACGCCCTTTAATCTTCCTGTAACGGGACAACTTAATCCTACTCAAAGTCCGCTTCCTACATATTTGGTTGATAGCCAAGGTGAGATCAACTTCCCTACCTTAGGAAAAATTAGATTAGCTGGTTTGTCTCTTGAAGAGGCTGTTAGTTTATTGCAGATTCGATTAGAGGATTATGTAAAAGATCCTATTGTAAATATCCAGATTTTGAATTTTAGAGTATCTGTCTTAGGGTCGGTAAATGCTCCGGGTCCTTTCTATTTCACCGGTCAACGGGTATCTATATTGGATGCTATTGCAAATGCTCGGGATTTAACCCTTTATGGAAGACGTGATAATGTATTGCTGATCCGCGAGAATGAGGGAAAGAAAGAGTTTATACGATTTGATCTGACTAAAAGCGGTGATGTATTTTCTTCAAAATATTTCTACTTGCAACAAAACGATATTGTGTATGTAGAGTCGAACAAAGAGCATCAGAAAGATGCACAGATGAGTCAACAAAAACAGTTTAACTTGACATTGATTACTACAGCCATCACCAGTGTAATTGCCACAGTATCATTAATAATAGCTGTGTCTAATAAATGATTAAGGTCAGACAACTTAGTAATAGGTATGGCAGTAAATAGTTGAAACTACTTTTATATGAGTGTAAATAAGAAATCCGAATTTGTAGATGTAGGAGACGTTATCCTCAAATACACACGATATTGGAAATGGTTTTTAGTATCGGGTATTGCTTGCTTATTTATAGCAATAGCTTATCTGAAAACGGTAGATCCTACTTTTTTGATTGTTTCGAATGTGAAACTGAGAACAGAGGAGGAGGGTGCTAAAATAGCATCTTCATTGGTTCGTAGTTTTGGGTTGGGAGGACTGGGCGGTTCTGATAATATAGATGACGAATCGGCGGTGATGTCGTCTCAATCGCATATGCGCGATATGATTTATGAGTTAGGTTTGTACACTACTTACGACTTAAAGAAATTTCCATTCGATAAATCGATGTATAATACTTCACCTCTAAATTTGGTTGTGGAGCGGAGCATTGTTGACACTTTGTCGATGCCTCTGAAATTTAAAATAAGTGTAGAAGGTAAGGCAGTTAAAGTAAGAGTAAAAGCAGATGGAGATAAAATAGGCGAATTTGAGTTCTCTTCTTTACCTGCCGAAGTAAAACTTCCCTATGGCAGCTTTACATTGAATTATTCAGGCAAACCAATCGATAAAAAGGATTATACATTAAACGTTGTTTTAGCTGGATTAGATTATGCTGCTGAGAAATTTCGTGAGAAAATAATGGTTGGCTCAGGCTCTAATAGTTCAGATATTATAACTCTTAGCATAAGGGATGTAAATAAAGATCGGGGTAAAGATATTCTAAATAAGCTCATTGAATTATATAATGATGATGCCAAAGTAGATAAAAATAGAGAGGCCGAAAATACTGCTGATTTTATAAAGGAACGGATCAACTTACTCTCTAATGAACTGAGCGATTTGGAGAAATATCTCGAAAACTTCAAGAAACAAAATAATATAACGGATATGACTTCGGAGTCTACCGTGTTTATTGAAAAGTACAATGATCTTCAAGAGAAAAGTACAGAGATAAATATACAATTGAGTATTGCAGATATGCTTGAGGGTTTTATCTCCGATCCAAAGAATAAATATGAGCTGATTCCATCTAATACTGCTGTTTCAAACAATACTTTAGAGGCTATACGTGCTTACAATAGTGCTTTATTGGAAAGAACACACTTGTTGCAGAATAGTACTCAACAAAACCCGGTTGTGATTTCGATGAACGAACAGATCGATTTGCTAAGGAAAAATGTTGAAACAAGTATTCGTAATGCCCGCAGGGATATTAGTATACGAAAGAAAGATTGGGCAGGGCTTGAAGGCGAAATGCAATCGCGAATATCTGAGATGCCCAGACAGGAACGTGAGTATTTGGAAATAGAACGTCAACGAAAAGTAAAATCAGACCTTTATGTATTTCTCCTGACCAAGATGGAAGAAACGCAATTAACGTTGGCTTCTACAACACCCAAAGCGAAAGTTATTGATGGTGCATATAATATATGGAAGCCTGTTGCTCCTCGCAAAATAATTACATTGGGTATTTCTTTATTGTTTGCGCTACTGATACCTGTGTTGATTATTTATTTGATTGATATATTCAAAATAAAAATAGCATCGAAAGAAGAACTGGAAGAGGCAACATCTGTACCCGTTTTGGGTGAAATATGTCTCGACAAAACAGCCGAAAATATTGCTGTAGCAGAAGGTATTAATACTTCAACAGCGGAGTTGTTCCGATTGGTGAGAACGAATCTGCAATTTTTGATGAAGAAAGATCAAAAGGTTATTTTGGTAACCTCAAGTGTGAGTGGAGAAGGTAAATCGTTTTTTACAGTTAACCTTGCACTTTCATTTGCCTTGATTAAAAATAAAAAAGTAGCTTTGGTCGGTTTGGATATCCGTAACCCTAAGCTTTCTGAATATTTGAGCATAAGCCGAAAGGATGGTATGACTATGTATCTGGCTTCGGATGATATGAAGCCCGAAGAGATTGTTATACATCGTCCCGATTTGCATCCAAATGTATATGTAGTGCCTGCGGGACCTATACCACCTAATCCTGCGGAACTGTTATTAAACGACCGTTTGGAGGAGATGTTTGCATATCTGCGAGAGAATTTCGATTATATTATTGTTGACACTGCTCCTGTTGGAATGGTTTCCGATACCTTCTGTTTAGATAGAGTTTCCGATACAACGGTATATCTGTTCAGAGCTAATTATACAAATAAATCGTACCTCAAATTAGCGGAATCTATTGTTGAGGAACAAAAGTTGAAAAATGTATCGATAGTTATCAATGGAACTACTACCAAAGCCGCTTACGGTTATGGTTATGGAGCAGCCAACAAAGGCAAAGCATAACAACACAAAATATTGAGCAAGATAGTTATTACCCGAAAAGACGTTATATGGGGATATGTAGCACAAGGTTGTAATATAGGCGCTAATATTTTCATACTGCCTGCTATCTTTCGCTACCTTCCATCCGATACGTTAGGTGTCTGGTATATTTTCGTCAATCTGGGGATGTTTGCTACACTTATAGGATTGGCTTTTCAAACCACTTTTGCCCGTAATATCTCGTATGCTTTCGGAGGTGCTACTTCTTTGATAAAAGATGGTGTAGACTCTTTTTCCGAAGTTCTGAAAGAGTCAAATTACCCTTTGATTAAAAGTTTGATACATGCCATGCGTCGGTTTTATGGGTATGTTTCTATTGGTATGATCTTCTTGCTGATAGTTGTAGGCTCTTGGTATATCAGTTACTTATCTGATGGGCTGCCCGATCAAAATATTATAATTACTTCGTGGATACTTTATTCATTGAGTATTGTCTTTAGCTTTTATTGCCTCTATTTGAGTTGTATTCTGCAAGGGCGTGGTTATATAAAGGAATACAACCAATTGATTATTATAAATCGTGGGGTTTACATGCTTTTGACTTTCGGCTTATTGTATTCGGGTTATGGTATTTTGGGTATTGCGATAGCCAACTGTATATCGGCTCTGGTTAATTTTGCTTTGGGTGATTATTTTGCTTACAAAGATGATTTGAGGCCAAAATTAAGAGAAATTGAAATACAGACTAAAGATTTGATGAGTGTTATCTGGCAGAATACCTATAAATTAGGATTGGCTAATATGGCATTATACTTTTCAACTAAAGGAAGTCTCTTTTATGCATCTCTGTTTCTCCCATTGGCTACGATTGCTAAATATGGACTGAGTATACAGGTTGTAAATGTATTAACAGCTGTTTCTTTATTATACTATTATAGTTATTCTACATATATATCGCAAAGTTGGGTAACAAGAGATCTTGATGTTATCAGACGCATCTATTCTAAAAGCTTAGTGCTCTTCTTATTGCTGTATACACTAGGCTGTGTTGCTGTGTTGCTGTTTGGAGATTGGGGTCTGGCGATTATTGGGAGTGGTACTACGTTTTTGCCAACTTTGCCTTTAGCAGTACTGTTTATAGTATATTTGTTCGATTCTAATCAGGCATTGGCTCTGAATCTTATATCTTCCGAGAATAAAGTTCCCTATCTTGCATCTTCCTTGTGGTCGGCATTGGGTATCTTTATATTGATGCCTATATTGATTCTTTATTTCGACTTAGGAGTTCTGGGAGCTATTTTAGCAATTGGTATTGTTCAACTTTGTTATCAGAATTGGAAATGGGAATTAACTGTTTCGGAAGGAATAGGTATGAATTATTGGCAACAAATAAAATACGGAATTTCGAACTGGATTGGGAAAGAAAGGAGTAGGTGATGAATGAGGTTTTAGAAAAGATACGGAAGCCTAGTATATTTATTCTGTTATTGATACTCAATTTCAGATTCCTCTTTACGGTCGTATTGGGTGAAAGGCAGGAGATTCTCTCCGTCCTCACAGTTGTTTTTTTCCTCCTGTCGTTCGATTATGCTGCTATGAGACGTGAGTATTTGTATTGCTTAGGTCTGTTTGTAATTATCTCTCTAGCCGAATTTACACCCTATAAACTGAATGTACTCACGCCTATAATATTGATGCAGTGCGTATCTACATTGAATCTGAAAACCTATCTGAAATACAATATAATCATATTAGGGACTACTGTTTTTATAATGTTTTTGTTTGTAGGAACGGGACGAATGATGCAGTCCGAAACTTTTAGTCTTATTCGGGTACGATATGATTTTGGGTTTAGTCATCCTAATATTGCTGCAATATATTATTGGGGATTATTCACATCTTTGTTGTTGTATTGTTATTTATCCAGATATAGAAATTTTGTCTGGATTCTACTGAGTGTTTTAATGTTATTATCCATCTATCTTTATACTGAGACGGTTTCCCGTAGCTTTATATTGACGATTATCACTTTCTGTGCAGTTCTGTTTTACTATTCTCTAAGGATGAAGTTAAAGCCTAATTATCGAATCGGTTATTCACGGTATATTCTTTACATATTACCTCTGTTATTTACTGCATTGACTATCTATTTAGCTCAGAATGTTGAAGAATATCCTGCTTTGAATATGTTAGTTAGTACTCGCCTTACTTTATATAAACAATTGCTCGATAGCTTAGTCCCCATACAATATCTGTTAGGTACAACCGCATTTGACTATATTATAATTGATAGTAGTTATATGCATCTGCTTTTCGAAGCAGGCGTTTTTCTGTTCATATATTTCATATATTTATACTTCTTTGCAATTAGGAATATTGTGAAGCAGCAGAATATCATTATTATTGCTGTTGTTGTAAGTTTTCTGGTTTATGGACTTATGGAGTCTTTGCTTTTATTCAGTGTAATTATAGGGAACAATCTGTTTTGGGTACTCTTGTACAAATACCGATACAACAAGGAGGAACTTTTCGATACAGACTCCAAGCAGCTTGACTGAAAATACTCAAGA
Source organism: Dysgonomonas sp. GY617 (assembly GCF_015233815.1). NCBI lineage: Bacteria > Pseudomonadati > Bacteroidota > Bacteroidia > Bacteroidales > Dysgonomonadaceae > Dysgonomonas > Dysgonomonas sp. GY617. The sequence goes on from NZ_JADCLR010000035.1 coordinate 13,491, forward strand.
CGAATGAAAATTGTATATTGTCTCATAGATTCTTCTCAATCGGGAGGTATGGAACGTAGCATTTGCAGTAAGGCTAATTACCTTGCGGATGTTATAGGCTATGATGTGACTATAGTAACGACTGACAGAAAGTATAAAGCCAATTTTTTTGATTTCTCTTCTCGAATTAAGTTTGTGGATTTAGAGATAAATTATGATGAGTTAGAGTTTTTATCTATTTACAAAGCATTACCTACTCAGTTGAAAAAGAGACGACTGCATTATTTGCGTCTAGAAGCTGTACTGAATGAAATAAAACCCGACATAAGTATATCTACTTATACTCACGAATTGTCTATTCTATCGGAAATAAAAGACGGTAGTAAAAAAATAGCGGAAATTCATTTTAGCAAACCTTATAAATCGATCGAATATAAGTCGGGTTCTATTCCTTTGCTCAAAAGAGTTATTGCTATTGCAGGAGAGAAAAGAAAATACAAATACCTCAATAAATACGATGCTTTTGTTGTACTAACGGAAGAAGATCGAAAAAGGTGGAGTGAAATTAAAAATGTGAAAGTAATTCCCAATTCATTATCATTTTATCCATCAGAGCAAAGTCTCTGTATTGAAAAGCGGATTATAAGTGTTGGGAGATTAACACGACAAAAGGGCTATCCGTTATTAATTGAGGCGTGGCAAATAGTTGCTAAAAAATATCCTGAATGGAAACTTACAATCTTTGGAGAGGGAGAAGATAAGGAGATGCTCAATAGAATGATTAGGGAAGCGGACCTAACTTCTAGCATATCTATATATCCTCCAACAAATAATATAGTGCAGGAGTATCTGAAAAGTTCTGTCTATTTAATGTCTTCCATTTACGAAGGCTTTGGGTTGGTTCTTACAGAAGCTATGGCATGTGGATTGCCTTGTATCTCTTTCGATTGCCCAAGTGGCCCATCCGAAATAATTAAAGACGGAGAAGATGGGTTTCTAGTAGAGACTGAAAATATAGAGGGATTAGCTCAAAAGATAATATTGCTAATTGAAAATGAGGGGTTAAGAATACAAGTGGGACAAAAGGCAAAAGTAAATGCACTGCGTTTTCTTCCTGAGTATATTATGCCCAAATGGATTAGTTTATTTAATGAGGTTATTAAGGGAAATAGTAAATGAAAATACTCCAGATCAATAAATATCCATCGCTGAAAGGAGGAACCGAAACTGTATTGTTCGATACAATAGGTTTACTCAAAGCAGATGGACATGATGTGATTCTCTTATCAACAGATGAGGGGGAGGTGGCCTATAATCCTACTTATACTATATCATATCCGAAAAGGAGTGCTTCTCTGATTGAAAAGATATATAATCTGCCTTCTTTTTTTTATAATCATTCCGCAGCTAAAATGGTGGAATTGATCATAGAAAAGGAGAAACCGGATATTGCACATATCCATTTATATCAGAATAGTTTTTCGAATTCTATATTGCCTGTTCTTAAAAAACATAATATTCCAATAGTAATGACTTTGCACGAGTATCGGCAGATTTGTCCTTCTTATTTGTTATTAGATAGGACCTTGCAGATTTGCGAGAGGTGTATCAATGGCAATTATTTAAATTGCATGTTTACCCGATGTGCCAAAGGTAGCTTTGTGGAAAGTAGTCTTCTTACAATGGAAATGTATTATCGGCGATTATTTTATAAGACAGAAAAATATGTAGATCGATTTATCTGTGTCAGTAATTTTGTCTATAAAAAGCATGAGGACTTTAATAAAGATATATCAGATAAGTCGATTGTGATTTATAATCCAGTTAAAGTAGATACTCCAAAAGATATAAAGAAAGGTGATTATTTGCTGTATTTCGGGCGACTCTCTCGCGAAAAGGGAATTAGAACATTATTGTCGGCAATGAAACAATTGCCTGATCTAAAACTTAAAATTGCAGGAGTAGGGGATTTGTCTCTAACTGAAATTCCGCCTAATGTAGAATTACTGGGTTTTAAGAGTAAAGATGAGTTACAATCTATTATCTATAACGCGCAATATACTATTGTGCCATCTGAATGGTATGAAACATTCGGGTTATCGTGTACCGAAAGCTTGGCTCAGGGTACTCCTGTTATAGCATCAGATATAGGAGCAATCCCAGAGATTGTACAACATAGTAAAAATGGTTTTTTATTTGAAGCAGGAAATGTACAGAGCTTGAAAGAAACAATTCTCAAAGCAATTGTATTATCAAATGAAGAATATTCGGAAATGGCTGAAAATGGATATCAAAGCTTATCTAAGTTTTCAGAAGACAAGTATCTGAAACAATTATTGACAGTCTATAATGAATTGATCTATAAATGAAAATAGCAATACTGGGAACAAGAGGCATCCCCAACAATTATGGAGGATTCGAACAATTTGCAGAGTATTTGTCTGTGGAGTTGGTAAAGCTTGGACACTCAGTTACAGTATATAATGTACATTTTCATGAATACAATCAACCTGATTTCAAAGGTGTCGTAATAAAGAAAATTTATAGTCCCGAAAAGCAGATAGGAGCAGCAGCCAATTTTATTTATGATTACTTATGTTTAAAGGATGCTCTAAAGCAAGACTTTGATATTATCTATGAAGCAGGTTATCATAGTAATGCACCTTCATATTATTTGTTGAAGAAAGACTCACCTATTGTAATTACAAATATGGATGGGATAGAGTGGAAGAGAAGTAAATGGAATTATTTTACGAGACAATTAATTAAGCGATTGGAAAAACTGGCTGTTAGAAAATCAGATTACTTAGTTTCCGATAACTTAGCCATTCAACAATATTACAAGGTGGAGTTTAATGCTGATTCATTTTGTATTGCTTATGGTGCAGATGTTGTAGATCAATTTAATGAAAATATTCTATCAGATTATAATATTACTGCTCATCAGTATTTTTTATTAATAGCTCGCCTTGAGCCGGAGAATAATATTGAGATGATTCTGGATGGCTATGTACTATCGAAAGACGCTCGTCCGTTCTTGGTTATTGGTAATGTCGAAACTAAATATGGTAAGTTCCTTCAACAGAAGTATAAGGCTAAAGATGTGCATTTTCTTGGAGGGATATATAATAAAGAAGTATTAGACAATCTTCGCCATTACTCAGCATTATATTTTCATGGACACTCTGTTGGTGGCACTAATCCATCGCTCTTGGAAGCTATGGCTTCGCAAAGTTTTATAGTAGCACACAACAATCCCTTTAATAAGACCGTATTGGAGCAAAGCACTCTTTATTTTAATGATAGTAATGAAATAAGTACTATTATAAACGAATTTCCAGAAACAAATAGGGATAAAAGATTGTTATCTATTTGTGACAACGTGGCTAAGATTAGAAATGAATATTCTTGGAAATCAATAGTCTTAAGATATGAAAATGTGTTTAATGAGGTGCTGAAAAGTAAATAGTATTAGATTCAAGGTTCGACACTACAATGTTAGCCAATATTTCAATTTGTAGTGTTCTATATTTATATGTTATTAAGCATTATTTGTGTTTTTTGCAAGCCCTAAATTTGCGCTATTCTTTATCAGTATTGGATTTCAGACGATTAATAGATATAAAAATTATCTATCTGCTTTTAAGTTTTAAAAGAATGGTAAGTCGAATACTATAACTTATATTTGTAATATGAAAGAATTTACATCACATATAGATTACCTGATACAGAAACATGACTGTGTGATTATACCCGATTTTGGAGGTTTTGTGTTGAATCGTGAGGTGGCAAAAATGGCTTCCGATGGTTCTATTATTGCACCTAGAGTTAGCGTAGGTTTTAATCCCGAATTGAAGTATAATGATGGTTTGTTGGCAGAGTCTTATATGAATGCATATTCTATTTCATATGATGTTGCCTGCAAACGATTGACTGATGTGGTAAAGAGACTTAATACTATTTTGAGTCTTAGACAACCTGTTCAGATCGGGCAATTAGGTAAACTTTCATTAGATGCCGAAAGTCGCTTGCATTTCGAATCAAATAGTAACTTATCTGCATTTCATCCTGAAACATTTGGTTTATCAACTTTAGATATAAAGAGATTAGTTGATATTCAGGAAATACAGAAAATATCAGTTATTACAACCAAACGTTCGCTTTATAGAAGAGCCTTTGCCGGCGTTGGCGCGGCAGCAGCAGCTATCTTGGTGTTTTTTGTAACTTCTACTCCAATTTCGGAGAATGAAAATACTAATATACAGAAATCGGGATTCTTTGCAGATCTTATTTCTACATCAGCTACAATATCTAGTAAGCCCGAAGCAGAAGTTACATCTGTGGAGAATTTGTTAGCTATATCTTCGGAAGAGCCTGCTTTGATTACTGAAACTAAAGTTGAAACTGAAAAGCCAACGGTAGAGGTAGAAGTAAAGAAAGAAGAACCCAAAATAGAGAAGAAAGCGACTCCTGCGATAAGTCAAAAAGTTGAAACGGCTAAAGTAACTAAGGTTACACCCATAGCTGAGACTCCTAAAGTGAAAAAAGCAGTAGAACCTAAGTTCTTTGTAATTATAGGAAGTGCTGGTAGCAAGTCTGAAGCGGAGAAAGCTTTAGGTAGATTTAAAAGTCAAGGATATAAGGATGCTAATATAGTTAATGCAGGGGATAGAAACCGAATTTATATTGCTTCTTTTGAAGATAAAACTCAGGCTGAAAAGTATCTGGCTTCATTCAGAAAGAATAATCCTAAGTTGGATGATGCTTGGGTGTTTACTAAAAGGAATTAAGAGAAATATATTATATAAGAAATAAAAAAAGCTGTCTGATAAAGGCAGCTTTTTTTATTCAAGTGAGGTTGTGTAAATATTAAATCTGATATTTGTACTCTTCAATTTATTGTATTACTACTAACTAAAACTACTTATGGGGAAATATTATTTGTTGAGCTTAGTCTTTTTTGCTGCTACTTTCTTTTCATGTGGCGATAGTGATAAAGTTTTAAATGTAAACGTGAGCAAATGGAATTCCACAGTTTCACAAATGGAGAGTGTATATAGTTGGGCTGAGCAAGTGAAATCACCATCAGACTTTTCTTCTCTAAAATTCAGGGTTAAAACAGGGCAAAATTATCTCAATAATTCAATTGAAGAGGTACTAGATCTTAATTCGCCGAATAGGGACGAGCCTATGAATACCGCATTGGTTGACTATATGAGAACATGTTTGGACGTGTTATCTGTGTATGAGCAATTGGGGGATAAAGCGGAAGCTTTAGCTGAAGAAGAAATTGTGGCTCATTATGATTCACTCGATTCTCTTTCTACTGTACTGGGTCAAAAGGAAATTGTTTTAGAAGAAGCGCAAATGGCATATGCTGCTAAAAATGGCATTCAACTAAGTAAAGTACAGTGAAATATAGTACCTACTTTACTTTCATAGGAATCCCCGAAACCATAAAATATACCTGATCTGCTTTGGAGGCAATGTATTGATTGATCCATCCTTGCAGATCGGTGAATAGTCTTTGGACTTTGTTTTCGGTAGTACCTCCGAGTCCAATCTCATTGGTTACAAAGATGAATTGAGCTTCTTGTTGAGTCAGTTTATCAAATTCTTCTTTTAGCATAGATAAAGAAAGCTCTACATCAGAATCATTATCAAAGAAAAAATTTGTAGCCCATAGTGTGACACAGTCTACAAGAATAGTGCGGTTCTCAAGCTGATGGAGGCTTAATTGTTTCTCTTCTTCTATATTAGTCCATTCAGTACCTCTATCTGCCTTGTGGCGCTCTATACGCTTTTGGTGCTCTTCGTCCCATATGCGGGAAGTTGCCAAATATACAGGGTTATCGGATAAAGATAGTGCCAATTGTTGAGCATAACCACTTTTACCCGATCGTTGTCCTCCTGTGATTAATATGATTTTTTTACTCATAGAAGCTGTGCAAATTATTAATGAGGATATTATTTTATAATATCTGTTGCTGTTGTATTAATTGATAGCAATAAGAAGAGATTTATGATCTTCTCTTGTATAAAAAGTCGTGCCAGCGTTCCTCGTCAGCTCCTTCTTGAAACATTTCGAAACGAGCCATTGTGAAGAATAGGTCGGATAGACGGTTTATAAATTGAAGAATGCTTGCGGGAACTTCATCTTGTTTATTCAATGTCCATAAACGGCGTTCGCTTCTGCGTGCAATGGTTCTAGCTAATTGTAGATGAGCCGAAACTAGCGTTCCACCCGGTAAAACAAATGTTTTACTTTCACCCATTCGGTCGGTCATGCTATCCATGCATTCTTCGCAGAATTTAGCCAAATCTTCAGGAAGTTTGTTAGGATTCTTTTCTCGCATCTCAGATGGAGTTGCGACATGAGACATCACTACCATTAATTCGGTTTGTATCTTAAATAATATAGGTTGCCATTCGTGCTCACGTGTGAGATAAGCTCGTACAACTCCAATCATCGAATTCAATTCGTCAATGCATCCGTTAGCTTCGATGCGAATATCGTCTTTGTCAACGCGCTGACCTCCATGTATTCCGGTCTTGCCTTTGTCGCCGCCTTTAGTATATATTTTCATGATAAATTTAAATTAAGTAAAGGGAATATATTTGTAATACTTAGCACAATGATTATTAAAATCATTAGTATCTCTGTTCGTTGATTTATACTGACAGCTAGTTGCATATCTTCAGTGATGATAGCCCTGTCTGTAATTCCTATGTATGGTTTGTCTACTAGCTGCCCGAAATAATAATTTGGACCTCCAAATCTACAATCAAGGATTCCTGCTAAAGCAGATTCGGGGTAGCCCGAATTGGGGCTGGCGTGTTGCGATCCGTATTTAGATACGAAAGATAATAAAGATAACCTGCCACTAACAAGAAGCATTAATAAAGCGGTGAATCGAGCAGGGATATAATTGACAATGTCATCAATATGAGCAGCCCAGCATCCGAAGTCTTTATAACGTTCGTTTTTATATCCGATCATCGAATCAAGCGTGTTAATCATTTTGTATGCAAGCATTCCAGGAACACCTAATAATAAGTACCAAAAAAGAGGAGCAATAACTCCATCACTCAGGTTTTCTGATAGGGTTTCAAGGGCTGCTGTCCGTATTTGTTGAGGAGACAATTGAGAGGTGTCTCTACCTACAATTCGGGCAACTTGTTTACGACCGTCTTCGGTCGATTTATCTGTGGCTATGAAAACGTCTCTTACTTCATCAGCAAGTGTTTTTCCTGCCAGACAAAAGAATATCATTATGGCATTAAACGCTATGGCTATATATGGATTTATGTAGATTAATCCCTTGTCTATGTAATAGAAAAGGATAAAGCATCCTATGATTAGAAATATAGAAAATATACCCCCTTTGTACTTTTTAGATTTTCCCTTGTTGAGCAATTTCTCACCCTTTGCTATTATTTTACCAAAAGCTACAACGGGATGGGGAATCGATGCCGGATCTCCCAATAGTCGATCAGCAATCCATCCAATGATAAGCGGTATTATCAGAAAGAGAGTCTTATCCATTCTTCGATAGCTTTTACTAATAAATTATTATTCGATTGATCTTGTACAGCTATGCGAAAATAGCTTTCGTTTAATCCTCTGAAATTAGCAGCGTCACGAATTAGAAAACCTTCTGTCTCTATCAAGAATTTTTTTAAATCCGAAGCTTTACCTTTTTCTAACTGACAAAGGAAGAAATGCATATCCGAAGCATAGACTTTGATTCCCGATACCTTTGCAAGTTGCTTTTGTACACGTTGAGATTCCAATAAGTAATCAGAGAAATCGTAAGATACATTTTCTAATAAATATAAACCTGCTAATTGTGCTAATTGGTTCACAGACCAAGGCATGCTATAATGTTTAATCTTATCTATCTTATCTTTTTGTGCTGTAATGTAGCCTAAACGTAATCCCGGTATAGCATAGCACTTAGTCAAAGAATGTAGTAAGATAGCATTGCTATGTTTGAGAGTCTCATTCGCACTCCAAATCTTGTTATTGGTAAATGCTGCATACGACTGATCTATAATGAAACAAGTGTTAGGATTGTTTGAGATCACTTTTTCGAGATATTCCTTATCATATATCTTTCCCGTAGGATTATTAGGGTTGCATAACCATATCAATTGTGTGTCAGGCTCAATGTCTTCTAGCGATTCTATAAAATATAAACTATGCTCATGTATTTCGCAAGCATCTTCGTATTCTCTGAATGTTGGAATTACTACAGCGGTCTTGCTTCCTCTAAAAGCCTGTGCAATTAGGTAAATAGCCTCAGTAGCTCCATTTGTAACGCCTATTTCTTCGGGCGATATACTTAGTTTGCGACTAATTAGCTTTCGAAGAGTGAGAGCATCGGGTTCGGGATACGAGTGTATAGATGAGATATTAGCCCATAGAAATTTCTTTAGATCTTTCAGATCGAATTTATTATATACATTGGAACTGAAATTACTTACAATTTTATGTTCAAATTGATATGCGTCATCGCCATGTCCTGTTATCATTTCAGGTAGTCAATATTTTATATACCAAATCCATGTTTACGTTTTTGCGTACATGGTTGGCTAACTTGTTATACTGTTCTTCTTTATATGCTTTGAAATCGAATGGTTCGTTTGATAACTTTTCGGCATAGGGCTCAAGTAGAAAATCTATAAATGCTCCGTTATCTAAAATACCATGAATGTATGTGCCAAAGCATTTTCTATCCAAGTAAAAACCATCATTAGTACCATCACTCAGATAGTTTAGGGCTTTGTATTCAGTCCCATCGAGAGGTGTGGTTGTGCCCATGTGAATTTCATAACCTTCGCATGAAGCATTCGAATCAAGAAATGAGAATTGTACTTGTCGAGTCACTTTCTCTCCCTGCATTTCTGTGGAGATTGGCAGTAGCCCCAATCCGGGTAGTCGTTCAATTGATCCTTCTACATGTAAAGGGTCGCACACCTCTTGTCCCATCATTTGATAGCCTCCGCAGATGCCCATTACTGTCGTTCCCTCTTTATGTGCTTTAATGATGCTTTGTGCTACACCATTGCGGCGTAGTTCATACATATCGGCAAGAGTACTTTTGCTTCCGGGAATCAGTATGATATCGGCTTTCTCTATTTCATCCGTATTATTGGTGTAATAGAGATGGACACGAGGGTCTCGTTCCAGAATATTGAAATCGGTGAAATTAGATAAGTGTCTCAGTAGTACAACTGCTACATTTACCTTGTCATGAGAGGCTTGCAGGTTTTTGGTTTGAAGCATTACCGAGTCTTCCTCTTCTATGTAAATGTCTTTATAATAAGGCACAACACCAATAACAGGAATGCCACAAAGGTCTTCTATGATTTTTACACCCGATTCGAAAAGCCTCATATCACCTCTGAATTTGTTGATGAGTATACCTTTCGTATGTTTGCGTTCTTCTTCGGTCATTAGCATTACTGAGCCGTAAACGCTGGCAAATACGCCACCTCTATCTATATCGGCTACCAATATAACATCAGCTCCTGCGTGTATAGCCATGGGGAGGTTTACAATATCAGTTTCGCGCAGATTAATTTCTGAAACACTTCCTGCACCTTCCATTACTATGGGGTTGAATCGCTTCTCTAGGCGATCAAAAGCATCATTTACTGCTTTTCTCAGAACGTCACGACCTTCTTTTTTGAAATATTGATAAGCGCTTTGGTTACCATAAGGTTTTCCGTTTAGCACAACCTGAGCAACTTTGTCGGTGGTTGGTTTTAACAATAAAGGGTTCATGTCCGTATGACAGGGAATACCAGCGGCTTCTGCCTGAACGGCTTGTGCTCTTCCAATTTCCAATCCTTCGGGAGTTGCAAAAGAGTTAAGAGCCATATTTTGAGCTTTGAAAGGGGCGGGGTGATAACCGTCTTGTAAAAATATTCGGCAAAAAGCGGCAGCAATCACACTTTTGCCAACATCGCTACCTGTGCCGGCAAACATTATTGGTCGGAGTTTCTCCATGGGATAAAGTACTAATCTAAATTTAGATACAAAGGTATGAATTTGTGCACATCCTTTCTAATAAATATACTTTTTAAGTATCTAAAAATATCCTCAATTGATGCTACATTTGTTCTAAGTAAAGAAGTGAGAATCTTATATTATCATTCTGTATAGTAGATGTACTTATCTCATAGTTAAAAGAATGAAAAAGTTCTCATTTGTTCGAAAAACGTTATTGAGTACAGAAATAAATGTTAATTTTACACCACTTAATAAATTCGGAGGTGTATTCTTTTTGTCGATTGACTATGTAGATGATACTTCGCTCGGATTTGATACTATACTATGATGTGATCTAGTGCGATTATATACAATAAATAATTATAATTAACCATATAAATAAATATTTCAAAACCATGAAAACTACTGCTATTACAGAAAAATTCCAATCACTCTTTGGTGAAGGCGGCGCACTTTACACTGCTCCCGGACGTATCAACCTGATCGGCGAACATACCGACTATAACGGCGGATTCGTACTACCCGGCGCCATCGACAAAGCCATGTACTGCATGATCAAACCAAACGGAACAACAGACACCATAAAAGCATACGCTTTAGACCTCGAAGAAATGGACGAATTCCAACTAGACGACGTACCCATCAAACAATGGGCAAAATACATCTTCGGAGTATGCCTTGAAATGAT
>NZ_JADCLR010000036.1:0-11900 GCF_015233815.1 Dysgonomonas sp. GY617
GAGTTGTCCATTTCATTCGAAATCATACCCGTCTGATTTCATCCTACGGATTACCTCTTTAGCCAGTACTCCGAATTCCAGAATAAGATTCTCTAAATCATCAATATCCTTTCGAATGGCCAATGCCCTGATTACCCCGTCAATGGTACGGCTAGAAGGAGATTTACCATCTTTAGGGTCAAAGTAGATTGTTTTATTGCCGAATGATATTTTGACCTGATATATGTCCTTTGACACTAATACTGTCTGGAGTATTGCTTTAAACAATGCGGGTATTGCAGATACAACTACATATCCATTGCCCATATGCATTGCTTTAAGCTCCACGTTGTACAATTGGTTTGGAATGATTGTGCCTTTGAGTTCTTCCGATAGTACACATATTTTCTTTCCATATATTGAGTTCTCCCGAACACCTTTCAGCTTTTTAGTTTTGGAATGGCGGGAGACAAAACCTATTAATTCACCCGTTTGTTCCGATTTCGCAAATTTCAGCTGCGATTTTTCAAGTGCCATACTTCTGTTTTATCTACTCATAGTAAAATCTAATTCATTCAATTAATAATCTAATAATCATTCATTTTGAGTTGTATATTAAGACAAATTTATCCCTAAATAAGTCCCCAGCCAAATAATTTGAGTTTTAAATTTTCCTGGAAAAGCGCATTATATATAGGGTTTAGAAATAGGTTACCATATTCTTTGGCTTTCAGAAAAGTGGCTGAAACGTTCATCAGTAGAGGAGGTTGAATTGTTGGCATAACACTTCCAATATCTATAGATTCTGTTATTTTTTCTATCACGATAATAAATATCGTCATGGGACAGGTATTGTATGCCCTGACCGGTATTCGGATTGATAAAGGAGACACAATTCGGGATATTGGTATTCGGCCGGGCATACATTTCTACTTTTTGGTAACCGTAAATAAATATATTATGAATCCTGATTGCAGGGTCACTGTCATATTTAATAGCAAATTCAGCAAAATCGTATATATCAGTCTCTATCATATTATCCCAATAGAAAGGAGCATCAGCCTTCAGGCGTTTAAATGCATCTAGGATAACAGGGCGTTTTCTTATTTCTTCGAGCCTTTCTTTGGTAACGCTGTTTTCTGTAGCATACACGACTCTGAATCCGTTCCGGGTGGAATCAGCTACGATAAGCTGTTCAACTATTTCCCTGCTTGCGTTAATACTGTCATCCATCGGGTCCGGCTTTTCGCCAAAGCATTCCTTCAAAAAAATCACAGCAACTATTATTATAAAAAAAAGCTTGGGAGCTAAAGCCAGTAGTGTTTGGGTTTGGTAATTATAGTTGCTCATAATCTTTTTATCTTATATTGGTTTACAATCGTCACAGATTCCTCCGTTCTTAGTTGATTTGTATTTTGTTATCTTAGCTTGGCAAACCTTACACGAACAGTGCTTATTGACTGTTTTTGAATATATAATAACTTCAATTGCACTTATAGACATTTTATATTTTCGGGCTAATTGCATAACAATATATTGTTTAAGCTGTTTGGATTGACCTGTTATTTGTTTGTATTCTGCTTGTATAAGATATGATCTGGATTTGGTGCTATCCAGTAATCCTAATTTGTCTAAATCTTGTAAAACTGCTTCGTCCAGCTTTAGCAAAACAGAAAGCCTCATTCGTTCTTGTGGGGTAATTTTCGTTTTCATAAAATTGCTATTTATTATGTTAAAGTATTTTTATCATAAAACAAGCTTGCCATATTCTTCGGATATAGGTAACTTCGTAGGTGTTTTAATTACTGAGATTATGGACCGGATGGAAGTTGGAAGCTGATATTCAGCTATATATAAAAGTGGATTTATTATTACATTTCAGGTGTTAGCTCTGGAGGGGAAATCAATTTCTATGTGTCGTGAAGATGGCACAATTACAGATAATTTACCTCCGGGCTTTGTGTCTCTGGTTTCTCACGGTGATAGCCAACCGGATCAGGATAGAGTCCATAACATTTACATTGCTCCGTAATTCTCACCGAATGCCCCTGCAGGTAATACCCAGGCTTGGGCTTCGGGTATGAGTATAGGTAAGTTGTAATTATAGTTTGTGGCTAAAGCAGCCAGTTCATCTTATTTTCATTCTGACTCTTTTGGGGTAATGACAAATTCTACCTTCGGTTTAATACTGATATACCGGGCTTTTGCATATGGTATACCGTCTTTCTTTATTTTACAGCCGTGCACCGGGTGGATTTTTCCACTTCCATATACTCGAAATTCAGTAACAACCCATTCTTGGGATTGATCTTCGGGATTACCGGGGTATGAAATATTGTAGCGTTGGTTTAAAACATAACCTTGTTCAGCTATGTATTTCGTTTCGGCTTCAAAAACACGCTCCCTGCTTTTTAGCTCTTCTATTGTAATAGCATCACGAATAATTGATTCAGCCTCTTCAATTAAACAGATTTGTTCACCTTTACTGAATAAGATTCTGTAATGATTAAGGAACTTATAAAACCCACCCAGATCAAATACTTTATCGTTGATGTCATGGTTCAGTGCATCGATACATATATTTAACGCTTTCTGCTTCTCCAAACCTTCACATTCTTGGAATTGACGAGCAAGGCATGTAGCTACTGTATCAGGTTCAATCCTTTCTTGCAACACTTTAATTTCGGCGATTCGTCTTCTTGAATTGTCTTGATGATCATTCATATATTTAAAAATTAAATTAATTAAAAATGGAATTGTAGGGAACTCAAAAATATAAGAGGAACAAAGGGAAAATAGTATTGCACTTTGTACATCTATAGCTGATATTACCTTCATCATCGAATGTTTGGTCATCACAGACAAAGAACTCCTGCCTACAACCCATACAATGTGTGTGATTCAGTAGTTGATACCCGGTGGTATCAAACTTAATATTGGGAAAGTACTCGAGTGCTTCTTTGTTGGATTTAAAGTGTTGAATCAGAGTTTCCCCTGCCAGAAAAATATACCCGTGAGGTTCTGTGACTGCTTCCCAGGCAATTACCACACCTAAATCTATAACCATGATATCATAATTTGAATGACTATTTGAATTGATACTGATTTGTATTGAAGAATTGCACCGTAAAATAAAAAGGGTTTAAATCCCGGCATAAAGCATAATCGGTTAGCAAAGAGCTTCATCTAAGAGCTTCTTTTTAATACCCACCAAGGTTTTAGATTCAACATATTTATCTTCATCCGATGCAGTATATTTTATAGTTTCACCAAGAAATGTATGCGCATAGATTTTTACACCGTTAATTGTTTCTGTCAACCGGATCCCCATATATGTATTGATTTGTTTTCCTTTCAATCCTTTATCTACTACAGGCTTTTCAAAGTTGGGGTCATTATCTGATACGAGTTTCTCCAGCCATGTAACATGGTAAGTGCCGATTACACGGCTGAATACCATAGATGGCTGTATTTGCATCGGGGTTCTCCGGGTCATGATCAGTCTGGAATATTTATTCCTGCTGTCTTCGTCGATAAAGTAACCGATATAACAATCACCCACTATACAATAGGTATACTCCTCCCTTTTTTCCTTTAGATTAAAGCAGGCTCTTTCCCCTCCAAAAAATTCTTTAGGTAAGCCTGTCTCCATTTTGAAGTTATTGATGTAATGTGCCGGAACGTATTTTTTCAAACTATCCTTGTCATTTCGGAATGCTTGGACAGCACTATCAAAAGAAATAAATTCAGGAAGAACATATTCTATATTCCAGATGGAATATTTGATCGCCTTATCAACAATCTTCGGAGTCTGTAACTTGTTTGGCATTTGTTTGAACCAATTCAAGGAAGGGGCATTCTCCAAACAAAAATCTATAAACTCCTGAGTCCAGATTGTCTCAGCAAACCGGGGACACTGAGTATCTTTTTTAACCAATGCTTTGCAGATATCTGTATCGAATTGTGCCGTATCATATTTGCTATATACCTTGTTCAGGCTATAAGAATCCTTATGGTTCTCCAAAGCCAGAATAAGCCGGTTCTTGGTTTGGAATTTTTTAGGCAGCTCATCCAAATAAGTCGGGGACTGCTTAATTATAATCTCAGCCATTTCATCATCCATCAACTCAAACATTTTCTCTTTTATTCCTTTCTCTTCATCAAAGAAAGCGTAGGTGCTATTTTTATCGGACCCAAAGGCGGCTTTAAGAATCGCTGATGTTAGCTTATCAATGGGTACTGCTTTTATATCCTTTTTCGATACTTCTACATAGTAGCAGTGTTTCTTGAATTTATCGGGAGTAAGAAAGCCGATGTGTATTATATCCATACAGGTTTGGGAGAACAGTCCCCTATAAAAATGCATCGTTTTCAATTTATCAGGGACATAATAGAGAAAAATCTGAATGAGTTTGATCTGCATCTTTTTATCTGAGGAACCGCTTGAATATCCCCGATACCCATAACCGGATGATTCACCGGAACGATAGATGGAAACAATTCCTTTATATACCGATTCTTCCTCCCAGGTGTCAAGGGGGACTTCCGGGAAGTAGTGCAACAAAGATGCAGCAGTTTTAACCAGGCTTTTGAGCATATTATTTGTTCTTTTTTCTTTTGGGACATGCCAATAATTGCTTGCTTGCTTTTCGACTGCCACTTCACATATTCTGGTTGTACGAGCTTTTTCCGGTATACGGTTCAGATCATATCCCGACCAGCTATATTTTTTCCGGTCTATAACGGTATTGATGTTCTCTAGGGCTAAATAGCCAGGCGGTAATAAATTAAGTATTTCGATTTGCCCCTCCTGAATCCCTGCATTATATATTTCAGGTGTAATTAATGCATCAGGCAGGTTTTGAATTGCTTTCAGTATATCTATCGTTTTACCCATATCTCTGTTTTATTAGATTATTAATAATTAAGGTCTCAGACCTATTTATTGCTTTGGAAAGCATAATAGCCAGAGAAAGTTATAGCTGTAAAATGCATCATTAAATAGTTTGCGTAATTTACTTTCTCAGGCTACCTTTTGCTGTCCCCAGGAAATATGGAACTTGCCTTCCTTATCCTGTTCCCGTGTAAACAGGCTATCTATAATGGAGGAGGAAACACCGAATTCATCAAAGATGGCAGATTCCCGGGTAACCTCTCCTGTCTGAATAAAGTCGTTTAGCCTTTCCTTGGTCAGTATCAGTGCCATAATATTTTGTTCGATTGAATTGGAATAGTTGACAAAATGCACGTTGGTATGGCCTTCGGAATCGAAGCGGATAAAACGGAAGTAAAACTGTTCCATTCGCGGGATATTCCATTGAAGTGATTCGAGTATGACTTCGTTACATTCGGGAATATTGACAGAACTCTTTAAGCTCTGCTGCATACACAGAAGAATACCGTTGTCTGTGGCTTCGAAAGCCCGTAATATCTTTTGTCGTCTGTTGAATGTGAGTTCTCCTTTAATGACAAACAAAGTTCTTTGTGGAAACACCTGAACAAAATGTTTTTCATAATACTCCAAAGCATCGAGTGAGGTACAACCTACAGCCACCTTTTCATTGATATTACGAACCATGTTTTCGATATGCTGTACTTTTTGTGGCAGATCGTCACAGCAATAGCCCGGCATGAGGTCAGGGACAGAACAGGCTTTTATTAATAATTGAATCTGGCGCATAATCTTCAGCATGGAGTCTTTTTTCGAATCGCCTGTACTATTAAAAAACATAGCCCATATAGAAACGAAATCTTTAATTACTTTCTCATACACCCCAAGTTCTCCTGCTGCCGGAGCTACCGCCTGTGTGTGGATAGTGTATTTGTCTCCTGCAAACTCCCTGAACTTACGGGTTATTATAGCTTTACCGATCAGTGCCCACAGGCTATCTTTATTATAAACATCCTGATTTTGCTTTTCAATCCCAAAGACAGTTGCCTTGCCGGGATTGAAGCATGCTTTGAACAATCGTGCACCTGCCCGCCTTGGAAACGGTTTATTGTAATATTCATTGAGCCGTGGGCGAATTACCTTATAGTCATCCTCATAATAACTCTCATAACAGTAGCACATCATATTCACAGAATTATTATACAGCAATGCAATCTGTGAGTATAGTTCACTGACATAATTCCGTGTGGTGGTTCCTGTGCCGAGCATTTTGTATTTGGCTCTTCTGAAACATTTGAGTGTGCGTTTTGTCCTTAAGCTTGCATCGTTGGTAAGCTCGTCCGATTCATCGAACAGCAGACAAACCTTTTGCGAACGTTCTTTCATAAACCGGATGATCGCATCGTCTACTTTTCCAAGCATGGAAACCGAGAATACGACGATTTTGCCGGGCGGTATATTTTTAAGTTGATCCGGGCAGGACACAACAACGAAATCGGCATTGTTGTACCTTAAGAAAAGGACCCAAGTCAGGTGAATAGCAATTGAAGGAGCAACAATGGCAACATTTTTGACTTTTCCTGTTTCAAGCAGGTATTTACCGTACTTGTACAATACAGCAGTTTTGCCGGAGCCTTGTTGCCAGTTGAGCAAGGAGTAGTGTTTTTGGAAGAGCAAACCCATATCGTGCTTCTGCAAATCGGAAAATTTGCATTGGGTCTGCTTCATGCCGGTAAAACTCAGGCTGTCTATGTATTTATCGAGCACAGGGTCCCGTTGCATGGATTTAAATTCGGCATTCTCCAACGCAAAAATCTTTTTCTTCCTTGCAATGTATTTATTGGCATACTTGTGTTGCCTGGCAAGTTCGGGCGTCATCTTTGGGGGTTGTGGAAGCAGAACATCATTGGCCACAAGATCGTATAGGGGTATATATTTGTCGGTATTCCTCGCTGAAAAGGGGTTCGCTAAATTTTTAAGCTTGAAACCATAAGGCGTTTGCCTTAAAACATACTTCTTTTGGGCAACTGCATATTGCTTTTTAATACTATTTCGTAATCGTTTTAGAACCTGTGCAGGAAGAATCTTTTTATATTTCTCCCACTTCTCCCGTTCTTGGCTGGTACAGTTTAACGGTGGTTGCTGATTACGGTATTTACTGACATAGGATAAAGCTTTTGGATATTGTTTTTTTAGATGTTTATGCGTTTTGAGTTCATACAGGTATTTCTGCAGGGTGCATTCGAATGATTTAGCCCCTTGGTGGCATGACATACTCTGGAAGAGTAGATTTAGCTTAACATTCTTTTGAGTTACTTTCTGGCGTTTGCCGGGTGTTTTGATCTCTTCTTTGGATGCCTTGTACTTCTTCAACCTGCTTTCGATGTTGCCTTCAGCAATCATGTTTCTCTCCCGAAGCAATTTCAACCGTGCTTTTTTCTTTTCGGCTTTAATACTATCCATTCTATGCTGCAAGGCTTCTATACCAACGAATTCAGCAGGCTGATAAGGTATTACTTCCAAGTTATCGGATTTACGCATAAATGCCATAATCTTGGTACCGAAGTTTTCTACGCCTAAAGAAGCGAAAGCATTTGTTTCAAGCCGGGTCTGTCCGACAAATGAAAAGTCCCGGTTTATCATATTGATATACGTGCGGTCTCTCGATTCATCTGCCAGATAAGACATGGGCATGACCAGAACCATCAACCCGCCGGGATTGAGCAACCAGTATGCTTTATAGCAGAAATAGTGTTGTGAATGGATTCCGTCAAAATCGAGATTAAAGGGAGGATTACCGAAAATGACATCAAATGACATATTGGGGTCATAAAACCGCATATCGTTTACTTCCATGTTGGCATCGGGGTACAGCCTTTTGGCAACTTTAATAGCGTTTTCTTCAATATCCAAGCCATAAGCATTAAACTGGTTGGGCAAAAAATTACAAAAGTTGCCCATTCCACAACACATATCCAGTACCATGTCGGATGGTTCAGGTAATACCAGTTCTACCATTTGCTTACAGATATCGTGAGGAGTGAAGAACTGTCCCATTTCATACTCTCTTTTTGCTTCGGCATACTCGTTATAATTAGCGTAGTCGCTTCTATTAAGGCTATGTAAACCGCCAATGCCTGTATAGAAATTATAGATTTGGGTATTGGAAATATCTTTCTTGCCGCGACTGATAGTGCCGATTATTTTATCATTCATATCTGCACGCTTGGATTGTGGGATATTTTGTGGGATTTTAGGATATAGCATAAAATTTCAGTCTTAGAATTTAATGGATTTGAATACATTATCTATTTCAGTCTGTTGCAGCCCGATATAGATTTTGGTCATTTCGATACAGGAATGTTTGAAAATGGAACTTAAAAGGATAAGTGATTCTGCAGTACGTCCACCGTGTTCATAGACATGCCTTCCGAATGTTTTTCGGAAGGTATGGGTGGAGAACGATTTTACAGGTAGCCTGTATTCAACCCTGAATGTTTTAAGTACCCTGTTGATATGCCTTAATGTATATGCTTCTTTAGTTTTGGGATTGCAGATCATAAGCTGATCCGGGGCGGGTTTACCTAGCAGGTTATACAGTTCGTTGATCTTTTTGCGTACTTCTTCATTGAATTGAATGGTTCGGGCCTTCCCTGTTTTACGTTCAATTTTTGTAATATCTGTTTTTCCCAGTACATCTTTCCATTTGTAAGCCAATACATCAGAAGCACGATGAGCCGTACAGAACGAGAGGCAGCAGTACAGTTCCCAGAGATGCCGTTTATCTTTACGTAAACCATCGATTAGCTTTATAAACTCTTCCATCGGAAGGTAATCGGATGTAGTAAGTACTCCTTTTAGTTTTCCCATTTCTAAATTAATTTAAGACCGGGAGTAATGATTGAAAGGAAGCGTTCACCCCGAAAGATGTAGTAAGTAGTATGGGTGGTATTGGCACTCTGCAGAACCTCATTCCAGGAATAAAAATCGACAGGTATCAATTTGTTGTAGCTGTCGTCCTGCTTATAGTTAAAAACTGTGAGTCCATCCATGCGTTTACTTTTGTCAAGTACGGATTCATCAATCGATTCGATCTGTTCTTTATGTCCTCCGACAAGGACGTACCATTTGCCTTCATCAAAAAGAAAACAGCAGTTTAATCCGCGGCATTCCCTTTCCAGCTTCTTGAGGAAATCCGATTCATCTTTAGCTGTGGATGCACCGTGTTTGCCGGGACTTAGTTTTCTATCCCTGATCTTTGATTCACAGTTAATCAGGTCTTGTTCTCCCTTGCATTTTTTGTAGGGTGTTTTTCCCAGATAGTTCAGGTTTCCCAAATCGATAAGCGCATCTACTTTTTCAACGGTTTTGTAGAATGTTTTCAGAGTATGGACTACCGTCGTGAATTTCATTGCGTATTCAACCGATATATAGCGTATGCCGGAAGTTGTCTTTTTGCCTATTAATAAACTCATATCTAAGTTGTTTGATATTACTTGTTATTGAAGAATAGAGGTTTGTATTGATAAGGGGTGATTAGTGGTTAATTTTTGATCATAAAAAAACGCAACAGTTTTATTGTTGCGGCCATTATTCAGTTTCAATTTATATTTTTTATTCCGGTAATGGTTTTCTTCTTGCCCGTCCATCATATAATTCACAGGCACGCTTGACAAGCTTAGTTCTATTATGCTCAGTCAGGTCGGCATAAAATTTCTCTGCAGCACAATAGACATTGTATATTTTACACTTTTCACACCACTTGTTCCAAAAATGTGGGAACTCCCCTCCAAAAACTATTTTACATTCTTCTTTACACCAGCCATTCCACATAAAAAAGAAAAAGCTGGAGACGATGTTTTCTTTGGAGGAGGTGTTTATTTCTTGTTTAGTGATTTCAAAAGAGGAGGTGTTTATTTCTTGTTTAGTGATTTCAAAAGTGTAGATAATCTCTTCCTCTTTTTATTGAGGTGATAACAAAGATGCCTAATCATGTCACTTAACACATTCTTTTCGGTCTCGTACAACTGGAAGTATGGACCTCCATAATACCCGAATACGATGATATGCTGTTCGAATACTTCTAAATATTTGGCTCCCCAGTAATCTGATCCATCCGGATTTTCCGAGAAACTCAGTTCTTCACCGGTATTTAATGTAAGCAGCTTTTGAGCCAGTTCGTGAACAGTACATTGTCCTGTAGGTTGTTCTTTCGGGGTTTTATTGTGAGTCTTTTTCATTTGTCTTTTATATTTACGGATTATTTTATACTACCTTTCAATATTTCTAAATATTCACTTGCATCTTCCCATCCCCCATTGTATTCCTCAAAAGTGGAGTCTTCTACTTCACGAAAAAAACGATCTCCGCAGGAGCTTTTTAATGCTTCCATATATAATTCGAAGGCTTCTTCAACAGACAAACCATCAGCAGGGATAGATGCAAGCATTTCACCCATAACAACATCACTTTCACTGTATTCGTTGAAGATTTGTTCTAGCGTCAGTTTTTTTGTATTTGCTTTTACTAAATTGGTGGAACAAATTAACTCTAAATCGTCCGGCTTATATTTATGTGAAGATGTGGCATCAAAAAAGAACTTCACTTCTATTAGATCTACTTTGGTCTGCTCGTCAGGTATAATATCAGTAACAATTCCGTAAATATCAAAATTTGAATTTGGGTGTGTGCCATCTGTTTTGGTTACACCGAATACAACAGTGCCAAACTTGGCTTTAACGATATCGCCTATTTTAATTTTAATTTTTTCCATACTATTTTAAATTTTCTACAGGTTCTGCGAAATCAACTGTTTTTTCTCCTTTGGTGAAGTCTGAGTCCGGAGCAAGCAAGTCCTTATTATCGTTTACATAAGTTATTGCAGCATCACTGTTGTCAGCTTCGACTTCGATTGTATGATTGTAAATCAAAGTGAGTGTTACTTCAAATTTTCGTTTCATATATTATTAAGCTGTTTTTTCAGACCGGATGCATTGCGCATCTTTCTCTTTTGTTATAAATACTGTGTCTGGTTTCTGGAATTTGCCACCGGTATAGTCGTTGGCAACTTTTTTGTAGGTAAGTCCGCAAATAATCCCTCCTGCATCTAGGAAACGGGCATCGTCTTCCACTGCATTAATTACGGAATATCCCCGAAATTGTTCGGGTAGACTGTCTTGAAATACCACCGCTACACGATATCCTTTTTTCAAGAGCACTTCGCATTGTGCCCAGTTGTCACCACTGTAGGAAAATGTAAGATCATAGTTTTTATACTTCTGCGTCAATGCTGTATGATTGTATACTTTGGTGTAGTCGTAAAATTGTACGTCAGGAAACAATTGTAATATGTTTTCTTCATTGATTGTGAATTCTTCAAGATTGATATCAGATGTACAGTTGAGCCGGACTGCAAATTGCATATTTTCTTTCTTGGATTTCTTATATGCTTGTCTGATCTCAAACTCCAACAGCTGCATGAAAATTCTGCGGTCTTCGAAAAAGAGCTTCGTCTTCTTTATTCGTGAATTTTGAATACTGCCTCCTTCTTTGTTTGTTAACAGTTCGATTTTATTTCTACCTGAACCATGCAGACAGTATTTCTGGCATTGTAGGGATTCGGGACATACATTGTATCCACTTAATGTATGAGGTGCCAAATAGACTCCATAGGTCATTACATTGCGATCTTTACTTTTGATAAGCTTAGGGGAGTTACACCCCCCTAAATAACTTATGCCTAATTGTTTTTTTATTTGATTTGGTGTCATTGTGATTACATTTAAAGTTTAGTACCAATTAGTAATATTTCACCATCGGCGAGAAATTCACTTCCACAACTCCAGCATTGTCTTATTTCGGACTCTTTTTCTGTATCTGAGGTAATGCAATTGGTATCGAAGCAGACAGTACAAGCATCTTCGTGGAAACGTTCGACATGGGGATGATTGGCAGGTATGTTTTCATACCCGTAATGAGTGATTGTTGTCATTACTATTCTTTTATATTCTGAAATCGTGTGGGGATTGGA
>NZ_JADCLR010000037.1:0-5411 GCF_015233815.1 Dysgonomonas sp. GY617
TTTCAAAAATAGTATATAAATTATTTGGAGTGTATTATAAAAGGGACTACTTTTGCACTCGCTTTACAACCGAGAGATGGTTGTTACCAGAAGCAAAAAGAAGCGATCATTGACAAGGTTATACATAAAAACAAAAACATAGCATTAGACGGGTAGAGACTAATTAATATTAGAATCTAACTTTATTTTCGTCAAGAACCTAGAGTAAATAGACAGACAAGAACTTCTAAGAATATAAAAAAAGATATACAAAGAAGAGTTTGATCCTGGCTCAGGATGAACGCTAGCGACAGGCCTAACACATGCAAGTCGAGGGGTAGCAGGATGTAGTAATACATTGCTGACGACCGGCGCACGGGTGAGTAACACGTATGCAACCTACCTTCTACAGGGGGATAGCCCGGAGAAATTCGGATTAATACCCCATAACACAGGGATACCGCATGGTAATATTTGTTAAAGATTAATCGGTAGAAGATGGGCATGCGTTCCATTAGCCAGTTGGTGAGGTAACGGCTCACCAAAGCAACGATGGATAGGGGAACTGAGAGGTTTATCCCCCACACTGGAACTGAGACACGGTCCAGACTCCTACGGGAGGCAGCAGTGAGGAATATTGGTCAATGGACGAGAGTCTGAACCAGCCAAGTCGCGTGAAGGATGACTGCCCTACGGGTTGTAAACTTCTTTTGTATGGGAGTAAAAAAGTCTACGTGTAGACTATTGCAAGTACCATACGAATAAGCATCGGCTAACTCCGTGCCAGCAGCCGCGGTAATACGGAGGATGCAAGCGTTATCCGGATTTATTGGGTTTAAAGGGTGCGTAGGCGGGATTATAAGTCAGCGGTGAAAGTTTGAGGCTCAACCTTAAAATTGCCGTTGAAACTGTTTTTCTTGAGTATATTTGAAGTAGGCGGAATTCGTGGTGTAGCGGTGAAATGCATAGATATCACGAAGAACTCCAATTGCGAAGGCAGCTTACTAAACTATAACTGACGCTGAAGCACGAAAGCGTGGGTATCAAACAGGATTAGATACCCTGGTAGTCCACGCCGTAAACGATGATTACTAGCTGTTTGTGATATTACAATAAGCGGCTAAGCGAAAGCGATAAGTAATCCACCTGGGGAGTACGCCGGCAACGGTGAAACTCAAAGGAATTGACGGGGGCCCGCACAAGCGGAGGAACATGTGGTTTAATTCGATGATACGCGAGGAACCTTACCCGGGCTTGAAATGTACTTGACCGATCTGGAAACAGATCTTCTAGCAATAGCAAGTATGTAGGTGCTGCATGGTTGTCGTCAGCTCGTGCCGTGAGGTGTCGGCTTAAGTGCCATAACGAGCGCAACCCACATTGTTAGTTACTAACAGGTTAAGCTGAGGACTCTGACAAGACTGCCAGCGTAAGCTGTGAGGAAGGTGTGGATGACGTCAAATCAGCACGGCCCTTACGTCCGGGGCGACACACGTGTTACAATGGATGGTACAGAGGGTCGCTACCTAGTGATAGGATGCCAATCTCCAAAGCCATTCCCAGTTCGGATTGGAGTCTGCAACTCGACTCCATGAAGCTGGATTCGCTAGTAATCGCGCATCAGCCATGGCGCGGTGAATACGTTCCCGGGCCTTGTACACACCGCCCGTCAAGCCATGGAAGCTGGGGGTACCTGAAGTACGTAACCGCAAGGAGCGTCCTAGGGTAAAACTAGTGACTGGGGCTAAGTCGTAACAAGGTAGCCGTACCGGAAGGTGCGGCTGGAACACCTCCTTTCTGGAGAAGCCTTGTCATACTATACAGATTCTTAAAGCAATAAGAATCTACCCGATGTCTAATGTATTATATATGTATTTGTTTAAAATAAAAATGTAGAACCTGATAAAATAAGAGAACACAGAAGCTGTAGCAACAGTTTCAGGCGCGAAAAAGAACAAGCCAGTCCTATAGCTCAGTTGGTTAGAGCGCTACACTGATAATGTAGAGGTCGGCAGTTCAAATCTGCCTGGGACTACCAATAAGAACGAAGCCAAGCTTCCGACTACGGGGGATTAGCTCAGCTGGCTAGAGCACCTGCCTTGCACGCAGGGGGTCAACGGTTCGAATCCGTTATTCTCCACAATACCTATACAATAGGTAAACGATCTTTGACATGATGTAAAAAAGAGCAAGTAGAAAAAATAAGTATATATCAAACCGATATATAGTTGTATATAACTTATATATAATTATAAATCAGGCGAAGAAAAAAGTAAATAAGGGCACATGGGGGATGCCTAGGCTCTCGAAGGCGAAGAAGGACGTGATAAGCTGCGAAAAGCTACGGGGAGGTGCAAATAACCATTATATCCGTAGATCTCCGAATGGGGCAACCCGGCAGAAGAAGATTCTGTCATCTGGTCTAACCAGAAGCAAACGTGGGGAACTGAAACATCTAAGTACCCATAGGAAAAGAAAACAAAAGTGATTCCCAGAGTAGTGGCGAGCGAAATGGGATTAGCCCAAACCAATAATGTTTCGGCATTATTGGGGTTGTAGGACTGCGTCGTGGCAAGAAGTTAGAGTAGTAGAACGATTTGGAAAGATCGATCACAGAGGGTGATAATCCCGTATACGAAATTCTAACCAAGCCTAGCAGACTCCTGAGTAGTGCGGGACACGAGAAATCCTGTATGAATCCACCGGGACCATCCGGTAAGGCTAAATACTTCCGAGAGACCGATAGTGAACCAGTACCGTGAGGGAAAGGTGAAAAGAACCTCGAACAGAGGAGTGAAATAGACCCTGAAACCATGTGCCTACAAGCGGTCGGAGCCTTAATTGGTGACGGCGTGCCTTTTGCATAATGAACCTACGAGTTACTCTCATTGGCAAGGTTAAGTATCAGTAGGTACGCAGCCGAAGCGAAAGCAAGTCTTAACAGGGCGCTTAGTCAATGGGAGTAGACGCGAAACCAAGTGATCTACCCTTGAGCAGGTTGAAGGTTGGGTAACACCAATTGGAGGACCGAACCGGTAAGCGTTGAAAAGCTTTCGGATGACTTGAGGGTAGGGGTGAAAGGCTAATCAAACTTGGAGATAGCTCGTACTCCCCGAAATGCATTTAGGTGCAGCCTCGGCTTATAACTTATGTCAGGTAGAGCTACTGATTGGATGCGAGGGCTTCACCGCCTATCAAGTCCAGATAAACTCCGAATGGGCATAAGTTTTTACCGGGAGTGAGGGCATGGGTGCTAAGGTCCATGTCCGAGAGGGAAAGAACCCAGACCATCAGCTAAGGTCCCCAAATACATGTTAAGTTGAATTAACGAAGTGTTGCTACAGAGACAGCTAGGATGTTGGCTTGGAAGCAGCCATTCATTTAAAGAGTGCGTAACAGCTCACTAGTCGAGTGGCGATGCGTGGATAATAATCGGGCATCAAACATGTTACCGAAGCTATGGGATAAAATATTATCGGTAGGGGAGCATTCTATTCAGCGTAGAAGGCGTAGCGTAAGCTACTCTGGAGCGGATAGAAAAGCAAATGTAGGTATGAGTAACGATAAAGGAGGTGAGAAACCTCCTCGCCGAAAGACTAAGGTTTCCTGATCAACGCTAATCGGATCAGGGTCAGTCGGGACCTAAGGATAAGCCGAAGGGCGATTCCGATGGACGAAACGGTTAACATTCCGTTACTACTATAAAGAGTGATGTGGGGACGCAGAAGTGAAACTACTGCCATCTGACGGAATAGATGGTTAAAGAGTGTAGACGTTGATTTTGGTAGGCAAATCCGCCAGAAGAGTCGAACTTGAAAGTATGATGAGCCCTTGTGGCAAGTCAATAATGTAGGTAAACAAACTGCCAAGAAAAACCGCTAAACGCTAATCTTTATCGTACCCGTACTAAAACGGACACACGTAGTTGGGTTGAGTATACTAAGGCGCTCGAGTGATTCACAGTTAAGGAATTAGGCAAAATGACCCTGTAACTTCGGGAGAAAGGGTACCTACAGCAATGTAGGTCGCAGAGAATAGGTCCAGGCAACTGTTTAACAAAAACACATGGCTATGCAAATTAGAAATAAGAAGTATATAGCCTGACACCTGCCCGGTGCTGGAAGGTTAAGAGGAGAAGTCATCAGCAATGAGAAGCTTTGAATTGAAGCCCCAGTAAACGGCGGCCGTAACTATAACGGTCCTAAGGTAGCGAAATTCCTTGTCGGGTAAGTTCCGACCTGCACGAATGGTGTAATGATCTGGACACTGTCTCAACTGTGAGCTCGGTGAAATTGTAGTATCGGTGAAGATGCCGATTACCCGCGATGGGACGAAAAGACCCCGTGAACCTTTACTATAGCTTTACATTGAATTTGGGCACTTGATGTGTAGGATAGGCCGGAGACTATGAAGCAGGTACGCTAGTATTTGTGGAGTCACCCTTGAAATACGGCCCTTTAATTGTTTGAATTCTAACTCGTAGATACGAGGACACTGTATGGTGGGTAGTTTGACTGGGGTGGTCGCCTCCAAAAGAGTAACGGAGGCTTCTAAAGGTGCGCTCAGAACGATTGGTAACCGTTCGTAGAGTGTAATGGCATAAGCGCGCTTGACTGAGAGACCGACAAGTCGATCAGGTAGGAAACTAGAGCATAGTGATCCGGTGGTTTCAGTATGGAATGGCCATCGCTCAAAGGATAAAAGGTACTCCGGGGATAACAGGCTGATCATTCCCAAGAGCTCATATCGACGGAATGGTTTGGCACCTCGATGTCGGCTCGTCACATCCTGGGGCTGGAGAAGGTCCCAAGGGTTGGGCTGTTCGCCCATTAAAGTGGCACGCGAGCTGGGTTCAGAACGTCGTGAGACAGTTCGGTCTCTATCTATCGTGGGCGCAGGATATTTGCGGAGATCTGACACTAGTACGAGAGGACCGTGTTGGACAGACCCCTGGTTTACCGGTTGTTCCGCCAGGAGCATCGCCGGGTAGCTAAGTCTGGATCGGATAAGTGCTGAAAGCATCTAAGTACGAAGCCGGCTTCAAGATAAGATATCCTTATAAGGGTCGTCGAAGACTACGACGTTGATAGGCTACAGGTGTAAAGGCAGTAATGTCATAGCCGAGTAGTACTAATTGCCCGAAACTTTTTTCATGTAACCCTGCCCGGGTGAATCGCCTGATTGATCGGGTTTGCTACATACGAAATAATTTTTGAAAGCTCTTTACATCATATCAATTAAATACTTATATATATAAGTTATTTAATAACAATATTAAGGTGGTTATAGCGTTGGGGATCCACCTCTTCCCATTCCGAACAGAGAAGTTAAGCCCAACCACGTCGATGGTACTGCCGTTAGGTGGGAGAGTAGATAGCCGCCCTCTTTTTAAAAGACTCTGATTAGTGCAAACTAGTCAGAGTCTTTTTTTT
>NZ_JADCLR010000038.1:0-4426 GCF_015233815.1 Dysgonomonas sp. GY617
TAAAGTTTAGTACCAATTAGTAATATTTCACCATCGGCGAGAAATTCACTTCCACAACTCCAGCATTGTCTTATTTCGGACTCTTTTTCTGTATCTGAGGTAATGCAATTGGTATCGAAGCAGACAGTACAAGCATCTTCGTGGAAACGTTCGACATGGGGATGATTGGCAGGTATGTTTTCATACCCGTAATGAGTGATTGTTGTCATTACTATTCTTTTATATTCTGAAATCGTGTGGGGATTGGAATTTGCATTGCTGTATCGAAGAGCAACTGCCGGGCTGATTTGCGATTCCACTTTGCTTTTCCTGCAAAGCGGTTAATGATTGATGCACTTGCCAGAATATTCAGGCAACGGTCAATGCCTTCCATAAAATCAAGTGCTTCTTCGGTAGTGTATCCTTCATCAATCAGTGACTTGGCAAAGACTTTTACTTCAGATGTTGTCATCTGTGAAAAGCCGGGGAATGTCGTTCGATCCATTAATCTTCACGATTATCGTAAGTATAGTGCTTCCAGATTTCGATTTTTTGTTCAACGCTTAAAGCATTCCAATATTCGTTACAAGCAACGATAAAGGCTTTGTCAGAATCTGGTTCGGTAATAAAAGATTCATATTCTAAATTTGTAATGGCCTCTATTGTATCACAGCCTGATTGCTCCCACCAGTTCAGAATATCATCCAATAGCTCTGATTCTTTCATTTGATGAGTATGATTCTCACAATGTTTACAATACCGGTCTTGTTCTTCTTCAGGAAATATACCTTGAACAATTTGTGTGTTTGTATCTACCCAAGCGAGTTCCTGTACTTGTAATAATCCACACTCTTGGCATCGATAAGGGTCTTCGATAATATCATTGTCGGTTCTTTTTCCACAATGAGGACAGTACTTAGTTTTGTGTTCTTTACAGTGTTCGCATTCGACACCTAAGCCTTTGGTATAAGCATCGATTGCACCATCACATAGTGTCAAAGAGATGGAAGATAACTGCTTTTCAGCCTCTTTGACAGTGAGGTTTTCATTATCGATATCAGACTCATGCCCATCGATAAACAATTGCAAATTACTGTGTCTTAATACATCATCTCTTTTAGTGTAATCAGGAAGATACTTTTCGATAAAGTCCCATAATTCAATAGGTATTTTAATAATATTCATTTTGTTATAATTTTTTGATTTCGTGAATAATGTCTTCTTTAGTGTAATGGGGTCCGAGTTTGAGTATTTGTAGGATGCCGGACAGTTTCTCCTGATTTGATAGGTTTTTGACAAAAATTTCAAGAATATCGGTTAACAAAAAATGTTTTTCTTTCAAAAATCCTAAGAGTTCTTCATCTTGAAAATTATCTAAAAATTCCTCTTCTTCTCCACGTGCAACTACCTGTTTGATCAAATCCTTAGTGTCGATAAGGTCAATGTCTTTCTCTTCAAAAGAAAGCTTTTCAAGTATGGTTTTCAGCTTCCCATTTGTAATAAGCTTTGACACAGTATTAATCTCTTTCTTAGTAATAGCAGATTCTTTTTTACCCATATTATCTTCTGTTTTTATGCGGCAACTTTGATATTATCGATTATTGCCATACATTCTTTTTTGATTTCTTCTATGCTGTCGTTTCCGTAATAACCCCAGCAAGAGTCAATTTCATTGTCTTGGTCATCGGTAATGGTAAATCCATATACCGAGCCTGTAAGGTAATCGTCAAAGGTTTCGACTTCTCCCTGAAGATATTCTTCTATCTTCTCCCTGCGCCTTTTGGTTATGTTCTTCCAGCCATATTCTTTCTTCACATCTGCGATACTGACGGCAATTATACCCAATAGGGCACTGTCCCAACGGCAGGAAAAAGGAGAGGTAGAAACTGTTTGACCGCTATGGTCATACATGTAGACCCGATGGGCGATATATTTTTTTTTGAAATGGTTGGTGAAATCGTAGTCTTGTTTCGCAAATACTTCTTCGATTTCGAAATGTTTGCCAAAGTCTTCTTCGGGCTGCATGCTTCGATGCCGGGTATAAAGGGTTCCAATGTTGTCGAATTCTTTACGGGGATGCTGTGGATCGCCATCATAATAGATATTGGTATTGTACCCGTTGTATTCTTGGGTTTCGTATAAGGATTGGTCCATATATTTTAATAGATTTGATTTGTAAAGCGAGATTTATTTAGTGCACATTTCAAATAACTGGTCTGTCATATCGTAACGTTCTGATTCATAGTCAGCACCGAAATCACTAAATGCACCGACCATATTGAGCATATCATAGCAATCGTCCCAATTTACTTCCGAAGGTTGTGTGGTGTATTCTTCCTTCATTTCATATTCTTCCCATTCATTTTGTCGTTTGACTGCGGGTAGATATTCTTTTTTATACCACTTGATAAAATTCTCTTTGTAAATCTTATGTTCCAATTGCAGGTCACGATATCTTCCGGGAGGAATAAATAGCTTTTTATTTATATAGTTAAGGACATCCAGCCTTATTCCTTCTTCGGAATATGGATTGTGGGAACGACTAATAAAAATGACATCTTCGAGACGATTGAAAGGATGTGAAAACTCAATATTTACACCTTGTTTTATTATATGGCAACGAACGTAAATCAATAATCCCGGATATTGATAGTCTGCCCTGTTAGCTATATGATAGGTTTCAGGATCGAGAAAAAAACGAAGGCTGTCGGCATTCCAGTTGGGTTTTACACCCATAAATCTGTATAACTGCATTCTCGATTGATGACATATAAAATTACCTGCTCTGCTAATACCTCTTTGGTTAAGGTTTCCATGATAATATTTGTATTGTTGATGAGTTGTGCAATGGAAGTAATCAGGTACATTATAGTATGAATTGTAGGTAGCATCGAGAAGGCAAAAATCGTATATCTGTTGGCATGTTTTAGTTGTTGTTTCTCTCATAGGTTTTATCCTTTTTCAATTTCCACAGTTGGGGTAACATGAATCTATTATCTTGACCTATAGTATATTTTGTGCCTGAAATAACAAAGGGGCTATTTTTACAGGTTTCACACTGTTTAATAGCAAAATCGATATTAGTTACTTCGATGTCTTTGCCTGTAATGCTTTTGATGAGTAGTTTGCTCATGTTTAATAGAATTTGGTTTACAGAATTTTAGTTTGATTTTCTTTCTCCAATCTTTTATTCTAACTGGCTGTTGAGTCTGTGTTGCTTTTAGCAGTTTGTATTTCTTTTTTGTCATCTTTTTTGTCCGGACAGGCACTGCGATATGTGGTTCAGCAAAATAATCTGGGTATCTCTCATACAGGGCTTTTGCCAAAGAACATTTGTTCCAGTAGAAATCCAGTTCAACTCTGCCATGATCTGTTATATCGGATAAATAAGTGGTTCCCAACTCACTCATTTCAATATCACTGTGGAGAATGGCATAACCATACAGAATATCGTTTTCCCTGTCCCAGTCAAGAATAAACCAGTCACAACCAGCGTAGAAGAAATGTGCATAGACTATTAGGTGGTCGTATACTGAACCATTACTACCAGTTGTTTTTTGTGGAGAATTTGGTATTTCTTTTATTTCTATTTCAAGCCTGTTAATGGTAGGCTCAAAATCCTTGAAAGATTCAGGGTCTTTGACTATAGCCTGTTGGTGAAGTGGCATGAACTTAGTTAGGTTTACGGGTAGTTTATTTAGATTTATCATAATGCTTACGTTTATTATTGTTTAAGACTAAAGGGTTTCAATTGGGATCGTTTATTATTAAATGAAAAAAGCGACTACTGTTTAGTAATCGCTTCGAGAAGTGGGGGGGCTCAGTTATATTTCAGGATGTAATATCGTATCGTTACCAAAAGTAAGTTACTACATCAGCTGTATATTTCTAGTAATAGCGTTGATTACTCATGCATCACTTTTTAATCTCTTCAATGGTTTCGAATTTCTTGTTATATGTAACAACTCCGACCATTGTACATCAACTCTGCACTTGGTTGAAGTTCGTCTATGAAGGCTTGAATTATTCAACCCTCCCAGATCTGTTTTTGTAGATTTATTTTTATTGCTATATAATTGAATATGATTTAATTTATATCTTTGTTTTGATTCAGGCTGGTGAATTGGTTAAACCTTAAAACACAATTCATATGGTTTTGAACGTATCGATAACGCTAGACATAGCTTCTGTTATTAAGTGGCTAAGTATTCTAGTAATAGCGTTGGCTTAATTGCCTTCCACTAGCGTCCGTACAACGGTTAGTATACGATAGTATGCTAGGAGGATAATAGGTCGAAACATCCTCCCGTGAGGACACTATACGGGTGTTCCGCCAGTCTGGATTTATTAAGGTGATTATAGTGCAGGATATCCACCTCTTCCCATTCCGAACAGAGAAGTTAAAGCCTGTAACGCCAATGGTACTATGAAACATGGGAGAGTAGGT
>NZ_JADCLR010000039.1:0-2342 GCF_015233815.1 Dysgonomonas sp. GY617
TGCATATCTACTTTTATAAAAAAAAGGAAATAAAAAAAAAGTTCAACATATGTCACGATTCAGCCGCATCGAAGCCTGTCAAGCCATGGCCAGCACAGGAATGGTTCCCGTCTTTTACAACAACGACCTGGAAACCAGCAAACAAGTAGTCAAAGCCTGTTACCAAGGAGGCGTTAGAGCCTTCGAATTCACCAACAGAGGAGACTTCGCACACGAAATATTCGCCGAACTAGTCAAATGGTCAGCCCAAGAATGCCCACAAATGATACTAGGCATCGGATCCATCGTAGACGCAGGCACAGCCTCACTCTACCTGCAACTAGGAGCCAACTTCGTAGTAGGACCACTCTTGAACCCCGACATCTTCAAAGTATGCAACCGTCGACAAGTAGCCTACATACCCGGATGCGGATCAGTATCAGAAATAGGATACGCACAAGAACTAGGCGCAGAAGTAGTCAAAGTATTCCCAGCCGGAAACGTAGGAGGACCCTCCTTCGTTAAAAACGTAAAAGCACCCATGCCTTGGTCAAGCATCATGGTAACAGGAGGAGTAGAACCCACAGAAGACAACCTGACCAAATGGATAGAAGCCGGAGTAACCTGCGTAGGAATGGGATCCAACCTCTTCCCCAAAGAAGTAATAGCAGCCAAAAACTGGGCAGAAATAACCCGAATGAGTAAAGAAGCATTAGCCATTATAGCCAAAGCAAGACAAAAATAAAATTCTTAGGCTTTAATTCCTTACAGAAAACATAATACAATACAATTATAACAATCAATTGTATTTACACTTTAGATCGCCATAAAAAGGTCTCAGACCTTACCATTAGAAAAATAACAAACAGGTCTGTGACCTTAAATACCATACTGAATGAATACACCAAATCAACCAACACAAAAAATGACAAATTACAGGTGGACTATCTGTGCTATGTTATTTTTTGCAACTACAATCAATTATCTGGACAGGCAGGTACTTTCCCTGACCTGGAAAGACTTTATCGCACCCGAGTTTCATTGGACAAATAATGACTACGGTAACATTACCGCATTGTTCTCTATCTTCTATGCTTTAAGCATGCTCTTTGCAGGCCGCTTTGTCGATTGGATGGATACCAAGAAAGGATTCCTCTGGGCAATCGGTATTTGGTCAGTAGGAGCCTGTTTACATGCCTTCTGTGGAATAGCTACATCAGGTATAACAGCAGGTGAATGGTTTGTAGGATTCGAAGGAGCCAGAGAAGCCATAGCCATGGTAAGTGATGGTGCTATGGTAGCATCGGTAAGTGTTACACTTTTCATCTTTGCCCGTCTGGTATTGGCAATAGGGGAAGCTGGTAACTTTCCGGCAGCTATTAAAGCAACAGCAGAATACTTCCCTAAAAAAGACAGAGCATTATCTACCAGTATCTTTAATGCGGGAGCTACAGTAGGAGCACTGGCTGCACCTATCTCAATTCCTTTCATTGCTGCTCATTGGGGATGGGAAATGTCTTTTATTATTATCGGGGCACTGGGTTTTGTCTGGATGGGATTCTGGGTATTCATTTATAAGAAACCAGAGAAACATCCTAAAGTCAATGCTGCTGAGCTTGCTTATATCCAACAGGATTTGGATGGTAGTGAGGGTATGGATGAAGCTACTAAAAAAGCGCACGATGGAAGAAAGATTTCTTTCTTGGATTGTTTCAAGTACAAACAAACCTGGGCTTTTGCTTTTGGTAAGTTTATGACGGATGGTGTATGGTGGTTCTTCTTATTCTGGACGCCTGCTTACCTGAGTTCGGTATATGGTATTAAATCTTCTGATCCGGAAGGTCAGTTGGCAATTTTTGTGTTGTATCTGATTACGCTGCTTTCTATTATCGGGGGATGGCTTCCTACTTATTTTGTGGATAAGAAGGGTATGAATCCGTATGCGGGTCGTATGAAGGCGATGTTGATTTTTGCTTTCTTCCCTCTCTTGGCTTTGTTTGCTCAGCCTTTGGGGAGTGTTTCGTACTGGCTTCCTGTGATTATTATTGGTATTGCGGGTGCTGCTCATCAGGCTTGGTCTGCTAATATTTTCTCGACGGTGGGTGATATGTTCCCTAAGAAGGCTATTGCTACTATTACGGGTATTGGTGGTATGGCTGGTGGTGTGGGTTCGTTCCTTATTAATAAGGGTTCGGGTGTGCTCTTCGATCATGCGGGGGAGACTCAGATGGTATTCATGGGATTCAAGGGTGAAGAGGCTGGTTATTTTATCATCTTCTCGATTTGTGCCGTGGCATATCTCATTGGATGGGCTGTCATGAAAACTCTTGTACCCAAATATAGTCCGATTACTGATCTGTAAA
>NZ_JADCLR010000004.1:0-121201 GCF_015233815.1 Dysgonomonas sp. GY617
ATCATTTCAAGGCATACTCCGAAGATGTATTTTGCCCATTGTTTGATGGGTACGTCGTCTAGTTGGAATTCGTCCATTTCTTCGAGGTCTAAAGCGTATGCTTTTATGGTGTCTGTTGTTCCGTTTGGTTTGATCATGCAGTACATGGCTTTGTCGATGGCGCCGGGTAGTACGAATCCGCCGTTATAGTCGGTATGTTCGCCGATCAGGTTGATACGTCCGGGAGCAGTGTAAAGTGCGCCGCCTTCCCCAAAGAGTGACTGGAATTTGTTCTTTATTCGTTGTAAATCCATTTTGTTTTTTCTTATGTTGAGTTGTTATATTAAAAAGGCATAGAATTATCTAAAACCTTAATTAAGATGCCTTTATCTGATAGCTAGTTTTAGGTTTAGTATTTATGATTGTAATGTAATATCCTTTATCATCTTTTTGAGAACTAACTTCCTGCCCCGTAACCTTTATCGGAGTACTGGTTCTTAGTTTACAAATACCACCTTGATTAGATTTGATATTTGCCATCTCAATTCGATTGTTTTTCCATTTAATATCTACTTCAAAACCTCCTCTTGCTCTAAGACCTTTAACTTCACCTTGTGGCCATTTGTCGGGTAAAGCAGGTAACAAATGCACTTCTCCTAAATGGCTTTGTAGTAATAATTCTGACATACTGGCTGTCACACCTAGATTCCCATCAATTTGGAAAGGTGGGTGTGCACACAACAAATTCTCATAAACACCGCCCTTAGCCATATAATCTGTACCCGTATCGCTAGTTAATTCCAACGAACTGTTTAGCAGTTTAAATGCTCTGTTCCCGTCAAGCATTCGTGCCCAAAAGGCTATTTTCCAAACACGGCTCCAACCTGTTCCGCTATCACCTCTTGCATCCAAAGTTTTTCGGGCTGCATTAGCATATTTGTCGGTATAAATAGGCGAAATTGCTTTTCCAGGATATAAAGCAAACAAATGTGAGATATGCCTGTGCTTGTTTTCCGGATCGTCATCCGTATACTTCCATTCTCGTAATTGTCCCCAACTTCCAATATTGAGACCATGATCCATTTTAGATAATTTCCCTTCTAGTTCGCTTGTTAAAGAAGAATCGGTTTCTAATATTTTGGCTGCTTGAATGGTATTACTAAATAAGTCTGCAACTATTTGTTGTGCATAAGCTACTCCATTTTCCCATGGACCCTGCTCGGGTGACCACTCGTTCACAGCTAGTAACTGTCCATTATCATCAAAAAATAAGCGGTCTAACCAAAATTCGGAAGCTGATTTCATAACGGGATAAGCCACGTTTTTCAAATATTCTTTGTCAGGATTGTATAGGTATTTGTCCCATAAATGCAAGCAGTACCAACCATTTGCAGGTCGATTCCAGTTCCAATCCGAATATCCGAAAATATTATTCTGAGTTCTCATAGCCCATCCTCTGGCTTCTAGCTCAGATGCCATATTCTTCCACGAATCTTGTATAACAGCTTCGTTGTAGATATAATTGATAAATGGCATATGACATTCGGCAAGATTAGCAACTTCTGTTGCCCAGTAATTCATCTGAACATTGATGTTAGAATGTATATCCGATTCCCATGAAGGAGTATTGGTGTCATTCCAAACACCTTGTAAATTAGATGGTAAATCGAGCCCTTCTCTGGATGATGCTATGGCAAGATAGCGTCCATATTGAAAAAACAGTACATCCAAAGCAGGGTTATATTCCCCCATTGTATATTTTCTGATAAGTTCATTAGTTGGAATTGTAGGCTTAGTATTTCCAATGTTTAATGAAACGCGGCTGAAAAGTGACTGGTGATCTTTTATATGATTGCTTTTCAGTGTTTTATAGCCTTTCGAAATGGCTTTTTCCTTTGTTGACTTGATAGATTCTCTCCAATCTTTTTTTGTTAGATAGTTGTGGCTGGCAGGGTCATAATCAGTACCTCCTACCAATATAATAGTAGCATTGTTAGCATTGCTAACCTGAATTGAATTTCCATTTGCAGAAACCTCTCCGCCGTCGCTTACAACAGTTAATGATGCTTCGTATGACAATAGAGTTAATTTTCCATCAATGGATATAGAATTACCATTAACATTCATTTTTCCTTGATGAGAATCCTGTAAGTTGACTTTGAAATTTACCTTTCCTTTTTTGTTTGCTGAAAAGTGCATAACAATAGCATTGTCAGGATAACTGGCAAAATATTCCCGTGAATATTGTACCCCGGCTGATTTGTAATTTACATGAGCAATTGCATCATCAATACTCAGGTCACGTCTATAGTTGCTATAATTCGCATGATTATCAAACTCTATATATACATCTCCAAAGTTTTGGTATGCACCTCTTTCGGTCTTACTGCCCGTCCATAAAGTTTTATCGTTGAATTGGATATGTTCTTTCTCGACAGTTCCATATATCATAGCTCCGAGACGACCGTTCCCTAGAGGTAGTGCCGAAGTCATCCAGTTAAGTGCCGGTTTGTCGTACCAGAGTTTAAGCTCGGGTTGTTTCTGTGATATCACAGATGAAAATGGGAGAAGTATCGCAATAAAAGCGATAAGTAATTTTTTCATAATACATGTTTTTAGTAAGGTTGTAAACCTATTTATTGCTTTGACAAATATGCATATAACTGATAGTATTTAATCCCTCTCTTTCTGAGTCTTTTATAAGTATACCTGCCAAAGTCATAAATAGTTCTGAAACCTTATTTTAATTCTATAAAATCATTTGCACTCAATGTAACTTCAACAAATCCATTTGCATCAGGAGTTAAATTGAAGGCTTTTCCATTCTTAGAGAATTGTGCTTTTTTAGTTCTTTGTGGAACTTTTAATTTGAAAGTATTTGCACTTATGGCTTTAAGTTTAGCTTCTGTCACTTCACCATTTGCCCATTTTAGGTCTACTTCTGCACCTCCTTGAGTGTGTAACCCTTTGAAGGAACCGGTATTCCATTCTTTAGGTAAGGCTGGAAGAAACTGAATATATCCTTCGTGACTTTGTAACAACATTTCGGCAATACCTGCTCCACCTGCCTCGTTTCCATCAAAAATAAATATATCGTATGGTGCTCCTGCTATGCCTTCAGGTGATATGGTAAGCAAATTTTCTCTGGAGAAATTACGTTCTAATAATACTACACTTTCGTAAGCTTTTTCGGCATCTAGTAAGCGTGCATAGTTGCTAATCATATTTGCTCGGCTCCACTCTACATCTTCCCAACCTTCTGCGGCAAGTCTCAATTCCATTGTCTTACGAGCGGCTTCTGCCAAAACAGGAGTTTTAACTGGCGATATTTGAGAGAATGGATATAATGCTAATAGATGTGAGGTGTGGCGGTGGTTGGGTTGAGCTTCATCAAAGTCTTCGAACCACTCTTGTACTCCTCCATTCTTTCCGATTTTGAGAGGAGGAAGTTTTGCTAATGCATTTTTTAGGCTATCACGAAACTCTTTATCAACTCCTAGTATTTCGGATATTTCGATACACGAAGTTAATGCTTCGAAAGCTAAAACTCTATCGGCGGTAGGCATCATAGATAACGACAATTCTTCACCTTTGTATATGAATGAGTTTTCGGGAGAGGTGCTTGGTCCCGTCATCAGGTATCCATTATTGGGATTTACGACCATATAATCCAACAAAAACTCTGCATTGCTTTTCAATATAGGATAAGCTTTGTCTTTGAGGAAATCTTTATCTAATGTATAATTATAATGTGTCCATAGATGCGAAGCAATCCATGCACTAGCCATAGGAAATAATCCCCAGTTGGGTCCCGCTCCCGGAGAAGTATAGCCCCATACATTAGCTACGGTATGTGCTGTCCATCCACGTGCACCGTATACGTTTTTAGCTGTTCTTTGACCTTCAATAGAGAGGTCTTTGATATAATTGAACAATGGTTTATTACATTCGGCTAGATTTCCGATATTAGATAACCAATAGTTTTGTTGAGTATTAATATCTAAGTGATAGTCGTTAGTCCATCCCATGTTACAAGCCAGATTATCGTTCCAGATTCCTTGTAGATTGGCGGGAAGAGGAGAGTTCTCTCGCGATGCAGCAATCAGTAGATAGCGTGCATAGTTGAAGAATAAAGCATCAAGACCGACATCGTTTGCTCCGTCTTTTACCTTTTTCCATCTTATATCTGTAGGGAGAATATCGGTTTCGCTGTTTCCTAAAAACAGATCAACTCTTTTGTAAAGATTTGAATAATCTTCAATATGATTTTGCTTAACTTTATCATAGTTTTGAGCCAGAACATTATCGACTGTTTTTACGCAATCTTCTTTGTATCTGGGATTACTGTAATCTGTTCTTACATCAAAAGCGATTACAATAGACGTTGCATCTGTTATCTCGATTTTTCCATCTTTAGTTGTAACTTTTCCATCTTTGATGGTTACTCCTACTTTTCCGAGAAAGTTAACGCCTCCCGGTCCTTGTTTGGGAAAAGAAACTTGTCCAGAAAATTCGAGACCATTATTCGTTGTCCGCATCTCAGATTCACGCAAGAGATCAAAGGATAGATTTAAGTTTAGAGCTTTTGCTTTACTTGCCGATAATTTAATAATTAAAGCTTCATCTGGATTACTACAAAAATATTCTCTGGTATATTTTACATTTCCAACCTTGAATGTAACGGTGTTGATTGCATTTTCCAGATTTAATTCTCTTTTGTAATCAGATATATTTCCTTGAGGGTATTTGAAGTTTATTTTCATGTCGCCTAAAGGCACATGTGAGCCAAAAGAATGGGGTGTTCCTGATAGATATTCTGATGCTATTCTATTACCTTTCGAATAATCTCCTGCAAAAAAGAGTTGTCTGATATCATTTAGTATATCTTTTCCGCAGAGACGTTCCTGAAATTTGTCACGTTCTCCCGACCACATAGTTACCTCGTTGAGGGCAACTGTTTCGGTTTCGACTCCTCCATAAACCATTGCTCCTATACGACCATTACCCAAAGGACTCGATTCCATCCACACCTTAGCTGGTTGTTTGTACCATAGCCTATGGCGATTGTTATTGGGCGATGCAGATACCTGTACATTCATGAATATCAATAGTAGGAGTGTAAGTGCTAATCCTTTTATCTTTTTCATAATTTTGTTTATTGTATTTTGTTTGGTAGGGGCAGACCTGTGAGTCTGCCCTCAATGTATATGGGCAAACTTATGTGTTCGCCCATATGGTAGTGGTATACTATTTGTTGATCTTAAATAGTTTTACATCTTTGGCAGGAACGGTTAATGGAGTTTTCATATCCACATTTGCTCCGCTCCAAAGTTCTTTTGCTGTATATTCTTTTGCAGCGTCCAGTCCTATTCTTTCAAGTGGAACTTTAACCGTAGCGTCTTCTTCCTGATAATTGAAGATTACATAATACATATTTCCTTTATCATCGGTATGTATAAATTGATTCTCCGATTTAGTACCGTTTCCTTCAACGGGACGGAAAGAGCGACCTTGTGCAATTGTATTTACATCTGCATTGGTCAGGAATTTTTTGGCTCTTTCTTTTGCATCTGTTGGACCAGCTTTGCTGAAATCGTCACCTGCAATATATAATCCTGTGATAGCTGCCGAAGTTATACGTGCTCTGTTTTCTCCCTCGGTAGCATCTCTCAATACAATATGATCGGCATCGTTAAATTGGTAAATATTATCAATCCACCAACCATATGAAACGGCATTCATAGTATATTCGGTATCTTTTATTTTGTTCCACGCATCACAAGCTATACGACGCGATTGTGCGTATTGTGCAGGAAAAATAGGTGAAATTGACAGGTTAATAAACATATCTCCGAAATATTTATCGAGTAATTGCATACCATAATTATAGGCTTGTATACCTGTCTGAATTTCAGGTTTGTACCATTTGTCTCCTTCCATTGCTCCGTGAGTCATAAAGTCCATCTTCACATATTCGAAACCGCAACGGCGAAACAATTCTGATGTTATTTTCATCTTTTGTTCAATCGCAGGATGAGTAGGATCTACTGCATAAGCCCCGTCAAATTCCTGAGGTTTTCCATTGGCATACACGTATATATCTTTGTATTTATATTCGGGTACATCGTCTACTGCACGGTCAGGATTTTTACCCCAATCGGTAAATGGAGTCCAATAAATACCTGCTACTTGCCCGTTTGCTTTACATTTGGCTACGAACGATTTTAGTTCGTCTTCGGTGAAACTGTTCCAACCCGAATCGAGACCAATATATACTGTATTGTCAGGATTGATAAAATGATTGTTTTGCAGGTTTTCTTTAAAGAAGTCCGACACTTCCAATGCTTTTTGGTAAGTAAGATTGAATTGTAATGCTCCCCAACTGTTCCATCCGAAAGGCATTGCTTTATCCCATGCTCTGCGAGGTGTAATTATTGCATTTGCTTTTCCGTACTCTTCCATTCCGTTTCTCCAATCGGCGAAATCTCCGATAAGTACTTTTGGCGATTTGATTGTTTTAGCTGATAATGTTCCGTGAGGTTTTGAATCACGAGTCAGTGAATCAGCAATACCTCCGTAGCATACCAAAGAACCGATATTGCTGTCATCGCCTTTAGTCATATCGATAGCTGTTTTCCAGTTATCGTGTTCTACAGAGCCAATCACGATACCATTACGTGTATTGTTATTGAAAACAGTAGCTACTTCGTAACTTCTCAGCTTATCGAAAGTTAATGGATGAGACTGGAATCTAACCCAAGCATCGTTATCAAAAGGAATAAATAACGCTCTGTTATCACCTTTCTCTAAAACGGGAAGCATTTTTTCTACGTTTATTGGAGCCATATAGTTAGACGAAACATTGCTGTCTCCCGATAAAGTGAAATCGGTTAGAATGTAGTCTCTGTTCGTATATACGTAAAATGATTGTACTAAAGTCGGAAGTTCTTTACTTGTGTATGTAATGCTGAGAACGGTTCCTTTTCCGAACTGATCGGATAGGGCATTCTGTTCAACTTTCGAACTTGTGTATTCTTTAGCAGTAATAAGCTTATCGCCTAACTTGTAAGATGGATAAACGTTTTTGAAAAGGGCTTTTCCTTCTTTCTCGATGTTTATTGTTTTGCTTTCATCATTATAACTTATTTTCCATTTGCCTTGTTTCAATTCCGAATTGTTACTACACGATAATAGTAATATGGATAACGTAAATAATAAGAACGGTTTTAGTATTCTCATAATGTTTTCAGGTATTTTATTTATGTATTATTTTTTTATTTAATGTTTTGCTGTAGGGCAGACCTATGTGTCTGTCCTCTGTGGGTGAACACATCGGTTCACCCCTACTTAGATTCCATCGGGAGGTATATTCTGAGGTTTGCTTCCCCACTTAGAAGGTTTACTTCCCATCTTGAATTCCAGACTTCCGCCATTCACAATATCATTGTATGTAATGTACGTCTGGTCGTATTTCTTTCCGTTTAAGGTAGCCGATTGTATGTAAATATCCTTTGGAGACTGTTTTTTAGCTACGATCTTAAATGCTTTTCCTGATGCTAAATCAATAGTGGCACTTTCTACATGGGGTGTTCCTATTACAAAAACTCCATTAACAGGGTTCACAGGATAAAAACCGATTGCACTTAAAACATACCATGCCGACATTTCGCCACAGTCATCATTTCCGGCATATCCTGCCGAAGTATTATTGTATAATTCGGTGAGAATTTTCGATACATAGTATTGAGTCTTCCAAGGCTGACATGCATAATTGTATAAATAAGCTACGTGATGACTTGGCTCATTACCATGTGCATATTGCCCAATAAATCCCGAAGCATTGTCGTTCAGCTCCCCACTTTGATGTTCTAAGGTAAAGAAGTCATCCAGCTTTTTGGTGAAAGCCTCATTCCCTCCTACCATTTTCACAAGGGTACTTACATCGTGCGGAACATACCAGAAATATTGCCATGCGTTACCTTCCGTAAATGGATAACCTCCGTTTGCTCCATACTTAAACGGATCGAAAGGTTCTATCCAATCGCCTTTATCGTTTTTTGACTGAAAAAATCCCGATTGGCTATTGTAGAGGTTCTTATAAAATAGCGATCGTTTGGTGAAGTGTTTATAATCATCCTCTTTGCCTAGTTTCTTTGCTAATTGGGCTACACACCAATCGTCATAAGCAATTTCCAAAGTAATAGACACCGATTGAGTTTGTAAATTCTCAGGCATATAACCATACTTTTCCCAAATATCGAACGGTGAGTTCAGGTGAGGAGTCATAGATGAGGTTTTAATAGCCTCGTAAGCTCTTTCAACATCAAAACCTTTTAGTCCCTTTAATGCAGCATCTACAATAACAGGAATAGAATGGTTACCAATCATACAATAGTTTTCTTGCCCCCATAATTGCCAGATAGGCAGGTAGCCGTACGAATCGTATTGCCTCAACATACTATTGACAAAATCGGAGGTTCTTTCGGGTTGAAGCAATGTGTATAAAGGATG
This sequence comes from Dysgonomonas sp. GY617, assembly GCF_015233815.1. Classification (NCBI taxonomy): domain Bacteria; kingdom Pseudomonadati; phylum Bacteroidota; class Bacteroidia; order Bacteroidales; family Dysgonomonadaceae; genus Dysgonomonas; species Dysgonomonas sp. GY617. Next base: position 8,491 of record NZ_JADCLR010000004.1, read on the forward strand.
TGCAGCACGATAGGTGTCCCACAACGAGAATGTAGAATATTGCTTTCCGCCTTTTTCTGAAAGAGACTGTTTTGTATAATCAATATCGGTATATTCACCATTTACATCCGACATCGTGTTAGGCTGTACGGAAACATGATACAATGAAGTATAGAATATCTCCTTCTGTAAATCGGTTCCCTCTATTTTTATTTTGCTTAATTCCTTTTCCCAAACGTTATCAGCATCGGTTACTATTTTATCAAAATTCCAGTCTGAAATTTCGGTATCGAGATTCAGCTTTGCATTTTGAGAACTTACTGAAGATAATCCCACTTTAATAAGTAACGGGTTATTGTCTTTATTCTCGAAATCAAAAATAGCTCTGATGTCACTACCATTCAGTACCCAATTATTTGGATAAGTAGTATTTCCATCCACCATTTTATTAGCTACGATAGGCTTTGAGAATCTGGCGTAAAAATATACTTTTCTTAGTTTTGCCCAACCTGTTATAAGTCGGTATCCCTCTATTGTATATTGATCGACTATCTTGATTTGAGAATTAATAATACGTGTAGACCAACTATTTTTATTGAGTGAATGGTTTAAATCTAAAATTACTCTCGACTGCTGATCTTTCGGAAAAGTATAACGGTGAAAACCTGCATGAGTAGTTGCAGTCAATTCAGCATTGATATTGTAACGGGATAAATTCACCTGATAATATCCGGGATGAGCTTTCTCGTTATCGTGTGAAAAAGTCGATTGCCATCCCTCCATCGAATCGGTGGTTGCATCTTTGTTTATGGCAATATCTCCTGTTACGGGCATAAGCAGGACATCGAAAAACTCGGCAACACCTGTTCCGCTTAAATGTGTGTGGCTGAACCCGAAGATATTTTTATCATTGTAATCGTATCCTGATGCTTGTGCCCAATCGGGCGCATTTCGGGTATCGGGGCTTAGCTGAATCATACCGAAAGGAACTGTAGCCCCCGGGTAATTATTTCCCGAGAGGCTTGCTGCTACAGCTCCTGTACCAATAAAAGGATTGACATACGATGTTAACTTTGATTTAGGACGATCTTGGCTATTTAAGATTCCTAACGGAACCATTAACATCGTAGCCAGTATTAATAAATATTTCATATTTGTCTTTAATTAATAACCATCACTTAATGAAACCACTTTCAGTTGGTCTTCAAAGTCTTTCTGAGAAAGCGAAGATTTCACCTTTATAGCTGCTGATTGTTTAGGCAACAGGTCGAAGTAATTATTTTCGAAGAAGTTATCTATTCCCTCAATTGACATAAAAACGGCTCGGGCAAATTTGTCCGATTGGAGTTTTACTTCATATCCATCAGTAATTGCTTTTATGTTTTTAGTGATTGTTGTTTTAGGGAAGTTGATATTCTTTTGTTGTAACAAGAAGTAATTGTTAGTATATACTTTACCTGTATTATCGGTCAGTTGAGTGTGTACCACAACATCGCTTTTGGGTGTTCCTTTGAGAAGTTTATCAATTTCGGTTGTAAATACATTTTTACTGGTGTTGGCTGCTATTTCTACAGAGATTTTCTTCTCATCTACTACAGTTCCATCCAGTTTGATGACTTTTACTAAAAGTGTTCCTTTAGAGTCATCTAACCTGTCGGAAATAATATAGATATCCAGTTTGTTATCTTTCGAGATAGGAGAAACCAATACATCTTTATAGGCCTCACGAGCAAAATAATGCTGAGCTTTCCAACGACCATAATAGTCACGACTCGACCATGATGCTACAGGCCAGCAATCGTTATGTTGCCAGAATAAAGTTCCCATACAATAAGGCATATCACGGCGGTGTGCTTCCATCGCAATTTTGATAGCATCCCCTTGTAAAACCTGATTCATATAAAGGAACGATTCAAAATCTTTAGGTTTCTGGTATTCATTCAATAAGTACTCTTCGATTAGATTATTTGCATAAGCTCCTGCACGTTGGTGTTCCATCATAACCTCAGACGTAATTGCCCAGTCTTTAGGATGAGGAGCATATTTTTTCACTGATTCGAATTCAGGGAATGATTGAAAACCATATTCACTAAAAAAGCGGCTTCTCTCCACATTATATTTAGCAATGGGTTTACGTCCGTGCCATACATCCCAATAGTGGCGGTCGCCGTTTTTGTCGTCACAACCTTGGCCAGGAAGTCCGTAAGGAGACGATGGCCAATAGAATGTTTCAGGATCGTATTGCTCTATCATTTCGGGCAATAGCTTGTGAAACAAATCGACATATTGCTTCCACATTACACGAGCATATTCAGGATTTTGTTTTGTGAACTCCTCTTTACGTCCCCATCCGAACCACCCGTCATAGGCTTCGTTATTGCCGCACCAGATTGAAATAGAGGGATGATTACGAAGGCGTTTGATATTGTCGATTGCTTCGTGTTTTATATTTTCTAACAATGCACCTTCGGAAGGATACATACTACATGCAAACATAAAATCTTGCCAAACCATGATTCCATATTTATCGCATAGATCATAGAAAATATCGTTCTCATATGTACCTCCACCCCAAACACGTAACATATTCATGTTGGCATCTACAGCATCTAGTATCGTTTTTTCGTATATATCTTTGGTGACACGAGGAAGGAAGTTATCCGAAGGAATGTAGTTTGCTCCTTTGGCAAATACAGGTACTCCATTCAGTTCGAAATAAAGAGTAGAGCCGTCTTTATCGGGCTTGTTTATAACCTTAATTGAGCGTATTCCTGTTTTGGTGTCTTTGGTGTCTATTGTTTTAGCATCAACTGTAACATCAGTTTGAAATTCATACAGATGAGCTTCACCTAGTCCATTACTCCACCAAAGTTTAGGATTATTGATGGTGAAATTTACCGTTACATTGTTGCTTCCTTTTGTGAGGTCGGCAGTTGTTGTTCCGTAAACTGTTCCGCTTGTTTTATCGGTTACCGTAACTTTGGCATTTTTTATGTCACTATCGGCTAATATCTCAGTATTTACAGCTATGACGGCTTTTTGCTTATTTACTTCTTTTTGTTGGAAGAAAACATCTTCGATACGTAAATCGTTCCATGCTTCAATAAAAACAGGTCGCCATATTCCCGAAGTAACTAAACGAGGCCCCCAATCCCAACCGTAATGATAACCGGCTTTACGGGCAAAGATACTCACAGTTTTGTCAAATATACCTCCTTGCTGAGATTGGTCGGGCCCCGTTGGATAATGATAGGGTAGGGCATCCCATTTAGGAATATCTACTTTGATGGGCGAAAGAAAGAACACTTCTAATTTGTTGTCCTTTGCTTTAACCTTATCCTTTATATCTATTTTCCATTCACGGAACATGTTGTCGCCTTCAAGTATTCTTTCTCCATTCAGATAAACATGCACATAAGTGTCGAGTCCTTTGAAATAGAGACGTATGTTTTTTTTGTTGAACATTTCGTCACTCATATCGAAATGAGTTTCGTACATCCAGTCTTCTTTGTCTACCCATTGTACACTTCTTTCGTTGAGCCTGAAAAAAGGATCTTCGATAATCTCATTTGCTATAAGGTCGGTATGCACTGTTCCTGGAACTGTGGCAGGATACCAATTGTTGAGGCGATGCTGTTTGAATCGCCAGTTGGAGTTCAGTTCTGTTATGATGGGGGCAGTTTGTAACTGCCCCGACCATAATGCAACCAATATAATAATACAAAGTTTTACTAGATTGTTTTTCATGTTATCTGTTTTTGATATAGGGTATCATCCTTTTTTTTCAGTGAGCTAAGATATTTTGACATACTTAGCAAAGCAGTAATAAGGTTGATCTTATTGCTCACTTATCAGCAATACTGTACTATCAAACGGATTACCTATATTTAAAATGATTCCGGCTTTCATCAGATAATCACCACTGAAAACCTCTCCATTTCCAGAGAATGACGAGTGATCGGAAGTCATATTCAATTCGGTAATCTTATAATTCTTATTCGGATCTAAACCATTTAATTTAGTTTCGAAGAATGTAGTACGTCCATGATATTTGAGACTATATGCAAAGAATACTGATTGTTTTTTGTCTTTAGATACATACATATGAGATGCCCACGAATTGCCATCGTAAGGAGAAATCAAACGATACAAATCTCCGAAGTGGATAATGGGTCTTACTTGTTTGTAGCTTTCAATTGCTTTTTTAGCAAACTCATATTCGTCGCCTGTAATATCTTTCGGTTGAAGTTCCATACCTAAACGTCCTGACATAGCAACATCGAAACGGAATTTCAGAGGAATCATCATACCCGTTTGATGGTTAGGACTTGTAGATACATGAGAAGCAGTAGCTATAGATGGGAAGAACAGGTTTGTTCCGTACTGAATATAGATACGATCCAGCGCATTTGTATTGTCGCTAGCCCAAAATTCGTCATGGTATTTTAAAGCACCAAACTCAACACGACCTCCACCCGAAGAGCACAATTGTATTTCGATATTTGGATATTTAGCTCTGATTCTTTCATATACATTGTATAATCCTTTTACGTATTCGTACCAGAAATGAGTTTGTTCGTCTTTCGATAAGTATTCCGAACCTACATTATCCACATGTCTGTTAGCATCCCATTTAATATAGCTAATGTTTGGAGACATAGAGACTACTTCGTCAAATGTATTATATACAAAATCTTGTACTTTAGGATTACTTAAATCCAATAACCATTGGTTACGCATAGGCAGAATATCGCGTTTGCCGCTTTTTACAATCCATTCGGGATGCTTGTGTGCCAATTCACTATCAGGATTTACCATTTCAGGTTCTATCCATATACCGAATTTTATACCTTTGCTTACTGCATAGTCTGCCAAATAATTGATACCCCTAGGTATTTTGGTTTTGTTTACTTGCCAGTCCCCAAGTCCTGCATTGTCGCCATTACGAGGATATTTATTGCCAAACCATCCATCATCCAGAACAAACATTTCTACACCGAATTTTGCAGCGTCATCAATCATGTTGGTAATTGTTGCCTCATCAAAATTGAAATAGGCACCCTCCCAACTATTCAATATAATTGGACGTGCAATATCGCCGTGTGCAAGTGCATATTTACGAGACCAATCGTGGTAGTTTCTTGAAATTTGACCTTTACCATTGGCACTATATGCTAATATCATTTCGGGTGTTTTGAATTCTTCTTGAGGTTTTAGAGTATGAGTTGCAGCAAAAGGATTCAATCCGCTAATAATATTAAGAGTTCCTGTTTCATCTAATTCGAAAGACAGTTTATAATTGCCCGACCATGCTAATGATCCAGCATACACCTCACCGAAATCTTCATAAGAAGGACCATTTACTGATAGAAGGAAAGATGGATTTTCGGCTTGAGTAGCTCTTACTCCTTTTTTCGATTCTATTACTTTTACACCATGTGTAAGTCTTTCTTCTTCCATTTGCATTTCTGCTGCCCAAGTTCCGTGAAAATGCGTCAGGTAATACGATTCTGCATGAAGTGGAATATATGACGATGCTATATTTTCTACTTTTATATTGCCTTTTTCTTTGTGAGATATAGTTACCGATTGGCTTATGATATTTTCTTTGGCATAGGTAACAAAATGAATATCTACAAAGATGGGATATAACTTATCTTTAAGACTGATAACAGTTTCTGTTCTGTTTGCATCTAAAACTTTTTTCTTAGAGCCTGTATATACCAGTTCGGTGGTTAAAACTCCATCGGTATGTGTCAGCTTTAGTGCAGGATTCAGATAGTAGCGTCCTCCGTAAGCAGGATACAGCTGTGGAGCAAAATCTTGATCCGTATCGGGTTGTCCTTTGAATCTCTTATTGAGGAATGATGAAGCGTCATTTATCTTTTCGCCCCAATACATAAAGATAACCTTATCGTTGGCTGTTGCACTGAAAACCATAGACTGATCGTTAGTTGATACCTCTATGATTTCCTTTTTCTGACTAAACACATTAGCCGATACTAAGAAGAGTAAAAAAGCAGTTATTAATGAAATCTTCATAATAAGTATTATAAAATAGTTAATGATTTATAGGGGGTGAATAGTATCCACCCTCTACGGTATCTATCTATAAGGCAAATTATTATTTGACCTACAAGTTACAGAAAAGCAATAAATAGTTGGAGGTTTTATTTGATAAACCTATCTTGAAGTTTCTCGCCATCTATGGTTTCAACCAAAACGATATATACACCGGTTGGAAAGGAGTTAACGGCAAACTGATAATCGGTTTCGTTGTCAACTCTTCTCTTGGTTATAATTCTGCCGTCAACAGATAATATCTGTATGTTTTTCATGGCTTTCTCACTCTTGAGGTATAACTTCGAGTTGTTTTCTACATAGCTGGTCAACGATTTTTTCACCTGGTTTTGCCCTATTCCGCTAGGATTTCCACTTCCTTTCTTGATACGATAAACAGAAACATCCTGAGGTGCTACAGTATAAGCTAATTTCTCTCCATTTGCTTGAGAAACGGTACCCGACCATAGCTCTTTTATTTCATTTATTCCATCAGATGATATTCCTAGTCTTGATAATTCGATGTCTCCTTTTTTTATCTGAGAAGCATCAAAATTGAAGGCTACAAAATAGAGATAAGCATCTGTTTCTAGCATATATAAAGTTTCAGCCTTACCTGGGGCAGCGGCTGTATATCCTTCTACTGGATAAAACGATTTGCCCATACGAGCTATATCGTTTATGTCTTTATTGGTAACAAATGCTTTATTTTTTACTCTAGCATTATAATTGCCTTGATGGCTACCTTTCAGGCTAAGATTATCTCCTAACATATATATGCCGGTAATAACTGCCGAGGTTACACGGGCTCTGTTAGAACCATCTTTGTAGTCATTAGCTTCATCGGGATTATAAAGCAGAATGTGATCGGCATCATTGAAAGGATATACTCTATCGAGCCACCAACCGAAAGAAAGGCTATTAAGCATATAGCCCGTCGTTCCGTATTCACCTTCGGTCATCGCCCCCCATGTATCGCAACTTATACGTTTAGATGTTCCGTATTGTGCAGGGAAAGTAGGTGCAATAGACAGGGCTAGAAACATATCGTCGCCGCATGCATCGGAAAGATATTTCATACCTTCATTGTAAGCCTGTACTCCCGTTGTTACTTTGGGGTTGTAAAACGAATCGGCTTCGAGGATACCACTGTTTATGAAATCGAGTTTGATGTAAGTGAAACCAAAAGACTTAAACTTCTTTACATAAAAATCAATCAGAATCTTTGTTCCCGGATGGGTTGGGTCTAAAGCCCATGATTCGATTTTACGAGGACGACCATCTGCATACAGATATATGTCTTTGTATTGATATTCTCCACTTGTTCCTTCTACATAACGCTCTCCGTTTCCTCCCCATTCAGAGAAAGGCCCCCAGTATATTCCTGCTTTTTGTCCGTTAGCTTTGCAGTGTTCTACAAAAAGACGGAGCTCGTTTTCTGTGAAATTTTCGTTCCACCACGAGTCTAATCCTATATAGACTGTATTGTCATTCTCAAAATTGTTTGGTTGTAACTGAGTTTTGATGAAGTTCGAAACATCATTTACTCCCTCCGGATTTACATATTGAACCATTCCTGCCCAACTATTCCAACCAAAAGGTGTTCCTCCATCCCATTTGCGGGGAGGTGCTATCAAAGCATTTGCTTCTCCAAATTGTTCCATACCTCTACGCCAGTCGTCAAACAGTCCGATAAGTATTTTAGGCGACTTAAGGTCTTTTCCTTTTATACTACCGTGTTCTTTCGAAGGTTTGTTTACATCGGAACTTATATCTCTAGTTAATTCATGAGTAATACCTCCATAACATTCGAGTTTAGTTATAGACTTGTTGTCCTTTCCTGTATATTTTATACCTGTTTTCCAAGTATCATGCTCTACTGATCCTATTACTAACCCTTTGCGGTTTCTTCCATTGAATATCGATGTTACTTCAAAAGATACATCTGATAGAGTTAAAGGTGACGACAAATAATGTACAAAGCCATCATTATCGAAGGGCACACGTAGTGCTCTGTTACTGTTGTCAGCAGGTAAAAAAGTATTCTCTGCTGTTGTATATACAGGAGCTATATAATTACTAGATGTTTCGGTATCAGAAATAATTCGTGCTTCGGTTAGAAAGTAATCACGACCACTGTAAAAATAAAATATCTGAAGCAATGATGGTTTCCCTGCAAGACCTGAGTAACTTAGGGTATATTTTTCGCCAGATCCGAAAACATCTGAAACCGTTTCTTTTGATAATGTGACATCAGAGTATTCGAAACTATTAATAGTATCATTTCCAGCTTTGGCTTTTACATATACATCTGTAAGCACGTTGTTTCCGTCACGAACAAAATTTACTTTTCGGGTATCACCTTTGTAGGCAATTTTCCACTTTCCATAACTAATATCTTTATTTTCGGAGGCAGGAGAAGCCCATGCCGAAAGGCATAGGCAACTCGTGCAAATAAATAATATCAGACTTTTCTTTATATGATTAGCCATCATGTCTTATTTGTTTTAGTTTGTGGTATATCCGGGGTTTTGATCACTTTCTGTCAAGTCTGGATTTTGTCTTAACTCATCCAATGGAATAGGCCAAAGAAGCTTATATTCTTGTATTGTTTTGGGTGCGCCTAACTCTTTGGTATCGCCAAAGCTGTTAGTGAAAGTGCCTCCAACAAGCCATCTGTTTCTCTTTTCGGCATATTGTTTTACAAGACCGGTTCTAAGTAAGTCAAACTTACGCCATCCTTCAAAACACAGTTCCCGCATACGCTCGTCCATTAGTTTAGTGATGAATTCTTCTTTACCCATTCCTGTAGACCATGCTTTGTCAGCAGGTAGAGTTCCTCCGAATGCACGTTTACGAACGACATTGTTGATCAAGTTGATTCCTTCCGCTTGTTTGCCTGTCATATAAAGACATTCTGCATAGCAAAGTACCACATCTGCAAAGCGAACGAAGGGTATACTCTTACCACTGTGGTATGTGCTTAAACCTTTGTCTACGGTACGAGGGTCTTCATATTTCTTGATGTGAGGCTCAAGTTCGTCACCCCAAGCATATCCGTTCAAGTTAGGAGTGTACTTGCTCCATCTGAAATCGTAGCGTACACTTTCGTTTTTGCGTACATCTCCTTCTTCCCAAACACCACCTTCGGAGGTTGGTTTATAGCAATATTTAGATGGCATCATACCATCAAATCCGCTCCATGGAGCCATTGCTTCGCCTAAATCGGGAGTCATATTTGCAACAGCACGAGAACCTAGTTCCCATTGTGTTGCAGAATTGTTGGGTGAACCTACATTGTATTGAAATGCATAAACCATTTCTTTTCTATAATCTGCTGAACTTTCAGAGTAAGCATCAAATATAATAAGGAAGTTTGTAGCTCCTGTTCCTCCAAAATAGGGATTGTCTACTACTTTTTTGAAATGCTCTGCAGCCTTTGCGTAATCGCGATATCCTGAACTTTCGGGTGCATACAAGTATAGTTTTCCTAAAAAGGCTTGTGCTAAAGCTTTGCTTACACGCCCTGGATTTGCAACCTCACCCGGTTCTGGCAAGTATTTTTCTGCGATCAATAGGTCTTCTTCTATATTTGCGAAAACAACATTGAGTGGTTGACGAAATCCGCCAAAGTCTAGGTTATTATGATCGATAAGAGGTATCGGACCGAACAGCATAGCTAGTTCCCAATTGTTTTGAGCACGAAGAAAACAAGCTTCTCCTAATAATCTGTTTAATTCGTCGTTGCCTGAATCTTGGCGTTTTTTTAGATTGGCGATAGCAGGAGCTGCACGCGAAATTACTTCGTAACGATTTGTCCAGATGCCCCTGATTCTTCCGTTAGTACTATTCATCCCTTCCGAATATGTGTCGAGCCCGCGTCTGTCTATATCGTCGTATTGAAACCCTCCTACCACAGCTTCATCTGTTCCGAGGTAAGTGTCTACACGTCCTTTATGACCATTGCGCCACGAGTTATATAATCCTAATACATATGCATTAGTTGTATTTACATTAGAGAATATTTTGTCCTCCGATAGCTTTGATTCCGGATCTTGATCTAGAAAATCAGAACATGAGGTGGTGAATAAAGCTATGCCCACCATAAATATGGATAGTATCTTATTTATTTTCATATTGCTATTGTATTTTATGTATTAGAGGTATAGTTAGAAAGTTAGATTTAAGCCAAAAGTGAAACTTCTGGTCAATGGGTATCCTTGTCCCGACTCAGGATCATAACCTTTGTAAGGAGTTACAATAAACAGGTTGTTACCGGAGGCATTGACACTGAGGTGATCAAAAGCTTTACCAACTAATGTTTTAGGGAAGTTGTAGGTTAACGTCAAGGCTGCACAACGTAAGAATGAAGCATCCATAAGTCCGTAACTGGTGTTACCGTAGCCAAATCGACTTGTTCCGTCACCACGATACGCACGAGGAATACTTGTATTGGTGTTTTCAGGAGTCCAGCGTTTCAGCATTTCTTCATGGGCTGGTCCTATAGTGGCTGTACCATCCATTGTTCGCTCGTATACCCAGTCTGTTTTCTTGGCTCCATACGAATAAACAAATACTGCATCTAAAACAAGTTGTTTGTAATTAAGATTGGTTGAAAATCCGCCATAAAATTTAGGGTTACTGTTTCCTAGCACTTTCATGTCGTTTTCTGCTGTGATTTTTCCATCACCATCCAAATCTACCGGAAGTAAATCGCCTGGTCTAACTACCAAGTTGTTGTAAATAGATGTCCAACCGTTTACCATTGCCATATCCGACTCTTGAGCCAATCGGTCTACTTGGAATCCATAAATAGTATTTAGTGGTTTACCTACAAATAAGTTTCCATCGCGAGACATAGTATTACCACCATTCCAAAGTACATCTACACCTCCGTATAGTTTGGTTATTTTATTTTGGTCATGAGCAATATTACCGCTTACATTCCATTTGAAATCTTTTGATTTAACCAATAGTGCATTGAAACTGAATTCAACACCTTTGTTTTCTAATTCTGCAATATTCGCAATTTGGTAGCTGTATCCAAATGAAGGCCACATGCTCATTCTCATCAGCAGATCGCTGTTTTTCATGAAGAACATATCAGCAGACATAGAGATTCTGTCATTCCAAACTGTTGCATCTATACCAAAGTTCCATTGTTTTTGTTTTTCCCATTTGATGTTACTATTTCCAAATCTGCCATCCTCGGGTACAAAGCCTATTTCCCCATTACTATAATTAGGAGAGTATATAGTTAAGAATCCATATTCAGGTATGTTCTGATTTCCTAATACTCCATAACCTACTCTTAGTTTCAATAAATTCAACCAATCGGCATTCTCCATAAACGATTCTTCTGATATAGTCCATGCAGCCGATACGGATGGAAATGTTCCCCATTGATTTTCATTTGCAAATTTTGAGCTGCCATCGCGTCTTACGGTAGCAGTAAGTAGATATTTATATTCGTAAGAATAGTTGGCACGTGCAATTACAGATACAAGTGTATTGGTCTTGTAATCTGAGCCCATACTATTTCTTTCTTTATCTGCTGCCATTCCCATGTTTTTATAGCTAAGGGCATCAGTTGGATAGTTGTATCCCGTCATCTCGATGTTATTACTTCTGCTTTTTGAGATACTAGAACTTAGTAAACCGAATACACGATGTTTCTTAGCAAAAGTTTTTTCGTAGCTTACCGAGTTATCCCATTGGTAATATTTGGTCTGACCTCTCCATTGCCATCCTATTCCGTTATTGGTATCTCTGATCGACTGTCCGATATAACTAGGTGTATATTTGCTGTCTTGTTTATTATATATATCTGCCGAAAGGGTAGTACGTAGATATAGATTTTTGATTGGGTTTATCTCCATGTAGTTTGCAGTCAGTACACGATCATGTATTTCCTTACTGTCTATAGATTTTGTCAGGATTGGATTGTACATTCCCATTTGGGCAATTCCTTGATAGTACATATAAAGTCTATCTGTATCAATAGTTTGTAATCTGTTTCCTAATAGAGCCGTTTCATAAGCATTATCATCCAATCTATTTTTTGTACCTCTTGATACACTTGTGTTTGTACCTACTTTCAACCACGGTTTAACCTGAGTTTCGAAATTGATTCTACCATTAAATCTCTCGTAAGATGAGTTTTGAAGTATACCCTCGTTATTAGAGTAAGAGAATCCTAAGAAATAGGTAGAATTTTCGGAACCTCCCGAGAAGTTTAGAGAGTGATTTTGTTCTATACCTGTGCGGGTAAGCTCGTCAATCCAATCAGATGTGCGGTTGTTCATACCGTTTTCAAGTTCTTCAGGAGAGAATACTTTATCTGTACCAAATACGAAATCGTTAATGTATGCATTTCTATCTGCGTTTGGATTAGCGTCCATATATGCATTGGCATATGCATCTTTACGGACATTCATGGTCTCGAAAGCGTTCAGAGTTTTTAATCTGTTTTGGAATCTGCTTGTGGTTACAAAGCCACTGTAAGAAACTTTACCTTCTCCTTTTTGACCTCTTTTGGTAGTTATAACTACTACACCATTAGAAGCCTTAGATCCGTAAAGGGCTGTTGATGAGGCATCCTTCAATACTTCGATCGATGCAATTTCATCAGGGTTTATAAGTCTAAGACCTTCTTCTGCTACAATACCATCAATAACAAATACAGGGTTAGTGCCATATGATATGGAGTTTGTTCCACGAATTTTCATTGATATATCACTACCCGGAGCAGCGTTTGTTCGTGAGATATTAAGTCCCGGAACTTTACCTTGCATAGCCGTCGTTAAATCTGTTGTAGGTATTTCTTGTAGTTGTTCCTTAGTTATACCACCTACAGCACCTGTGAGGTCGCTTTTTTTCATTCGTGTACCTACTACGATTACGTCGTCAATGGCAAACGATAAAGGCTCTAGGCTAATATTACCTACACCATTAGTTGCTCTTATTTCTAAGGTTTTATAACCCAGATACGAAAATACCAAGGTTCCGTTTTGTGGTACTGATAAGGAGAATTTTCCATCCAGATCAGATATTGTTCCTATTGTGGTTCCTCTTACTGTAATAGAAACTCCAGGCAGAGTCTCCTTTGTGGAACTATCAATTATAACTCCATTTGCTGTGAAATTCTGAGCAAAAGCTGTGAGTGCTGACATAAAGAATAGCATACATAATAGTGCCATCTTTTGTTTAAAACAAATGCTTGTTTTCTTATTCATAAAATAGATGTTTAAGTTTTTTTATAGTATGGAATTAGTTAACAGTCGTTCCCAGATAATAAGACATGCTTATTCAAAGCACTATGCTTAGCAAGTCGTTTAAATACAATTTTGGAATCCTGATAAATACGGGAAGCTTTCTTATTTTGGTATTAGAAATCGAAGCTTTAGGTATTATAATTCTTTCATGTATATTATTAAATATTGATTTTTCGGCAAAAGCAAATGTATACCTTAAAGCAATAAGGAGGTGGTCTTAATTTATCCAAAAAGTGTAATATCTGTCGCAAAATTAGCTTTCTGAGTCTACTGTGGGACATATGTTGTATTTATTGCGACAATTGTAACTGGAACATTTGTTATATTTGCTATATCCTATTTCATACCATAGCTTCAATATGAATCGCATATTTATAATTCTGATTTTTTTACTGTATTTCCCTACAAAGGTCGTTCCTTCTGATTATTATTTCTCGATCATTGACGGAGAAATGAACTTGTCTCACAACAATGTCAAATCTATCATTCAAGATAGTTATGGCTTTATGTGGTTTGGTACCAGAAATAAATTAAACCGATATGACGGGATAACTTTGAAGGTTTTTGATTGCAATGATCAAAAGACTAAGAAAAGAAACAATAATATCTCGTCTCTGTTCGAAGATGTTGATAAAAAAATGTGGGTGGGAACTGATAATGGAATCTTTATTTTTGATCCTATCACCGAAAAGTTCAGCTCGTTTGAAGTTAAGACTGCGCAGGGCGTAGGTATAACTCAATGGATAGCAGATATTCAACAGGACTTAGATAATAATATTTGGATTGTGGTCCCAAATCAAGGTGTATTTAAATACAACAGGGCATCTAATAAGCTTTTTTTATATACGGTAGTAAAAGAACTTCGTCCCAGTATTAGTAATCCGCAATGTATTGCTGTTGAAAAGAGTGGTCGTGTGTGGATTGGTACAAATGGCTCGGGACTTTTCTTGTATAATAAAGAGAACGATTCTTTTATTGAGTATCTGGGAGATAAAGAGGGAGGCGAGTCGTTGCTTGGTAAGAATATATATACGATATGTCACTCGGGAGACTATCTGATTGTGGGTATTCATGAGGGTAAGTTAGTTAAATTAGATAAACGTAAAAATATAGTGATGGATTTGCCTTTTCCTGAGGTGAATTATAAAATAATTAGACATGTTACGATCTTAAATGATGATGAAATTTGGGTAGGTACACAATCGGGACTATATGTTCTCAATGAGAAAACACGAACAGTAGAGCATGCAAAAGAAGAAGCTCTTAACTCGCATGCATTGTCTGATAATATTGTCGAAAAAATCTACAAGGACAAAGAAGGTGGTATCTGGATAGGTACAAACTTCGGAGGAGTCAATTACTTACCAAACCGCAATAACAAGTTCGAAAAGTATTTCCCTTTAAGCGAATCTAATTCTTTGGTGTCTAAAAGGGTGCGTGAGATGCGTGAAGACTCACGCGGTAATATCTGGATTGGGACAGAAGATGCTGGTATTGCCTTGTTCAATCCTCAACAACGAAAATTTAAAAATATAGATAATCTATTTTATAAAAAGACGTTGGCTTTACTCGTTCAGGACGCTAAAGTATGGGTGGGGTATTTTAAGCATAATCTCGATATTATAGATATTCAGAATCAAAATAAAGTAATCCATTTTTCGGACAAAGAGTTAGGCTTGAATGAAGAAAGTATCTACGCTTTGTGCGAAGACAGGTACGGAAAAATATGGCTGGGAAATGCTTGGGGGATATTTATGGCTGAGAAAAATGAAATGAAGTTCAGACGAATGGATATATTTGGACTCAATTATACATATGATTTGCTCGAAGATTCCGAAGGCTATATTTGGGTTGCCACTATGGGAAATGGTGTTTATCAGTACGACCAAGATCGGGGCATATTAAATCATTATGAAGTTGGAGGAGAGAACGACCTGAGTTCTAATTCGGTAAGTAGTATAACCGAAGATCACTTGGGGCAGATTTGGTTTTCAACAGATAGGGGAGGCATTTGTGTCTTTAATAAGAAAGATAAACAATTTAGAACTTATTCGGTCAAAGACGGGCTCCCCGATGATATTGCTTACAAAATATTGGAAGATAAATATTATAATCTGTGGTTTGGTACTAATCAAGGATTAGTGAGATTTAATCCTGAAACCAAAGTGGTAAAAGTATTTACTCAGAATGATGGGCTTTTATCAAATCAGTTCAATTATAAATCGGGACTTGTAAGTAGTTCGGGGAAACTTTATTTTGGCAGTTTGGAAGGATTGATCGCTTTTAAGCCCGAAGAGTTTAAAGAAAATCAATTTGTTCCGCCGGTTTATATTACTAGATTATCTGTTTTTAATAAAGAGATAGTGCCCGGCACAGGAGATTCGCCTTTGGTGAAAAGTATAGTGCATACCGACAAGATAGTATTAGACTATAATCAGTCGAATATTAGTTTCGATTTTGTTTCCCTTAGTTATACGGCCCCTCATGCAAATGTATATGCCTATAAGATGGAGGATATAGACAAGGATTGGAGTTACACCACTAAAAACCGGAGTGCAACTTATGCAAAATTACCTCCGGGAAAATACACCTTTATGGTGAAAGGTTCGAATAATGATGGTGTGTGGAATGAAACGGGAGCATCTATTCAAATAGAAATTCTACCTCCTTGGTGGGCTTCAAATATTGCTTACTTTATTTATCTGCTTTTGTTTGTTCTGCTGTCTTATATAGTTTTGAGATTCTCGATGAAAAAATATAAAAAGAGGAATAACGAGCGACAAAGATTATTTGAAATAGAGAAAGAAAAAGAGTTGTATGAGGCTAAGGTTGACTTCTTTACCGATATTGCTCATGAAATACGCACCCCAGTTACTCTTATTAACGGACCTTTGGAATCTATTCTCGAAATGGATATTCAGAGTACAGAAATTAAGCACAATCTTAGTATTATAGAACAAAACACTAAGCACTTGCTAACCTTAATAAATCAGTTGCTCGATTTTAGAAAAGTAGATAGTAATAAATTCTTATTGACTTTTAGGGAAGTTGATATTACTCTATTATGTAAAGACATTATATCTCGATTCGAGCAACAAGCTTTGTCTTTAAAAAGGACTATCCATTTGCATTCACTAAGTGATGAGCATACAATCGTAATAGCCGATAAAGAAGGCTTATCAAAAATATTCAGCAATCTGTTTTCAAATGCAATTAAGTATTCGGATAAAGCAATCGATATTCGTTTTAGTACCGATGAAAAATATTTTACGCTCGAAGTAAGCAACGATGGAGCAATAGTTCCCGATGATTTAAAAGAACGGATATTTGAGCCTTTCTTTCAAGTGAAAACGGCTCGAAAGGAAACTTCTGGTTCGGGTATCGGTTTGTCTTTGGCTCGTTCGTTGGCAGAACTTCACAGTGGATATTTGTTCTATAGTTCGCAATCGGGATTGAATACATTTACGCTTAAAATTCCGCTTTATCACGATATAGATTTCGAGATGGAGGAAACTGATAGCGAAGTAAATCTTATTCCGCTTGAATATGATAATGGCAGACAATTCCATGAAATAAAGAACACGAAAACTATTCTTATTGTAGAAGATAATATGGAGATGCTCAATTTTGTTGCCGATAAATTGAGAGATAAATTTATTGTAGAGCGTGCAACCAATGGTGTAGAGGCTCAGAAGATATTAAGCCAGAAAAGTATTGATATTGTGATAACGGATGTGATGATGCCCCAAATGGATGGGTTTGAATTGTGCCGTTTTATAAAATCAGAAATAGAATACAGCCATATAATTGTTGTTTTGTTAACTGCCCGAAACGATCTTCCGAGCAAAATACAAGGGCTTGAACTGGGTGCGGATGCGTATGTAGAAAAACCGTTCTCGTTTCATTACCTGCAAACCTTGTTGACCTCGTTGTTGAACAACAGGAAACGGGAGATAGAATTGTTCTTAAGGAAACCGTTCTTACCGATTCAGCAAACAGGAATGAGTAAAGCCGACGAGCATTTTTTGAATAAGATTATTGATATAATCAATGAAAATATAACCGATCCTAACTTTAATGTCGAGCGGCTAGCCGATTTAATCTATATGAGCCGATCGAGTCTGCATCGGAAAATAAAGGGTACAATGGATTCTACTCCCACCGATTTTATACGATTTGTACGTCTCCAAAAAGCAGCCGAATTGATACAAGAGGGTAAATACCGAATTAATGAAATTTGTTATCTGGTGGGAATTAATTCACCGTCTTATTTTATTAAATTGTTTCAGACTCAATACGGTATGACTCCTAAAGAATTTGAGAAGCAAAATAAATAATAGTTTGGAAGTAAATTTGCTAAATTTGTAAGAAGTAATTCGTAGGGGTAGACCTATGTGTCTGCCTAATATTGGCGAGCAGATAGGTTCCCCTCTTCCACCAGTGTAATTACACAAAAAATAAAGCAATGAAACTTCTTCATACGGCAGACTGGCATATAGGACAAAACTTCTTCGGTTACGATCGCAAAGAAGAGCATATATTCTTCCTTAACTGGCTCAAAGATCAGGTTAAGCAAACTCAGGCAGATGTGCTTTTGGTGTCGGGTGATGTTTTTGATAGCCCTAATCCTTCGGCTGAATCTCAAAAGATATACTATAAATTCCTCCATCAGGTTTCGCTGGCAAATCCACATTTGCAAATTGTAATTGTGGCAGGTAATCACGATTCCGCAGGACGCCTCGAAGCTCCCAGCCCATTATTGGAAGAGATGAACGTTTCCATTAAAGGAATCGTAAAACGAACACCCGAAGGTGAAATAGATTATAATAATCTGTTAGTTCCATTAAAGAAAAACGGTATTACCGAGGCTTGGTGTATTGCTGTGCCTTACTTGCGGCAGGGAGATTATCCGCCTTCGGAGACTTACAGCAAAGGAGTGGCTGCTATGTATGCCTCACTTTATGATGAATTGGTGAAAGTTAAAGAACCCGCTCATCCTGTGATTGCTATGGGACACTTGCAGGCGACAGGATCGGAGCTATCAGATAATGATCGTTCGGAACGGACTATTATAGGTGGCTTGGAATGTATATCGCCCGAAGTTTTTGATAAACAGGATATTGTTTATACAGCTTTGGGGCATTTGCATAAATCTCAACGGGTTTCGGGTCGTGAGAATGTACGTTATGCAGGCAGTCCGTTGCCCATGTCTTTTGCTGAAAAGAATTACAAACAAGGAGTTAACTTGTTGGAATTGAATAATGGAATACTCGAAAATATAGAAAGGATAGAATTTATTCCCCCAGTGAAACTGCTTAGTTTACCTAAAGAACCTAAATCTTTATCGGAAGTATTGGATGAATTGGAACTTCTGCCCGATGGTGAGATTACATTACAATCTCCTTATCTCGAAATAAAAGTGTCGATCACAGAACCCGAACCCTCGATGCGTCATCAGATAGAAGAATCATTGAAAGGAAAATCGGTTCGTTTGACTCGTATTGCCGCCATCACCACACGGAGAGAGCGGGAAAGCCAAATAATGACTTATGAAGAATTACAAGCCGTTAATCCTTTAGAAATGGCACAAGAAGTTTTTCGCAGTCGATATGATAATGAGATGCCCGAAGAAATGGCAAAACTTTTGCAATCGGTAATAAGGGAGGTGCAATCATGAAAATACTGGCTATACGAGGAAAAAATCTGGCGTCGTTGGAAGGCGAATTCGAAATAGACTTTGCATCCGATCCCCTAAAATCAGCAGGGATATTTGCCATAACAGGAAGTACAGGGGCAGGAAAGTCAACTATTCTGGATGCTCTTTGCCTCTCGCTCTTTGACGATACCCCACGTACCAATAATGCCGGCGAAAATATTCAGATTAAAGATGTTCAGGATAATACCATTAATCAGAAAGACAGCCGTAATATTTTGCGTAGAGGAACCATAGAAGGGTATGCCGAAGTTGATTTCATGGCTCTCAGTGGCGATAAGTATCGTTCGAGGTGGATGGTGCGCCGTGCTCGTGGGCGGGCTGACGGTGCTTTGCAAAAGACAGAAGTGCGACTCGAAAATCTATCTACAGGTGTAGAAGAACAAGGAACAAAAACCGAAATTCTTTTGAAAATAGTGGAACTTATCGGACTGAGTTTCGATCAGTTTACCCGTGCCGTATTATTGGCTCAGGGCGATTTTGCCACTTTCCTGAAAGCTAAGCAAAGCGATAAGGCTGAGCTTTTAGAGAAACTTACAGGAACAGAAATCTATTCTAAAATATCATCCCAGATCTATCAACGGACGAAAGAAGCCGAACAGGCTCTTAATCTGCTGAATGAGCGAATTAAAGATGTACGCTTATTGACTGATGAAGAATTGGAAGCATTAATTCAGGAGAAAATAATACTCGATAAAGATTTAATTCCTCTAAAAAGTCAATCGTCAGATATTGATAAAAAGCTGGCATGGATTAAGCTGGATGAGCAGATCAGGCAAGAAGTGCTGCAAGCAGAGAACGAATTGAAAAAAGTGCATAGCCTTATCGAAGAAGCTAAGCCTCGTTACGAGTATATTTCGAAGATTGATCTTTCTCAGGAAATCAGAGATACTTATATTGAACTTTCGAATAAGCAGAAACATCTGGTATTGCAAAAGTCAAATCTTTTTGAAAGAGAAAAAGAACAGGCTGTTATTTCGGATCAACTGAAGCAAGCCGAACAGAATCTGACAACTTCGAAAATAGCTTTAGAGGAGCATGAGCAGAAATATACAACCACTAAGCCTGATATAGCAAAAGCAAAGGAATTGGATATTAAAATTCAGTCGGGAAAGGAAAAAGTAGTTGAAACGCAGAAAGAGTTTGCGACACAATCGGAACTGAAAAAGCAGGTCGAGACGCATGTTCAGACTTTTCAAAAGGATTTGAAAACAGGCGAGCAAATTTTGAATACTCTCATTGAATGGTTCGAGAAACACGATTCATACAAAGAAATTGTACCTCGAATAGATCTGATTGTGAATCTGTTGAATGATGCACAAGCCTCGAAATCACAATCAGTAAAAGCATCTAATAGTTTGGAGACGAACCTATCCATACTAAAGACCCGAAAAGAAAAGCTAGAGAAATCGGAAAAAGAATACGAAAGACTAAATAATCTTTTGCCTAGTGAGATTTTGGCTTTACGCCTAAAACTGGAAGATAATGCACCCTGTCCCGTATGCGGAAGCATTCATCATCCGATACAAAATACAGATTCTGAGAACGAAGGAAATCTTCAAGAGAAAGAATTAGAGCAAGCCAAGAAGCTACATTCGGAAGCTATCTTAGCGGATAAAGAACAGATAGAAGCCATACAAAAAGAAATAACTCAGTTAGAAACTTTAATCAAAAATTACAAGTCTCAATACGATGAGGCGGTTTCTAAATTGAGTGGGTATTTGCAGCATGTATCGGATTGGGAAATTAAATTAGAGCAAAATAGTTTTCAATCGGAACTTTCGGAGATAGCCAATCAATGGAATCAAAGCAAGGAAAGATTAGATAAGGGCACTAAATACATCGAATCTACCACATTAAAGTTAGAATCTGAAAATAAGAATCTGGTGACTATTGTTGAAGAGTTTAGTCGAAGGGAAGAGCTATTTAAAAATGTCACTTTGCTTCAAGAAGAATTAATTAAAGAACGAAGCACACTCTTGGAAGGAAAAAGTGTAGAGGAAGTTGAAACACTTTTTGAAACTTTACAGAAACAATTCTCCTCCAAATATGAGGAGCTGAGAACTCAAAAAGATAAACTGGAATCGGATAGCGCCAAGATCGGAGGATTTATATCTCAAATAAAAGGCGAGATACATACCGAATCGGAACAAGTACTGAGTTTACAGGAATCGGTGCAGGATTGGATTAATCATAATGACTATCAGATATCATCTGAAATTCTAAATGACTTGATGGCTAAATCAAGAGAGTGGATTGCACTAGAAAAAGCATCTCTTTCTGATCTTAAAAATCAAGAACTGACGCTTAATGCAACTCTAAAAGAAAGGAATACCCGACAAACTAAACATGGGGAGGAAAAAGATAAACCCGAAGAGGGGCAAAATAAAGAAACTCTGACAGAAAAGTTGTCCGAGATTGAAAATAAATCAGTTGCAATAAACAAACGCCTTACTGAAATTGAGGTGGCATTTGCTACCCACAATGCAGGGAAAGAGCGTATCAAAGCTTTTGAGAAGGAGCTAAATGAAAAAGTTGTACTCTGTGAAAACTGGAAAAAGCTGAATGTTTTGCTCGGTTCTGCTGACGGAGGCAAATTTAAAGCCATTGCACAGGGTTATACTCTAGATATTCTATTGGTATATGCCAATAAGCATCTGGAGGAATTGAGCAAGCGGTATAAGTTGCAACGCATTCCGGATACTTTGGCTTTACAGGTGGTAGACAATGATATGTTGGGCGAAATTCGCACGGTGCATTCTTTGTCGGGAGGAGAATCGTTTCTGATTTCTTTATCGTTGGCACTAGGTTTGTCGTCCTTATCGTCTAATCGGATGAAAATAGAATCCCTATTTATTGATGAAGGCTTTGGCTCATTAGATATAGATACTTTGAGTATTGCTATGGATGCTTTGGAAAATTTACAAACACAGGGACGGAAAATTGGGGTAATTTCGCACGTTGCAGAAATGACCGAACGAATTACTACACGTGTACAAGTTATAAAATCGGCTAACGGCAGAAGTAAAATAAGTGTGGTAGGGTAAAAAAAAATCTAAAGGTATTATATAATAAAATCGAGATGCAAAATGATCTATATTAGATGTTTGCATCTTTTTTTGTAGTGTCTCGTATCTGAAATCTTATTTATATACTTCGTGTTGATTTGACAAATATAAAATTAATCTTATATTTGTTTATGTATGGGAACTAGGTTTTTATATGTGAATTTATTGATGTTTTGTTCACATATAGAAACATGAAAAATCTATTTTATGCGTGAAGAGGAAAAGCAAATTTCGATGATTACAAAATCATTTGAAGTCTTGGAATTACTATCAAAGAATCCGTATGGACTGACTTTGCAGGAGATTGTTACACAATTACAATATCCAAAGTCGTCACTTTACAAAATTGTATCTAATCTTCAGGAACTCGGTTATCTGGGGAGGGAGATGGATAGCTCTCGTTATTTTTTGTCTCGTAAACTACTGACTTTGGGGGTAACTGCTTTCAATAGCAGTAATATTATTGAACGTTCCAAAGAATACATGAAACTCTTACGTGATGAGGTGGGCGAGTCGGTAATGATAGGCACTCTTATTGATGACGAGGTTGTGTTGTTGGAGCAAATAACAGGATCGCTGGACTTTGTATTTACATTGAAGCAAGGAATGAAATTCAATCTTTATTCAACAGCACCCGGTAAGGTAATATTGGCTTTTTTAGATAAAAGCAAGCAAAATGAGATCGTAGATAATTTGCAACTCGAAGCAATAAATGAATATACAATCACAGATAAGACGTTATTAAAGCAAGAACTTGAGATTATTCGTCAACAAGGATATGCTGCAGATATCAACGAAACGGTAGAAGGTGTGCATTGTATTGCAGCTCCCATCTGGGATGAAACCAAGAATGCTATTGCCTGTGTGTGGACATCGGGTCCTGCGGGGCGTTTGCCAAAGAAAAGTATAGAAACGATAGCTCAGCAAATCATAGAATGTGGATTGTTGATATCGCATAACATTGGATATAGAAAAGTATAATAAATAAATATAACACGTAAAATATGAAAAAGAAAATCGCACTTTTGGGATGCTTAGTAGCATTAGCAGGTCAATCGGTTTTGGCTCAAAGTTTAGACAAAATGCAATGGTTTAATGAGCCTGAGAAATGGGAGGTTAAAAATAATACTCTCAATATGCAGGTAACTCCCAAATCGGATTACTGGAGAGTTTCGCATTATGGGTTTACGGTAGACGATGCTCCGTTTTATTATGCAACGTATGGTGGAGAATTTGAGGTGAAAGTGAAAATTACGGGAAATTATAAAACTCGATTCGATCAGATGGGCTTAATGCTTCGTATCGACAGTGAGAGATGGATTAAAGCAGGTGTTGAATTTGTAGACAATAAATTCAATATAAGTGCAGTGGTTACCGATAAGAAAAGTGACTGGAGCGTTCTTCAATTGGATAAAACCCCTTCGTTTGTTTGGATTAAAGCTGTAAGAAGACTCGATGCAGTAGAGTTTTTCTATTCATTGGATGATAAAAATTATATTATGATACGTAATGCACCCTTTCAGGACAATATTCCTGTGATGATCGGTTTAATGGCTGCAAGCCCCGATGGCGATGGTTTCAATGCGAAGTTTGAGAATTTCAAAGTGACCCAATTACCCGACATGCGTCGTCAGGAATGGTTGAAAAATAACCAATAATTATTCATTGATATAAAAAAAGGTAGAGCATTTAGAGCTCTACCTTTTTTTGTTTTATATAGATTGTTGATTTACTCTTCTACGGGTAATATCAGATTATCAATATCTACGCCCTCTATGGCTAGACTGTCAATGGCAGTCGAATCTACTTCTATTCGCTTAGGAGTCTGACATTGGTAATTGCGACTAATAGGCTGTTTCGGTTTAGGGAAATGACCTCTGTAAGCCGCCAGGTTTTTGTCAGCAAGAACTTTTTCCATAAAGTAACCGAATATAGGAAGAGCCGTTCTACTGCCTTGCCCCAAAGCTCCTGTTCTGAAATGGATGCTTCGGTGTTCGCCACCGACCCATGCACCACCCACTAATTTGGGGGTAACTCCTATAAACCACGCATCGGAGTGATTGGACGAAGTTCCTGTTTTACCTCCAAAATCGGTATCGAAATTAAAGAGGTTAAAACCCCATAAAGCTTGCGATGTTCCTCCCGGTTCGGAAAGTCCCGACCGTAACATTTCAGTCATTAAGAAAGCTGTTTCGTAAGGTATTGCCTGAGTTTGTTTAGGGTCGTAACTATATATTACTTTTCCGTTTCTGTCTTCAATGCGGGTAATCAATACCGGATCGTGTGTCATACCATCGTTTATAACAGTACAATAAGAATTTACTAATTCTAATAGTGAAACATCCGATGCTCCCAACGATACGGACGGAGTTTCGTTCAATGGCGTTTTTATCCCCATTGCATGAGCAGTTTTAATTACCGCATCTATCCCTACCTCTTTGGCAAGTTGTACCGCTATTGTATTTATTGATCGGGCAAAAGCGGCTTTCAGATACATAGTGTCACCTGTATAAGTTGCATCTGCATTGTGAGGAACCCACTTGGTTGGTTTACCTTTGTCGATAACATCCCAATCGGTATATTGATCTACACGGGTATCACAGGGCGAAAGCCCGTTATTGAATGCGGCTGCATATACAAATAACTTAAATGTAGAACCGGGCTGACGTTCAGAGGTAACCTTATCATACTTCCACGATCCGAAATTAATGTCGCCCACCCATGCTTTTACAAAACCTGTTTGAGGTTCCATCGCAACAAATCCCGTGTGCATAAAATGTTCCATATAACGGATAGAATCCATTATACTGATGGTAGTATCTCGTGTGCCTGTGTCGTAATCGAATACTTTGAGGCGGTGAGGTTTATTCAGATAATAGTCAATAGAGTCGGGCTGATCAGGAAATTTTAGTTTCAAGTCTTTATAAGCAGGAGTCTTCTTGGCTATATTCTCGATGAAGTTAGGAATCTCTTTATGATTCTCATCCTGCCATGGGTTTTCATTTCCCCAATGACTATTGAAATTACGTTGTATAATACGCATTTGCTTATCTACGGCTTCTTCTGCATATTGCTGCATCTGATAATCAACTGTGGTGTATATTTTTAGTCCATCACCGTATAAGTCAATATCATTTTCTTTGCACCAATCACTCAAAAAACTAGCAACGGCATCTTTAAAATAAAGAGCCATTCCATTGGTGTTTGTCTCTGTATTATTTGCCAGAATAATAGGGAGTTGTTTTAATGAATCGAATTCGGCTTTGGTGATATAGTCTTTCTTCAAAAGATTGCTAAGTACCACATTCCTACGTTCCATACTATTCTCGGGATTAATGCGAGGATTGTATGTGGTGGTAGCCTTTAGTAAACCTACTAAGGTGGCAGCTTGCTCTATGGTTATGTCTTGTGGCGTAGTGTTGAAATAACTTTTGCTCGCAGTTTTTATACCATATGTATTACTTCCAAAGTCAACGGTGTTGAAATACATGGTAAGTATCTCGTCTTTACTATAAAAAGCTTCTAGCTTTACTGCTAAAATCCATTCTTTGGATTTCATGATTATCATCTTTACTCCCGGTATATATCCTAATAATCCGGTAGAGTATTGCGATCTCACTTTGAACATATTTTTAGCTAACTGTTGAGTAATGGTACTTGCTCCTCGGGCATTGCCTTTGAACATGTCTTTTACAGCAGCAAATAAGCCTTGTACGTCAATACCGAAGTGTCTATAAAAACGTTCATCTTCTGTTGAAATTAAAGATTCTCTCAGAATGGGAGATATTTCTTCGAATTTCACAGGAGTTCTGTTTTCTCTGAAATATTTACCAAGTATTTTACCATCCGAACTATACAGTTCAGAGGCTACGTTTTGTATAGGGGCATTCACCTCCGATAGTCCGGGCGATTTACCAAACAGCCATAGGAAGTTGATATCCACTAAAAATAAAAAACCGAAAAGGGCGGCAATAAATGTCGCTAGAAGAATAGCTATTCTTTTATACCAGCGCGATTTTTTGTAATAGGCTTTGTAATTTGTTGCCCATTTTTTTAGTTTGTCTTTTGTGGATGAAAGAATATCTTTCGTTTTGTTGGTAAGTTCTTGAAAATCAATTTTCTTCATGAATTTTTTGATCGTAGTAATGAGAGTGTAAATGTAATAAAATTTAGTTCGTCACAATCATGCTTTTTTATTTTCTTGATTACATGAACTGTTTTTAGATAAACACTTATAAGCGTGATATGTTGTACTTGTTGTATCTTTACTTACTATTTAAGGTTGTAGACTTTTTTATTGCTTTGGTGAGTATTATAGCAATAGTCTGTTATCATTAGAAATACAGCAGTAAATATTTTATAATTATGGAATTACGGACGGTTAATGTTACACGATATATTGCTCCTTTGCGAGAAGGCGGCTCTTTGCCTGCTCTTGCCGATGCGGATGATGGGTTTAAATATGTTGTTAAATTCAGAGGTTCGGGGCATGGTACTAAAGCCTTGATTTCGGAACTGATAGGAGGGGTGGTTGCTCAAACCTTGGGATTTCGGATTCCTGAACTTGTATTTGTAAATCTGGATGAGGCCTTTGGACGTACGGAAGGAGATGAGGAAATTCAGGATTTATTACAGAATAGTAAAGGACTAAATCTTGGATTGCATTTTCTGTCGGGTGCATTTACATTCGATCCCGTAGTAAATCAGGTTGATGCAAAGCTATCTTCTCAAATTGTTTGGATGGATGCTTTCTTAACTAATGTTGATAGAACTGTACGAAATACGAATATGCTTATGTGGCACAAGGAGCTGTGGCTTATAGATCATGGTGCTACCTTGTATTTTCATCATTCGTGGGTCAATTGGGAGAAGTATGCAGTAAGTCCGTTTACTCAGATAAAAGATCATGTTTTATTGCCAAATGCAAGTATGTTAGATGAGGCTGATATTGAATTCAAAAAGATACTGACTCCTGAAAAGATCAGTGAGATTGTTGATCTTATCCCTGATGAATGGTTAGAGTGGGGAGATGAAGATGAAACACCAAGTGATATAAAAAATATATACCGTCAATTTTTAATTGAAAGAGTAAATAATTCTCAGATATTTGTAAAAGAAGCTCAAGATGCAAGGAAAACACTTATATGAATATGCGGTAATTCGTGTTTTGCCAAGGGTTGAGCGCGAAGAGTTTATTAATGTGGGCATTATCTTGTTCTCGAAACGGGCTAAGTATATAAAAGTACTTTATAAGGTGGACGAAAACAAGTTGAAGTTATTCTCTGATGAGGCTGATGTAGAAGAGATCAATTCTATTCTGGAAGCTTTTGCGAAAATTAGCTCCGGCTCGAAGGATGGCGGAGTTATTGCCACATTCGATATTCCGGAACGGTTCAGATGGTTGACAGCAGTAAGAAGTTCGTGTATTCAGACTTCAAGACCTCACTCGGGTTTTTCATCCGATTTAGATCAGACTATTGAATGCCTTTTTCAAGAGTTAGTACTGTAAAGGGCTTTATTCTTTTCACTTAATACCGATTGGTATTGATAGTCTTTTATATATAAGTCTTTTATTATACCGTCTGCTACTCCTATAATGGGCGTTTCTATAACTAATGCTCTCGATAGCTTCATTATTCTGAGGTAGATATTTATGGCTGGCATAATTACCTCGGCTCTGTCGAGGCTTACTTTTAGATTAATTACACGTTCCTCGTAACTCATGGTTCGAAGCTTACGATAATAAGCTATAAGTTCTTCACGCTTAATGCGACCGCATCGGCGAAGCAATGAGTCTAGCTTGTTGATATTGCCTCCCGATCCTATGAGCGATACTTTAGGAAAGTTCTTACAATGTTCTTCCATCCAGTCTTTCATAGCTTCCCATTCATTTTTCTCTTCTTCGGCAGGTAATGTACGTAGTGTTCCTAAGCGGAACGAACCTGTTGCTATCTCTTGGTTCTTATAGAATAGAATCAATTCGGTACTTCCACCGCCTACATCGGTAAAGATATAGGCTCTATCTTCTTCCTGAAATTCGTCAATATTATTCAGCCTGATATAATGGGCTTCTTCTATTGGGTCTATCATTTCGATGTGAATACCCGTTTTGTTTTCCACATGAGTAAGTATTTCCGTTGCATTTTCAGCCTCTCTTATTGCCGAAGTTGCACAAGCTCTCCATACCTCTACATCGTTTACTGTTATCAAGCCTTGTAAGGATTGCATTAATGTAGTTAGTTTCTCTTTTTTTACATCGCTAATAAATCCGGTTGAGAAGGTATCTTCCCCTAGTTTTAAAGGTATGCGGATTAATTGATTTTTTTTAAAGTAAGGTTTCCCTTTATAGTCAACTACATCTGTAATCAAAAGTCGTACGGAATTTGATCCGATATCGATTGCTGCAAAACGTTTTGTATCCATATTTATGTTTAATTTTTTACAGCCGAAAATTACTTCTCTTAAGTTACATTTGTGTTACTTTCTTATTGCAAGTGTATGAAGTTAATTTGGTTCATGTAAAATTCTTGATATTTAAGAGTTTCAGGAGGTTAGGTTGAAATTATAATTAGCGAAAGTTGAAGAATTAAGTATATTTGAGTTCATAATTGATTTCTTTATTCTTTTAAATAGAGACATATGATAGTGGAGGTTGCTATATTAAACGTGAAAGAAGGGCGAGAAAAGGAATTTGAAAGAGACTTTCTGCTTGCCGGGCAATATATTAGTGCTATCAAAGGTTATATAAGACATTCTCTAAGGAAATGTTTGGAGCAAGATAATAAATATATTTTGCTGGTAGATTGGGAAAGTTTGGAAGCTCATACTGTTGGTTTTAGACAATCAGCTCAGTATTTAGAATGGAAAAGACTTTTACATGCTTATTACGATCCATTTCCGGTGGTAGAACATTATGAATTATTGATAGAGAATGAAAGATAATCGTCCCTTTGAGTATAGGCTCTTCCGTTTTATGGATGGTAGAAAACAAAAACAAGCGACTAATCACTAGGCACTTGTTTTTTATAAAAGTAGTAATTTGTTATTTTCAAAAAAAGCAGCGAATAAATGATAACCTAAAACACGGAATAGATAATTGTGATCTTCTATTACAAATGTCCAGATTAATTATTACAGTATTCGCTCTATTTTGTTACTATTGGATTAATTAAGTAACTCTAAATATTTAATACGATATGTTGTCAATATAACTATTTGTGGTTATTGTGATTACCTAGTAATGAAAAGGTTTGAAACCTTATTTTTGCTTTTTATTCAAGAATGATTTTACTTGTTTAAAGTTCCCATCATTATGAGCTGGTTTTACACCTAATAAATGTGCCAGAAGAGGATATATTGCTGTATTATCGAACGTTTTTCCTTTGTAATTTTCTTTGAAATCGGGACCAATTGCAAAAAAGATTACTTGCATATCGGGATGAGCAGGGTCATATCCGTGTGCACCTATGTTAGGTGATGGTTTAAAACCAAATTGCCATCCGCAAGCAGGGACAACTACAATATCTCCAATGTTAGGATTTGTTCCATACTTAAGACTTTTCGGAACTTTATTTTTTCGATATACTTTAATGTTATCAATGTTCGATAATGCTTTATATATAGAATCTTGATTCTCTTTACTTGCAAATATAGATGTAGGGTTATTGCCTACTGCCTGCTCGTACCACGATGGTTTCAAATAATCATTAATATTTATAAACCGATCTTTCGAAACATAAGTCATTCCATGATCTGCTGTTACTATCAGATTTATTCTGTCAGCAAACGGTAGCAACTCTATGCCATCAATTAGTTTACCTATAAGGCTATCTATGTAATTCACCATTCTTTTGGTTTCCTTTCCATTAGGGCCAAAATGATGTCCAGAAGCATCGGGTTCGTCCATATAAAGAGTGATTAATCGGGGTTGATCTTCTTCCTTTTTATTAAGCATGGCTAGTGCAGTATCAACCCGTTGCTCAAAAGTGAGGCGAGGTTGTTCTGCCCATTCTTTATAATAGGTTGGGTATGAATTTTTGATATTTATATCCGATCCTACCCAGTAAATGCTGGCAGCTTTTACTCCTTGTCGTTGAGCTGTTGTCCAGATGGGTTCACCTTTATAATAATCGGGATTGTAGCGAGTCAACGAATCTCCCATGCTGTATTGTCTGTGGTTTGCTCTATCCCAAAATATATTATTTACAATACCATGATGATCGGGAACAAGCCCTGTTATCAATGTATAATGGTTGGGGAAAGTAGATGCAGGGTACGATGGCCTCATAACCGCACTTACTCCTTTTTGAGCCATCTTATCTAAATTGGGTGTTCCATGTATTTGAGGATAATCCCATCTAAAACCATCTAAAGAAACTATAATAGTATAACTATCCTTGTTCTGAGAATAAAGGTTAGAGCCGAAAGCTATAACCAGAAGAGTGATAAATAAGGAATGAAGTCTGTTCATAACCGATTTGTTTTTTATTAGTAGAGACGTAATAGATTACGTCTCTACATGAATACCCTATTGCAAAGTTGATGAATAGGAATCCGTCTTATGTAATTAATTATAGGTAAGTTTCTTTATTTAGAAAATATATTTAACCCCTATTTGAGAACGCCAGCGTGAATTATAGTCTGATATATTATATAATTTTTCTCCGGCAGGTTTAGTAAATTGGAATGTTGGAACGCCCTCTGTGCTAACACTTGCTACAGTTACTGGAGAGTAAGAATATCCTGGGCTGTTATATAGTCCCCAAGCACTATTCAGTAGGTTTCCTACATTTAGAATGTCAAAGTTTACTTGAAGTGTGTGTCGTCTACCTGAAACATTTAAGTAGAAATCTTGAGCAATATGAAAATCGAAGTGATGTTCAAAGGGAGTTCTAAGACCATTTCTTTCAACATATTGTCCTTTCTTTTCTCTGATATCCTTAGTGTTGTTGATCCACTCACCTAATGCTGTACGTTGTTGGTCAGCAGTACTGGTTACAACTTTATTGCTGTTGGTGATGTCTTGAAACTTCATATTTGCCAATTCTGTATCTGTTGGGATGTATAATACATCATTGCCTGATACTCCGTCATTATTAATATTATTCTTATAAGTCACAGAATAATTAGCACCTGATTGACCGTTATAAAATAGGCTGACAGAAGTGGCGAAGTTTTTTGCATATTCTTTTCTGTATGAAATTGTTCCTATTATACGATGAGGAGTATCAAAATCTGAGTACGATAACTCAGGATTATTGGGTCCTTGCCAGTTTTCGTTATAAGACCAGTTAGAGAAAGCTTGGCTTGATGTTCCATCATTTATTCCTTTAGAACGTCCGAAAGTATAAGCAACCATGGTATTTAATCCGAAATCGAAATCTTTCTCTAATTTTCCAGTGACACTATATGTATATCCTTCGCTTGTATTGGTAAGGTATACAATACCTGTATATTCTTTGGTGTATGCTTGGTTGGTTGCCGGATTTATTCTGTTTGTATATAGAAGGCGTTGGTCTCCTCCATTGTTCAGGTATTTTCCACTTTCTTGTACTACAAGATTTTTGTACATTATGTTGTTCATTGTTTTAGAGTATAGTCCTTCAATTGACCCTCTAAAGCCATTACCAAAGTTTTGGTCTACTGCCAAATTTACACGGAATACTTGTGGGAATTTAAATTTTTTATCCACTACATCTATTTCTGAAGTCATAGCACTTGATGGAGTAAATTGTTTACTCGGATCAATTTGAAACTTGAATCCATCTGCCATTGCTGCAGCCATATCTGCTTTTTGTAATCTGGTGCGGCTATATTCAACCCCTGTATTAGAGAAGCTATTTGATATCCATACAAAAGGAACACGTCCGGTGAAGATACCTAGTCCACCTCGTAACAATGTGTTTTTCTTTTCGTCTATGTTCCATCTGAAACCTACACGAGGAGACATCATTATCTGAGTTTTGGGCATTTGGTCTGTTGCTACTTGATATTCTTGTGCAATAGCTGAGGCGTTGAATGCTTCATTCTTACCTGGTTTATCGAGAAATACCGGTATGTCTACTCTTAAACCGTAAGTTAAGTTGAATCTGTCTGTTACCGCCCAATCATCTTGTCCGTAGAAACCCAATTGTGCAGCTCCGAAAGAAGGAGCCCAGTTTTTACTTCCGGTTATATCTTCGCGAGAGAATGAATAATTGTACTCGTAAGGAGCTTTTTCGTTGGCTGTGCCTACCGATAAAAAGTCATCCATTGAGTCATATATATAAGAACCAAAATTGTCTCTGATGAAGAGGTTCTTCATTTTGAAGAATTCGTTATGGGTACCAAATGTAATGGTATGATTGCCTTTGTACCAAGTAGTATTATTCGTTAATGTCCAAACATCTTGGTCTAAAGAATTGGCTGGTGTATAGCGTTCAGTTCCTAATTCGATACTGCGAGCATTCTCCAGATTTATTTTGATATATGGTAAAGGTTGCCCTGTAATTTCGCGGAAGTCGCGTACTCGTGTGTAGCCTACGCGGAATTCATTGAACCATTCTTGAGATAATCTTGAGTTCAATTCTCCGACAAACGAATTCGTTTTATTGTTCATATTATATCCGTTGTCATTCAAGCGGAGTGCATTTGCCGAGTTCGAGAAGTTCAACTGAGAAGCTTCTACATAACTGTATCTCACAGTTGCTTTGTGCGCTTTGTTGATATTCCAGTCTATTCTTGCTAATAATTTAGTAGCTTCGGTGTTGATATCTTGTTGTCCATATCCGCCACCGTTATATCCGCCAGTCAGTGAGGTTAATTTATTAATTACCTGATCGGCTTGCTCTTTGGTTATATTAGAACCGGCTCCAACATTATAAGACGATGGGTAAGTTTTTTCTACTTTTTCAGCATTAGCGAAGAAGAACAATTTATCTTTAACAATAGGCCCACCAATTGTAAAACCGTATGTTTTTTCCGACTGATTGGTAAGTTTAGTTCTGTTTTCAATATCCTTTCCAGCAGTTTTACCAACTAAATCCTGATTGTTGAAATATCCATAAAGTGATCCGTGTACAGTATTTGTTCCCGATTTGGTAATGGCATTGATACCTCCACCAGTAAATCCGCTTTGGCGTACATCAAAAGGTGCAATAACTACTTGAATTTCTTCAATCGCATCCAAAGAAATAGGATTTGCTCCTGATTGTCCACCGTTGGTTCCGCTTGAAGCTAGTCCAAAAACGTCATTATTTACAGCACCGTCGATTTGAAAGCTATTGTAGCGGTTGTTGCTACCTGCAAAAGAGAGTCCAGACCCCGATACTACTGCCTGAGGTGTAAGTTTTGCCACATCGTAAATACTTCGCGATACAGTTGGCATATTTTCGATCTGTTGTCTGTTGAAGTTGCTTGCAGCTCCTGTTTTGCTTGCATTAAATTGAGAGACTCCGGTAATTACTACCTCGTTGAGCATCTGATTGTCTTGCTCAAGTTTGATTTGAACATCAAAAGTTTCTCCCAAGCGTAAATTAATTCCGGATTGAACATACTTATTGAATCCTAATAACGAAACCTCTAAAGTATATGGCCCCCCTGTTCTCATTCCCTGAATAAGGAAGCGTCCACTCTCGTTTGCAGTACCGTAATAAGTAGTTCCCGAAGGAGTATGAGTTGCAGTTATTACAGCTCCCGGAAGAATATCCGAATCATCTGAGACTCTGCCCGATAATGAAGCTGTTGTTACTTGTGCAGATACAAAAGAGTTTATACCTGTTAAAAGCACGATGAGTAAAAGAATAAATTTTTTCATACATTAATTTAATTTATACATTTTGTTAGTACAAAAGAATAGCATAACTATTTCGTTAATGCGAACAGAACGTTACGTTCCTGTTAATTAACTTTATAGTCATACCTGCCTGTATGAGAATTTATTTGATCTTTTTTTGTTGTAGTTGTGATACAAATATCTGTAAAAAAAATGAAAAATATAGAGACTCTTATTTGTAAAATGTAGTATATATATAAAATAAATCGTTTACTTTGTTTTTCAAAGTTCTTTTATGGTTAAGAAAGATATTATATATATAGGAGTTTGTTTTGTGATATTTGCATGTCTGAGATTTGCTTTCTCATTTCTGGATACAGAGATGATGCAATTTTTATTGATGCCAACAAATAAGTTAATAGAGGTTATTGTTGGATCGAAAGGGGAGTACATAGATGGGGTAGGATACTTTCATTCGCAATTGAATATTGTGATAAATAAATCGTGTTCAGGATATAATTTCTGGCTGATAGGTTTTCTTATGGCTTCTTTCGTTCTTATCAAATCACAAAAGATCAACTTTTTATTGACGATACCCCTTACTCTAGTTATATCCTATATGGTTACCATATTGGCTAATGTATCCAGAATCGCAGGATATATTCTTTTGATGAAAGGTAAACTACCACAGTATATCGACTCCAATGGTACATGGCTGCATCAAATGGAGGGAATTTTTGTATACCTCTCTTTTTTAATATTGTTTTTTCTCACACTAAACTATACTATCACTAAAATAAAAGATAATGAAAAAACTGCTTGATCCCAGATGGATTTTTATTGTAAACACACTGCCCGTAATTCTTTTAATTTTTATAGGTTGGGGCGAATTTCATATTATCGAAAGCTTTCTTTCTGCTGATGAAATATCATTGTGGAAGGTTTTTGCTTTGAGCCTTATAGGCTTGTCGGTGCTGTCGTTTGTGTATGCGACTATTCAGAGTATAAGAAAGAAGCATATCTGTATTCTATATAGTATTGCATCATTAGTTATATATGCTACATATTTATATGTGTATGCCAACTATTCAGACGATTTTGTTTCTTGGAATGTGCCTCGTTGGCTCTTCTCAGGTAATATTTACTTGTATGTCGGTACTTTCTTGATGCCTACACTCATCCATTCATTATTATGCTTGGTATTAATTCTCACACCTCATACAAAACAACTGAAAGCTTGGCCTAATATTTTAGCAGCAATATTTATTCCTGTCTCATTCTATGTATTTGGTATTTTACTAGCTCCTTTGTGGAGTATAAAGTCATCTGGTGAGCATCATATATTGATCAGCATGATGATTATAGGGGTCACCTTCTTCTTATTTTTCTTGATTCGGTTTCTGTATATACTGATTTCAGATAAAACAATCAGAGAAGAATACGAATTGTTATGGAAAATACCTGTTGCTTTGCTCTTTCCTTTACTGGGGCTATTTGTTAATAGTGTTGTAGATAATCTATTTGGCGATTTTTCGAGTTACGCATTTCCTATATTAGCTATATTGAATGGGGTTTTGATTTGTTTGCCTTCTTTCGAGAATCGCAAGGTTAGGCTATTTGTATTCTTTGGTCGATGTGCTACTTTTCTATATACTTTCTATTTCTTCTTGGTCTTTTTGCCTTTTCTTCCTCTATCTGTTTTTGCTATATTGCTTATCGGTACTGGTTTTTTGATGCTTACACCTCTTTTGTTGTTTATTATTCATTTAGATCTGATTTACAAAGATTTCAAACTTCTGAAAACAATATACCGTAAAGCATTATTGTATCCGATAATGATTATTGGCTTTATTACTCTGCCCATAGGTGTTTCGCTAAGCTATCAGTATGAAAGATCGGTCTTATTCGATACGTTGGAGTATTTGTATAGTCCCGATTATACAAAAGAGTATGATTTGAATGCAGGTTCGGTGCTGAAAACACTGAAAGTAGTTGACAAAAACAAACAGAGTCAGTTTTTCTATAATTCGACACCTTATTTATCAAGCTACTTTAAGTGGCTAGTACTTGATAACCTGAATCTGTCGTTTAATAAAAAAGAATTGATAAGGAACGTTTTTTCTTATAATGAATCTCCTTACCCACAAGCAAAAGAGTTAGCCAAAGTGGGTAGTAAAGAAATAAGTATAATAGATATTCAGCATCGGAGCAACTATGATAAAGAGAAAGCGGCATGGGTGAGTTGGATTGATTTATCGATAGAAAATAAGAATGCTTCTCTACAAAGTTCCGAATATATAACACAAATAGATTTGCCCGACGGTTGTTGGATAAGCGATTACTATTTGTATGTGGGCGATGTGAAAGAGATGGGTATCTTGGCTGAGAAAAAAGCTGCAACATGGATATTCTCTCAAATACGTAACGAAAATCGTGATCCGGGGATGCTGCATTATCTTTCAGGCAATAAAGTCGACTTTCGGGTATTTCCCTTTGGGCTCGGTGAGGTACGATATACGGGTATTGAGTTTATTCATAAAGATCCGGTTGTGATTGATATTGATGGATATTCCGTTGTATTGGGGAACGATTCTGAGGTGGGGCAAGGTAAACTTGCCGAAAATCGGATAATAAATGATATAGAGAATGAGGCGCGCAAGGTTGTCTACATTTCATCTCAAGAGAAACAAGATTTACAAACAGTATCAAGAAAACCTTATTATCATTTTATTGTAGACATATCTAATTCAACTGTTGATAAGCAAAAGCGATATATTTCTGATATGAAAAGATTGCTTAATAAGAATCTGATAAGTAATCAAGAAGCTCAAATATCCTATACGGGAACTTATGTGAAGACCAAGATGATGGCTGAGGGATGGGACGATTATCTGAAGTCTCAACATTCCGAAGGAGGCTTTTTTCTGGATAGGGCGATAAAAAAGATATTGTTTGAATCGTATATAAATCCAAAAGATACTTATCCTATAATTGTAGTGGTGAGTGATAATATTCAGAAAGCCATTGTATATAATGATTTTGCAGATTTAAGATTTACATATCCGGAGCATGATAAATTTTATGTTTTAAACCAAGACAGTCTATCTTCTTATTCGTTATTTGAAGATGTGAATAGTATTGTAGAAAGGGGTTTGACTGCATTTCCCGAATGTAAGGTTAAAGTCTGGCCCTCCATGGTTAAACCTTTAGCTTATTTGCCTAATGATAGTTTACCATCCATAGTGTTGAATACTAAGAGTAAGGTATTGAAGAGTGATCTCTCTGCTATTAAAGAAAAAGATTGGGAATCGGGGTTATTGATGCAAGGGCAATGGATGTTACAAGTTTTGTATCCTCAAACAGCAGATGAGCAGTGGTTGTCATTGATTCAGAATAGTTTTAAATCTAAAATATTGACACCGCTTACTGCATATATTGTTGTAGAAAATGAAGCCCAAAAGGAAATGTTGAAAAAGAAGCAAGAAGAAGCTTTGTCGGGAAACAGATCGTTAGATTTGAATGATGATACGCAACGTATGTCAGAGCCCAGCCTTTTTGTTATGTTATTGCTATTGGGTTTACTTTATTTATTCAATAAAAGACGAAGGAGTAAATATAAAATGTAATTGGTTATTATTT
This sequence comes from Dysgonomonas sp. GY617, assembly GCF_015233815.1. NCBI lineage: Bacteria > Pseudomonadati > Bacteroidota > Bacteroidia > Bacteroidales > Dysgonomonadaceae > Dysgonomonas > Dysgonomonas sp. GY617. The sequence continues at coordinate 45,976 of NZ_JADCLR010000004.1, forward strand.
AGTGTATTGTGTGTGTTTTTAACAAAGAGAACTCTTTTAATGTTTTTTGAGCTAATCTCTCATTTGAAATAATTTTCTTTGTAGTACTATGAACGAAAACGTACTCGAAAAGTTAAAAACACTAGCCGAATCTGCAAAATACGATGTGTCTTGCTCATCAAGTGGTGCTCCCCGTAAGAATGTTGCGGGAGGTATAGGAAATACTGTCGGAGGTATGGGGATTTGTCATAGTTTTACGGAAGATGGAAGGTGCGTATCGTTGTTGAAGATAATGCTTACCAACAACTGTATTTACGATTGTGCCTATTGTATCAATCGCAGGAGCAACGATATAAGACGTGCCACTTTCACGGTGCAAGAACTTGTTGATCTAACGATAGAGTTTTATCGTCGCAATTATATTGAAGGACTATTTCTTAGCTCGGGAGTAATAAATAATCCCGATTATACTATGGAGCGTATGGTGAGAGTTGTTAAAGAACTACGAACCGTTCATCGATACAATGGGTATATTCATATGAAAAGTATTCCCGGCGCTAGTCAGGAATTAGTTAATGCAGCCGGATTATATGCCGACCGTATGAGCGTGAATATTGAGATACCTACCGAGAAAAATCTCCAATTACTAGCTCCCGAAAAAGATCATCTAAGTGTATTCAAACCCATGAAGTATATCCAACAAGGTATGCTTCAAAGTATCGAAGAACGTCAGAAGTTTCGGTCTGCTCCACGGTTTGTGCCTGCGGGACAGAGTACTCAAATGATTGTAGGTGCAACGAATGAAAGTGATAAAGATATTCTTACCTTATCTTCGGCATTATACAGACGTCCTAGTATGAAACGGGTCTATTATTCGGGCTTTATTCCCGTCAACAGTTACGATACACGTTTACCTGCATTGAAACAGGCTCCGTTGGTTCGCGAAAACAGACTGTATCAAGCAGATTGGCTGATGCGTTTTTATGAGTTCAGAGCCGATGAAATTGTAGATGATGCATATCCTGATCTCGATCTCGAAATTGATCCTAAATTATCTTGGGCATTGCGTCACCCCGAAATGTTTCCTGTTGATGTAAATAAGGCTGATTACTCGTTAATTCTCCGTATTCCGGGAATTGGTGTGAAGTCTGCAAAGCTCATTGTTACTTCCCGAAGATATGGCAAATTAAATGCTTATCAGTTGAAAAAGATGGGAATAGTAATGAAGAAGGCTCAATATTTTATTACCTGTAACGAGCTACCCATGAATACTATAAACGAGGTAAAACCTGAGTTTCTTCGAAAGATTCTGACTGAAACTAAAAAGAAAAAAGGAGAGGGAGATCAGCAGCAACTTTCTATTATCTTCCCCGATTAAGATAGCAACCCTTTCTTTTGTTTTGCTAAGTTCAATAGAAGTGGTCTATTCTTATTTGAAAGTATATAATTAAATACGTTTATTTACTTAAGGTTGTAAACTTATAGATGTTTCTCTTATGATTGTATTCTTTTATGATAAAACATTCGAAGGCTTTCTTACTGCTGTTTTTGATGCATACAGTAGGAAAACTTTCCCTGATAAATTATTAGGGGAGGGGAGTATCACCCCTATGTTTATGGAGGAAAGCTATACTGTCATTACACAAGAAGACAGGTCTGCCCGTGTATGGGCTTCTCTTCAAAAGAAGTTGTCGAAGACGGCTTGCAATATGCTTAATTATGTTTGGCTTTCGGAAGAAGAGGGCAGCGAAGATCTTTTGTTCCGATATGTGCGTAAAGTATTTGATAATGCTCATTCTATTGAAATGAATTTTGGAGATGATGATGTCCTTCAAATTCATCAACTGGCAAAAAAGGTAGCTAAGGAAGAGCAGTATCTAAAGCAATTTATTCGTTTTCAGAAAGCGGCTGACGGTATTTATTTTGCTCCCGTCTCACCTGTTTATAATGCTTTGCCTTTAGCAATAAGTCATTTGAAAGATCGATTCTCAGATCAAAGATGGGTAGTGTATGATTTGAAACGAAAATATGGATATTATTATGATCTTCAAACCGTTGTTGAAATAACATTAAGTGATGATGAGCATTTATTAAGTGGAAAGCTAAATGATGCGCTCATGGCTGAGGACGAAAAGCTGTTTCAGGAATTATGGAAAGGCTATTTTAAATCGATGACTATAAAGGAACGAATCAATCCGAAGCTGCACCGCCAGCATATGCCAAAACGTTTTTGGAAATATCTTACCGAAAAGCAATAGTTATAGTTTAAAGTTTAGTGTTGTTTCTCAATGCTATGTTTGAAAAATATCAGAACCGTTCTATTCTTTGAAAAATAGAGCGGTTCTGACATATAGGTGTAAACTGATTATAAGTCTTCAGTTTTTACTTTCTCATCAAGATTACTGATATTGACATCTTCGCGATAAGCGTGCAAATGTTCAGATTCAGATCTTTTTTTATCACTACACAGACCTTCACTTTTTTTCATGGGAGCTCCTAATCTGCGATCCAAGTCAGCTTTTGATGTATTATCATTCTCTTGTGCCATAATCGTATTGTTTTAGGGTATAAATGCCTCATTCTTATTGATCGGACTATAAATTAGAACAATATAGAATAGTGAATTGTTTAATAAGTAATGAGTAAATAGAATTTACTAGTCGGAAATATGTAAAAAGCGAACCTTCATTAAGATAGTATCTTACTTATATAGATAAAGAAAAATACGAACTTAAAACTTACTGCTATGATTAAAGGGAATGCATTACAAATATTAAGAGACAAATATACTGAGATAGAAGACGATATAACTTTCAGAGAATTTGTAGAGTTGCAAGCTGATAAGGATCCGAACTTCTATAGTATTTTATTTAAAGAAAACTCAGAAAATAATCCTGCAACACCGTTAACAGAAAGGCAAATACAAGCTTATAAAGATTTTCTGGATAGTATCTGATTGAATAAGTTCTATTGTAATTTTCAGGTTATAGTATATGTGTAAATGAAAATAGTTAGAGCTGTTTCTATAAAAAGGAAAAGCCCCGAAATTTTCATTTACAGGACTTTTGCGGCGTTGAATATTATGGAATACTAATTATGCGTCGACTAGGTTGGAGTTGCAAGCCAATAAGCTTGTTCCAAGGATGATGGCTTCTGAATTTTCAATGTCAGATGTCAGTATTTTTGTTTTTCCAGCGTATATCTGCAACAAATTATCTTTAAATGATTTCTCAATAGCTTGTATGAAGTGTTCATTTGATTTTGCCACTTTTCCTGAAAGTATAAATGCTTTTGGGCTCGAATAAGCAATAAGATCAGATAATAACTGTCCTAATATATCGCCCGTAAAACGAAAAGCTTCTTTAGCAAGAGAATCTCCTTGTATAGATGCCTCGTATATATTTTCAAACGTTAATTCGTTTTGAGGTATGTTTCGTAATGTACTGGTTTCTTTGCTTGATGTCAGAAGTTCTAAAGCGGTAGTAATTATCCCATCTGCGGAGCAATATGCTTCTAAACAATCTTTTCTACCACATTTGCAGACTCTACCTCTGTCGTTATGTACGTTTATATGTCCCGATTTTCCTGAGAAAATATTGTGACCGTATATTATTTCACCATTGGCAACAGCGCCTCTGCATACTTCATCGTCAAGAGATATAAGGATGAAGTCTTTCATTCCCTGTGCTATACCATATTCCATTTCTCCCATTGCGGCAGCATTTGCACTATTGGTTAAAGTAACGGGTACTTGTAACTTGTCTGCTAATATTTGAGCAATAGGTGTGTTGCCTCTCCATGAGTGTTCGGGTGCAAACTCTACACATCCGGTAAAGTAATTACCGTCGGGCGAGCTTATGCCTACACCTTTTATGTTGTCGATGCCTCCTTGTTGTTCAATTAAAATAGAGAGATGATTATATATTGAGTCTATATATTCGGTGATGTGCTGATGGTTAGAATTAACAGAACTCTTATTGATGATATTACCTTGTGTATCTACAATACCTATCGAAGTGATGCTATTGCCCATATCAATACCTATGGCGTATGTTTTAGTCATGGTTGAAATATAAAAGTTGGTACTTATTTCCGGTATTCAGGTTTGTAATTTTTAGAGAGCTTATTAAGATTAACGAGCCTCGAAAAAATAACGGTCAAAGATCAAGAATAGTCCGGAAATAAAAAATGATATATATCAAGTAATGATTCTGAGACTCTTAAAAGTCTGAAAAATAAGTTACCATTGTCCTGATCGTACACGACTTAGTGACTCAGGCGTCATCAATAAGTAAGATGCTATGTGAGCTATGGGTGCTCGTTTAGCTGCTTGCGGATATTCTTTCATAAACCGTTCATAGCGTTCGCGAACGGTTTCAAAACGCCATGAGTCGGCTTTCTGTTGGGATAAAATAAGAGTTGCTTCTAAAAAGCGACGGTATAAAATGCTTATCTCGGGTTTATGGTAAGCCAGTATTTCTATTTCGCTATAAGGAATACAGTATAAAATGGTAGTTTCTAAAGCTTCTATAAGCAAACGTGTTGGTTCTTGACGAAAGAAGCTTTCTATACATACGGCAACGTTGTTTTCACATGTAAAATGCTCGGTTACATCACGACCATTCTTGTAATAGAATTGCCTAACCAGTCCTTTATCTACATATTGAATGTACTTGCTTACTTGGCTGTTATTTAAAAATAGCTCTCCTTTCGATAACTCTTTACGTTCGAGTATCGAAGCAAAGCTTTCCAAATCCTGTGGAGAAAGTGGATGCTTATACTTTAAGGATATTTTTTCGGCTATCTTTATTTTGTCTTGCATAGATTTTCGTTACTCGATACTTAATTGTTATAGGCTTGGTTTAGGATATCGAGAAATGCTGAACTGGGTTGTGCTCCCGAAATTGCATATTTACGATTGAGAACAAAGTAAGGAACACTTGTTATCCCGAATACACCAGCCTCTTGAATATCATAGCTAACCTTGTCGGCAAAGTCGTGGCTATTGAAAAGATTCTCGAGTTCATCTTTTCCTAATCCTACGCTTAAACCTATTTCGGTTAGAATGTTTTTATCATTTACATTCTTTCCTTCAGTGAAATATGCTTTGAAAAGTAATTCTTCTATATCGTTTTGAGTTTGATTTCCTTTTGTTTTTGCAAGATGGCTCAGACGATGGGCATTGATGGTATTTGCAACCACCACTTTATCCATATGAAAATCAAGTCCACTTTGTTTTGCCATATTTACAACATTTGTAAATAGACCTTCGGCTTGTTGCGCAGACATTCCTTTTTCTCTTACAAAAGAATCTATCAACGATTCGCCATGCGTATCTTCGGGTACATTTGGATTCAGTTGAAACGATTTCCATTCTACTACAACCTTATCCTTGTGTGGAAATTGTGCCAAAGCTTCTTCAAAATGACGCTTAGCTATATAACAGAACGGACATGCAATGTCGCTCCATATTTCTATCTTTAAATTGCTTGCTAGAGTAAATGACATATAAAATAATTTATAGAGATCAAATATATACAATATAGGTAGATATTTATCTATGCTTATGATCTCTTGTTACAATATACTTACAACAACTAACTCTTGAAAAAGATTACTGGATGAGGGTATATGGTGTTTTTTAATCTTATCTTTTCTAAAATTGTTCTCGCCTCTCCTAGAAAAAGAAAGAGGAATTCTGCTGAACTCCTCTAATTCTATATATTCTTAATTCAGAATCATTGCAGGTCTGAAATTTATTATCAGAATTCAGACGTGAAATGGAAACGAATGTTTTTGAAATCTTGTTGAGCCATCATCAGCACATAGTTAGAGTCGGCAAGAAATACATCTCTACCTTCTTTATCCTTTGCCATATATTGAGCTTTTCTTTTCTTGAAGTTTTCAATTTCTTCAGCATCATCACTTTCAATCCAACATGCCTTGTGTAAGTTGATTGCTTCCCATTTACATTGTGCTCCATACTCATGAAGTAATCTGTATTGGATAACCTCAAATTGAAGCTGTCCTACAGTACCTATGATCTTACGTCCATTAAACTGATTTGTAAATAGCTGAGCTACGCCTTCGTCCATCAATTGATCGATACCTTTTTGAAGCTGTTTAGTCTTCATTGGATCAGCATTTTCTATGTATTTGAACATCTCAGGCGAGAAGCTTGGTAAGCCTTTAAAGTGTAGATTTTCCCCAGATGTAAGAGTATCTCCAATCTTGAAGTTCCCAGTATCAGGTAAACCAACTATATCACCTGCATAAGCTTCGTCAACAGTTTCTTTCTTCTGAGCCATAAAAGCTGTAGGAGAAGAGAAACGCATCAAGCGGTTGAAACGCATGTGCTTGTAATTGACATTACGTTCAAATTTCCCCGAGCAAATTTTAACGAAAGCTATACACGATCTGTGATTGGGATCCATATTAGCATGTATCTTGAATATAAATCCGGTGAAGGCTTCTTCGTTCGGATTTACTTCTCTTTCAACAGCTTCAATAGGACGGGGTGAGGGTGCTATTTTTACGAAACAATCTAGCAACTCTTTTACTCCAAAGTTATTTAATGCTGAACCGAAGAATACGGGAGCAACTTGCCCTTTCAAATAACGATCCATATCCAAATCAGGATATACACCTTCTATTAGCTCTATGTCTTCGCGAAGTTTTTCAGCTAGAGAGTTACCAATGTGACCCTCCAATGCAGGGTTGTTGATGTCGCTAAAGGCGATAGACTCTGTAACTGTTTGCTTACTTGGAGTATATAGATCGAGCTTCTTTTGGAAAATATTATAAACACCCTTAAATTGTTGACCACTATCTATGGGCCAGCTTAGAGGGCGTACTTTTATTTTAAGTTCTTCTTCCAATTCATCAAGAAGATCAAATGGGTCTTTCCCATCTCTATCCATCTTATTGATAAAGATCATCACCGGAGTGTTACGCATTCTACAAACTTCCATAAGCTTTCGTGTTTGTGCTTCTACCCCTTTGGCTACGTCCACAGCTATAATAACACTATCTACTGCGGTAAGCGTGCGGTAGGTGTCTTCAGCGAAATCCTGGTGACCGGGTGTGTCGAGAATATTTATTTTATATCCGTCGTATTCAAAACCCATAACTGATGTTGCCACCGAAATCCCACGTTGTTTTTCGATTTCCATCCAGTCGGAGGTTGCTGTTTTTTTAATCTTATTGGATTTTACAGCTCCGGCAACGTGTATTGCACCTCCAAACAAAAGGAGTTTTTCGGTCAATGTTGTTTTACCGGCATCAGGGTGACTAATAATTGCAAACGTACGTCGTCTTTGTATCTCTTTTTCTAATTCGCTCATATAATGATATCTACTTTTTCGTCGTCAAAAATGCTTTCTCTAGTATATTGCCATCCGATTGAAACTCAATAGTCTTACTAATAACAATGATAAAAGCATTTGATGAAGGTTTATCGCCTCAATTTGAATGTGCAAAGATAATATATAAACTAATAGAGAGAAAGCAATTAAATAACTCCTTTTTCGATAGTGATTTTTTTCTGTTAATTAATTATATACTTTTTTAAAACAAGATGTGTTAATTAACGCATTCTTGCTAATCAAAGTTAAATAATTGTGTTTTTAAGCAGAATTTACTCTATTTAGTTTTGAAATTCATAATTCATATCTATATTTGCACCGTGTTTTTCATAGTATTAGATTTAAGGTTAATAATTGAGGAGTAGGTTGTCGGGATGACAACCTTTCCTTTTTTAGATATATAACGAATACTTTGTAAAACATTAAATGTTAGTTTATTATAGAACATAGATAGTACGGACTATTAATAATAAACATAAAAATGTTGGATTACCTAGTCTTATGTAGTTATCAGTGTGGTTTTTCGAAACGCACTACATATTGGACATAAAAACTATCTAACATGTTTACTATTAACTTAAAAGGGAAATCAAATCCCAAAGACAAAAACTTAGTAAAGCTTGAAATGGTTTTGTTTAAAACCGGATATACCAGAGTAACAAAGGTCTTAAGCATTACCGGAAAGTTAAAAGAATGGGATAATAAATCCCAATGTTTCAAATCTAAGACTGGCGAATCCTTCCTGAAAAACAAATCTCTTTCTGATTTAAGATTACAGTATCAAAATGTCGCTGAAGAATGGGAAAATGAAGGTCGAAATTGGTCTCCTGTTGAATGGACTCGTTATTTCGATGAAGAAGCTCTAAAGCAAGAAGAGTGTAAAGTAATAACAGTCTTACAAATGATCGATCAACTGATCGATAGATTTTCGAATCAGCAAAGATTCAAAAACGGTAAACTTGTCACTAGTAATTCAAATGCCAGAGAATATAAATTTCTGAAAGGTTCTTTAACTGCTTTTACTAAACAAAAATATGGTAAAGCATTTTCCTCCTATTTCTTTCGGGATATTACCGAAAAGTTTTTAATTGACTATGCCTTATATCTTCAAATGAGAGGAGCAGAAAAAGGTAACAAAGGAGCAGTGGTTGGCAGGCTAAAAAAGTTCTACGCAGTTTTTAATCATGCTGAAAAAAAGGAAATGCCCGGTGTTAATACTAAATTGTTCAGGTGTGTTGAACTGAAAATGAAACACGGGAAATTTGTTCCCAAAACAATATCCCATGAAATTATGCTGAAAATTGAAAAACTGGATAGATGTAAATTTTCTATTCTTGAAAATTTACATCTCGACTTATTTCTCTTCAGCTATTATTCCGGAGGTATGGCGAATGTGGATGTGGCACATCTGAAATGGAATAATATTGTAAACAATCAGTTCGAATATGAAAGAATCAAAATTGCGAGGGAAGCTAAAATGCCTGTGGTTGATAAAGCCAAAGCTATTATTGATAAATATAAAGACAAATGTTTTGAAGATTATGTCTTACCTATATTTACTCAAAAACATATATCTGAACAACAGCAGCACGACAGAGTAGAACGATTATCATACAAAGTAAATAAAACACTCGAAAAAGTACGAAAGTTACTGAAGTACCCAACTAAGATTACTTGGTATTCTGCACGCGGAACATTTATTACACGTATGCTAAAGGAGGGCTATAATACTTCAGATGTCGGAGCATTCGCCGGAAATACAGCTACCACTATTGACAGGCATTATTATCGACCCATCTTCAATGAAGAGACCAGAAAAGAAATCAATAAGATAATATGATATATCCTAGCCTGTATTTCGATGCTGGCTTTTTCAGTCATGGTATACAAGTATGATAATTAAGATTGACCGAATATTCAGGTCTTTGAAGAATTTGTTAGAATTGATCGGTTCGTTTACTAATATCATCGTTTACGCCTCTAAGATGACTTTTACGAACGGAACTAAGCATGAGTTACCAGAAACTCAAACAAGTGCTTAAAACGCCCTTAAATTGCTAGGGTATTTTAAATAAATATTCTTGTTAACTCGTATAATGCAAGTATAATAATTTATACTTGTATTATTTTTTTGAATGTTTTGTCGCCAATATTTCCGACAAAACATCCGTTAAGAAATTTTTACTTTTAAATCTAAATGATTGAAAAATAAAAGATAAAAGTGATCAAAATTTCTTCCGACCACTTGTGACATAAGTGCTTTTTTATATAAATTTTAAAATAATTATTTGTGATGATTATGCCTTGTCTTCAATTATTGTAGGTGTGCATCTGCAAAATGCACACACTACAAATAGGCTAATTACTGTCTTTATTACCAAATTATAATATCCTCTTCCCATACTATTGTTTGTCTTTTTATTGATAATGGTCCGCTTGAAAAACTCTCATTTAGCATTGTACCTATATTTCTCTCCCAAAAATCAAAATATCCAATAACAGGAGGGCGTATTCCTGAACTTATTTTGGAATCATTCGTAATCGTAAATTCAACCCTTGCTACTTTTGGGAACTTAACATTATTATAAGTCCTTTGTGTAATTGATTTTTTTAATAAGAGAAGGTGGTTTAAAAGCCACCTTCTCTATTCTATTTACCTATATAAACTCCAATCAACTTGGCTCATCAAATAAAATGAATATATGATACTAATAATACAGATGACGAAGAAAACATTCGCAAATACAAAGCCTTTTTTATTTTTCTCTTTGGATAGCTTGTTAAACTCTGATATAATTTCTTTCCATTGATCTTTGTAAAAAAACATCATATAATTTATTATGTTTTGACTTACTACAATAGATATCATTATTGGCACACTGTTTGCTAATTTTGAATATCTATCAACTATAACCACATAAAAAATTAAAAAAGAATAAATTAGCAAGAAATTGAAAATGCTCAGTAATAACGATGCTTTCCATTCAGACCAAAATGGAGGGCAACTATATCTTTCTAAAGAAAGATATAGTCTATAGAACAAATAAGCATATGCTCTTTTTAATTTCATCATAATTCCTTTCATTTATATTTTTTTAGATAAAACTTAATCTTTATGGTAGTGATAAGGATCACCTTCATAATAGGTTGATTCATCAAGAAAATAACCAGGCCATCTTCCAGGGTAGAAAGAGTCAACACCAAAATAAGTTATACTAATTATAGGTATATACATCCCAACTCCGGTCATACTCGTGTTTATTATAAAATTCCAAGGTGTTACTATATTTGAAGATTCTGGATTGTTAAAATAATTAACAAGACCGATAGTATCCATTCCAACTCCTACCCCAATTGCCATTTTACCTGCAAATTTACCCAATTTTGCAATATTGTATGTTTTTATTCTTGCTATAGAACCACCTGTCCATCCCGTTTTATAATATTTAGGACTTAATTGGCTCCCATTATATAGCCCGTTTGTTAATCGAAATGAGCCTTGCATATTCTCTAATGTAGTAGCCGATAGTCTTTATCACCAAATTATAATATCCTCTTCCCATACTTATTTAACCCGATGAAAATCATAAGTATTATAATCATCAAAGTTGTCTATTGCTCGAATAAACCAGGGTGGTTGATTATTGAGAATTCCTTGCTCGCCTTTAATATAAAAATTTCTACCAGTATATCTCAATATTGATTCTTTTTCATCTGATATAGAAAGTGAATCATTACTTCTTACACAATGTTTAATATTTAGAGATAACATAAAATGTCCTTGCTTATTATCAACCCATATATTCCATTCACCCTCTACATGCAGCTTGGTTTCTATGGTATCCTGTGGCTTTATTAAGAAATAAGAATTGAAATTTTTTATTTTAAAAGTACTGTCTGCTTTTAACTGTATTATACTACCATCGTCTGCTCTCCAAGTTCCAATCATTTCTTCAAATTGAGGTGGTGTAGGTGTGCATTGATAAAATGCACACACTACAAATAGCCTAATTACTGTCTTTATCACCAAATTATAATATCTTCTTCCCATACTACTCTACTCTTCGGAAATCATAAGTATTATAATTATCAAAGTTGTCTATTACTCGAATAAACCAAGGTGCCTTATCTGTTAAGAAGCCACCATCTCCTTTGATATAGAAACTTTCACTATAATTACGTATTATCCATCTATTTTGATCTGAAATAAACAATGAATCACTACTTTTCACAGCATAACTTATACCTACTGAGAGTATTAAATTACCCAATACATCACGAGTCCATATACTCCATTTACCCTCTGCATTAACCTTGTATCCTACTGTATTATCACTGAGTTCATGAAAAAAATACGAATCAAAGTTCTTTATTACAAATGTACTGTCAGCATTTAATTCTATGACAGCCCCATCTTTAGCTTTCCACACCCCTACCATTTCTTCAAATTGAGGAGGTGTAGGTGTGCATCTGTAAAATGCACACACTATAAATAAGCTAAATATTGCTTTTATCACCAAATTATAATATCCTCTTCCCATACTTATTCAACCCTATGGAAATCATAAGTAGTATAATCATCAAAGTTGTCTATTACTCGAATAAACCAAGGTGGTTGATTGTCAAAAAGACCTTGTTCTCCTTTAATAAAGAATTGGGTTCCAGAATATTTATACTGAGGAAGCCATTTTCCTTTATCAGAAAAGAAAATTGAGTCGCAACTTCTTATTGCTGAATCTGAGCCTATATCCAAGCTAATATGCCCATACCCATCATTATATGGAGACCTCCAACTGCCATATACATTAATTGGCGGCTTAATAGAATCATTCATCTTATTCCAAAAAAACGAATTAAAATTCTTTAGAATAAGTGTACTATCTGATTTTAATTCAATTGTTGCTCCATCGTCAGCTCTCCATATTCCAATCATTTCTTCAAACTGGGGAGGTGTAGGTGTGCATTGATAAAATGCACACACTACAAATAGACCAACTACTGTCTTTATCACCAAATTATAATATCCTCTTCCCATACTTATTCGATCCGATGGAAATCATAAGTAGTATAATCATCAAAGTTGTCTATTACTCGAATAAACCAAGGAGCCTTATCTGTTAAGAAGCCACCATCTCCTTTAATATAAAAATTTTCACCATAATTACGTATTATCCATTTATTTTGATCTGAAATAAATAGAGAATCACTACTATGCACAGCATGATGTATGCTTATATGAAGTAATAAACTACCCAAATACTCTCCTTCAATTCCCCATCTCCCTTCCACATAAACCTTATATCTTACTGTATCATCACTTAGTTCATGAAAAAAATACGAATCAAAGTTCTTTATTACAAATGTACTATCTGATTTTAATTCAATTATTGCTCCATCTTCCGCCCTCCAAGTTCCTATCATTTCTTCAAACCTAGGAGGTGTAGGTGTGCATCTGTAAAATGCACACACTATAAGTAAACAAAAGACTGATTTTACTACCAGATTATAACGTCTTCTTCCCATACTATTCTACTCTTCGGAAATCATAGGTATTATAGAGATCAATACTATCTATTAGCCTAATAAACCAGGGTTCCTTATTATAAAAAAAACCATTATCCCCCATAATATAAATACTTCTGTTATAATTCTTAAATACCCATTTCTGTTCGTTTAAGAGAGAGAGAGAGTCACGACTTCTTATACAATATTTTATATTCATAGAAAGTATAAAATTCCCTTGATAATGTACACCCATTTTCCATTTTCCTTCTGCATCCAATCTAGTCTTTATAGTATCAATATCCGTTGGACTTACTAAAAAATATGAATCAATATTTTTTATAACAAGAGTACTATCCGCTTTTAATTCAATTGTTGCTCCATCGTCAGCTCTCCATATTCCAATCATTTCTTCGAACTGAGGTGGTGTAGGTGTGCATCTGCAAAATGCACACACTACAAATAAGCTAAATATTGCTTTTATCACCAAATTATAATATCCTCTTCCCATACTTATTTAACCCGATGAAAATCATAAGTATTATAATCATCAAAGTTGTCTATTGCTCGAATAAACCAGGGTGCCTTATCTGTTAAGAAGCCACCTTCTCCTTTGATATAGAAATTGTCACCAGAATAAGGACTTATTATCCACTTATTCTCATTTGCAATAAACAATGAATCACTACTCTTTACAGCACCATCAAAACCTATCGAAAGTAATAAATTTCCTAATGAACCATTAACCCAAATACTCCATTTACCCACTGCATTAACTTTATACCGAATTGTATCATCTCGTAGTTCATGAAAAAAATACGAATCAAAGTTCTTTATTACAAATGTACTGTCAGCATTTAATTCTATGACAGCCCCATCTTTAGCTTTCCACACTCCTACCATTTCTTCAAACTGAGGTGGTGTAGGTGTGCATTGATAAAATGCACACACTACAAATAAGCTAAATATTGCTTTTATCACCAAATTATAATATCCTCTTCCCATACTTATTCAACCCTATGGAAATCATAAGTAGTATAATCATCAAAGTTGTCTATTACTCGAATAAACCAAGGAGCCTTATCTGTTAAGAAGCCACCTTCTCCTTTAATATAAAAACTTGTACTATAGCCATTTATTATCCATTTTTTTTATCCGAAATAAATAAAAAATCGCTGCTTCTTATAGCACAGTCTATACCTATAGATAATATGATATTTCCTAGGTATACACCTTCAACTTCCCATTCCCCTTGTGCATAAACTCTGTACCTTATTGTATCATTACTTAACTTATGAAAAAAGTATGAATCAAAGCCCTCTATCACAAATGTACTATCTGATTTTAATTCAATTATTGCTCCATCTTCCGCCCTCCAAGTTCCTATCATTTCTTCAAACCTAGGAGGTGTAGGTGTGCATCTGTAAAATGCACACACTATAAGTAAACAAAAGACTGATTTTACTACCAGATTATAACGTCTTCTTCCCATACTATTGTTTGTCTTTTTATTGATAATGGTCCGCTTGAAAAACTCTCATTTAGCATTGGACCTATATTTTTTTCCCAAAAATCAAAATATCCAATAACAGGAGGACGTATTCCTGAACTTATTCTGGAGTCATTCGTAACCGTAAATTCGATTCTTGCGATTTTAGGAAACTTAATATTATTATAAGTTCATTGAATGATGGATTTCATAAAATAAGAGAAGGTGACTTTTTAACCACCTTCCCTATTTTATTTACCTATATAAACTCCAATCTATTTGACTCATTAAATAGTATGCTAATATTAGATTAAAAACAATTAGAGTAACACATCCAAAAACCATCCAAGTTCCAATTTTATTTTTTTGAGGAGGCAGTTTGTCAAACTTTCTCACAATTTCTTTCCATTGATCTTTACTCTGAAAAATACAATAATTAGCAATGGAAATAATAATAATAACAACAGTTGAATAAATATTACTTGATGCTAAATTTATATATGGATTTATATTTATTTCATAGTATATATATAAAGATAAGACAATGAAAAACAATAGAATATCTAATGTCAAAGATGCTTTCCATTCACTCCACCATACATTCGGAGCCTTCTCATAGAATCGATATAATTTATAGTATATATACTGGTATATTGTTTTTATCTTGCTCATTTTATTATTATTATTATTATTTAACTCCCCATGGTATAATTCTAGGACGAGTCCAAGGGTCATCTACACCATATTTCTTATTAACATAATTTTGTGTATCCGAACCATCATTCAAAAACTGATAGAATCCTCCTGGATAGAAAGCTTCAACACCAAAATAGGCTATACCTACAACAGGATTTATCCAAAAAGAATATGCTGTTATACCTAAGTTCGTACTCATTTGGGCGGGTGTTACTGCATTCGCAGATGTTGGATCTTTCAAATATTCTCTTATACCATTGGCATCTAATCCAACCCCGACTCCTATTGATATTTTACCTGCAAATTTACCCAATTTTGCAATATTGTATGTTTTTATTCTTGCTATAGAACCACCTGTCCATCCCGTTTTATAATATTTAGGACTTAATTGGCTCCCATTATATAGCCCGTTTGTTAATCGAAATGAGCCTTGCATATTCTCTAATGTAGTAGCAGATAGTCCATATCCCCAATTTAACTTACTACCAGTGGCATACCAATTACTCTGATTATTATCTTCAATCATACTGCCATCTGTTGTAATTTCATTGATTGGCTTGTTTTCTTCATATTCTCGGCTGTAACGAAATAAAGTAACACCTGCTGCTGTAGCTGAGAAAGTTTTTCCGACAGCTGTAAACGATGCCAAAGGAACTGATGATCCCGGAGCTGTCATGTTAAAGACTGCACCTCCAGTACCAGCAAGACCTCCACCACCTAACATATATCCATAGGTCTTAGCTGAGTTCCAGTCCCATTTTGCAGGATTGAGATTATTATTGGCGATAGCACCACCCACATACATACCTATTGCAAATGGAATCCATGCAAATTCGCCATTAGGATCGGTATATTTAAGTGGATTATTCAAGGCATAGCTATAGCGGTTGAAGCTCTGGCTCATACCCGGCGCTTGTACATAAGGGTCAGGCGAAAGAAAACGTCCTACTACAGGATCATATAAGCGTGCATTCATATTGATGAGACCAAACATGGTCAAATGCTCATGTCCTGTGTATCCTCTGTCGAATAACGGCAAGGGCTCTTCGCCAACTTTATACAAAGCCTGGTTAACAGGATTACGCAATCTCCCCCACGGGTCATAGCTTAGCTCCTGCTTTAGTATACCTGCTGCATCCGTAACGTGAGTAATACTTCCTAAATAGTCCCGGCAAAGATAATTGACAACCCACTCTCCATCGCCTTGTTTCACATAAACAGCCGCTGCCGAATATGCATCTCCACTAAGGTATAATCTTTCTTCGGTTCCTGCAACCTTTTGGTCTATTTCGTATTGCCCTCCTATATAGTAACGTGTCAGGTGATCTTCATCATCCTTTCTCAATTGCATCTTCACTCTATCTCCGGCAGAATTGTAAGTAAATGCAGCAGTATATCCGTTCTCCTTTATAGTAGACGGACGCATCAACGAGTTATAAGTGATGTCCTGAGTATATTTCGGTATTTCATTTGTGTATGGCAATATAGTATCCAAGGCATAAGGTTTATCAGCGTTGTATTTGAAAAAACCTATTGTGGAGTAATCCCTTATATTGCCCTTGAAGTTATATCTAATTTCTGCTTCTCCAAACTTAGTAAGTCGATTCAGTTTGTCGTACTTGAATTCTTCCTGAATATTTCGTGTATTATCTTTCTTGCGGATCAGATTCCCGGTTATATGGCTGAATCTGTATTCGAAATCCTGTATAAATTCATCTCCTTTTTTAACGTTGCGTCCTTCGGGCAATCCGTACTGATCGTATTTATAATTTCGGCTCAGTAAGCCTGTTTGTGATTGTGTAGGCATTCCCATGGTATTCTCACCTGTTAATTTCCAGATTGAAGTTACGTTATTGAGTTTTGTTTCCACTTGATGACCATTTTGGTATTTGTAATTTTCGGTTACAATATCTTCTTTTTGAGATTTATAACTGATCGATTCTAAATTACCATCTTTGTAGCTATATGTTTTTTCTAACCATTTATTGTCTGGTGTAGCCTCCTTTTCTGTTTCTAATCGAAGTAAGGCATCATATCCGTATGTACGGGATGTTCCATTAGTACTCAACTCTCTTTCCAGAAGCTCGTCCGTATTGTATTTATAAGTGGTTGTAAATTCACCGACAACCTCTTTAGTCTCAATACGATTGGATGAGTCGTAGATTAAATTAGTAACTTTCCCATTAGCGTCTGTCTCTTTGTTGATGTTTCCGGAAGCATCGTATCCAAAGATTTTGGTGCCAGCGCTCGGATCGTCTATATGGGTTTGTCTTCCATATTCATCATATTCAAAGCTTGTGATTATATTTCCTGGAGCGATAATAGCTTCCGGCTGACCGTCTGGACGTATTTTGTAAGTTATATCTCCCGCCGGATCTGTTATACTTATTAATTGCCCACTAGTGTCAAATTTCTTGGTTGAAGTTATACTGTCACTGGTAAATATGACTTTTAGTTTATCATATTTGTAACTGTCTTTCTTACCGGAAGCGTAATTTTGTTCGCTGATTCTGTTATTTTCATCATAAGCATATGTGTTCCAAAGAGAAGGGCTACCTCCTTTAAATGGGATCGATGTTTTTTCTATACGCCCCTTTGAGTCATATATATTATCAGTATAGAGGTATACTCCGTCAAAACGCTTTTGTCCCGTTCTGGTCACCCTGCCTAATGCATCATAGTATGTTTGAACATCAGGTTTTCCGGTTCTGCTTGTAGTTGAGACAAACAATGTTCCTGTAGGAGAACTTGTCCATGCCAGGCTATTATTTTCAATACTACCATCCGGATAAACCGTCTCCATTTTCTTTCCCCAGTTATCATAGCTATATGCTGTGATATGCCCTTTATGATTTATTTCATGCTCCAACAAACCTTTATTATTATATTCATAATGGGTAGATAACCCCAAAGTATTTACTTGACGCTCTATACGCCCATAGTTATCATATTCATACTTTGTTATTAACCAATCAGGAGATTCATATTTTTTTGTTTTTAATTCTTTTAAATTCCAATTATCATAATATTCATATTTTTCAGTGGATACTAAATTGTCATTATAATAATTTTTCTTTTCTGTTGGAAGATAAACTGTGTTGTAATCAACTTTTCTTTTTGTTGTTACCGATTCACTTCCCCGTTTATTTGTTACAGTCTGCACCCGTGGAATTCCCAATTTATAAATTATTCCTTCAGTGCTATTGTCATATTCGGTTACCGTTTTGGTTGATATACCTCCTCCATAATCAATAACTACTTCTGTATTATTATCATATGCATCATAAGTCTTGTATGAGGTTGTTGTGGTTATATCATTCAGTTTATCTTTTTCAGACTTCTCTTCAAGTAACACTTTCGCAATTTTATTCGAGGCAATATCTGCGGGATAATACTTGTAGGTATTAATAGAGAACGGGGTTTCTTCTGATTTGAGGACATTGAACTCTAATGGATCAAATATTTGAATGACTTTATTATTTCGAATGTTATCTGTCGACTCAATCTTCTCAAATCCTAAAAATCCTCTTCCTAATCTATCAATTACTCCTTGAGTGTATTTATAACTTACAGACGACACATTCTTATTATCTAAAGAGGATTGGGTATTTTTCAATAAATTAATGTTGCCGGACAAAATATTATAAGGATAAGATAGACTGGGGGTGGATTTATATATGTCAGCCTGTGAGTTCAAGATGCTTTTATACTCATGGCGGTTTATTATTCCTGTACTTGTGATAGATCCTGTGATTAATCTTTGTCTCGAATTATCTGTTTTTGAAGCAATAGAAAGAATACTTTTCAGCTGCACACCTACAAGATTAGAGATTGTATTATTCTGAAACATATTGTGGGGAACTAATTTCACTTTCTCCGTTAACGTTAGATCTTCTAGTTTTCCACCTCCAAATCCACCACTTTCAGAACCGAGATATACCGAAATTGTCATCTTATCTTTAATCTTTATAAGATCAAGTATTCCATCACCATCGGTGTCTTGTAAAAAGAACTCCATTTTTTCTTCATTATCACAAATCTGGAGAAATTGATGTTCAAAAGAATTACCTCCTGTTGAATACAATATTCTCCACCAATTATCCTGAGGAGCATGTCCGACCGGAGGTCTTACCAAAAAGTCTGTTTTGCCATCTCGGTTTATATCTCCGACAAGTATATCTTTAGGGTTTCCCGGATATATCACACTATATACTTTATTATATAGCTGATTATTTTCATTAAACGAGTAAACATATATGCTATTCCCTATTATGCCATCTCCATAGTCTGTAGTTTTGACATGGCAGATATCTGCTTTACCGTCTCCATCATAATCTATAACAAATAACAGATCTTCTGCACTAATATCAAAACAATCGAATTCAGATACTCTTTGGGGATTGCCATCTAATGATATTAGTGTACAACGGGATTTGGGACTTAATAACATGGCTCTTTCAGCTTCTGTATTTCCATCCCATATGGGATTACTCTGATCTGAAAAACGAACTACCATATCTTTACCTATGCCCAGAAAGTCTCCGACAAGGTGACGTCTCGAAACGGGACTATATAAAGGCTCATCATTGAACCAAGTTTTTTTATGCATTACGCTTTCATAATAATTAAGAGATAAGGTTGTTACATTCTCTAAAGTCCCATTATTGCTTTTATAAGCGGAGTAGGTTATTACCTCCTTTTTTTCAGTGTTGTTTGGTACAACGCTATTAATTTTTATAATTTCGCTATATCCATCCCCATCAATATCGGCTACTAAAGTTTCTAAAAAACCAGAGCCTGTAGTTAGGCTTGTATTTTCTTCACCTTTGGATACATCAGGTAATACTAATATGGGGTCATTTTCTGGATAACCTGTATGATAATAATAGGTACGATAATAATTATCCCATTTTTTTACATAATTTGAAGTATTACCATATATTAGAAGTCCACTATTGTTTGTTTCATTTTTAAACTGAGCCTTAAGAGAATGAAGCGTTTCTAGATTATATCTATTATCCAAAGTATTAGGAGAAATAGTAATATCATATCCATTATTTGTTTCCTCTCCATAGTAAAATGAAAGAGGATTTAATGATTCACCATTGTTCTCACAATCTATTTTTGTAAGAAATAAGGTCTCTCTATTTTCATAAATAAAGGTGTAGGTTCTCAGTTTATTAGCTTCAAAATATGTTTCTATACTTTCTAAATACCAATTATTATTAACCTTCATCCCATGTGTATAGAGTGGAGCAACTCTATACTTCTCTTTATATGCAAATTTCAATGAAGCATAGTGATTTAAAGATGATCCAGTATTGTCTACTCCTCCGTAATTTATTTCCGATATATAATAAATATTGTTATTTTTAATGTATTTATATTCAATACTATTCCCTGCCAAATCATGAATATTCCGTATTGGATAAGAAATGTCATTAGATGTGTTTTCGGTATCTCCAAATATAGCTCTTTGCCCATTTGGGTATAAAACTTCAAAATATTTTATAATGTTATTACTAACATATCCTTTTACCAATATTTTCCCTTTTTCTGTTTCGTAGTTTACAATACCGTTTTCCGAACTCGTTTTAATTAACCGAACTCCGTCTAGCATATAAGCCCCGTTCATGTCCATTTTGCTATCCGATGTAAAACCATCATAGTATTGGTTATGATTGACTAAATAAATACTAGATATGCCGCTAATATTCCAGCCTGTACCTGCAACTCCTATTCCTGACAAGCTGTTATAGCTAAGAGAAATACTTGGATTAAAACTATTTTCTGCTGGATGTACTTCTATTGGAACATTATATGTTAACGCTCCATTTACAGTGCCTTGCTGTATGAGAATCTCTCCTATTGCTTTAGATACATCCACATTATATTGTGAAGGAAGAGAAGTTGTACCTGATTTTAAATTCAGATTAAAAGGCAAATTACTGCTATTGATATCTGGAATCGCTTTTGGAAAAAGATCATCCTTTCCTCCTGTATATTTTGCAGTAGTCTTTGGATAAACTGTATTTACAATAGTTTTAGATACTACTGAGCTATCAGGTATTTCCTGGGCGTATGTAATATTGTGCAATACAATATTACACCAGAAGATCAATAAAATATATTTTTTCATGTTTATAATAATTCTAAGTATTATTGTTTAATAATTTTCCAAGTACTTATTTTTCCATTGATATTGATATGTAAGATATATGTACCTGCCGGCTCTTTACTAATATCAAGATCAGTCAAACTTTGAGAGATTATTTTTTTGGTAATGACCTGACCTCTTATATTAAATAGAATAAAACTTCCAGATATTACTTGGTCTAATTCTGAAAGCTCAATAGCTAACTGCCCTCTTGTAGGGTTTGGATAAATAAGAATTTTCTGTTTAGCGACTTCATCAAAAAATACAGATAGTTCTTCCGGAGATTCTGCAGCTCTTGTTGTGACTGTTAATCTTATTTCTTTTTTAATTCTATTGCCTGCTAAGTCATAAGTGAGTGCTATTATGTGATCAGTTAAGACTGTTCCAGACGGCTCGTCTGAATCTTCATCCTGACCATCATCTGGGTCTGTTCCTCCTTCAGTTGATCGGGTGTCGGGTGGAATTTGAACATTTTCTCCTGCCATAAACCTTTTTATTAAATTAGCTTGTTCATTTATCTCAGACCACTTCTTAACAACTTTCATTGCTTTTCTGTTGGCATAACGCAGGGCTACCCCACGTTCCAGTCCTTTGGGGAGTTCGGGTAGTGTTGAACTTACCGTGTAAGGTAGCATCAATACCTGATCATTAGCAACATCTATATACATCTTGTATCCGAGCTCCTGATCTGTCAATGGTCTTCGGTGACGTGCCTGGGTAAAATGGTAGCTATACGGATTACTAATGAGTCCGCTTTTGCCTGAAAGGTCCCGGTCTGACAAGGTTTCTATGGCTGCCCATGTGCTGGTTTGTAAGCTGGTAACCTGACCAAAGCCATAAATGGCTCCTGCCTGATTGGATTCTCTCATACCCAGTGGAGTAAGGGTAAGACCCGAAATATTCTTGTTCTTAAAGAGTCCTTGTGTCCATCCGAAGTTGAAGTCGGAAGAAGAGGCAAATAAGAAATCTTTAATGTCATTGTAGAAGTTATCTGTAGTACGTGGTGCTTGACCATATAACTGCCAGATGTCTTCTTTGGTAGGTAAACCCCAGGTATGATCAAAGGTGTTTACTCCTGTGGGTACTCCCCAATAAATATTACGATACATCATGGCTACATCATAAAGAGTAGACCAGGTTCCGTATACTTGTTCAAATTCATCCTGTGGAACACTCTTACCTCCGAGATAGTCAGCTGAATATTTATCTACATCGGTCTGGGTTAGGTTCACCCAATTCATATTGATACTGGCGTAGGTTCCGTATTTAAGTCTGAGGTTCTCGGTTGTCCATTGGTATTCACCGGCTTCTATGGTTTTATAGGTCTTTGTTATAACATTGTTTACTTCGACTTTCTTGGTATCATAGTTCCAGCCGGTTAGTCCATAGGAACCGTCTCCTTTGGCTCCAATATTGATTAAGACTGTACTTTCTTTGCCTTTGGTGTAAGGGTCTGCCGTAATTTCGGGTTCGGGTTCTTTCTCGCAGGGTAATAAGGCTGGAGGTGTAGGGTAATTTGTCGGAGCCAGTTTGGACTTAATCTCTGTGGCTTCAGCTTGTATTTCCGACCATTTTTTCAATACTTTTAGGTGTTCTCTGTTAGTATAACGAAGGGCAATTCCTCTTTCCAGACCTTTAGCGAGTTCCGGTAATGATGAAACTTGGTTATAGGCTAACATTAGTATTTGATCATTAGCTGCATCAATGTACATTTTGTAACCAAGTTCCTGATCGGTAAGAGGTCTTCTGTGGCGTGCCTGGGTAAAATGGTAACTATAGGGATTACTGATAATACCCCCTTGCCCGGACAGGTCTCTGTCGGATAGGGTTTCTATTCCTGCCCAGCTGGCTGTTTGAAGGCTGGCTACTTGCCCGAAACCATAAATGGCTCCTGCCTGATTGGATTCTCTCATACCCAGTGGGGTAAGTGTCAGTCCGGAGATATTCCTGCGGTTAAACATGTTTTGTGTCCAATTGTATTTGTTATCACAAGCGGATGCAAACAGGAAGTCTTTGATGTCTTCGTATACGTTTCCGGAGGTGCGTGGTGCTTGTCCGTACATTTGCCAGATATCTTCTTTGCTGGGCAGTCCCCAGGTATGGTCGAAGGTTCCGTCACCTTTAGGTATACCCCAATAGATATTGCGGTACATCATGGCTACATCGTAAAGTGTTACCCAGGTTCCGAATACTTGTTCGAATTCTTCGAGGGGTATCTTTTGTCCATTCAGATATTCATTGGCAAATTTATCTACATCGGCTTGAGTGAGGTTTACCCAGTTCATATTGATGCTGCCATAGGTCCCGTATTTAAGTCTCAGGTTTTCGGTTGTCCATACATATTCACCGGCTTCTATGGTTTTATAGGTTTTGGTAATGACATTGTTTAACTCTACTTTTTGGGTGTCATAATTCCAGCCGGTTAGCCCGTAAGAGCCATCGCCTTTGGCTCCGATATTGATTAGAACAGAGCCGGCTTTGCCCTTCTTGTAAGGGTCGGGTTGTTGTGCCATTATTGGCAACAGCAACAGACTAAACAGAACATAAGTAATAAATCTTATGCTTTTTTTCATAACGATTATTCTGTATTAATTATAATAGGGTGATTTAACTCTGTTATTTGTATAATATAATCCTATCCGTCGAATAATTTATGATATTGGAAAGATGAATATTTCTCTGTTTCAACAGCTTACTGAACAGTATTCAAAGAATGGATCTGGAGTGTTGTTTATTTTAAGTTGTAATATACATTAGTTAGTTGTTAATATAGGTTGGCAAATATATATATTAAATAAATACAAGAAGGATTTATTTTGATTTTAAGTGTTTTCTTTTAAAGAATCAAAGGTTTTGTTGGTAAGAGAATAATAAGCTTTTATATATAGATAAAAAGTGGTATTTTTGTTCGACTTATTTATATAAAAAAAGCATCTGACATCTTTTGTATGGATGCAGATGTTTTTTATATGGATGATACTTGCTTTATCCAGGTACAGGACTAAAAATTCTCCAGAAAGGGAAGAAGGGATATAATAAATACTCTCCCCATCATTATATTTTTTTAGTACCATCTTAAAGCAATCAACGACCTTTAAATTAGAGAAAATGAGAAATTATCAAAAAAAGAAGAAAGAGTTATCAAAGCAGGTATTCGACATTCTCGATAACAGAGGGTATCTGATGTGGAAAGAGATAAAAAAGCCCCTTCAGGGTGGAGAGGCTCCAACTACCTTTGTCACAAATTTCAATACAATATCCGAAGCCAGAGAGCTTTTAAGAAGCTTTCCCGAAATGGAAGAGATTAGTGTCAATTATGATGACTTCACCATATTTACAAACCGTATATTATTTACTGTTAAGCCCAGAATAACGGAGAAAATACCTGAAATAACAGAAGATGAACCTAATACTCCTCCGGAATAAATAAAATCTGGAAGTCAATATTTTAATATTTTGTGAAAAAACTTAACATCATTGCCATAACCGTCTAATACCATTTCGTTTTTTAAGTAATATCGGGTATCTGCGGGATCACTGCCCGAGAGGTTTTCCGCTCTATCCAATCTTGAAGGTAACTTTTTATATATCGTATTACTTTTGTCAATTAACATAGCCTCACCGTATTTTTTCTCTACATAAGCATATTCTCCTTGAAAAGGTAAGGCATAGTCGTATTGAGGTTCCACAATCCAGTTTCCCGAATTATCTACAATGCCATATTGGTCTGTTTCGGGATCGGTGGCAGTGTGATAAGGATTTTTAGCCGATTGCAGGTCGCCGTTGATAAGTGTTCCAAATACTTTTACACTATCCATCTCTGCAATATAACATATATCTATTTGATTAATAGTCTTTTCGAACTGTGTCCAAATGATCCAATCCGAATTAACGGGTGCATCAATAGAATACGTATCAAAAATATCCTTTTTCAGTTTATCGAGTGAGTCGTATTTTCTCTCATCAATATCTTTGATTATAGCCTTACAAAGGTGTACCATTTTCTGATAATAAGCACTCATAGCAGGAGGATAATTTGCTAGTTTCATGTCGTCTGAAACATAATCCAATACCATCCCCTCTTTGCTCTTAGCTTGTATAGTAGTTATCCGATTAGTAGTATTTGATAAAAGAATCTCAGCCCCCTTATCCTTCATCGAGATCAATTGTACATAACTATTGCTTGTACCGAAAGTAGAATTCTCCTTCGATAAAGATACCTGTTGAATATTGGCCGGATAATTTACAATTATTTCCACCTGTAAACTATCTATACACTTGGCGTTTTTACCTGTGTAAAGTTCCTTAAGAAAGACTTTATTATAGAACTCATCTATAGTTCCATCGCTGTAATATACTTTATGAATAATAATATCGAACTTGTTATTATAAATACGGGTTTTCGAAATACCGATTTTCGATACAGGTATATCTATAATATCATTTATAATATTGGATGAAAAGCTTGGTAAAGCTACGTGCGAATATGGAGGCTTTAGCCATTGATTGAAACAGCTGGTTTTTAACAGATTATTGAGCTTTGTTTTAAGACTGTCTTTATTTATATGGGTCGAAACAGGAGGCGGTGCCAATGCTCTACTGCTATTGTCGTTATCATTCCATTTAGCATATTGCGCATTTGAGGAAATGAATTTTGTATCTTGAAGAGACATACTATCTAGAAAATTGGACAAATAGGCTTCTCTCTCAAGTATATCTCGGGCATCCTTAATGCTTATTATATGGTCAACTAATCCCTTTAAAAAGTCTTTCTTATCTTGGGCTATAACTGTTGATATGGTAAATAATAAACAAATAGCTGAAACTGATATTTTTTTGAGCATAGATAGTGGGTATGTTATAAAAATTTAATGATGCAAAAATAATAATGAATTAATCCCGAATTGATAATCGACTTTATAAGAAAATGAGACGCTCAATCAGAACTTATAATATAGCTGGCAATTGATAAAATATCATTGCCTGATTTTCTATTTTACCGGCTGATTTTATGTATGCAGGCTTTTCGATTCACTGCATATCCTTAACCTCATTGCCATAACCGTCTAATACCATTTCGTTTTCTAAGTAATATCGGGTATCTGCGGGATCAGTGTCTGAGAGGTTTCTCCAACTAGATAACGTTGACGCTGAAGGTAACTTTTTATATATCGTATTACTTTTGTCAATTAACATAGGCTCACCATTTTTCTCTATATAAGCATATTCTCCTTGAAAAGGTAAGGCACGGTCGTATTGAGGTTCAATTATTATATGGCCCTTATCGTTTATATATCCGTATTTTATCGTACCATTAGAGTAGTCTCCAGTGAAAACAAGGGCTGAACCGAAGCAAAATCCCGTAAGAAATACATATTCACTGGTTGGAGGAATTATTATCTCACCCTGATTGTTAATGTAAAACGCATCTCCGTTTTCGTCTTCCACCACTACTAGATCCGAATGATTCTTAAATGCAGTTTGGGCATCCCAATTATCCTTGGTTATTTGACGCATATTCAGGTCGTAAATAGTTCTAATTCTTCTTGATTCAATATATTGTGTAGCATAAATATACTCGTCTAGAATCCGTATCAGAGAGTACCTTTGGGGAAGAAGAATCTTTCCTTCTCCGTCATATAAAGCGGCTAGAGTATCCTTTACTGTAAAAAATCCGGGAAAAGGGGCACGAATCTGCCCTTTAGTAGGAGCAATAATAATGTTCCCATTTTTGTCCATAACCCCTATTTCTTCTATATTTTCATATGTAGAAATCAGATAATACTTTCCGGATAAAGTATCTACAATACTATATTCGTATTGAATAAGGGCTTTTGCGTCTACATCGAGTTTATAAGTCTGATAACCATTGTCTTTGTTATCCTCGATTTTGTTACCTCTGAAAAACAGGCTGTCGATATGTTCCAAAAAATAATATTGAGGTTCAACAATCCAGTTTCCCGAATTATCTACAATGCCAAATTGGTCCATATCGGAATCGAAGGCAGTGTGATAAGGATTTTTAGCCGATTGCAGGTTGCCGTTGATAAGTGTTCCAAATACTTTTACACTATCCTGCTCTGCAGCATAATATACATCTATCTGATTTATAGATTTCTCGAACTGTAACTCAATGGTACAATCCTGTGTGTGTTTAGGAAAATTTATAAAAAGTTTATCAACAATATCTCTTTTCAGATTATCGAGTGAGTCGTATTTTCCCTTATCAATATCTTTGATTATAGCCTTACAAAGGAGTACCATTTTCTGATAAAAAGCGCTCACAGCAGGAGGATACTCGACTCTTATGTCGTCTGAAACATAATCCAATACCATTCCCTCTTTGCTCTTAGCTTGTATCGTTTTCAGATTTTCATATACATTCTCCGATAAAAAAATCTCAGCCTCCTTATCCTTCATCGAGATCAGTTGTACATAATTATTACCTATACCAAAAGTAGGATTCTTCTTCGATAAAGAAACTTGTTGAATATTAGCAGGGTAATTTACAATTACTTCCATCTGCAAACTATCTATACACTTTGCGTTTGTGTAATATTTGTAGAGAGGGACTTTATTATAGAGCTCATCTATCGTTCCATCGCTGTAATATACTTTATGAATAATAATATCGATGGAGTTGTAAGAACAGGCTCTCCGTAAAGGTATATTTATAATTTCGCTAATATTGGATAAAAGGTAGGGGAGACCTACTCGTGAATATGAAGGCTTTAGATATTGATTGAAATAACTGGTATTTAACAGATTATTGAGCTTTATTTTAAGACTGTCTTTATTTATACGAGTCGAAACAGGAGGCAGTGCCAATGCTTTGCTGCCATTGTCGTTGCCATCCTCTTTAGTATGCTGCGTATTTGTGGTCGTGATTTTTATGCGTTCCTGATTAATCGCTTCTACCTCTTCTTCAAGTTTACTTCGGGCATCCTCAATACTTATTATATTGTCAACGAATTCCGTTAAAACGTCTTTCTGATCTTGGGCTATAACTGTTGATATGGTAAATAATAAAATAGCTGAAACTGATATTTTTTTGAGCATAGATAGTGTGTATATTATAAAAATTTAATAACGCAAAAATAATAAAAATAAAAGATTTGAAGTTAAGCATAAAAAACGTAATCGATAATCGTACTTTCCGCTGGAATAGATGACAAGAATATATCGTCCTTAAATCTGCACATATAAACAATTAACAACCTAAAAAAACAAATAATTACAATTATATTTTATGGGGCATTTTACAGAATATAATGCCCCATAAAATCTTGATTTGACAACTTCATTGGCTAATCTGTATGCTATTTGTTGTCCTGCGAAAAACAGGGAGATACACCAATCCTAGATAAAACTTCTTTCACGTTAACCACGGATTCTTATTCGGGTCATAGTCAGTCTGAAAAGTTGCAAGTTGCCAATCAGTTACAGGCTTATTATCTTCTGCTAACTTACGGGGAATTTGTGGGTTGAGCTTTAGCTTGGCTGCGTCAGATAACCATTTCATCGAGTCCTCATAATCTCGCATACGTACTACACTCACGTTATTGGGAGCAATTAACTTGGTCAGTTCATAAATTGCCAAGCGGACCATGTGTTTTTTCAGATTGTAGCTTCTGTTATCATGAAGAGATAAGTTTATACTTACTTCGGGGATATCAGCATTTATATCTATTTCAGGATAGTAAACTTTATCCTTATAAACCACATACTCATGTTCCGACAGTTCGTATTCGTTGTATAGCGAATCATAATCGGCTACAGCGCCCCAGTTATCCGATTCCAATGGGTTGAGATTATTATCAAAACCATCCAATGACAACAGCGTGTAAAACCCATTTTCAAAACGGACCACATCCCACAGGTTATACTCTATTGGTTGCCATTCTGAATAGACAACTTCAAACCATCCGTTAACCATAGGTATTCGAATATTAGCAAACTTATATCCGTTTTCTTCACGGCAGATATACAGCACTCCGTTATAAAAGACAATATCGTCTTTGTAGTAAGTTCCAAATTGAGAGTATATCGGCTTAGATTCAGGCTCTATATTGATATTTATAAGTTCTTCCCAGTATTCCACATCATAGGGTGCTTTAAATCCGCTAATCGAACGGATTACCTCGTATATCTTTTCTTCATAGTATACATGAACGCCAACCGGATATGTTATCGCCCTGTCGTAGCCTGCAATATACTTCCCTTTGTTCAATTCCTGTTCTATTTGGTAGTTCTCACTTAGGTATTCGACTATACTCATTTCTGCCGATTCCTCAGCCTGAATATATCGGTCTGTATAACCTCTGGTTAACTGAGCAAGTGCATCAGATGATATTACTCCCAGATAATCGCTGTCATTTAAAAATCTTTTGTACATATAATAATCTTATACCTAAGAATAGTTAATCTTCACAGTTTAGGATTACTAAATATCAAAATAGTTAATATCCTTTGATCCGCATAAAATATCATCATTTAGACGAGAAATAAAAAGACTAAAATCATATTTTGCCAGCCCAATGAGAAATATTCTGAAATAGGTCGTCTCTTTGTACATCTGAAAAAAACGAAATAGTGATTTAGTGAAATAGGATATAAACTCAGAAATAATTATCAATAACTAAAGCCCTCGTATATAACGGCTGTTGATAACACATTACTATCACTGCCACCGCTTTTAAATTTATGCCATGTATCTCTAAGATAATAACAAAGCAAATAATCCAGACAATCCGATAAATGACCGTATTTTTCATACTTGACACCCGTTTTCGGGTCGGTTACCTTTGCTTTGCTCTTAGTTCCGTCATTATTCCTCAATTGGTAGATTAAGTCTTCTGTTAGTTTCCTGCAACGTATATCTATCTGAATCTCCCAATCGCTATATCCTGTAAATACCTCATTCACAAAATCACATCTGGTAACCTGTGGCGGTTGTTTTTTCAATAGTTTAAGCTTAGGGCGTAATACCCCACTTCCCAGAATATCCAATATTACTGTATAGTTATTGATACCATCCTCATTGACTGTAGATCGTTGTAGTCCGGAAGGGTCACCCGTTACATCTACCCCACCGATATGTTTATCCCGATACAGCTTATTCTTCATCTTTCGTGACAAGGCTGGAGTATTGTTTTCCTTATTCTCTGGCTTACCTAAAATTTCCTCCAGTATATACACTTTCTTGGTTTCGTAATCAACCTGTGCTGTCAGTGCCGACATCTGAGGGGCAACATTAAAGTCCCAAACCGTTATAAGAGGTTTTGAAGGGTTATAAACCTGTTCTTTAAGTCCTGTGATCAGGTGTTTAGCTCCATCAAACTTAGTATAAATAGCCATATCGTTAGCTTCTACAAAATCCCAGTTACCATATAATAACCTCTCTTTGGTAGCTTGGTCACGAATTTTATTCAATGCTGCTTCGTATGTTTGGCGAAAAGCAATATTCGGATTATCATAAACTGAAAAAGGAACATACGCTTCACCTTCCCTTGTTGTAACTTTTTCCCCGTTTTCATCTTGTACGAATCTGCCTCGAACCCAATTTGTTGTAGGGTTGGTAGTCATCAACATACGTGATGTTTTGAATGTCTCATGAGTACGCCAGCGAAGACGGGAAAACAACACCTCTATTGCCTTCTCCGAAATCTCGGAACATTCGTCCACTAAAGCAATTGTGTATTCCGAAGAACCGAAGCGTTCAAAGTTCGGATCACTGGGAATGTCTGCCATCTCCTTCATTATAATTACCGAATCGTTCCAAAATAAGAGTGTACCTTCCAGGTTATTAATCTTAAAGTTTATATCTTCCTTCAATCCCCAATCCTTTAATACCGATTTGATCGTGTTCCAAGTTGATTCTTTCAAAGATTTGAGCGTTTTACGGGCAACAACGGCCCGAACGTTATCAAACCTTATACAACTGCTGATAAGCCATACACTACCCAGATAGCTCTTGCCCCCACCCGCTGCGCCACCTCCGAGTACAAGCTGTGGTAAATTCTGATTCCGGCATTTAACACAATGTGGTTTATATTGTGGGTTCTGGTTGATATCATAACCGATCAATACCTGTTCGATTCCTCCACCGCAAAGAGGACAAGAATCAGGTTGTAAGAGCTTCCATAACTCGTATTGACGTGGTGACGGTTTAAAATCAATACGTGCAGATTTAGGCGGTTTTAGTTTGTTACTCGCCATTACACTATCTCGATTGTGATATCTTTCTGAGCATTCAGTACCTTGTTTAGCTTATCGGAAGTTACTCTCGATTGCAGCACTTTCCCTTTTACTGTATTGTAGCCTACGATAAGGCAACCCGCGCTGTCTTTTTCATCAATGCCGGAATGAATTAATATTCCTATAAAGTGTGGTACACCATGTAAGTATGGAAGTACACGTTTGAATCGGGGGCTGTACTCCATAGTCACTTTATAAGTTCCGGCTGGAATAGCAGTTTGAGCGTATGTTTTTTCTTTGCAGGTACAGGATAAACCTTTGGCAGTGTTGGGACAGGTTGCAGATAGATTCCTTACTTTATCTTCTATAACATTACAGAAGAGTACACCATCGATGTACAAGTCTCCGATTGTATAATTTACTCCTTTATATTTACGTTTGAGTGCTAATTTCATCTTGGATATAATTTGTGGTTATATCAAAGAATAGCTCGATAGAACAAATTGGGGTTACAATAAAACTAACTATGCATAATATACTTCATATTAAAAATACGAATGATGCATTCTTGATGTATTTATCATTATGAATTTACAAATTGCAGATTACGAAATTTAAATACCTACAATAAGGTATTAAATAACAAAATTATATATATCAATTACTCATATTTAGGTATTGCGGAATTTTAAGTTAAAATATACATTTGTTAACATGAAACTTCAAATTCTTAACGCTTATGAAAAACATATTATGGATTTTTCTAGTATTTCTTTTCGCTGTATTTTATTCCTGCGACAATGAAGAGCCAGCATCTGCACCAGACAAAACCAAAGAGCTGATCAACACAGCTAAATTTGACTACCAAACAAAATTTAAGCACCTGAAACACTTTAATGATTACCTTTCGACTCCTGTGTGGGATAGCTATGAAATGCAGGAAGACAGCATTAATCAATATGTGTATGTACCTTTTCAAAGAGTTGTCGAATATGAAAATGTAATTTCATATTTAATTATTGTATCAAATAAAGAGAACCAAAAAAGATCCTATTATATAAAGATCAAGGATGAAAGCGTTCAATTACAAACTAAATCGACAGAAAATAAAACATACAACTTATACGAAGCTTCTCTGGGCAATAAAGCTATAAGCCAAGGTTACATTGAAAATAACCAATTTATAAAAACAAATGAAATTTCATTTTTGTCTTTAGAAAATCCGTTACAATTAAAATCCGGTTTCTACGATAGTCCTGCTTGTGGTTGTCATAACGGTGGAACTATAGGGGAAGTTGTTGTTACTGCGCCGGGAGGTAGTGGAGGTAATTGGTGGGATATACCAACTTTTCCGGGTGGAGGCTCTCCCGGTATCGGTGGTGGTGGCAGTTCTACATCTCCAAGTGCAAATCTCTCTAAGATAGCCTCAAAAACAAGTCTGGACTCAGAGGGTATAAAAGAGTTAAATAAAATTCTTCAAGAATTGTTGGAACAATGCGGATTTAAAGCTTTATTTGATTATCTTGCAAATAATGGAAAAAGATTCGGTAACGTGAAAATTGACCCCAGTATAGATGTTGGAGGTTATGATTATATTACGAACGAACTATTATTTAACAATAACAGTGCAATATATGGAGCATTTCCAGAAGAATTCATTCACTTATTCCAACAAAATTTCTATCCGGGAGGGTTAGCCCCTTATTCTAATGTCGGTCGGATAAATATTGAATTTGAAGCAAAACTGATGCAAGATATACTCTGTTATATAAATGCAGGAGCTTGCCCTCAGTATGGGTCAGGGAAAAATTATTCAGCACAATATTTAAATTGGGTAATTGA
The DNA here is from genome assembly GCF_015233815.1 of Dysgonomonas sp. GY617. Classification (NCBI taxonomy): domain Bacteria; kingdom Pseudomonadati; phylum Bacteroidota; class Bacteroidia; order Bacteroidales; family Dysgonomonadaceae; genus Dysgonomonas; species Dysgonomonas sp. GY617. The sequence goes on from NZ_JADCLR010000004.1 coordinate 79,202, forward strand.
AATAACAAAAGATGGAACATATATTCCTAAATATTCTGACCTGTTAAATAAAAATACACAATGGGGCAATCTAAATTATTGGGATTTCCTGAGAGACTTTCAAGCAGATCCTAACAGACAAAATTATAATTTTCCGATAAATGAATCTTTACAACCCAAAGCACTGAATTATTTGAATCAATCGAATTGTAATAACTAATAATTGACCATATGAAAACGATATATTTATATTTCTTACTATGTTCTATGTTTACTTTAAACATAAGCCAAGTGACGGCTCAAATCATCCGAAAAGAAGTTGCAGGGCAAGTATACTCTATTGACAAAACTCAAAAGAAAGTCATCAATAACAGCAACACCATCAATCATAAGAATATAACAAAAAAATGTGAGTTCTACACGATCAAAGAACCAACTCCGTTAGATGATATTTTCAAGTCCGTTTTTTCGAAAGAAAAGATTATCACTTTGGCAAAAGAAAATAAGGCTATCACTATAGTTCTATTTTGTAATACCAGTGGAAAAGTTGTCAATGTAGAATTCCTGTTGCAGAAAACAAACTTGTCAGATTCACTCACAGACTTATCATCTGTAACTTTGTCTGAGCTCAATGAGTTAGAGATTCTCTTGAAAAAATATCAATTCGAATTAACCTCTAGTTGCACAGATGTAAAATATATACCCCTAGCCAAACTTTGCCGATTCAGTAAATTACTAAATTAATAAAACAGTTTTCTATTTGCCTGCAAAAATAGAATTTACGAAGAAATAGCTATTAATAGCAATTTCACGAAACAGCATAATTGAAAAATAATGAAGAAACGATTTCGTGATTTACTGAAAATACCACAAGAATACAAATTAAGTATTCTTGTGGTATTGGTAATTACTCTGGTGGGTTTAGTTCTGAATTACTTTGTAGGGGGTATTGAGTTCTCTACATACAAAAACCCTATAAATTTTCTTATTGTCGGTTTATTATTGGTTTGCATTGTAGCCTTTTCGTTCTTTAGAAAATATAGAATATATAAATGGTTTACCGGAGTTCCATTGACTGTTGTTTTGCTGATTACTTTCCTTATATATGGTTTATTTATCGGGCTAATACCGCAAATCATTGATGCAGATCGTGGACTCCATACTTTCTTTGATTTTCAGCAAGTAAAAAAATCATGGTCATTTGTTCTATTATATATCCTCTTACTCCTGTCTTTGGGAACATTAATTTTACGTAGACTGATTTCATTCAAAAAGTCTGACTATGCTTTCTATCTGAATCATATTGGGATCTGGCTTATACTGGCATCACTAGCTATAGAAGCAACCGACAGTAAGTTGTATATGATGCCTGTCAAAAAGGGCGATACAGAGTGGCGTGTTTACGAAAAAGACAATACACTTACAGAGTTACCTATAGCAGTCAACATTAAAGATATTCAACTTCAATTGTACGAAAATAATCAGTCAATAAAGGATTCACCAAATAGCACGAAAGAAAGTCATGCCGTAGAAAGAATAGCAGTAAATACAACTGTTTACACTAAAGATGGTGGTGAGGAAAATGCCGTTATTGAGGTGAACAAACCGTTACTGATAAAAAACTGGTTTATTTACTTAGATAGTTATGATACCGGTTCGGGTAATTCTCCTACTTATTGCACCATGATGCTGATTTATAATCCTTGGTATATACCCTTATATTGGGGAATTGCATTAGCGCTCACAGGCGCATTGTGTATGTTGGGCAAGGCTAATTCTAACAAACGAATAAAATTATAATGTGGAATAATTATATCTATTGGGCAATACCTGCCATCCTACTTTTTATAAGTAGCAGTATTTTAATTTTTGTTCCTAGAAAAGCTAAGATTGTCGAGCTATTTATGATGACCGGAATACTGGTTGTCACATCATTTATTATCATTTTATGGATATCACAAAAACATCCTCCCCTAAGAACAATGGGTGATACAAGATTATGGTACTCCTTTTTTCTGTCGGCAATCGGCTATATTGCTTATAAAAGATGGAAATACAAATGGCTTCTGTCTTTTTCCTGTGTTGTTTCCTGTGTATTTATTATTGTGAATCTTTGCAAACCCGAATTACATTCTACTTATCTTATGCCTGCCCTAAGAAGCCATTGGTTTATACCGCATGTTACCTTTTATATTCTGGCGTATGCCCTAATGGTTGCAGCAACGGTATCAGCAATTGTACAGTTAATTAAACTCAGAAAAGGTAAAGAAGATTTGGAGCTCAGTCTTGTTATAGACAGGATTGTTTATCAGGGATTTGCTCTTCTTACTATCGGCTTGTTGATCGGAATTGTATGGGCTATCCAAGCGTGGGGGCACTCTTGGAACTGGGATACGAAAGAAACATGGGCTTTGATTACCTATGTAGCTTATACGGTATATATTCATCTGAGATTACAAAACAGATATACCCGATTAACTATGTGGATACTGCCTGTCGCTTTTTTATTGCTTATGATAACTTGGCTGGGTGTAGATTATCTACCTACTGCGAGTAATAGTATGCATATATATTCAAAATAAAAAATATAGAATCATTTTCATACAAAAAAGGATAATCATAATGATTATCCTTTTTTATTACACAAAACTATATTACTTCTTTGACACTTCCACTGAGAGCTTTCTAAATTCTTTCAATGCTTTTTCAATTGCCAAAGATGCTTTTCTTGCACGTGTTCCGGCTGCTTTGTTTGCGTTTTCTGCTTGTTGTGCCGAGTCTTTAGTAAAGTCTGAGATCAGTACATTTAAGTTTTCCAGTAATTCTTTCATTATTATTTGTTTTTTAATTTCGCACAAAGATATAGTTATTTTTCAATCATTATATACTCAGAATACTTTATCTCCACATACGGATTATCACTTGATATAGTCTGATGTATCGCCTTTACACCCCATCTCCACCACAAAAAACGAAGCTTATGTTCTACCCAAACCGCCTGATGCAGATGTACCGGAAGATGGATATTACCTGTAAGCTGATTATTTTCTATAACTCCTGAAACCTGTAAATAAGGCGTATCCATTTTAATAGTCTTTACCCGAACTGTTACCGTATCACGAATAACTACCGAGTCTTTCACTTCGGCTTGGATGGGAGCATTTACTTCCACCGAATGTTTAGCTATAGCCTGTAAACTATTTACCCTTACACCCAGTTTTCGCATCTGCTCCAGATCCTCTGCCCTGTTATCTTCAAGTTCTTCTACAGTAAGGCGTAATACCTTTGTATCGACAGCCATTGCCGTAGAATCAATCTGTAATCGTTTCATGTCCGAAAGTAAGGAAATCGTATTTCCTTTATACCTGTTCCTTTCATTCGATAACTGCCTGTTTCTTTCATATTGAAACAGCACCGTTAACGACAGGCAGATAACTATACCACCCAATGCCAATATAATTTTACTTGCCATTCTTTACCGATTCAAGAGGTATAAACCAGATTTGTTCTTCTAAAAAAGGTATGTCCAGGCGAACCATATACCCTTTGTTCTTACGCTCACTGCAGGCCAGGTTTTCTATTACCAGCCCAGTTCTTCCTTCCAGTTCGGACAGTTTTAAATCCGTCAGTTTATCGGACAGAACGATTCTTATTCGGTCACATTCATCTATCATCCCTATCTTATTTTTAAAGTTATCTTCATCTCTTATTTTTTAGAAGTTCCTTAATATCATTACGCATTTCCCGCAGGTCGGTTTGTATGGAAGTAAACTGAGTCATTGTCACTTCAAAAACAGCCTTATCCAGTTTGATGGCATCGATACGTTCATACTGGTCCTGTATCTTGATTTCAAGCTTCGTACATTTCTGTTCCAGTTGAAGGATATGTGCCGTATTGCTTACATGCTGCAGATACATGGTCACAATAAAAGAGAGGATAACGATTAATGATCTGAAATTATGGGTCACGAATTCTTTGAAATTTTTTGTCATACTATATTGAATAAAATTGAAAATGCTTCCATGGTCGCATGGATCAGTTTTACCGATACTTCGCTGTCTTTGAGCCCGTAGATTACTAACCCGGTTACAATCAGTATATAGATTGCCCTTTCTACGGTACTTCGTTTGATCTTAGTCTTTTTCTTCATTCCTTGACTGTATTTCGGGAACAATAACGTTGAAGATTACATTACCATCACTGCCTTCAATCCGTAGTTTTGATTCCTGTACGTGTTTTATCGGAAATAAATCCATTAACGCTTTAGCTGCATTTACCGAAACAGCACGTAATGGAGCAGGAGAAAGACAGATACCGAACTTATCCGAAAACTGAGCCGTTGACGTTTCTTCCATCACCGCCTTTAAAGTCTCGGCAATCTGTAGCTTAATAGCGATGTTCTCCGTTTCATTCTGCAAAGCAGTATACAGTTCCTTTATTCGGGCGAGTATATGAACCTCTCTCATTAGTTGATAGCTCTTTACCGACATATTCTTTGAGTCCTCACCGAAAACTTCCATGTAACACTTGGTATGTTGTCCTGCAAACTCGTGATTCCCATAGACGAACAAGAAACAGAATTGCTCTTGCTTATCGGTCAGTTTTATTTGGGTTTTATCCGGTACCTGTTCTTTTTCCATTGTGGTTTGATCTTTATTAAAGAATAGCTTATTGCCCGGCTTCTGGTTTTATAAAGTCCGCATTTCGTGCTATAAGCTGCTCCATCAAAGCCTGATAAAACACATCGGCAAGTGCATCCGCACAACTCTCTGCATCGGCAAGCGAATTAATCAGCCTCATATTAAAGGCAATAGTCAGATCATAGCCCGTAATGGCACACATCATCTCATTGCCGTCATAACCCAGTACCCCGTAAGTCATCAGATCACTTGTTTTAAACGAAACCGTTTCCTCCTGTTCATTGGGATTTTCTTCCATCGTCTTAGATTTTAAAGTAGTTTCTGGTTTTCTCTGCTTTTTGAATACTGACTCCCATGCCACCCTCATCTGATCTTAATCGGTTGGAGCACACCCTTGCAATATTCAGAGTTGCCGTAACGTCTGCATCCGCATCATGTGCATCATCGAGCTCAATACCCAGGCGTTCTGCGATCAGTTCCAGTTTGTACGAAGCCACAGAAGCATCATCCGCATAACAGAGCCTTGCCAGATCGATGGTATCTATGTAATGAGGCTGAAAGTTCCCGTAGAAATCTTTGGTTCCGGAAAACACCTTTTCAAATTCTTTGGTCAATCTTGTATAGTTCATCAATTGCTGTAAGAAACTTACATCAAATGTTATGTTTTGACCTATCAGCACAGGCTTGCATTGTGTCCCTTTACTTAAAGTGTTTCGCTTCACAAACTCTATCGTTTCGGTTGCTACTTCTTTCAGATCGGCACCCTTGTTCAAAAGCAGCTCCATGGTGATACCCGAGTATACTAAAGCAGCTTGCTCATATTCCATCTGCCCAGCTTCCAGTTCCCGCTTATTTTTAAGGACTTTCCGTTTAACGGGACCTCCGATATTTTGCTTGTCATACGGGGCAATGTATTTTACATACCGGTCTGTCACATCCCATGTATCCAGCCTTACGGCTTGCATTGCCAATTGGGTACAGGCGTGTTTGGTGGAGTCCAGACCTCCGGTTTCAAAATCCAGTCCGATACCCGTATATATTTTAATTTCTGTCTGTGGTGCTGCCATAAATAAGTAGGTGAAAGTATTTAATGATATATTCTCGAATTGTAACAAACTATTGCTGTTGTGCTCAACTAAGCAATAAAAAGGTCTGAGACCTATAGTTTATCTAAAATGGATGTATTGTATGTGTTCAAACTATTTGTCCCGTTGTAATCGCTGTATCTGATGACGGCCGATACAATAATGATTTTGTCTTTGAGCGAACCGACCAGCTTTCTGTTTGTGGAATAAAACTCGCTCCAACAGATCAGTTCCATCAGGTCATTATTCTGCTGTAGCTTGATTTTACAGAAGGTTTTCTTTTCCCCCGTCTGCTTGTCCTTATAGCTTATTTCATCCAGTTCGATGACTGTTGCACAAACCGCAATCCGTTTGCCTTCATTGTCCAAATCCATAGCGTCCCTGAGTGTCATATAGCTTGCTTTGCCTTTGATGTCTTTCCGCGTTTTGGAATTATCATAAATCCTGCGGTAGTCGATAGAGCCTATTCCCGAAAGGTTTATCTGCTGCATCGACCAGAAATAATGATATGAAACCTGATCGTTAGGAAATTCTTCATCGGATAGCTTAAACCCTAATTCAAAAGCTGCTTTTTCCAGAATAGTGTACCTGCCGGTTACTGCTTTTACCTGCTCTATTTTATCAAAGCATCCGGATAGAATAAGGTGCTTTACGTGCCTTGCATTGACAGGTACACGCCCTGCTTCCTGCTCATTGTCAGGGTCATCCCAGTATTGATACTTTTTTAGCTTGTATTTGAATATCCGGTGGATAAAATTTTCGATAGAAGTAAACTCTCCGTTGCTGGTTCGCTCTTCAATTATGTAATCTACCGTTTTTATGCCGATCATCTTGATACGTGTCAGTGACCAGAAGATTTCATTCGTATTATAATCGGTGAAGAACTGCACTTTCGAGATATTGATATCCGGTGGTACGATCTTGGCATTACTGCACTGCTCCATTTCCGACATGAGCATAGGTATCTCTTTATCGTCTGCCCATTGTAAAGCAACCGTATAGAATGCAGAAGGGTAATTCGCCTTGAGCCATGCACCGCAATAGGATGTAAGAGAATAAGCTGCAGCGTGACTGTTGCATGTAACGATTCCGTTCTCTATTGCATATGAGTGGTATGGGGCACTCATTTCGACATCATACACCTCTTCATCACCTATGTATTCGATAGATTTAACAACAACCAATGCTGTGCTCTGACTTTTCTGTCTCCACTTCGCGCATCCCATTTCAGAATGAACCTTTTTGTGGCATGATACACAAAGAGTTTTAAGATTACAATAATTCTCTCCGCATTCAGCATGGCTTCCATTGATATGATGAATTTTCAGCCTGCAACAATCATTAGCATATTCTTGGCAGTAATTCTTCATCAAATTATTTCGATAATACTCTCGTTTGACATATTCACTCTCGGGTCGCTGTATAAAACCCATATGTCCCTTTTGTGAATTCAGTTCATACTTTTGAATATCGAAGTTGTTATGGTACCATCGGTCATTTTCCTTACCTTTATCTGTGAACCGATAGCTAGTGTCTTTTTTATCAAAGCCCGTATTCACAAAAAGCATATCCGCGCCAATTACCAGTTCATCTGTTCTGACTTCTCCTCTTTGCGTGGGATGCTTATGATTTAAGGTCACATCAATAGTTTTACCGCCTTCTAAGGTAATCCGATAAAGAGCTTTGACCCCTGCAAAGCGTATGTCAACAATTCGGTTCTTAACAAGCCTGTTATCCTCATTCAATGAAAACGCTGTGCCATAACCTTTTCTAAGATATTTGCTTCTAAGAGGCTTATGGTTTGTTTCTCGTACGTAGTCCAGATCATTCATCAACTTATACATTTCTTCAATGGTTGGATGCCATCTTTCTCCGCATGGGCGATATATCTTTTCTTTTCCGCTAATGCACCGGTTAAAAGAATATTTTCCTGCCACCTCGATCTTATGCCATATCTCCTGAGCTTCATATTCGGGGCAACCGTTTTTCATCGCTCCGTTAATAAAATCATCTTTGAGGGTAGCCATCAGTTCAGCGTTCTTCTTACCGATAGCTTTACGAAGGTAGTCGGTCTTACCCAGGTCAAATCCTCCCAATGTATGAGCTATCGACATAAACTGTTCCTGATAGGTCATAATACCGTAGGTGTTTTTGGTAGCTTCATACGTTCCGTAATTGTATACGGGAGCCACCTCTCCATGCTTGTAGCGTATGTAATCATCCGTTGCTCCGATCTCAAGCGTTGCAGGACGGAACAAAGCATTTATAGCTATCAGGTCTTCTATACAATCGGGTCTTACATCCATTATAAAACGGGTAATACCACGGTTGGCAAATTGAAAAATATTCTGGGTATACCCCTGAGATAACAAGCTGTAGGTTTTGGAATCGTTTATTTCATCTTGCGTGATACTCTCTATACTGTAATCCTTATTATAGGTTTCGTTTACAATCTTTATGACAGAACCGAGTTTGGCTAGTTCCTTTGTCGCCAGTACGTCTTCTTTGAGCAAACCGATATCATCCACCGCATACCCGTCAAATTCCGAGACCAACAGATCGTCCATTTTACGGATGGGAAGAAAGTCGAAACAGTCGGCATCTTCCCCATCTTTGGTATCAGGGGTTACAATAATAGCCGATGCATGGATGGAAGCCGAGCGAGGTTGCCCCATCAGTGTACGGATGTCCTCTATCACTTCAGGATAACTCTGTATAAATCCCCTAACCTTTTTGTTGACTGCTGCCAATTGAAAAAGCTCCGTCCACCCCATCTTGTCATCGTCAAAGAGGGCGGTGATGTAGTTTACGATATTAACAGGTATACGATGTACACGCGCCACATCTTTGAGTACGGCCTTTAGTTTCATACTCGAAAACGTACCTGCCGAGAATACCCGCTGTTTTGCATTCACGTTGTATCGTTGTTCCAGATACTCCTTAATCTCCTGCCTTCTGTCCGAAGCAAAGTCGATATCCACGTCTGGCGATGCCGAGTGACCGCCCGGTTTCAGCCCCTTATCGACAAAGGAGCCTGTCACTTTATGGTCACCATCAGCCACTTTTATTTTCACTTTCAATACCTTCATTTAAGCAGTTCGTTAAGAGTCCATAATAAATCCCTGTTATCAAACTCTATTTCATCTCCGGGTTGAAGCTGGTGGGCAAATACCGTCATTGCTTTGTCATCTCTGATAATACGAAGTTCAGCCTTGCGGTAAAAAATAATCTGCCTGTCTTCCAGATTTACCTCGATTACTTTTTCACCCTTGCCTACCTGTATATCCTGACCGATAACCGTTATATTATCCACCCAATTCAATCCACAACGTTCGGGAACCAGAAACCTGGAGAACATCAGGTCGTATTTAATCGGGTCAATAGAAATAATACCTAATAAATAGGATACAAGCGAACCACCTGCAGAACCCCGTCCTATACCAAGAGTAATCTTACGTTTTCGGGCTTCCTTTACTATATCCCACTGTATCAGGAAATAGTCTACATTGTTTGTCGATTCGATTATGTAAACTTCCTGGTCCAGGCGCTCCTTGTATTTTTCGTGATGCCTTACCTGTACCTTGGCTTTCAAACCCTCTTCCAGCAGTACCAGAAACATCTTATGCCTGTTGCCATACTTCCTGATTTCATCCTCAAGCATGATGTACTCAGGCATATACATTCTACCCAGTTCGAATTTTGCTTCTGCTTCTTCCGCTATCTCAGCCGTATGCCGGCACATCCTCTCGAATAGTGCGTCAATATCCCACCTGTCACCGTCAAAGATGCTCTCAAAAACCGCATAGTGTTCATCGATATCTTTAAAGTACTGCTCAACCGACTGTTCATGTGCTGCACCCGAAGCGATCTGATTAAGGATAATCTTATTTCGTGCTTCGTCCTTATCTACATAATAGTTATCACAAATAAGGACAGGCTCTATGCGGAAGGAGTTTAACTCTGGCAGGTAGAAATTCTCAAAGTAATGCTTAGTGGCTTTGAGCACTTCCACATCGATACGTTCAGCCCTGTACTCACTCAGATCAACCTGATAGAATACTTTAGAGAATGCTTTTTCCAGTTCTGTCAGTAAGGGGCGGTTCTTTGTCATCCAGTAAGAAGAAAGCTTTCCTAGAACCAGCACGTTCCCCTGTGCATGAGATATCAGACCCGCATCGCTTAATGTATTGGTGTGGCTGTCTACCATGATTTCCTTCTGAATGCGTAACAGGTTCCTCAGTCCCTTTTGTGATTGGCAATATATTTTCATATCCACCTTTTCGCCTTTGTAATCGAGTGAAAAGGAATACCCGAATACATGCTTTAATCCGGCTTTTGCACATTCCTTTTGCAGATTCAGGGTTGCTGCCATTGTATTGCGGTCACAAATCCCGATAGCCGTATGCTCCAAAACCTTGGCTTTCTTTATCCATAGCCCTAAATCCCCCGAACCGTTCAATAGTTCATAAGGTGTATGTATTCCCAGATTCACAAAAGGGATATCCTTCTTTGTTTCCTGCCTTTTGCCGATAAACTTTAAGATATTGAACTTAAAGTCTTCACGCAGGTCATAGTAATACCAGTTCCTGCCGAATTCGAAAGCTACATAATTGATACCTTCATCGATCAGTATATCCGGGTTCTCCATCAGGTTGAATTCAATCTTATCTTTCGTTCCCCTGAAAATCGATTGAACACCTTCGAGGTCTGCCAGAAACATTTTCCCGAAATCCACGATTTCCACGACTTCATTATCGACCCAATTGTAACTTATCTTGTTGGCTTGTAACCATTTTATTAATTCATCCATATTTCGTATCGTATAATTATTGATTACTTGAGTAAATAAAAGGTCTGTGCCCTTAGATTTTATTGATTTTGTATTCCAAAGGAGTTTTAAGCCCGTAGGCAAATACACTGTACATTTGCTCGTAGCTTAGATCTTCCCAGTCTTTCTCCCGATCGGTTATATCCGCTATAAATACCTCGAAATAAGGAGATAGCTCCGAAGCTGTTTTCTTGATTGCTTCCACCGCATCTCCGTCATAACCGATCACAACTGTTTCTACCCCTTTGCTTTGAAGCTTGAAAATTTGAGCCTGAGATATTTTCTTTCCGAAAGTTGCAACTACAGAGATCCCGGTATTATCATAAAGTTCCAGTTTACGGGTTAAAGCAATCACATCGAATATTCCCTCTACGATGATTACCGTGTCCGTTTCATCCGGTATCACTGTATCATAGTTGTAGAGCAGCTTGATAAAATCATTCTCTGTTGAATTGCGAAAACGCATGATAGGGTATTTGCCCTGAAACTTTGCTTTGCGGTTATGGGCTTCAATCTCAGCCTTAGCCATTACATGACGTGCCACATATCCGACTATATCCCCTTCATCGATTACAGGAAACAGCACATAGTCGTTGAATTTAAAATTCAATCGCCCGGTAGTCCCGACAGGGAAGTATTCATAGTCGTCATAGACAAAGCCACGTCCTTTAAGGTACGGATGTGAGAAACACCGTTTATAAAAGTCCGGCAATTCCACTATGCCCAATGTATCGTCTATCTCTTCTTCACTTTCCAACGGAAAAAGTAAATTTGGTTCGAGCAGAGTTTTCAGACTGGCAGTTTGAGTAACCGCAAGGTCAGGCCGTCCGATGGTTGAAAGCAACTGGTCGAGCGTGTAAGTCGCCCCGCCACAAGAAAAACAATGCGACATAAACGGCTTTTTACGCTGGGTTTCTTTTCCGATATACACCCCGAACTTTCCCGCTTTCCCGCAAAAAGGACAGGTTGCAACAAGGTTCTTATTTCCTCCGTCACGTTTGGCTCCCAGTTCACGGCTGATCTCAGAGATCAGTAAAGCTGTTTCTGATTTAGATAAAAACATACTCCAAAAGGATTTGATATTTAATTAATCTATTCCGGTTATTTTTTAGGTGATTGTTATACCTGGCCTAGTTACAAAAAGGCCTGTGACCTATCGTTTTAAACTGAGAGTTCGCCCGACATCATAGAAAACCTCATTGTCATAGTCCGTAGCAATCTTAAAGGTGTCGCCTTTGGGAAAGAACCGGGACTTAGCCGTATGCAAACGCATCGTATCCTCTGTCCGTTCTGCCGATGACTGGTTCAAGCTAATAAGATGAGTACAGGGCCTTGCCAGTCCTTTGGCTTCCGAACAGTTGTATTCCGTCAATACATTCTTTTCATCGTTGAGCCATTCCCGGTTTTCGATTGTCGCCTGATAGGTTACCACCACCCAGAGCTTTTCATCAGTAGCCAAATCTTTTAGATCGTTGGCTACAGCAATACGTTTGCTACGTTCATGCTCTGTGTTCCAAGTCTTTCGGGTCGCATCGGTCAGCAGGTCCATGCTGTCGATAATTACTATGTCAGGAGAATAACCGTTTATTTTGCGGTATTCAGCGATTCCGTTTTTGATGTCTAAGGATGAAACGCGGCTGTTGAAACGGGGAAAGCTCCTGACTGTGATACTGCCCGAATACTCTGCGACCAGCTTTTCAAAACGGATGATCTCCAAGTCTGAAATCTTCCCCCTTTCGAAATAATAGGCATTCTTGGAAATCAAACCGCCCGAGTAAGCGTTCAATGCTTCTTCCCGGGAACCTTCCAACTGAAAATGCAAGACATGTAATCCATCTACAACGTTTGCCTGGATACCGATATGTTTGGCGATATGCGATTTTCCGACTCCGGTACTGGCTAGAAAACAGGTTAACTGCCCTCGTAAGTTGCGTCCATTGTTAAGTGCATCCAGATCAGCGATATAAAAGCGGTTCACCTGGGGCCTACCCGACCTCATATTTTCAAACTCTTGCTGTTGGTTCTTTTTAAAGCGACCCGAAAATGTTTTAGCCACATCGATAAAAGCGGTGGTCTTCAGTGTAAACCCCTCCAACCACTGGGCATATTCTAATAACTTCTCTTCTGCCTTATCCTGTTTACTCTGGTTATACAACTTGCCTACTTCCGTATAAACGACCTGCAACTCCACCCCTTTGATATAGCTCTCCAGCATATCGGTAATAATTTCGGTATTCTGGTCGCCATCATATTCACGGAAAGTATTTATAAGCTCTATTGCATCATAATCATTGAGGAATGCTTGCGACAAGACGGAATAACTCGGTGGCACTTTATAACTCTTGTAATGATTCACAAATACCTCCTGTATTTTCTGAAAAGTATGGTCAGGCAAATATTCCTTCCGCATATGCTGAACCAGCACATTACATATCCGGTCATAGCGGACGGATGCCGAATAAAGCTCATACAGGAATTCAGCACTGAGTGCATTACACTTACCTGTACTCATTTCTTGTCCGCTTTAAATTCTTCCAATCGCAGCCTGTACAATTCCGCATATTTCTTTCTGCATACCTCCTTACATCTTACTCCATTCTGACAGGTCTGACAGGATGGTGAGAAAGGAGTCCAGAGCAAAGTCGATACCTGACAGATGTAAAAGCCGACTTCTGAAGAGTGCATCCTTCTTTTGGTATTCTCTTCATATTCGGGGAAGATAAACTTCATCAAGGGGTGCTCGCTTCTGTCCCTGAATTCAATCCGTAAACTACTGCGTGACAATCCTATCCCCTTTAGCCATTTGTCTTCGAAATACTTCTTATTTTGGGTATTACTCAAAAACCTCAAAACTGCTTTCTTACCGAACGAGTGGCTTACTTTCCATTTGCTGAGATACCCTGTATCGAACCTGCTGATGGTATACACCTGACAAATACAATAGGCGTTCAGCCGTTCAGCACTCAAATCGCTCTTACAGCCTGCTTCTAAAGAGTTAAGGCAGGAAGTAACACTGCGAAGTGCTATTCCACCGCCCGGAAACTCAAAAGAGGGAGCAAGCGTTTTCTTCATCAGAAATGTAAATACACGGATGCTATACCTGATCGATTCGTTTGTCTCCATTTCTGTCTATGAGTTTTCGTATTTGTTGCTTGGCCAAAAAAATCCGGCTTTTGATAGTCTCGATATTCCGGGTTTTCAGATTCCCCTTTTTGTGGCAAATCTCCATGATCTCACTCAGCTTGTATCCTGCTTGTTGCAATAGTAAAGCTTCCCGGTAGATAGGCTTTATCTCTGAGAGTGCTTCCACTATATCGTCATTATACATTTCATCGTAGTTATCCACCCCCATACAATTCGAGCTAACCGCTTCGTCATCGGGCATACCGTCACTAATTTGCCTTACATCCACATCATCCGTTCTCTTATAGCGGATATTGCCTCTGGTATTCATTCCGGAAATAAACCGCTTGGTTACGATATGCAACCAGGTCTGTATGGAGCGTGCAGGGTTATACGTTTCGATGTACTTGAAGAAATTGATAAGGGCTTCGTTGTAGTTGTCCTCGATATCTGCAGGAGAATACGTGTAGCGGATGCAGAGTTTAAAGATCAGGTTCCTGTGAGGGTAAACATGGCGGTTAAAGAGTTCCGTTCGGATACGTACGGACTCTTCGTTAGTTAAGTTTTCTGTTTCATTAGTCGTTTCCACATGCCGGTTACTTGAAGTTTGAAATAATCTGTCACGTAATCTGTCAGCTTAAACGCATCATTTTTATAGTATAAAAGCTCCTTAATCATTTTGATCCCTGTTAGGTAATTCTGAATTTTCGGATGTAGTAATGGTATAAATGACAGGCATCCGCTGCATTGTCATCACCGGGGTAAAACTTGTACCTGTCGATACACGCCTGAATCATTTCCGGTTTCTTTGCCCTGCCATTACCGGTCGCCCATTTCTTAAGTGTAGCCACATTGATAAAGGCGGGTTCCGGCAGGTTCAATTCATCACAAACTTCAAAGAGTATACCCCTGAACTCCGATAACTTACGCATGTCCGAGAAATGATTATTTACATTGATATCTTCGGCTACAATCTGTTTTATTCCATGATCTTGGATAAATCCCAGTATCGTATTTCTGAAATCCTGATGCTGTTTATTGTTATTCCTCTTTTTAGACTCCGTAAAATTCCATGTTCCGAAGCCATGTGTAGAATAATATCCTGTATGAGTTGCAATATCCAGTGCTAATAGGTCTGATTTATTCAGGATAAGCTCACTCACTGATTCTCGACTCGCCATTTTCTTTTACGATTTTTATTGTGTGAGGGTATGATTCCGCAATATTCCCGTGACTGACTATCAGGGCTGTAATACAAAGCCCGTTTAGTGCAGCGAACATATAAGAAAGCCCGTCTTCATCGACTGCCTCCAGTATTTCATCAAGAACCAACAGGGCTAATCCTTTTTCAGTATCACAAGTGGAATTGATAAGCTTCTGCATAGCCAGAATAGTAGCCAGATTCACCCGTGCAGCCTCCCCGGCACTAAACTTTCCGAACGAGCCGCAATCCAAACCGCCCCTGACAAGTGATACCGATATTTTCTCCCGTACCTTTCCCGTTTTTAGTACTGTATACCCCGAAAACTTAATACGAATATCACTGCCGATAGACTCCAGAAACTCATTGGTTATTTTACTGAGAGCTTCGATTTTGGTATTAGCCAGATACGTTTTGAACTCGATAAAATTCTGCTCTTGTATTTCCAATGCTTTTAGCTCCAGTTCCATCTTCGTTTTCTTCACCAATACTTCTGACGACTTATGCCTGTACTCCATAAATGATGCTTTCATGGATGTAAGAATTTCAGAATCGATATTCGCATTGATTTCCTTAATCGTGTTCTCCAGTGTGTCGATGGAACTTTCCGCTGCTTTAACCTCTTCATACACACCATTAATTTTACGCTCAATGGCTTTATACGCTTCATCTATAAGTTCAAACGCTTCATCAAAGACCTTTCTTAAGATGCTGTCTATCTCCTGGTGCAGTACGTTAATCGTATCTGCTATACGGCTTTGGTTCCTTCGTGCCCCTTCCATTTCAAAAGATGCTGTATTTACATGCTCGACTGCTGTACCGATCCTTCCTGTCCATGCGAATTTTTGAGACGAAAGTTCCCGTTTTTCACTTTGTACCTGACTCTGGTCTTGCTCTATTTTATCGATTAAGCCCGTAGTTTCATGTATACATGACGAGAGTGTGATAAACTCATGTTGTTTCATTTCTTCTTCACACTTTCCTTTTTCCACATCAAAACTCCGGTCAGATACGACAAACTCAAATCCGCAGGACGGACAGCTAATAATACCCGCCAATTTATTACCCAGGCTCTCGATGGCAACCGATAAGGCCCTACGGGTTTTCTTAAGGCTTTCGAGCTCTTTGTTTATCCTTATGTATTCATCGTTCAAATGCCGGAGTTCCCCTTCGTAGATTTCCGCTTTGTCCAGACTCGTTTTTGTAAACGCTTCGAATTCTTTATAGAGTCCATTGTAGGTGGCTGTAATTTCGTTAACTTTCTTCTCTGCCAGTTCAAACGCAGTGTCCCATTTTGCTAACTCTTCTTCTGCCTGATGAATCCTGTCTTTTTTAGCTTTAATGACCGAATCCCAGTCTGTCATTTTGCCCCGTGCAACAAGTGGCAGGTACTTATTAATGCCTGAGAGATAATCTTCCAGTGTAAAATCGCCGTTCTCCAATTGCTGAATCTGCGAATCCACTTCTTTGATTTTAATGAGCTGTGTATCGAGTAGTCCCAGGTCATCTGCCTTTTGACGAATAATACTTCTTTTCTCTACTATGGATTCTTCCAGGCCTGAGATCTTCTCCTCTTTCGATTTAGAGCGTTGTTCAGAACTGTTTTCTTCCTTTTCGATCTGTTCGGTTAGCATGGCTATACGCCCTTCGACCCCTGCAAACTCTAAATCGGTCCGTTTCATCAGTTCCAGAACCGGAGCTTTATCAACAAGGATTTCTTCGATAGCTTTATCAACAAGGTTGCCGTTACTAAAACGGTTGATAATTTCCTTTTTGTCTTTATCCGAACACGATAAGAAATCCTGATACTTATGCTTTGAAAGGATGAAATTGTTGTATAACTCATCTTTTGTCAGGCCAAGCATCTCAAGGATATACCTGTTATAGGCATCCACACTGTGTTGAACGACTTCATACGGGTCAAGCTCCTTGCCCCTTGTTGTATAACAGGCTACCTCTGCCGAACCCTTGCGGTGCAGTTTGCGTTCAATGGTGAATACCTCGTTATTACTGTCATTGCCGAACTGAAGTTCAATCAGGCATTCATCCGAATTATCATTGATAATCTCTTCATTCTTGATCTTTCGAAGCGGGCTTCCCATTATACCGATAGCAATACATTCTATCAGTGCCGATTTACCAGAACCATTGCTTCTTTGGCTCTCATTGTCTTTATTATCCCCAAAGATTAAGGTGGTTACTCCCTGTTCCAAATGGTAATGGAGTTCCCGGAAGGCACATACATTCTGTGCGTATATTTCATTTAATTTCCACATTAATTCTTGATTTTTGATAAGTAGGTTAAGCCCAGCGACACATTATCGATATCCTTCTGCCGGCAGAATTCCTGATAGTTTACTTGGATATTGTGAAAGTCGAACTTTTCAAACAAGCTGCCTGATTGTGTTTCTATAATCTCCGGTTCATCGGTGATAACTTCGACTTTTGTCGCACCTGCATTTAGAAGGATATTTTTATCGATCCCCGGTGCGGTTGCTGTTGAAGCATGTACACGGACTTTGACTTTGTACCTGCCATCCGCTTTTATTTCTTCCAACAGGTCGGACAAATGAATATCCACTTTATCCGCATCGGTGTCGATTACCCGGTATCTTGTATTGACCTGATTTTTGATAAATTCGTATGAACCGTCATTGTACAATACCGTGTACCCTTTTTCTTCGTCTTCACCGAAATTATGCTGCCGGGAGCTGCCGGTATATTCAATTTCCGTTCCTTTTATAGTACACCTGTTATGATAGTGACCCACAAAAACTTTATCGAAGCCTGAGAATACAGATATTGGTAGTTCATTGGCTGAAGCATGTAACAAGGCTCCGTTTATACCCTCATGGATATATAAGTAGTTCTTTCGTCCGGTCACCAGATCATCCTGAATTACAGCATCCAGTTTGTCTTTAAAGCTTCCGTTCTCCGGAAAATAAGGAATTATATGAAGAGCATAATCCCAATCGGACTTACATATACTCATAGATTCATCTACCAGCATCACATTATCGTGACTGTCGAATACATGGCAGTAACCCCGAACTGATTCCTGATTTACCTTATCATGATTTCCGTTTGCCAGAATCACTTGTATACCCTGACGATCTGCATCTACCAGAGCATCGTGTACCGCCAGTAATACATCTAATGTCTGGGCTGCACGGGACTGAAACAGGTCACCGCCCACGGCTATCAGTTCCATATCCAACTTTTTACAGACGGACAATGCTTCGTTCCAATTAGCCGAAAACTCGCTCAGGTTATCCTTAGAGACATGTATATCGTTGATTAATAATACACAGGGAAAGATTGTCTTAAACATATATGTATAAGATTAGAAGAAGAAACGGTAAATTTCTTACACGTTTCTCCTTGTGTTTAATTAATGGGTAAACCAGGAATTACCTTCTTCTACGCATCCCTTCGGTGGGTACATCTGGAATGTTTTCTGATTGCTGTGGTTCATCTTCCCTCAAAGGTTCTGGATTTTGTGGTAGTTCGTCCTCTTCTTTGTCTGTACCACTTTGAAGCGCTTCTTCGATTAAGTCCAGTAAATCCGCATTGGTTGTAGAACGTGCTACACGGATGTTTAATTTCTCCTGCTCAATATAAGTACGGATAAGCGAACGCAGTTCCTGACCCTCTTCCGTTTTATCGCCCAAAGATTTCTCCTGTAGCTCATCGAACCGGTTAATCAGCGTATCTAAGGTGATACCGGCAGAGGCATTCTCTTTCGAATCTTTGGTACGTTTGTCGAAACTAAAAGCACTGGTATCTTCTTGGGGTAGCTCTTCTTGCAATTTCCGGATCGCCTCTTTCATTTCGGCGGTTTCCATAATCGACAGACCATATTTTATATCACACTGTTTCAGATATTCTACCGTTGCTTCGAACTGATAACGGGAGTAGCGGTAAATTATCTCCGGTATACGCGTA
This sequence comes from Dysgonomonas sp. GY617, assembly GCF_015233815.1. Lineage (NCBI taxonomy): Bacteria > Pseudomonadati > Bacteroidota > Bacteroidia > Bacteroidales > Dysgonomonadaceae > Dysgonomonas > Dysgonomonas sp. GY617. Next base: position 98,004 of record NZ_JADCLR010000004.1, read on the forward strand.
GCAGCCATCAAAGCGGTTAGTTCTTCCTTAGATAGTGCGTCTGTGTCCGATTCATTGTCGATGCTTGTAGCGTATTCGGTTTTCGAACCGTTTTTCTTCTTCTCGATCTCCACCGGATAAGCGTTGTAGACGGATGAAATTGGACAAGGGAAACCCGGATTCTTTTGTAGTTTCTTTTGCCACAGCTTGAATTTACGTTCGTCTAAATCCTTGAACTGCGAATGGCTGAGTGTCAGTAATTGTAAACCCTTAGCACGTTCATTCATATCGTATACGTATAGGGCATGTCCGTAACCAAACTTAAGGCCACCACCATATGAACCGCCACCGATCTTTTCAGCCAGTTTTTCATCGTCCTTTTCTTTGGCGGTATCTACAGCCAGTTTACGATAGGTATCGATCAGATCTACCGAGTATTCCGCATCTGTTGCTCTGGGTACGGTTACATACATGTAACTTGGTTTGGTGCCTGTACTTGGTTTTTCAATCTCCAAAAGCAGTTGGTGTACAGGGAACTCATAGCTCCTGCGCCCTGCCGAACCGTCTGCATTAGGTGCTACAGGCAGGACACGAAGGCGGTATACACCCAATTTGTCCATTCTGAAAAACTCCGTCTTTGTAAATGATTTGTTTTCTTCGAGCGCACGTTGCTGTGCCTCTGAGTACGATTCCTGATTAAACAGGAATAAGTCTTCTACCGACATTTGCATGTCTTTTTCTTCTAAATTCTCTTCTTGCATAAAATGATGAATGCGATAGTGATAAATGCCGGGAAACTAAAGCGGCGACAATCAGGTTCGGATACCCCGTTATCTTCAGTTTGACAAATCTTGGGAGGAGAGCAAAGGTGAGAACCTTTGAGTGTATCACTCGCTACATGCCTCTAAGAAATAGAGACTCAGGTTGAAAGGTATTTTCTCCGTTTTTTTAGGAGGGATAACAAATGTATATGCTATTTTCTATTGTCGCAAAATTTCTCAAAAGAGTTTTTCATCAACTATTTTAAGTGACTATAGGTCAATTGGTATAATTTCAATTTTTAAGGAAAATATTAATTTATAAATCAAGTAAAAAAATAGATTGTTTTATATGTATCTTAGAAAAAAAAAATAGCACTTTTGTATTAAATACATCATTTCGCTTTTAATTTAAATTTTATTTCCTATGAATAAGGTTTATGAATTATTACGTGCGATCAATATTCATATTGAAAAGTTACTCTCTGATACTATTCATAATAAACCATTGAGATTAAGTGAAGTATATGAGTATATTAAAGATATGGAGAATATGAAGCAGGAGTTTACTGATAGTAAAGCATTAAGTCAATTCCTGAGAAGTGTTGTAAAAAATGATGAAGGAGTCCTACACCAAATCATCCCCAGTTGTTATGTAGACAAGAGTAATTATACTAATTATAAATGGTTTTTCTTCCCTAAAGAAAAAAAACTCAAAAAAGAAACAACTCTTGGTGATAAATGCCTGGCTACATCTTACAGTGAGATACATAATTTTTTTAAAACAAGCAAGAAATATATAGCATCAGATGGAACACATGTTAGGTCTATGCATGAGCTATATATTTATAATAATTTATTAGTAATAGATATCTTTCATGTTTCCTATGAAAGTAAAATAAGTTCAAATGGAAAAAGACTATACACAGATTTTGTTGTCAAAAATAAAATAACAAAAAATATATTCAGATGGGAACATTTTGGAATGGCTAATAATAATCCTGATTATGCTGACAAGATGGTAAAGAAGATTGAAATATATACAAAAGAAATGGGTTACAAGAATTTTGATCAGGGTGGACAATTTATTGCTACTATATATAGAACTGATGAAGAATTTATTAGCATGGTAGATAAAATCATCAACCAGATGAAAGAAAGATAGAGTCGATCTTGCTCTTATACTCTATATCCTATCTCTATTCCTTTCAATAAACATCTCCATCTTTTTTTCCGTATCTCATCATAATACACTTTGCGTTTGCCTGTAAGCACTTTCGGACGCTAACAATACAATCCTAAATCAGCATATCCGGATGCAATGATCCATATCTTTAACCGAGATAGTCCAAGAGTGATTATTTTTTCTTAGGGTATAGCCTGATAAGCTCTTTTACTGGATAATTGAGTCGGAATAAAATGTAGCAAAAAATAATTCAATCAATTTAACTTTAAATTATATATCATATAAACATACCGTATACAGTTATTAAACTATATACGGCTAGCCAGTGGTTTTAAATAGATCAAAAACAATCAATAAAAGGACCGAACAATACTATTAAATCCTTACTTTTCAATACCCTCTTGCTATACTCAAGAAGTATAATTAAGCATCTTTTATTCCAAAAGCATAAAAACTACTCTTTTCTGCTTGTCCTACATTATTCAATACGATATTTAATCCGGCATTGATCTTACCTACGATAAGATAATAGGCTTTATCACTTTCTGTTTGATTACTAATCTTAAAACAACCTCTTAGCTGATTTTGAGAACCTAAAAAAACAGAAGAGCCCTGAATAGTCCAACCTCCTGTTATATCTCCTGAAACAGATGTAGAAGATAAAGATTCCGAGAGACTCGAGAAAATGTGAATTCGCCGGTTATCAAAAGCTGGAAGTGTACCGGTATAGTTATTAATATATAGACTATAAAAAACCAGCCATTCACCCGGAGGCAAGCTTATGTAACTTTGAGTATTCTGATAATTTGTTGTATTTATAGCAATATTAGCTCCTGAAGGGCTAAATGTTCCGAATTGCATTCTCGGAGCATATGCTGCCCAGATACCGGTACCATCGGCTGATGAATAGAGGACTTTATCCACACCTTCACCACCCGTCTGAATTGTCAACTGAGAATTGGGGGCAATTGTGCTACCACCTGTTACAATATGTAATTTCGTACCGGGGGCATTTGTCCCAACTCCAACATTACCGTACTCGTCTATTACCACATCATTGAGCATTTGAGCATTTGTTGCAGCTCCTGTTAACGGATTATCTTTAGCTCCGTCTACATGTAATACTAGATTTGATCCGACATTCTCTGTATTTATACCAATCTGTGAGAAGGTGGAAAGTGGAAATAAGAATAAAAAGAACCCATATATATATTTAGAGAAATTTTTCATATGTTTTAACCGATTTATTATTTTAATAAGATAGTCTTAAAGCTAGAAGATAGTTCTCCGGGCTATTGTCCGCAAAATTACTTAATATACCTGAAGCTAATAATGTAGGTGATTTACCAACATGACCAGCACCATAATAATACCTCTTTACTCCGGTCGATGAATTATGAATTACAATAGTACCAGATAACAAATTTGATCCTGTTCCCCATACGATACCTGTCAGAAAAACACTACCGATAATATCTGAACTGAGAAGACCATTAGGAGCATCACTAAAAGAAGTCCTAAACCATAATATTTGATCTTCTGTCGAGGGTACATTAGTTAGAGTTGACTTAATATTTACCATAACAGCCCACATTCCCGGCTTTAAATCAATATAAGAATTATCGAAAGTGATTAAAGGAAGGCCTGCAGTAATAATAGAAGTAGTGCTCATATTACTAATCACTTCAGAATATCCCGCTCCTAAAGAACCTATCGCGAAATCCGTTACTCCTGCATATTTCCATAGTGCGTTTCCGGAAGCATCTGAAGTTAAGATCTTACCGACAGATTCACTACCATCCTGAATCTTTATTCCGGCATATAAAGAATTTCCCTTTATATGTACATGACTTATTGGATTAACCTGACCAATCCCCAAATAACCTGCTGAGCTTATAAATACATCGTCTTCGTAATCTGCCGGGGAAAGAATACCTGCCGGATTATTACCCTTTGCATCTATATGCATTGCTCCGTCCAAAGGATGTATTGTATTAATACCTACCTGAGCTATAATAGCCGGGGATAGCATAGTCAGTAAATTAAACAAGAAATATTTAATCATAATCTATTGTTTTCTAATTTATTCAAATTTCTACAGGAAGGCGATAAGCAATTATATTGTCTTCACCCCATCTCCCTCCAAATGCATTGAGGTAAGAAACAGAAGAAGAAGAAGAAACCACAACATCTCCAGCTATATAGTAGTAAGTTTTGGCAGAACCGCTCTGATTGTCTATAATAACTGAACCTGAGAGGATTCCAATGGTCGTGTATACCATCATCCCCTGAAATAAAATTCTCCCATCCCCTTCTAGATCTGGTGACTTTAGTGAAGCAAAAGATGAGCCGTTATTAACTATTGTAGTATTATCTGCGAAAGATGTAGAAATAGAAAAAAGACCAAGAGGATCATAACCTCCGGCTAATGGCAGATACATTACTATCATAAGTAACCAGCGTCCTGGAGGTAGAACGATTGTGGCATTAGTTGCGGAGTAATTAGAATTATCCAGAAGAGGTATATTAGGGCAAGACGACGGCTTATTAAAAAGAATTGACTCTATTCGAGGTAGACTATACCAACTAGACAGACCTGAACTATTTTCTGAATGGAGAATATTACCGTCCCCTTCACGTCCATCCTCTAAGCGAAAACCTGAAACTGGATTTGTACTTGTTCCTGTAGTTTTAATATGCAGCTTTGCTTCAGGATTTATAGTGCCAATACCCATATTTCCTGCAGAGGTGACTATAATATCATCTTCTGTGCCGCTTGTGCCGGTTACATTTGTATCTTTTTGGGGATCTACATGAAAAACACCCTGAGGATTCGTTGTATTTATGCCGACCTGGGCATGAGTTAGCCCAATTGATAAAACGCCTGTTAATAAGAAAATAATCTTTTTCATTTTATTACTTGTTAGTTATTATATAGTTAGTTAGTTTATTCAAAGAAAGCAGCAGCATGTAATCTCTACACGCTGCTGCCGGACATAGTTGTGCCATAAGTAAAAGGAAATATCGTACTGATTTTGAACGACAACAAAAAAACAAATCAGCTACACGAAAACCTTTACCGGAACAACTATCGATATATGTATTGGGGAAATATGTAAAAGCTGAAAAGAATATGTATAAAAAACGCAATAACAAAAAAAGACGGATCACTCCGCCTAAAATATATTTATTACCAGCATGTTCGCTAGTTAGTCTCTCTCTCTCTCTCTCTCTCTCTCTCTCTCTCTCTCTCTCTCTCTCTCTCTCTCTCTAATATTTCAACGCACATAACCAAATCTAAATCGTTAAACTTTAGATTGTTATTGGTGGGTATGTTTGTTAATTTTATTCTCATTATTTGAGTAAAGGGTTAGATTATAGCGACAAAGATAAAAATTTATATTAAATAACTAGCTCCTATAGAAAAATTTGAGAACTCATATTCGTTTTGTATAACTTTAGATGTATCTGTCTTGGTACCCTACGCTCCTTTTGACTTTAACTCGGTCAAATAAATACTTATTTTTTTTCATCAACCTATCTATCCTATCTCTATTCCTTTCAATAAACCTCTCCATCTTTTTTTTCCGTATCTCATCATAATACACTTTACGTTTGGCTGTAAGCACTTTCGGACGCTTACAATACAATCCTAAATCTGCATACTCCTCCAGATAGCGAAAAAACTTCTCTTTTTTCAAAGAAGGGTCCGAAGAGCCTTTACAGACTGTTGTGATAAGTAAATAAGGGGGTTCGGGGAAAACAGAAACAAGTGTCATATCCATAATAATCTCGTATACCACCGGAACCTCGTACTTCAACATAAATCCGATTTTAGTCTCTTCGAATTTAAACCGCTTAAAGGTCTGTTTTGGCCTTCCGTCCTCCTTTTTTCGGGATATCCTGTTGATCGGTGACTTGGTTAACCTCTGGTTCCTGTATACCTTCGCTTTGGCCATCTTTATTTTCTTTTTCCGATTCGTTACTAAGTTCTGTCGTTTTAATTTCATCCACCATATCATATGATACTATCGCAGGTAACGACATACTAATTTTTTCCCTACTTTTTACGTCTTTCTGAATATTTATCTTTCTCATGATTATACCATATATGTAAAATTTATCTCTGTATCTATATTATTCCACCCGCTTTCATAAAGAAGGATGTTTCGGCTATTACCCGAAAGGACAAATGATGATCCCCTGTTATACTTGTGGTCATCGTTAAAGTCACAAAGCGTAGTGCGTAATCCGTATTTAGGAGGCGAAATCTGATTGGGGATGATTGCTACTGTACCTCCCCAGTTACTACCATCTCGCTTGCCTGTATTGATTACTCCCTGAATGCACACCACATTGCCGACCTGACGGATAAATAACCTTCTGGTGTCTGTCCCCGAACCTGAGTTCTGCATCTGCAGCCATCCCGTATCAACCAGCTTGGCCTGGTATTCATCCGCATATGCAGCACCGATTGTACGGCAAGCCAATTTCTTAGCTTCTGCATTTGCTAGTATAAGATCAGATAGTTTTCCATCTTTTTTTATGTAATTATTACTCACATCCTCTTTGCTCGGAACATTCAGTTTATTACGGAGTATCTGTTGGGCTTCCGTAGTATTTTTACCCTGCTTTACAAGTAGTGTGATATAATCCTGAAACAAACTATCAATGGAAGCAAACTTGTTATCCGCACCTGCTTTGGTATATACATTAATATTAGCTGCAACCGAATCTTTCTGAGTTGCATTATATCCGTCCAGTAATAGATTTGCTTTCTTTGCCAGTTCTTTAATAATCGCACTGGTCATCGTATAGCCTTCCACCTGAGCAATGGGTTTGCCTTCGTTGTCAGTACCCACAAACACCCCGGTCTTTATCGCTTCAAGCTTCGTTTTGTGATCCGGTGTAAATATAGCCCCGGTATAGGCTGAATTCACAGACAGCTTTCCCGCTAGGAACGTATTGACCTCTGTAGTCGAATAGACACTGATATTTTTTCGTGACAGAACTTTATCTGGCAGGTCAGAAAGGTTGGAGGCTTTAGCGAGTTTTAGATCGCCAATTCCTTTCTTCTCTGTATCCAGATTATCTCGGACTGCTGTTTGCCGCTGTACTTTCAGAGCAGAAGCTTGTTGCGGTGTCAATCCGTTTACTTCTTCGGCAGTCAGGCTGATCAATTCAAGCAGGTTGGATGAAATTTTAAGGAATATTGAGTTAGCTTCCCCTTTAGAAAATACATCCAGGTTAGTACGGGCTGTCCCTTTATTGGGCAAGTCTGATAAATTACCCAAACTGTTCATTTTTTTATTTAGAGCTTCAGTAGCTTCGTTTATAGTTACATATCCTTCACTGATAGTTGCTATACTCCCTTTAAATATCGAATCGAGCTTATTTCTGTTGGCTGTAGAAAAATCCTCAGTAGAGAGTTGTTTGCCTTGGACTATATTTACTTTTTTATTTAGTTCAGTTGTAAAATTAGTCTGATTGACATAGATCGTACTAATATCCTTACCGTTTATCCGTAGTTCCCCTGTTATATCTACATACGTTTTCGGACTGATAATAATATTTCCTAAAGTATTTGTGAGATTAAAATCAAATGATTCGTTAGTGGCATATCCGATTGTAGCAATAGGCTCATTATTGCTGTCTGTCCATGACAGCAGGTTGATTAACCGTTTATCACCTTTCAAAAATGTGGTATTTGAAAGGACAAAACCATTCCCGGCATTACGGATATTGAGTAATCCGGTTACATTAACGATATCCGATTTACCTACCACCTGAAAAATAGGTACAGAAGCCTGCTTACCGTTATAGACGTTCAGGTTTCGGAACTTTGAACTTCCGAGTATTAGTCCCTTGTGATTTATATTGATTGCACCTTCATCACTCTCACTTAGCGTATTCACTACATGGGAATCATAGATATAAACCGAACCTGTTTGAGAAGTGTTCGTATGTGAATTTGCAAAAGTCAAACCCTCTTGACTTACCTTTGCCAGTTCTTTCCCTGCTTTGATAAAACTGAAAGTTCCGTTAGCATTGATTATTATTTCACTTACAAGTGCACTATTCAAATATGCACCTATCGAAATATCACCGTTTTCTTTTACAAGCTGCTTTAGGCTAAAGCTGTTTGCATCATTTACTACCGAAACGGATGTCTTTGATTCAAGGCATTTATTTACCGATAAGTTACCCTCCAGTAATAAGTCTTTTAAAATGGTCTGACGTGCAAAAGGAGTCTCTAGTAACACGGCATATTTCCCCATAAACTTATCAATAAAGCGTGGTGAATACTCTTTCTTGAGTTCGATAAATGACGCAACCATCCCCGTTACCATATCATTTTCAGTTGGGACAACCTTACCTCCTTCACACAGATAATTACACCGTCCCCGCTTATTTACATCATTGGCATAGGTGGTGGCATCACTGATATTCTTTTCATAAATATAGTAGGGGAAGGTGGCACCTTTGGACCCTTCAAAATAACGAATTTTATTATTAATCCATACATAGCCGGATGAAATATCAAATCCGTTAATAAGGCACCCTGATACGATAAAATTGGAACAATCTTCAAATATGGCAGTCATACTTAGAGATAGCTCCTGTAAGTTTAATATGTCATCGGTATAGGTGTACCTTCCACCCGATTCTGCTATGTATTCTTTCATTATCTTATAGTTTAGTGTTAGGCTCTATTTGAGTTGTATCTATTTTAACCAGGTATGTTTTCCCTGCAATTTTATAGGTATTGACTACATAAGAAAGCATATACACGAACTCCCGCTGTGATAGGGTAATCTTAGGGACACAAACGACAAAGCTTACCTTATTAATGGTCTTTTCTTCTGCCAGATGATAAAACTCCCTCGGTTCTTCTGCCTTGTTGTTTGTCTGTACTTTTTCATTCTCCGCCCAAAGCGTATATGGCTTTCCATATAGCGATTTCTCATGGTATATATCCACACCCAGCCTTTGAGTTTCGGTGATATAAATAACATCGAGAGGATCTGCAAAGTATTTGCTGAACTTCCGGTTTAAATACCATTCGAAATAGAGCCTTTGACTGGTCATATTTGCTTCTATCAGTTTATCACTCGCAAACTGTGCAAAGCGTTCATTCAGGGTCTGTAAAGGAAATACCAGGCTTTGCAGAAAAAGTATATATTTCCTTCCGGCAAGATAATGAGGCACCAACCTGTTGATTAATTTGTCTGTAAACAATTTGTATCGCATCCGTTGTCAATAATTAATTTAATGGCTTCGCGGAAATCGGGAATTGATTTTTCTTCTCCTTGTCCTGTCGATTGTCTGATATAGCCGGAACTGGTATGTGACATACGCTCTATCTTTTGCATGGCACCCAGATACCCGTCACCATCATAACAGGCAATAAATATTCCCTGCCCGTTCTTCTCATTCGAGTCTATATGAACATCGGTTACATGTTCCACTTTCTTAATGGCATCTATTACTTTAGATACATAAATTCCTGCATCAAAGTCAATATTCATTATGTATTCATTCAGCTTTTCTTCAATAGCATCGTAAATCTCAGATTCCAGGATTGCACCATCATAATAAACTGAAACACATGGTATCAGTATATCTCCTTTACGGCTTGTCATCTCGATTCTCGTTCCCACAAATGTTAGTTTATTGATATAAGCATTTATCAGCAACAATTCATTTTGAGGTATTTCAGAGAGGTTTCCTTTCTGGCCTGTAGCGACTTTCATTATCAGTTTATTATCGAGGTTTATATCACTGGTACTCTCAGAATACGATACCTGCGTTATAATACGTTTCGATTCATCTATGGAAGCATACCCGAATGCCAAACCATCTTCACGCACTGTCAGTGTATCTCCTTTCTGATATTGAAGTAAGGCATTAGCATAATACGTAGGAGTCCCGTTTATCCTGCTGTTGATTGCCGATGAAATATCAATGGCGAATACATCAAGAATCGTTTCAAAACTATATATAACGGCTGATACCGTCCATGTAATCCCATTCAATATGGATAACCTCGAGTCGCTGGAGAACTCGTTCAGTTCCATCCGTTTGTTTCTCTCTTTTAAAGCTTCGTTATAAATTTCTTTGATTGTCCTGCTCATTTTTCAGATGAATAAGTTTCATTGTCGATTATAAACTTCCAAAAGCCACCTTCATTCCACGCAGGTTCATTACTGAGTAGCCAAACCGCCTCCATTCCTGTTGTCAGTATATAGTTGTGTTTCTGGTCACGTGCAGGTTCATTATATTCTCCTGATGGACGAGCCGTTAAAGTTATAGTACAGCTTCTTCGTCCATAGTAGTATTTCACAAGTGAGATCAGGTAGTTGTCGATTACAGATTGCGCTGCATCCAGATAACTCAGGTTCAATCTCATCAGCTTCTTGCAATCAAGTAATTCTAATAGATTGTCCGTATTATGTCCCGATAAATCAAGATCATAAATACCATCCAACAGGGAGAGAAAACCGATTTTTATCGCCGTATCAGTTAGAATAAATTTCTCTACGTAGACTGGCTTATGCAGATATATAGCATTTGCTTTAAGCATAGTGAAATCCAATTGACTGAATAAGGCTTCACCATATATCCGAATCTTTCTATGTTTTGAGACTAGATTGTCGAACGAGTGATTGATATGTCTTACTTCTTCTGAAAGTGTGACTGTTTCAAGCAGAGAATTATCTCCCCAGTCAATCTCTACTTTTCCGGTTCCCGATGCTGTAAAATCAGTTGATGTTTCGAATTTACTTAGTATAAACTCCATAAGCAGGGGCCATGAAGCTTCTTTATAATAAACCGAACGTTCACCGTTAGAGGGGACTATTTTATGAATACGATTGTATGATACAGTATCTGCATTGATGATATACCCGTCTGTAAAGATCAGTTCATCCCCTGATTTCAGATCAGTGGCAAAAGACAATTCTGTATTATTCATCAGAAGGTCAACGATACCTTCTATCGAGCCGTAAAGATGTAGGGCAACATCATAAATGTTCTGCCCGGAGGTGACGATATATTTACCCATTTTTTTCCTCCACTTCCAGAAATAGTTCTCCGGTTTCGGAGTCCATATAAGCGTTATTGATTACCATCTGATCATTTTTAAACTCACTTTGAAGTTTCTCGGCTAGTCCTGAATTTTCAAAGTTACCGTGTAGAAACTCGATTAAACCGACTCCGATAGTCGGATACTGGTATAGATTCCCTGCCATCGCTTTGAGCAGAAAAACCTCATTCTGCCCTTTGGCTGCTTTAATCAGAAAATCCGTTTCGGCACCACTGTAAATATTCAGCTTGTTGTCATTGAATATCAGGTTGAAGTTTCCATCTTCATTTAATTGCTGTAGCTCGGATAATCGAATAGCCGTTATTATATTCTTGGAAAGAACATATACTTTAAACCAATGCTTATTATCCGATTTATTTAGCATATAATCCAATTGTCCGTCTCCGTTGTGTAAGCAAAAGCGTATCATCAGTTCCTTGTAGGATGGTGTATAAGGGATATTAATGTGTATACCGTTCTTATCCGAATATCGTTTTTCAAAATCAGACGGTACGGATATTTCTGCGTACAGGTATCTTTCGTTATCCAGACCCGGCATTTCACCGAGCAGTATAAAGTCATAGATAACCTTGTTGGTCAGGTTACCACTTGTATTGACTTCTCCGTAAACAGCGTCTACATGTATATCTTGCCTTGCCATATTGTTGTATAAAAAATCCCCGAACGGAGTGTCCGGGGAATGATTTCACTCGTATTAAAGAGAAGAAGAAGATGGGTAGAAATGTTTTTTACCATTTAGCTCGGTAAAGTTGTGTTAAGGAGTCAGCTGGGAGACTGTGTATTTATTATTCCTGCATCAAGTTGTAGACTTTTTCTACACTTGACCACATATCGTCCGGTAATTGTTCTTCGGATATTTTTTCGCACGATTGTTTCAAATATTCCATTTCTTCGCTTGTGAATTCCACCAGTAGCGGGATATCTTTGTCTGTGTTCCATTCGATACGCTTTGTTTCCTGATTTTCCTTTAACCCTACTATATCACGCTCTGTATCTGAAATCTCTATTTTTTTCAGGATTTCTTTTTTAAGGTTAAAGTTTTTGAAGTTTCCCTCTTTGGGTAAAAATGCCGGAATATACAATCTGTCTTTAATCGTTAGTTCCATCTGTTCGATAATTTGTTTGTTTTATTAAAGAATAGGAAAACTTAAATATTGTGGTTTGGAAAAACTAAATTAATTTTTCAATATAGAGTCTGACATCTTCTTCAATTTTGGCTACAATAAATTCAAAATCTTTGAGATAGGACGACACATTTGATTGAGCAGGAAGTGAACAATTGATCATATTATTTTCAAAATGAATACTACCGATATACACGTGGTTACCGTGATCATCTGCTTCGATCTTGTTGACAGTTGCCCTTATCCAACTTAAGATGCTATTGTTAATACTCTATTCCAACTGGAAAAGTGCTTCTTTACTTTTTTGGAGATAGTTACATGCTCTGTGTCCATAATTTGATGCTATTTGGTTTATCAAAGAATAGAGGCTTTGCCAAGTAAAAGTTATTAAATTACATTCCTTCCAAATACAACAAACGTAAAATTCGTATCCACTAACCCACCATTATCACAATTCACTACCCGAAGTTGGAAGCTGTTAATGCCTATATATTCTACCCGAACATAAGCATTAGAATGATAATTTGCGGATGTGTCCCAATAGGAAGTTGCCAATACCGTGTAATTTAGGTGTCCCAGATTATGATTTACCACAAATACTCCTGTTTTCGTCTTTGAAAATGAGGTAATAGTCATTCCATTACCCCACTGATTATATAGTGTAGAACTGTTCTTTACCAGAGCAGAAAACAGTACCCCCGGAGCATTCCATATTTCACCGGACCGTTGTCCAAATTTGTGAGGCCCATAAGATTCGATTGCATATGTAGAACCCGCATTTGCAATAATTGATATACCTCTGGCTCCAGTAGCATAGGTCTGGATACTGATTCCTGTCCGTGCTGAGTCTGCACGGATAGCTAGCAATGTCGAGGTAGCGCTATTTATCTCCAGAAACGAAGAACCCATAAGAGTAGAAAACAAGATTGCAGAATCAGCAGCCGTATTGGTTAGCCTGTTACCGGAGATGGTAAAGCCTCCAATTTTACCCGATGTAGCGTTTACAGTTCCGGTAATAGTTACTGCACCTGCTGCTGTCCAACTGACATTTCCGTTTGCCACTTGTCCCGAACCATCATTATTTAATTTCCATTTTGTTCCATTTGTAATAGAGCCATCAGCAGAAAGAATTACACTGTTTTTAAATATCTGTGTTGAACTGATTATCCAGCCTCCGATAGTGCCACCCACTGCTGTTATTCCTGTTCTGTTTAATGTAACTTTAACAACATTCGATGCATCCCTGACCGAAACACTGCCATTATAACTACTACCTCCGACTACCAAAGCTGTATCGACATTTATTTGTCCTGCACTAATTTTTCCTGTATAAATTCCTGCAGCCGAAATCTGTGTCAGTTTTGGAAATGTAGTACCCCCCAGTGCCGTATTTATGTTATTAATTGAAGTAGTCCATTTGGAAGAAACAGTGGTACTGAAGGAGAGAGTACCTGCTGCATTCCAAGAGATATTACCATTAGCTAGCTGGCCTGAACCATCGTTATTAAACTTCCAGAGAGTACCATTTGTTATTGAACCATCTGAACCTAACGAGACGTTATTCTTCCATATCCGAGTGTTATCGAATGCCCAGCCCGCTATTCTATTGTAAACCTCCTTTGCTCCGGTGAGACTGTAATTTGTAGATAGACAAAAGTATTCCGTATTATCCCAAGCCATCATTTGCAATCCGATAAATCCCTTTTTTACGGTATTCCCGGAAGCTGCAACCTGACCCAATACTATATGCCCCGCATTGTTACTCTGATGCCATGTGATAGCAATACCATAAGGTTTATAAGCACCGGTATACCAATACCCGGAACCGGAAGCTGCCGAACGTATCTGCATAGGCATTGCCCCCGCAGTACCAACGGAACCAATCGTTATATTATCCGCCCCGATAGTCCAACCTCCGATTTTTCCCTGAATAAAAGAGCAATTCAATCCATTAACGTAAGTTGAATTGATAATATCGGCTTTAATACTGACTGCGTCCAATTTCGAAGCTTTAATACTCCCTGCTGCAATGCGGTCTGCACTTATAGTACCGGATGTAATTTGTGTAGCAATTAAAGAACCTGTGTAAATTCCGGTACTTGATATTTGTGTCAATTTCGTGTATGTTGAACCTCCTAGAGCAGTTGTTATACGATTTATAGGAGTAGTCCAATGGAGAATAACGGATGCACCAAATGTAACTGATCCTCCAGCGTTCCAACTAATGTTGCCATTAGCTATTTGCCCTGAACCATCGTTGTTGAATTTCCAGACTGTACCATTTACAATGGAGCCATCCCCACTTAAAGAAACGTTATTTTTCCATATACGTGTATTATCGAATGCCCAACCTGCTATACGGTTATATACTTCTTTTGACCCTGAAAGGTCATATCGGGCAGAAAGACAAAAATATTCGGTGTTATCCCAAGCCATCATTTGGATGCCGATAAAACCCGTCTTAACTGTACTGCCTGATGCTGCAACTTGTCCAAAAACAATGTGCCCTGCATTACTGTTTTGATACCATAACATAGATAAACCTACAGGCTTGTAAGCTCCGTTATACCATAAACCAGCTCCTGAGGAAGTAGAACGCAGTTGCATTGGAATAGCACCGACTGTCCCGATGGAACCGATTGTCATTGCATCACGGCCCAGGCTCCACCCTCCGATCTTTCCCTGAATGAATGTACATGACAAACCATTTATATAAGTTGTATTTATTATATCGGCTTTAATGCTCGTTGCATCGAGCTTGGCTGAAGTAATACTATTTGCTGCGATAATATCAGAGTTAATGGTTCCGGATGTGATTTGATTCGCAATTAATGTTCCGGTATATATTCCATTACTATCTATAGTAGTTGTATACCTCTCAGTGGATGTTACATCAAAAACAGTAGCATAGGAAAGGCTCCACTCAACAGGTATTGCAACAGTTCCTAAAATCCCCGTAATTGCAAAAAAATTGGTGGAAGAAAAGTTTGCTGTTCCGCAGGTTACCTTACAAATATATTCGCACCAGTCTCCTGTACCTGAAGTTGACGTGAGCCATTTTTGTGCACCACCTGTTCCTATAGAATTTGAATGATAAGATATATTCCTTCCAATAGGTATTTTGGCTATTATACGTGTAATCAAGACCTTTCTATAGGAAGTCATAGTCTGAAAACTGAACCCGCCACAATTTGGGGATGAAGTTCCTGTATTCTTGATTACAAGTGCTTGTTTACTGTCGTTGGGGGCTTTATCATCAATCGTTTTGGTAATGGTAACTAATCCATTACCTGAATTATTATAAACCCTGATACTATTAATGCCGGTATAGAATGTAGGATCACGGTATAGCATTCTTCCATAAGCCATTGCCTGAGCAAGCTCCTTGGCTGCGTTTGCCTTATTGGTTGCATCCGTAGCTGCTGTTGTGATAGCTTCGGTTGCTTTCGTGTCCGTGTATGATTTAGCTGCACTCAAAGCACTATTTGCAGCATTGGTCCAGTTAAGTATTACCAATGATCCGAATGTAACATTTCCTGAAGCATCCCATCTGATATTGCCTCCGGCCAGTGCTCCAGCTCCAGTGGCATCGAGGTTCCATTTCAGTCCTCTGATGCCTAACGAGCCAATAGTAATGGAAGAAGCATTAGAGGTATATCCGGCTATTGTATTATTCTTTGTACCGCTAAATATCGAATCTGCATCGATACGCCAGCCTCCGATACTACCTTTGATCACATTCAGGGTTAAGGCTTCTATATTAGCTGCTGTTATAAGTGATGCTTTTAACACATCCACATTTATTCTTGCTACATCTATTGTCCCGGCATTAATTTGTGTTGCATGAATACGAACAGCATTAACCGTAATTGTAGAAAGAGTACCTGTAAAAATTCCATTTTTATCTATAAAAGTTGCACCCACCCAGTTCAATGAAACAGCAGACCCAAACTCTACTTTTCCTGTTGTCGAGTTATATTTTATATATTGGCTTCCATTTCCTAATTGAGTGTTCCCTTCTGTATCAACGAAGAATGTTCTTACTCCGTTCTTGAAACCAAACAACCCATCGATCGTTTGTAACGAATATGAACTTCCATCGAATAGATTCAAATCCATATGCCCCATGGCCACACCTGTAATCGTATTAAGCGGTGTTTTATAACCTGCAAATATTTTAGGAGTTATTAGTGTTTCACCATTTATTTCAGTTTTATTCGTATCCCAGTTTTTCACCCAATCAAGTAAATTTGCATCCTGACCTGCGGGACCCATAGCTCCGGTTTGTCCATCAAAGAGAGTCGATAATGTGACTTGAGCTTTTGCTATTATTATTTTACCCATTCTTTTTGTTGATTGTTTTATTTAAATAAGAATAGGCCTGGTCAAGCAATGCTGTTTGATCGTCTGAAGTATTTCTCAAGCTATAAATATTACATAAAATGAACTGAATACTTATTTTTATATATTTGTGAACTCTTTAGATAAAAAGATTATAATGATATTAACAAACAATGAGGAATATAATGTTTGGCTATCCTAATAAAGAAATAGAAGAGGTAAAAAAGGTTGATCGATTGCTTCGTATCTTGGACAAAGAAAGAACCGGATTAAAAATAAATAAGATTCGTTATGATCACAAATTTGATAATGATATAATTATAAAGGCAAAGAATCTAGGATATATTTCGTTTTATAATGAAGACAAAAATGAATATACAGAATCAATTTGCGACCAAAATTTTTGTAGAATAACAACTGAGGGATCGCGTACACTAAATAGATATGGAGGATTTGAAAATATGCTAAAGTATGATCGTACAGGTCGGAGAATCGCAAAATCAACGTTAATAGTCACGATTATTTCATTTGTATTTGCTTTTTTATCATTTATGATTGGAGCACTAAGATAAGAGATTCTCATGCCCCAAGAACAATGGAACAGGTATAAATTAATTTGTTAAATTTGTCCTGTCTTATTTACATACTTAATAGGCACTTTGCATTCTTTTTTCATGTTCGAAGATGTAGTTTATACTAAGAGAATCTTCCATTATTTCTAATTCAGCTTTGTATTTCAATAAATTATTTAATATAAATTTTTATCTTTGTCGCTATAAACCAACTCTCTAGTCAAAAAATGGTCATAAAATTAACAAACATATCCACTAATAACAATCTAAAGTTTAACGATTTAGATTTGGTTGTGTGCGTTGAAATATTAGAGAGAGAGAGAGAGAGAGAGAGAGAGAGAGAGAGAGAGAGAGAGACTAACTAGCGAACATGCTGTTAATAAATATATTTTAGGCGGAGTAATCCGTCTTTTTTTGTTATTGCGTTTTTTATACATATTCTTTTCAACTTTTACATATTTCCCCAATATATATATATATCGATAGTTGTTCCGGTAAAGGTTTTCGTGTAGCTGATTTGTTTGTTGTCGTTCAAAATCAGTACGATATTTCCGTTTATCCATGGCACAACTATGTCCGGCAGCGGTGTGTAGAGATTACATGCTGCTGCTTTCTTTGAATAAAGAAACTAACTATATAATAACTAACAAGTAATAAATTTGAAAAATGAGAAAAAAGAATCTTTTGCTAATGGGAGTTTTTGCCTTTGGTCTCTTGCAGGCACAGATAGGGATAAATACAGATAATCCTCAAGCATTATTTCATATAGATGGAGCATCAACATCTGCTACAACAAATCCCGCAACGGGTGCACCAAGCGCAAGTCAAGCAGTTGATGATGTAGTTGTTACCAATGATGGTAGAGTTGGGATTGGTCTAATTAATCCTGAAGGAAAACTGCATATACGTACAGGTGGTACCGCAGCTGCACCTGCTGCTGGATTCAGACTAAAAACTGGAAGTCAGAATTTAGGTAAGGTTTTAACAGCAATAGCTGCTGATGGTACAGCAGATTGGAGAGACTTAGTTGTGACTAACATTATAATGGGTAATCTTCATCCTCAGGGAGTCGACATAGTAGGAAATACGGGGTATCATTATACAGGGAGTACTTTAACCTTACCCCCAGGTACTTGGTTGGTGGAGATATCGATAGAAATAAATGTTACCAATTGTTTAGATAATAATCCTTTGCAGTATTGGGTTACATCCCTTTTTTCCGAATCGAATACAACTGCAGTATGGTCACCTGATGTTATAATGGGGAGAGCGCAGGCTGCACAAGGAAAGCGTTCTTCAAATTGGGATATGCTTTATGGGGCGAGTTTTATAATAAATGAAACAGGTGCAAATAAAACATATTATTATTGGGGGAGACTCTTGCCAAACTATAATAGACCAGATATGTCTTTTACCAATTTTTCTCTTTCCGGATTTGGGCGGGCGAGCAATAGCTCCATTATTGCAGCCATTAAATTACATGATTAACTTAAAATATAACATCAAGATGAAAATTTCAAGATATTTAAAATATAAAAATCAATTGATTGTTTTGTTATTGCTACTCAATTATAATGCTATGGCTCAGGTGGGAGTTGGTATTAATATGGTAGATCCAACGCATGGCGTTTTTCAGATAGATGCTAATGCAAACACTATTGCTAGCAATGACGTTTCAGATGATATTATTGTGGATAATCAGGGTAGATTAGGGATAGGGGTTGTACCCACTCACAAGCTTCATATACAGACGGAAGGTACCGCTGCTGCTCCTGTTGAAGGATTTCAGTATCAGTACGGAAATGGGGTGCATACTGTTGGAGCCTATTTGATCTCTAATGCAAATGGAGTTGCAAGGTGGCAATCTTCAATATCATCGTTAAGGATAATTAAAGGGGATTATGCTGCAATTGGTTTTACATGTACTTTATCATCCTCTATGCGATATATAGGGACTCATATTTCTCTTGATCCTGGAATTTGGATTGTTCAAATGTCCAATTTGATCGGACTGAGAGAGAGAGGGAGTGCTCTAGTGGATGCTAATCTGGATAAGAAACTATTTATTAGGATGTCTTTATCGGATAGTTCGGTTTATCCTAGTCCATCACAAGGAGATATTTTGTCTGTAAGAAGTTCGGATTTAATGTTTAATAGAACTCTGATGTCAAACATCACCTATACTTCTTCTCAATTCTGTATGATTTCAGGCTTTTTATTAGTTCATAATCAAACACCAAGTACAAAAACGTACTATCTTACTATAGGTGGTATCGTTACTTTTCTACGAACTCAAGATGATCCAAGTGGTGCGGGGCTTCAAAGTGTAAACCATTTAGAGCTGTTTGGCTTGGGGACTGCTAATTCCGAAAATATATTAACAGCTCTTTACTTAGGAGAAGATATACTGTAAGTATAATTTAAAAGAAAAAAATTATGATAAAATATATATTTATAGTAGCAATATTGGCTTACTCTCTTTGTGGTGAAGCCCAAGTAGGTATAAATACTTCCAATCCAACAGGTTTTTTTCATATTGATGCACTTGGTAATAACAATACAGCCGCTGCTCCAATAGCAATAGAAGATGATGTATTGGTGAATAATGTTGGAAGTTTAGGAATAGGGACGCAGCCTTCGCGGAAGGTTCATGTAAGAGCTAGTTCAGATGCGGAAGGGTTTATTTTACAAGATGGTACAGAGCATGAGGGTTATTTATTGACTTCAGATGCGCAAGCAGTAGGGAGGTGGGTAGGTCATGACCCTGTGGCTCTTACTGTAGCTAAGTTTGCTTCTTATCCAACCCAACCAGGTTTGGTTCCTCCTGCGCAAGCTATAAATTTACCAGTAAATAGAGGGGCTACGGCGCCTGATGGCTTGTATGAAAATACCAATACTACTTTGACTTTGCCCCCAGGTAGATGGTTAGTTAAACTAGTAAACTTGCCTATCCAGACGAATGGGCTTATGCATTCTAGCGGACAAGAAGCAGAAATCGCACTAATACCGCCTACAGTACCTATACGGATACAATATTCTATTTATATGACATTCTCAGATAATCCAGCGGCAAATCCGTTGATACCTACAACTGATTTAGGAGCAGTTAATACCATAAAAGTAAAGATGCTTTATGATATAATATACCTATCGCATATTGGTTTTGTTATTCTAGAGAATAAAACATCTAATCCCAAAGTTTACTATTTGATAGCTGCCGCTATTGACGATAATTTGATTGTTACTCACAATGAACTAAACACAATGTTGAGTGATCCAGCTCAGTTTCCTCAAGGAACAGTTCTGCTAAAGTGGTTTGCATCAGCTCGCTGGCTCGAAAATAATATGTATGCCATACGCTTAGAAGATAATTAAAAATGTAGTTAGATATATGGCTCTGTTTTGGTGGAGTATAGAGCTAATATAATAAGAGAACCCTCGTGAATTATTAATTCATGGGGGTTATTTTTAATAGATAGTTAATACATCCTTTTCTATTTTAAAGAATAAAGGAGATGATTTTTTTGTTACATTTACCTTATAACAACTTAAACTTTAACGGTTTTGTGATCCCCGGCATTACCCGAGCATCCTAAAATTACATTGGTTAGATTTGAATCATTCAAATCTGTAGAGCCATTTGCAGGAGGAGATACATTATAAAATATTTCACTAATATCATTTAATATATTATTAATCCAAATACCCACATAAGCAACTGCTTTTCCTCCATTTTGAGGAGTAATAGTATTTCCTGAAACATCACTAAAAGTTGTATATAACTTTACATTAAAGGCATAGGATCCGGTCTCAGGTAAAACTAGACTCTCGGCTGCACCTCCTCTTGTTGAAGAGAAAGGCATAGATACCATATTGGATTGATCATTTCCACCAGCAGGTCCTGCTACCACATTAGAACTTGCATAATAAAGAGAAATTCCTTGCGTAGGTAGAAATCCCCAAAGCTCCTTCCATTGATTATCTTTCCAAAAATAAACACCTTCATCGAATTGATTAGATGCACCACCATTATTATATACAAGTGTACCGGTGACAGCTCCAGCCACAGGCGATTTTTGTGATAGATTAGTTAAAGGAACTCGATTCAATAGCAAGCCCTTATCGGCATCTGAAAGTTCTAATTGTATGGAAGGATTCATTACCGTAGCACCTCCAATTTTACTTTTGCCTGAGGCAAATACATCTCCCCGTACATCTAAATCAAACCGGGGATCTTCGGTATTTAGACCAATCTGAGACCAGAGACTTAAGTTCAGAGAGGACAAAATCAATAAAAAAGTTTTTCTCATTTGTTATTTTATATTAGTTAGTAAATTTTTATTAGTAAATGGGATACTGTCGGACATACCTTCGAGAACAGCTTCGATTTATTAGGGTAGCCAGAATAATAAAAGCAATAACAAAACAGTACAAACAATTATTACACAGCAAGTTACAGGAAAGCAGTAGCATGTAATCTCTACACGCTGCTGCCGGACATAGCTATTCTGGAAATTATAGATTGTTTTCACCTCTTCGATTGAAATTCGAAGGGGTACCTTCGCAAATGCATCCATATATTTTATATAGAATAAAGTATTTTGCCCAATAAGTGAGAAAAAATACTAATAACTAAAAATGGGTGAAAGTTTCTCTTGTTGTTGTCTTTTTTCACATATATTCTATCAGAGATTTATTTGTAACCATTTTTGAGTATTTAGTGTTACGGAGAGTCTATTGATGTGGTATATTTATTTAGTCTTAGACCTAAATAGTATATCTAATCTAGTGTTTAATGTATTCTTTTGTAAATAGATATCTTGATTGATGAGAATCGTTTTCTTTATTATAAAATTTTTTCTTAAACACTAATATATTTAGCTGTTCCGGTGTAGTTTATAATTCATCCTAAATTGTTGTCGTTTTTTTTATTCAGGGGTTACTTCTTTAGCATCTCTCTGGTACAGCTATATTTGATAGTATTATGTAGTGATTACATAATACTATTTTTATTTATAAGCTTATAATAAAATCAGATCTTCGGTTATATTTGAAATCAGCTCTCGTTGTAAGTTTAGAAATTTAGCCCGTTGTATTTCACCACTTCGGGTGATAAGTGTAGAGTATTTTTTTAGAGAGTTCAGCCATTTTTTATGCACCAACGATGCTTGAGTATTAGAAATACTTATCGGATCCGAAAAGTATGACCAAAGCTGAGTATAGGTTTGTCCATCGTACTCAAAATAAGAAGAATTAGATTCAATATTCAAAGAGGAAAGGTATACCAGTACTTCTGAGCCCATTTGATTTCCCCCTTTCAGTGTCATTCTTTCTAATAGATCTATGCATTCATATAATTCCTCTTGTATAACCCGTAATTCAGATTCATTAATTAAGTTTCTTTTATAAAAATAATTAATGTCCAATAGGGTTGATAATATGGTGTTTTTATCTATGATGATTTCTTGTTTGCTTATTACCTGAAAATTATATTTCAATTCTTTCTGTAAATTGAGTATTTCTTGAGGGATATCAAAATCTGAATAATAGAAATTTAAGGGGACATCTTCCGTCTGGTGTATCCATTTATAATAATGGAATTTAGTAATATTAGGAAATGATATAGAGAAAATTGTGGGAAAATGATTTCCAGCCAATATGACTTTTGAATTAGTCGCATTACGAACTTTGTGTAAAACATCTATAATCTCTATAATAACGTTTCTAATCTGAAGTATTGGAACCGAATGATTCAGCTCATGTAAATTAAAGAATATACGTTTGCCAGTATTTTGCCCGACAATTTCATCAAGAGAAATATTAAAGTGTAGTGCAATCTTGGATATCTCTTCAAATGTAAAAGGAATTTCATTTCTGATTCTTCGGTACGTAGATTCTTTAGTTAAATCAAGTAATTCCATTAGAATAGGAGTTATGTTCTTCTCTTTGGGTATATTTTTACGTATATTATTAACTACTAACCCATTCAATGCTTTTTTCATACAATTAGTTCTTAAATAAAATTCTGATAAACGTATGTTATTGTTTGTAATCTTGAATTTATGTAGACGGCTATAGAATCTAATATGAAATTGTAAAATTTAATTAGCAGGTATTATTCTAATAATTGAT
>NZ_JADCLR010000004.1:121550-127781 GCF_015233815.1 Dysgonomonas sp. GY617
TGATCATAGTATGTATATATTATATATAATTCTTTCATTCTTTTTTTAGCTAAAACAGAATGAATAAAGGCTTAAAATTTCTACTGCTGGTTTGAAATTAGCAGGTCTGATTTTTAGTATAACAATATCGTCTGTTTATTGTTTATTTGGATATGTATTATATATACAACTCAAATTGGAGAAGATCCAGAAGATATTCGTTTTAGGGATTTATTGGCCTGTTACTTTTGAAGCAATTTTTTTTTCTTGGCTTTAGCTTTAGTTGGATATATTATATATTACCTAAACGATGGAGTATAAAATGTATAATATAATAAGAGTAGGAGCTAATTATTTAATATAAATTTTTATCTTTGTCACTATAAACGAACTCACTACTCAAAAAAATGACTATAAAATTAACAAACATATCCACTAATAATAATCTAAATTTTAACCATTTAGATTTGGTTATGTGCGTTGAAATATTAGAGAGAGAGAGAGAGAGAGAGAGAGAGAGAGAGAGAGAGAGAGAGAGAGAGAGAGAGAGTTAACTAGCGAACATGCTGGTAATAAATATATTTTAGGCGGAGTGATCCGCCTTTTTTTGTCATTGTGTTTTTTACACATATTCTTTTCCGCTTTTACATATATTCCCCATAAAAACGTTAGTAGTTGCCTGGATAAAGGCCTTCGTATAACCGATTTGTTTTTTATTGTCATTTGCAATCGCAACGAATGGCTCATTTACCAGTATCACAGCTATGTTTGGCAGCAGTGTGTAGTGATTACACGCTGTTGCTTTCTTTGTTCTTTGAATAAATTAACTAACTATATAATAATCCACTAATTAGCGAATGAAAAAAAGTTTGTTTATCTGTTTGCCGCTATTCTTTTATTACCTGCCTGTCCAGAGTCAGATTGGTATAAATACGGAGACTCCGGCAGCCACCTTGGATGTAGCAGCAGCTGCCCTGGATGGCAGTACGGCCGAAGGGTTTATAGTCCCCCGTTTATCGGGAGATGAATTGACAGGAAAAAATACCCAGTATGGTGCCAGCCAGAATTCGACCCTGGTGTATGTGACTTCTGCAGCAAGTGCAACAACGGGAAAAACCCGTAATGTAAATGCTGCCGGTTATTATTTTTATGATGCCACCGCCGATAATGGCTCAGGAGCCAACTCGGGGCTGTGGATCCCCCTTGTAGACCCCGGGAAACAACAATTTTATATGCCTACGGTTCTTTTACCGACCGATGCGGGAGCCTTACCCGATAACGTGAACTATAGCTCTACCGGCTCAGGGGCTGGTACCAGCTATACTGTTGATTTGTTTAATCTGTATAAGTCACAGTATGATAGCCCTGCCGCTAAAAGTGCTACCACCTCTTCACTTCAAACAGGAACAGCAGCATCCAACTATCATTATTTTGTATTGTATTACGATACGAATGTATTTGACAATACCTCCATATCAACATCTGGTATTTTGAGTTACAGTCTTCGAACAGGTTATGTTTTATCGGAAAAGACTTTTGTAAATGTTGTCCTGCGGGAAAAATAAATGAATAATTAAAAACGATAAATAAATGAATAAATTAAAAGTTTTATCACCTGTATTTTTACTGTTTTTTGTCCAGAGTTATTTATTGGGCCAGGTTGGTATAAATACGACAGACCCTGTAGCCACTTTAGATGTTTTACCAACAAGTACAGGCCCAGACGGTGCCGAAGGAGTTTTGCTTCCTCGTTTAACAGGTTCCCAGCTGGCAGTAAAGAATGCTCAGTATGGAGCAGCCCAGCATTCCGCATTGGTTTATATAACAGCCTCCGATCCGGCTGCCAGTGGAAAAACAGCCCGTGTAACCAGTGCGGGTTATTATTTCTATGATGCCACCGCCGATAATGGCTCAGGAGCCAACTCGGGGTTGTGGCTCCCCCTTACCGGCTCCCGGGAACAGTTTTATCTGCCTTCTGTTGTTATTCCCACCGATGGCAGTAATTTGCCTGATGCGGTTAATTATACCTATACCAGCAGTACAGGCTTATTTACCATTGACCTGTTTAACCTGTACCTGACCCAATATGGTACCCCTCAGGCTACCAGTAGCCCCTCTGCCGCTTTATCAGTGGGGGCTTCTCCCACTTCTTTTAATTATTTTGTTCTCTATTTTGATACGAGCTGCTTTAATAATGTAAGCGTTTCTCCATCCGGAGTTTTAAGCTATAGCCTGGTTTCCGGTTTTAGTGTATCCGATAGAACATTTATGAATATAATGCTTCGAGAAAAATGAAAAAGATATTTTTTATTGTTTTATGTTTTAGTCTTGTGCTTTTCAAGGCACAGTCTCAGGAATCCTATCGATTGAATAAAGTTGTTTTAACCGCCGTGGATAACCGAAGCCGGTCTCCTATTTTTACTAAAACGTTAAGCGATTCCTTACAGATTGTATCGACTTCCTGGGATTTTCCCTACATTCCCATCGCAGAAACATTCTCTTTCTCCGGGGGAAGAATAAAGGAAGTAAAGATACTCAACGATACTAGCGCATACTATCTGAACCTCGAGGATAATACCTTATTGATTGTATCGGCTATATCCTCCCAAGCCGACAGTACGCTATTTTCTGTAAAAGAACAGTTGCCTGCCTATACCATCAGAGAGTCCGGCAATCAGTTGACCGTGTCTTTCGATGGTATTGTTTATGGACACTCAGGCTATCCCGGCCGCACCCTGCTGGGTAAATGTGAAATGATTTATATCAAACCTTAAAATAAAGAATAAGAATGAAAAGGTTATTTTTTCTATTGCTGTGCATTGTCTTTACTGCTCAATATATAGAGGCTCAGGATTGTACTGATGTAACGCTCAGTGCAACAACCGCTCCTTCGGACTGTCAGAGTAACGGAAGCATTACAGTAAGCCTGTCTGGCAGTTCTGTGGCTAATCTGGTGGGTATACAGTATTCGGTAACCAGTACTACAGGCAGCATATCAGTGGGGCCTATTTCCAGTAATGTATTTAATAATTTGCCCTCGGGCACTTACCGTATTGAGGTGGTAGCTGTCTGCAGTACTTCCGGGAGAACTGAGGTATATCGTTTAGATGATGTTGTTATAGGCGGTTCTTATGTGGAGCCTCGTTTGTCTTTTGTCTCGCCGGCAGCTACCAGCACAGCGGCTGTTCCTACTTCGCGTAATTCATATGCGGGTTGTAATCTGGGAATAATAGTTGTATATCTGGAGGATGGGAATCAAACGGGTATGCCTACTTTTAGGATCACTTCGGCTCCTGCGGGGGTTACTGTGCCTCAGGTGGTAAGTGCTACAAAAGCGACTTCGGCACAAGGTAACGGATGGCGGTATACATTGGATGGTACCTGGCCGGTCGGAACGTATACGGTGGCTGCCGATGATGGATGTCAGGTAGCTTCTACTGCTTTGACTATTCTGGATATCGGAACTATTCCTGTTCCTAGCGCTAGATATTTAAGTGCTATTCCTGATGATAATAGTTGTAACAATATTAGGCATACTGTAGTGTATGACCGTAGCGATCCTGCTGTAACAGATTTGCAGCGATATCTGAGTGACGGACTATACGAATATGGTGCAGCCCCTGTAGGAGAGATGCCTACGTCTTGGAATAGTAGTACTACAATATTTTCATCTTCTAGTATGACTATTTTATGGTATACAACCTTAGATTTAAGCCCACACACATACTCTGATTTCTATGCAAGTAATTCTTTAACTGTTTATACCAGACTAAAGGCTTGTCCTTCTATAATTGATTCTTACAATACGAAGTTAACACCTCAGCCACTTACGAATATTACTGATCTATGTACAGGGACGAAGACTTATACTTTATCAAGGAATAGTATCACGTTAAATCCATCTACTAATCCTAATCGTATTATATGTTATCCCTTAACTATTTTAATAACAGATCAGGTAACCGGGGCTACACTTTATAATGACACTCAACCTAACGTGGACTTTAGGTGGCCTGTCAATAGTGGTGAAAGGCACTTTGCAACTATTACAGATGCTTCGGGATATCAACTCTATAATAATTATCTTATGACGGGAGGAACCAGAACTGCTGATCGGATAACTCATTATCGTTACTACAGTGATAGCGGATGTAGTTTTTATTATCCAACATTTTACATTACTCCTGCCAATTGTCATTACCCTAACCCCTTTTATTTGACGATAACCGATGATCTTGGAACAACTGTATTATTCCGTAAGGAATATCTAAGCCAAGATATTAATGAGCAGACTATTTATACTACTAATTCTCTGTCTAGTTTTTCAGATATGCTTTTATATGATACATATTATAGAGCTACCGTAGAGTTTACAGATGGTACAGGAACTATTGTAAACACAGTAACAGTCCGTTTCCGACATACAATAAACACCAACGAGATCCCTACAGCTTTTACTTTATCCAGGTTAACGAGTCCGATCAATCCCTGTCTCCCGAATTATGGTCAGCTGCGAGTCACAGCAAATCAATATATGCGAGGTCTAGGAAGTACAGTAATCACGATTACAGGGCCTGCCGGGTATATAGGTCAGACTAGCTCCAACGCCGGAGGTACCTTAAATTATAGCTTCCCGCAGACCGATTTACCCCCCGGATTATATACTGCTACAATAGAATCCTGTGGTACAACATATTCTGTTTCAGTCACATTCGGCGAATTAAATGTTCCTCGTGATTTCGGCTATACGCTGGAACGAAGATGTGACGGAACAGTTTTAACTCCCCAGGGACAGCTTTTTACTGATGGAAGTCCTGTTGCTTCGTATTACAGAATAATAAATGGCCCTCCAGGTGGTTTTTCTTCAACCCAGGTTATCACTGCCGGTAGTGGCGGTTCTTTTTTGTTAACTACACCGGGGGTTTATGTTTTAGCTCTTCAGGCAACGAACGCAACTACCGGTACTAATGCTTGTGCTGTACTAACAGATACCATCATTTATAATCCTATGGCATTGGCACTGGACAGAGATTTAACGAGCGCTTATGCCTGTCCCGGTGCCACCAATGGTTATTTAACCTTACAGGCTATTAATGGAGTTGCACCCTATACTTATACTATTTACGATGCTACCAATACAACACAGGTAGCTCCTGCGTATACAACTGCTACAGCGTATGAGTTCACCGGAGGAACTGCCGAAGAGACTTATACAGTTCGTGTATCGGATGCTTGTGGGAATAGTTTTGAGCAGCGGGTCACCTTAGCTCCTTTAAATCAGACAATTTTGGCTTATGGCTCTACACCGGCCTGTTATGGCGGACCTATAAATTTAGGCGCACTTTCCCTTGCTAATGCCACATATAGCTGGACAGGTCCTGATGGATTTACTTCAAACATAAAGAATCCTGTAATTGCCAATGCTACAGAAGCAAATGAAGGCTGGTATTATCTGGAGATAAATGACTTGGGTTGCGGTATAACAGTCAATGACAGTATTTACATTAGTGTGTATGATAAGATTACAGATCTTGACGGAACGACTCAGGAGATAACCCTGTGCCCACTTCAACAACTACAAATAGGTCAGGCAGCCACCGGAGGCAGTGGTAGTTTTACTTATCAGTGGGCTTACAGTAGCAATGGTACAACTTATACGAATCTATCAGGAGAAACTAATCCTGTTTTTACGACAAGCAGTACCTCGTATATATTTTCAAGCCTAACAGCTAACCCTTCGCGTCGTTATCTTCGCTTAACCATAATGGATACAGCTTGTGGTAACGCTGCTGTATTGTATTACCATACCAATGTAAAAGAATGTATGCTCCTTGTAAATCCCAATTTAAGAAGTCAGGGTAGCATTTAAAAGTTGAGTATTATTATCATATAAAGACCTTCATAGCAATATGAGGGTCTTTTTACTTACCTTGTTTTATGATTAAAGGACTGGTTTTATCCGCTTGTTATTCTTGACAAAGCCCATTTTTCTTAGAGCTCTTTTTATACCATAAATGCCAGTCACATCATTCGATAGAAGTATAATAATTATTGTATTTTAATTTTTTTACTTTATATTTGCATCTATAAATCACCTCTTTACTCAAATAATGACGATAAAATTAACAAACATACCCACCAATAACAATCTAAAGTTTAACGATTTAGATTTGGCTATGTGCGTTGAAATGTTAGAGAGAGAGAGAGAGAGAGAGAGAGAGAGAGAGAGAGAGAGAGAGAGAGAGAGAGAGA
>NZ_JADCLR010000040.1:0-1564 GCF_015233815.1 Dysgonomonas sp. GY617
TCCAATCCCCACACGATTTCAGAATATAAAAGAATAGTAATGACAACAATCACTCATTACGGGTATGAAAACATACCTGCCAATCATCCCCATGTCGAACGTTTCCACGAAGATGCTTGTACTGTCTGCTTCGATACCAATTGCATTACCTCAGATACAGAAAAAGAGTCCGAAATAAGACAATGCTGGAGTTGTGGAAGTGAATTTCTCGCCGATGGTGAAATATTACTAATTGGTACTAAACTTTATAACAAAAGAGAAAGATGCGCAATGCATCCGGTCTGAAAAAACAGCTTAATAATATATGAAACGAAAATTTGTAATCACCCTCACTTTGATTTACAATCATACAATCGAAGTAGAAGCAGACAACAGTAATGAGGCAATAACTTATGTAAACGATAATAAGGACTTGCTTGCTCCGGACTCAGACTTCACCAAAGGAGAAAAAACAGTTGATTTCGCAGAACCTGTAGAAAATTAAAAATAGTATGGAAAAAATTAAAATTAAAATAGGCGATATCGTTAAAGCCAAGTTTGGCACTGTTGTATTCGGTGTAACCAAAACAGATGGCACACAAGAAAATTCAAATTTTGATATTTACGGCATTGTTACTGATATTATGCCTGACGAAAGAAACAAAGAAGACGAAATAGAAATGAAGTTCTTTTTTGATGCCAAATCTTCATATCGATACAATCCTGACGAATGGGAGGTAATGTATTCAACAAATTTAATAAAAGCCCCGGTTATACCTACACCCGAACAAATCCGTGAGGAGTTTATGAATGACGGTATCAATATGTCAGAGTTCCTGGCATCAGTTCCCGCAGATGGGCTGAATCTCGAACAAGCCTTCGAACTATATATCGGAGCAAGAAAATGGGCTGACGCAGACCGTTTCTTTGTTGATAAAGATGAAGGAGAATTAGAAGAACTGGAGTTTTAAATAGTGTATAACAAGTAATAAATATGGAAACAAAACAACGTGAGCAACTATCAAAAGTCGATCTACTCAAAGTTATAGATGGCCTACAACCCGGTAATTCTTTCTTCTTCAGCACTGACGCAGATAGCAACACATTTGGAATTACCCGTATGAAAATATACGATGGGGATATTCTTCTTCTGGGATATTTAGGGGGAATCGAGACATCCCTTTTCAATCGTATTAATCAAGAAGAAGACGCTGGGCTTTTAGAATGGTTAGATTATTGCACAAACCTGAATAATCTTGAATGTCTTTACAAAGTAGAGGAATCAGAGATTAACGCCAAATCCTCAAATAGGATACAACAAGACGTAAATACTAAAACCAAAGAAAACATCGTCTCCAGCTTTTTCTTTTTTATGTGGAATGGCTGGTGTAAAGAAGAATGTAAAATAGTTTTTGGAGGGGAGTTCCCACATTTTTGGAACAAGTGGTGTGAAAAGTGTAAAATATACAATGTCTATTGTGCTGCAGAGAAATTTTATGCCGACCTGACTGAGCATAATAGAACTAAGCTTGTCAAGCGTGCCTGTGAATTATATGATGGACGGGCAAGAAGAAAACCATTACCG
>NZ_JADCLR010000041.1:0-1467 GCF_015233815.1 Dysgonomonas sp. GY617
CCTTCGAATTTCAATCGAAGGGGTTCCCTTTGCAAATACACCCATATATTTTATATAGAATAAAGTATTTTGCCCAATAAGTGAGAAAAAATACTAATAACTAAAAATGGGTGAAAGTTTCTCTTGTTGTTGCTCTTTTTCATATATATTCTGTCAGAGATTTATTTGCAACTGTTTTTGAGCATTTGGTATTACGGAGGGTCTATTGATGTGGTATATTTATTTTGTTTTAGACCTAAATAGTATATCTAATCTAGTACTCAATGTGTTCTTTTGCAATATTTATTTTGATTAATTAGAATGTTCTTTCTAAAGTTGAATGAATGTTTATTGTAATTTATGTAAATATTAACATGTATGTATTTAGCTTATGACTAACAAGGACAAAATGGAAAAATTATTATTCGTTCTGGTTATTATTATTTGCTTATTAGCAGCTTGTAATTCACAGAAGAATGAAGAAATCACCCAACCTGCTCTCGTAGGCATTGCAAAAAAAAATGCAATAAATGATATTTTAGGAGCGATTTCTGTATATAAAGGTATTTTGCCTTGTGCCGATTGTCGTGGAATAGAGACTACATTGAAAATTTATGATGATAGTAAATTCTTTGAGTTGACAAGTGTTTATTTAGGAAAAGAACTTGAAAATAAGTTTGTCCAAAAAGGAAATTTTAGTGTTGAAGAAGGATTAGGCACTGATTCGGATGGGATGGTCTATATCCTTAACTGCGATAGACCTGAAATAGATCAAATTTTTTATGGATATACCAGTGCTGAACCATATAAACGGCTCTTATTATTAGATAATAATCGTCAGATAATTGACTCGGAATATTCGTTGACCTTATCGAAGGTAATAATAGAAGCTTCTATTACTCCCTGATAATAGAAAAGTATCATGTAAATACTCTAAGCTATAGGATATCCAACGAAAAGTACGATTATCGATTACGTCTTTTATGTTTAATATCAAATTTTCTCCTTTTATTTTTGCATCATTAAATTTTTATAACATACACACTATCTATGCTCAAAAAAATATTAGTTTCAGCTATTTGTTTATTATTTACCATATCAACAGTTATAGCCCAAGATCAGGAAGAAGTTTTAAAGCAATATTTTGACAATATAATAAGTATTAAGGATGCCCGAGATCTACTTGGGGAAGAAGCCTATTGGTTCAATTTCCTAGATAGTGTGTCTCAGATTCAAGGTACAAAATTCATTTCCTCAAATGCGCAATATGTTAAATGGAATGGTAACGACAATAGCAGTAGAGCATTGGCACCGCCTCCTGCTTTGACCCATATAAATAAAGACAGTCTTAAAACAAAGCTCAATAATCTGTTAAAAACCAGCTGTTTCAATCAATGGTTAAAGCCTCCATATTCGGAAGTAGTTTTACCCAACTTTTTATCTGATATCGACCGTATTATAAATATACCTTTATGGAGGGAAGCCAGT
>NZ_JADCLR010000042.1:0-1454 GCF_015233815.1 Dysgonomonas sp. GY617
GCCGGAGGTTCTAACGAACAGCCAGGCAGTAACGCAGAAGGTCCTGCAAGTAAAATGATAACCCGAGACAGATGGTACATGCTTGCAGCTCCATTAAAGAAGATGGCTTCCGGCGACTTTGCTCTAGGCGGTTACCCAATAACCTGGCAGTCATTATATAATGCACCACATCCATCAACCGGAGCACTAGTAGAAGGCGATTTCAGCACACCCTTTTCCTCTAATGATATAGACCTTTCAACAAAAAATAATGCCTTAGCAGTTAAAGTAGCCTGTTATAATTCTAACATAGGTTATAATGATCAACGCCACCTAGAAGGCCTACAAGGTATATTAGAGATTCCCTACTTTGAAAATAGTACAATGGCAGATTATCACCCCGGACATGTTTACAATAAGATCCGCAAAGAAAGCCGTTTCTACTATTTTGACGAAAAGACCCTTCAACAACTATCCTCACCTATCGGCACTCTATCAAGAGGAGATGAAGCATATCGTTTTGTATTTGAAGACGAGAATACAAATAAAGCTCCCAATATTGTAGTTAACGGAGTAACCGTTCCCGGCTATACACATCGTGTAACCTCAGGCACAAGTAACAACAAAACTGTAATGATAGGTAATCCCTTTATGGCAACCATAAATAGTCGTTTGTTTTTTGAAGCAAACAGAACAAAGTTGAAAGAAGATGCAGGCTATTACATGTTGACCCCCACTAATCAAGTATGGTCAAGATACGAATATAAAACAGAAAACAAAGTTCCAGCACTTCAAGCTATTGTTATAACTCTGGCCGAAGGACTAACAAGTGCCGATCTGGTATATCCCCTAGAAGGTACATATGCTTTAACAGAAGTAAGCAATCAAACACGCTCAGTTACAAGTCTCTCTGACGATTCAGGTAACTCACTCTATATTAGAGCTACGGATAGTCGTAATAAAACTTCTGATTATGCAATATTAAAAGCAGAAGAAACAACAGCATCTTCGGGAATAAGTAAAATGATTTATCCCTCGAGCCATTCTGTAACAGAAGCCTTTATCGTTTCATCAGATCAGGAATACAATCTGATTGACTTCTATAATGAAAAGAGAACTGAAGTAGGATTAGGTATTAAAAGCTCTAATCAGAAAGATGTTTTAACCCTGGAGTTTGAAAATGTAGAATCCTTTAAATCAGCAACAGGATTCAGTCCCGTGTTAATTGACAAGTATTTAAATATAGAACAAGACCTCTCATCTAATAATGTATATCGATTCAATCAACGTAAAACCGAATCAGAAAGACAATATTCCGATGTAAACCGTTTCTCACTACGCTTATCCTCTGCAACTTCAGGTATTATTGATGAGCCTAACAGTGAGGATCTTATTAGAGTTACTTATTTAACCAGTCAGTTAGAAGTCTCTAGCGAACAAGGATTAAACCAAATTGATGTTTATGATCTGCAAGG
>NZ_JADCLR010000043.1:0-876 GCF_015233815.1 Dysgonomonas sp. GY617
AGATGAAAATGCAAAAAAGATAGGGGTTATGGACAAAAATGGGAACATTATTATTGCTCCCTCTAAAGGGTGGATTGACGCCCCTTTTCCCGGATTTTTTACGGTAAAGGATACTCTAACCGCTTTATATGACGGAGAAGGAAAGATTCTTCTTCCCCAAAGGTACTCTCGGATAGAGATTATAAGGGGGTATATTTATGCTACACAATATATTGAATCAAGAGGAATTAGAACTATTTACGACCTGAATATGCGTCAAATAACCAAGGATAATTGGGATGCCCAAACTGCATTTAAGAATCATTCGGATCTAGTAGTGGTGGAAGACGAAAACGGAGATGCGTTTTACATTAACAATCAGGGTGAGATAATAATTCCTCCAACCAGTGAATATGTATTTCTTACGGGATTTTGCTTCGGTTCAGCCCTTGTTTACACTGGAGACTACTCTAATGGTACGATAAAATACGGATATATAAACGATAAGGGCCATATAATAATTGAACCTCAATACGACCGTGCCTTACCTTTTCAAGGAGAATATGCTTATATAGAGAAAAATGGTGAGCCTATGTTAATTGACAAAAGTAATACGATATATAAAAAGTTACCTTCAGCGTCAACGTTGTCTAGTTGGAGAAACCTCTCAGACACTGATCCCGCAGATACCCGATATTACTTAGAAAACGAAATGGTATTAGACGGTTATGGCAATGAGGTTAAGGATATGCAGTGAATCGAAAAGCCTGCATACATAAAATCAGCCGGTAAAATAGAAAATCAGGCAATGATATTTTATCAATTGCCAGCTATATTATAAGTTCTGATTGAGCGTCTCATTTTCTTATAAAGTCGATTATCAATTCGGGATTAATT
>NZ_JADCLR010000044.1:0-499 GCF_015233815.1 Dysgonomonas sp. GY617
ATATTGTGTAGCATAAATATACCCCCTTATAATCTCTATCCGAGAGTACCTTTGGGGAAGAAGAATCTTTCCTTCTCCGTCATATAAAGCGGTTAGAGTATCCTTTACCGTAAAAAATCCGGGAAAAGGGGCGTCAATCCACCCTTTAGAGGGAGCAATAATAATGTTCCCATTTTTGTCCATAACCCCTATCTTTTTTGCATTTTCATCTATAGAAATTAGATAATACTTTGCATATAAAGTATCAACAATATTATACTCGTATTGAAGGGCTTTTGCATCTACATCCAGTTTATAAGTATAAAAACCGTTGTCTTTATAATCCTCGATTTTGTTACCTCTGAAAAACAGGCTGTCGATATGTTCCAGAAGATAATATTGAGGTTCCACAATCCAGTTTCCCGAATTATCTACAATGCCATATTGGTCTGTTTCGGGATCAATGGCAGTGTGATAAGGATTTTCAGCCGATTGCAGATCGGCGTTGATAAGTGTTCCA